>NZ_VOWY01000016.1 GCF_008014645.1 Collinsella sp. BA40
GTAGCTCCGCGGACGGCCGGGCCGGTTTTGCCTCTTGACAATGTTCAACTCATATTAAAGGGGGGGGGTGCAGCTCGCATCGAGTTGCACCCCCGTCACGTTGGGCAATGTGTGCCGCGGCTTGCTCGACTCCGCGACTGATTCCTAGCGGCCGTCGTCCTGCTGCAGCTCGCTTTGCTTGTGGCGGCGGGCCTGCTTGGAGAGCAAGCGGGCGGGCTTATCGGGGTCCGGGACGGCGGTGGGCAGCGGCTCGTCTACCGCGCCGTGGTACCAGCCGCCTACGAAGTTGTCGGTGCGGAACACGTTGATGACCGCCCCTGGATCGACATCGCGCACCAGGTCGATGATGTCGGCCGATTCGTACGTGGACACCACGGTGTGCAGCAGCCACATGGTCTTGCGGCTGTAGCCGCCGATGACCTCGGCGCAGGAGATGCCGTGCTGGAACTCCTCGATATAGGCGTCCATGACCTCGTTGGGGCAGCGCGTGGTGATCTGCAGCGTGACGCGGTCGTAGCGGTTATAGAAGCTGTCGATGGTCTTGGTGGCGATGAACTGGAACACGATGGAGTACGCCGCGTTGTCCCAGCCGAACAGGGCGCCGAAGATCACCAGCAGCAGGCAGTTGCTGGCAAAGATGAGTCCCCAGATCGTCTTGCCGGTGCGGTTGGACACGAGCAGCGCCACGAAGTCGGTACCGCCGGTCGAGGCGCCTGCCTTGAGTGCCACGGCGATGGACAGGCCCGATATGAAGCCGCCGAAGATCACGAGCATCATCTTGTCGCCCAGCAGCGGCGCGAAGTTGAAGACGTTGAGGAAGAGCGAAGAGAGCGCGACCTGCATCATGGAGAAGATGACGAAGCGCTTGCTGATGGAGCCCCAGCACAGCGCGGCGACGGGGATGTTGAGGAGCAGCATGCCCACGGAGGTCGAGATGTGCACGCCGCCGAGCGAGGTGATCTGGTTGACGAGGACCGCGACGCCGGTAAAGCCGCTGGGGAGCAGGTTGGCGGGCTCGACGAACGCCTGGATGAGGAAGGTCTGCAGCAGCGCCGAGAACGTGACGGCGATCGCGGTGATGATGCGGCGTACAACGGCGAGGCGCGCGAGTTCGAGCGCGCGATCGGTGATGGCGTCAACGGCGTTTCGCATGGACCCTCCTTGGGCATCGTGCGCCGGGTGCGGCGCGGCTATTCGTTTGATCGCGTACAGGGAACGAGAGCGATGATTCTATCACGCATGATAGCCGCTTGATAGGGGGTCGGGCATCCAGCCGCGCGCCCTTTTACACGACGATAAAAATGTGGGCGTCCAGCGTGCCGCGCGCTGTCCGGTGTCCGGTCGGGCGCTTCCAGCGGGCGGATTGGGCGATAATGGTGCGCACGAGAACACGACGGACGATGCGGGGGACCACCATGAACGAGCACGCGCTCCAAACGCTCAAGACCTACTTCGGGTACGGCTCGTTCAGGCCGGGGCAGGACCGCATGGTCGATGCCATTCTGGCGGGGCGCGATGCGCTGGGCGTCATGCCCACGGGTGCGGGTAAGTCGATCTGCTACCAGGTCCCGGCGCTCATGCTGCCGGGTATCACCTTCGTGGTGAGTCCGCTCGTCTCGCTCATGGGCGACCAGGTGCGCGCGCTCAAGGCCGCCGGCGCCCGTCCGAGCTATCTCAACTCCACGCTTTCGCCCGCCCAGCAGAACACCGTGCTCAAGCGTGCCGAGGAGGGGTGGTACCAGATCATGTACGTGGCGCCCGAGCGCCTGTCCGACCCCCGCTTCCTGGCGTTTGCCCAGCGCGCGGCGGGCGAGGGCGGCATCGGCGTTCCGTTGGTGGCGGTGGACGAGGCACACTGCGTATCGCAGTGGGGCCAGGACTTCCGTCCCGCGTACCTGCAGATCGCGGAGTTCATCGAGGCGTTGCCCGCGCGCCCCGTGGTGGCGGCGTTCACGGCGACGGCGACCCAGCGCGTGCGCCGCGACATCGTGGGCATGCTGGGACTCGAGGAGCCCGAGACCGTCGTGACGGGCTTCGACCGCGCGAACCTTTCATGGAGCGTCGAGGAGTTGGGCGACAAGGCCAAGACGCGTTGGATCACGGAGTACGTGGTCGCTCATGCACAGGAGAGCGGCATCATCTACTGCTCCACGCGCAAGGCGGTGGACGCGTTGTCGGCCGAGCTCGCGCTCGCGCTCATGCCCCACGGCATCTCCGTGGGGCGCTATCACGCCGGCATGGCCATGGGGGACCGGCAGGAGAGCCAGGCGGCGTTCATCGATGACCGTGTGCCGGTGATGGTGGCTACCAACGCGTTCGGTATGGGCATCGATAAGCCCAACGTGCGATACGTGATCCACAACAACGTGTCCGAGAGCATCGAGGCGTACTACCAGGAGGCGGGGCGTGCGGGCCGCGATGGCGATCCGGCGAGCTGCTATCTGCTGTGGAACGGTCGCGACTTCGCACTGCGCCGCATGATGATCGACCGCGACCCGGACGATGACGGGCTGGACGAGGAGCAGCGCGAGCAGGCGCGCGCGAATCGGTACCGGCTCCTCGGCCAGATGGAGGGCTACTGCCAGACAACGGGCTGCCTGCGCGAGTACATCCTGCGCTACTTCGGCGACGAAGCGGCAGCGGGCGAACTGCTGCACGAGGCGCGCGATCAGGCGGCGGGCTGCGGCGCCTGCTCCAACTGCCTGGGCGCGTTCGAGGTCGAGGACGTGACGGAGGCTGCTCGCGAGGCGGTGCGCTTCGTGGCGGCGCGGCCGGGCCGGTTCGGCAAGGTGTTGATCGCCGATGCTCTGCACGGCTCGAAGGCCGAGAAGGTGCTGCGCGTGCACTTGGACGAGGCGGAAGGGTACGGCGCGCTGCACGCCATGCCCATCGCGCATATTCGCAAGCTGCTGGACCAGCTGGCGGGGCGCGGTTATCTGGCGGCATCGCAGGGCGAGTATCCGGTGCTGGAGCTGGGACCGCGCGCGGTGGAGGTGTTGGGCGACGCGGAGGGCCGCTTCCGGTTCTCGGTGAAGCGCCCGGCGGGTAAGCGCGCTCAGTCGTCGAGGGCGCAGCGCGCCGTGGACCTGCTGCGTGACGAGGCGGCGCTGGATGCGCGCCCGCGCGTGGGCGACGACGCGGAGCTCTTCGAGCGCCTGCGCGCTTTGCGTACCGAGCTGGCACGCGAGCGCCAGTGGGCGCCGTATATGGTGTTTGCCGATAAGGCTCTGCGCGGCATGTGCCGCCAGCGTCCGCGCACGCGCGACGAGCTGCTGGAGGTCTCGGGCGTGGGCGAGAAGAAGGCCGACGACTTCGGTGAGCGCTTCCTATCCGAGATCGCGGCGTTCGAGGACGGGCAGCGGTAGGAGGCGCCGGGGTCTGCGCCGCATCGTTGCGGCGAGGGGTGTGCGCGTCGTGTCGAGGAAGGGTGCGTCGGTGCATGCTGGTGCGCCATTTGACGGTGCTGGGTGCAAAACGCATATTTTTTAGGTTCTTCTGTATAGGTTTTGCCGTAAAGCCTGACTGCTGGGCGCCGCGGGCCCGTTTTCGACGGTCTTGTGGCAGTAAACGCAAAAAATGAGTCTTTTGCTGTAGGCTGCAGCGACCATCGTGTGGGTACGTTGCTAATTTGAACGTGGTCTGCGCGTCGAGCAGGGCGTTTTGGCCTCCCATCTCGCCTCGGCAACCCCTATTGACGAACATATGTGGTGTATCTTTTTATGCATCGCATTATTGCGGCTGCCAAAAGACTCAAATCTTGCATTTAATGCCCGGCGGTCCGCCACCCCCTCAAGCGATTGGGCTATTTCGCGCCCCGGCGCCATCGAGCGGTCTGGAATCGGCTGGCGGCGCGCTCTGCAGGGGGCTCCCGCGCGCGGAATTCACGCGACGGGGGTTGAAATAAGCGGGTATCGTATTCTGTACGTGTACCGAGAGAACCGAGCAACCGCGAGGTGACCATGCCCATTCGAATCCCCGACGCCCTTCCGGCAACAGAGACGCTCGAGAGCGAGAACATCTTCGTGATGACCGAGTACCGCGCGCTGCATCAGGACATCCGTCCGCTGCGCGTGCTCATCTTGAACCTCATGCCCACGAAGGTCGCCACCGAGACGCAGATCATGCGCAAGCTTTCCAACACGCCGCTGCAGGTGGATGTGGAGCTGCTGCGAACCGCCAGCCATGAAGCAGCGCATGTGTCGGCGAGTCATCTCGACACGTTCTACCGCACGTTCGTCGAGGTGGAAAACGACTACTACGACGGCCTCATCATCACGGGCGCGCCGGTGGAGCAGATGCCGTTCGAGGAGGTCGACTACTGGCCCGAGCTCTGCCGCATCATGGATTGGTCCACCACGCACGTGCACTCCACGCTGCACATCTGCTGGGGCGCGCAGGCCGGCCTCTACCACCATTACGGCATCGACAAGCACGACCTGCCGCAGAAAGCGTCCGGTGTGTTCGAGCATCGCATCCTCAAGGCGTCGAGCCCGCTCGTTCGCGGCTTCGACGATCGCTTCTGGGCGGTCCACTCGCGCAACACCGACGTGCGCATCGAGGACGTGGAGGCGTGCGCGGAGCTCGAGATCGTGGCGGCGTCGGATGAGGTGGGTCTCTACCTGGTGAAATCGACCGATAGCCGTCGGTTCTTCGTGTTCGGGCACCCCGAGTACGACCGAGAGACACTCAAGCTCGAGTACGAGCGCGACGTGGCGCGCGGCATCGATCCACAGGTTCCGCGCAATTATTTCCCTGATGACGATCCGTCCCGCGAGCCGCGCAACACCTGGCGCTCGCAGGGTCAGCTCCTCTATACCAACTGGCTCAACTACTACGTGTACCAGACGACGCCTTACGACATCGAGCGCGTGGGCGCGTAGGGGTGCTTCGGCTCGGGGCCGTCGCGAGCGGAGGGCGCCTGCGGCCTGCCGTCGGTGTTTGTTCATGGAGGGCCCCTCGTGCCGAAAACCTGACGCGAATGGCGGCGCCTGGGGCTTACCGTCGCTTTTTGTGCACGAAGGGGCGCCTCATACCGGAAAGCCGACGCATACGATGGCGACTGAGACTTAGTGTCAGTTTTTGTCCACAACATTCCCCTCGTACTGGAAGGCTGACGCGGAACGGGGGGCGTATGAGGCTTAGCGTCGGTTTTGGGTGCGAAAGGGCGCTTCGGCCCTGAAAACCGTCGCGAGCGAAGGGCGCCCGCGGTTTTCTCCCGCGAGGGACGCTTGCGAGGGCCCCTAGGCGTCAGGAATCCGCGCATCGCTGCCGCTGCCGTCAGGGATCCGTGCAGGGTGGCCCTTTCAATCCGGAAAGCTGACGTGAGCGGGCGCCGCCCGCGGCTTGCCGTCGGGTTTTACGCACGAGAGGTCCCGCGTGCTGGAAAGTTGACGCATGCGGCGGCGCTTGAGGTTTGGCGTCGGTTTTTGTTTACGGTTGCGCTTCGGCTTTGAAAGCTGGCACGAGAGGGGCACCCGATTCCCGGCCCCGCGCTCGCAGCCCCGAGATCTGGCCCGTTCGCATTCTGTCGCGGCAGCGCCCGTCCCGCCCGAATCCGGCGCCCATCCCGCCCGCGCCCGCTGACGCCCGGCGCCCATCCCGCCCGCGCCCGCTGACGCCCGGCGTCGCGCGCCGCACGCCGTGTCGGGCGCGCGGCGCACGGGCGGGCGCTTACGCCATCAGGTCGATCACGTTGAGGTCGGCCTCGCTCGCCTGAAGGATCTCACGCCCTCCGAAGACACACAGTGGTGCCTCCGCGGCCACGCGCGAGACGGCGGCACCGAGCTCGCGCAGATGCTCGGGCGTGGTGGCAAGCAGCTCCTCGCGCAGCTGCGCCCGCCAGGTGGCGGGGCGCTTGGCCAGGTAGTTGATGTCCTGGCGCTTGGCGAGCCCATAGGGCTTCACGGGTGCGTCGAATCCTGCGGCGCAGCTCACGATGAGGCCGTCGAAGGCATCTGCATCGGGCTCGTACGACGCCAGCCACGCGCCCGCCTGGGTGATGCGCTCGAGCGATGGGTCGACAGCGGGGTCGCGGTAGGTGTAGAACGCGAGCTGCGAGCCCGCCACCGAGCGGAAGCCGCAGCCGTAGGCACCGCCCTTCACGCGGATCTCGTTCCAGAGGTACTCGTAGGTGAGCGCCTGCGAGACCGCGCTCCACGAGCCGTCGGTTTCGATACCGAGTACGCGCGGGTCGGTGGCGCGGGCCACGTAGCAGACGTCGCTGGGGATGATGAACGCCTCGCGCTTGGGTTCGGGCATGGGGACGTACAGCTCCTTGGCGGGCGCGGTGCGCGGGGCCAGGCCCAGGCTGCCGGCTGCCTCCCAATAGCGACGGTAATCCTCGTTGCTGCCGGTGAAGCTCGTCACCAGCCCGGTAGATGTGAAGATGCGCTCTTGCAGCTCGCGCAGCGTGGCGCACAGCTCGTCCTTGCGCTCATCGAAATGGTCGAGCAGGTCGCGCAAGAAGCGGTAGAAGTCGACGCCCGACAGCTTCTGGGCGACGACCGCGGCAGGGGAGACGTAGGACAGCGCGCGGCCGAGCGCCGCCTGGTGCCCGGCGTTGAGGAACGACTGCTCCATGCCGATGCGCATCTGCACGAGCACGTCGTGGATGCGGTCGGTGTCTTCGAACACGGTCTCGCTCCACACCTCGCGCGGGATGCGCGCGAGGTGCTCGATCTTCTCGGACAGGGCGCCGGCCGATACGGTGAGCTTGGGCGCGGCGAGCTTCCAGTTGGGCTGGCCGATCACCTCGCAGCGGAACGACAGGAAGCCCAGGTTGGAGTCGATATAGCTGTCGAGCTCGGCGGCGGTGCGGTTCTTGGTGGCGAGCTGCTGCATGAGGCGCGCGAGGATGGTGGCGTAGGGGAGCTCGGCGAAGGAGAGGTGGGAGATGTCGAAGTAGGCCACCGCGTAGGCGAGCTGGTGCGTCGGGATGTCGTGCTTGAGGCAGGGCAGCGGCGCCTGCGTATCGAGCGCAAACGAGGGCTCGGGGCGCGCCTCGCCGATATCGGAGACGTGCAGGCGCGGCAGCGTGGCCCTGGCCTCCGTCGTGTCCTCGGCCTCCTGGGCGGCGCGCAGGGCGTCGACGTTGGCGCAGACCTCGTCACGGGCTCCATCGGACATCCGTGCGAGCGCGGCTGCGAGCTCGGCCTCCTCGCCGGCGTCCCCTTCGGTCGCGTCGCCCGCAACGGGCACGAGTTCGACGAGGGCGCGATGCTCGCTTTCCAGTACGAGCTCGCGCAGCAGGTCCTCGAAATAGGTGGTATCCAGCAGCTCGCGCAGCTCGGCGTAGATGGGCGCGTACTGCAGGGCCAAGGTGGCGTCGTCGTCGCTGTAGAGCCAGGTGCCCAGCGCGTCGCAGGCTATGGCCACGCCGTCGGGGTAGCCGAAGTCGCGCTGGCGCAGGTCGTATTCCTCGCTGGCGAGCACGGCCTCGAGGCGCTCGCGCGGGATGCCGTCCTCCACCAGGCGGCGGCACTCCTCCTCGACGATGCGCCGCAGCTCGCGCGCGGCCCCGGGCTCGGCGTTTTGCACCATGATGAGCTCGTAGGGTTGCAGGCGGTCGCCCGCGGTGTAGCTGGTGATGTTGCCGCCCAGGTTCGCCGCCATGAGGGCCTTCTTCACCGGCGCCTCGTTGGAGCCCAGGATGGCGTCGAAGATCATGTCGGCGGCGACCAGGCGCTTGCGGTCGTGCGCGGTGCCTATGACGTAGGCGAGGCCTGCCATGGCGTTCTCGGGCGTGGTGCGCATCTCGATACGCTTATGCTCGCAGATGACGGGCGCCTGCATCTCGAGCGCGTTGGGCGCGCCGGCGCCGGCGCGCGAGGCGCGGTTCTCGCGCGAGAGGAACTCGTCGTCCAAAAAGGCGAGGAAACGATCGATATCGAGGTCGCCATAGAGCGTGATGTAGCTGTTGGCGAGGTTGTAGTGGCGGGCGTGGTTGTCGAGGAACCCCTCGTAGGTGAGCGTGGGGATCGCGCGGGGGTTGCCGCCCGATTCGAACGCGTAGGCGGTGTCGGGGAACAGCGCGCCGTTGATGGCGTTGTCCAACACGTCCATGGGGTCGGACAGGGCGCCCTTCATCTCGTTGAACACCACGCCGTTGTAGCGCAGGCGGTCGTCGGCGGGTGTCTCGCCGCGGTCCAGTTCGTAGTGCCACCCCTCCTGCTCGAAGATGGCGCGCTTGGTGTAGATGGCGGGGTTGAGCACGGCGTCCATGTAGACGCTGGCGAGGTTCATGAGGTCTTGCTCGTTGGTGGAGGCGACCGGGTAGACGGTCTTGTCCGGATAGGTCATGGCGTTCAGGAACGTCTGCATCGAGCTCTTGATGAGGTCGACGAAGGGCTCCTTCACGGGATAGCGGTCCGAGCCGCACAGGACCGAGTGCTCCAGGATGTGGAAGACGCCCGTGTCATCGGCCGGCGGGGTCTTGAAGGCGATGGAGAACGACTTGTTCTCGTCCTCGCAGGGCAGGTACAGCAGGCGGGCGCCAGATGCGTCATGGCGCAGCACGTAGGCGTCGGCATCGAGTTCGGGTACCGCTTCGTGGGAGAGCACGGAGAAACCGTGCTGCGGCGCGATGCGGCCGAGCGAGGCGGCGGCGCGTGCGATGACATCGGGTACGGGTGTGGACATACAGCTCCTTATGATAGGGCCCGTGGCGAGGGACGCCGATGCGCCGGGAGGGCGCGGCGTTTCCGCACAGGGCATGGCGAGTCTATCCGATAGCTTACCCATCCGGGCTTGTTTTGGTGCGCGGAACCTTGGGAATGACGCGTCATCCGTGAGGTGGCATGATATAAGGTTGAGGAAATCGGTTTGAACGGGGGAATGCATCTATGACACGGGAGGACGCAGGTCTCGAGGTGGAGCGGTCCGACGGCTCGTCGCGGCATGGCGGCGCCGGGCACCTGGTGGACGATGGCGCCGATGCGGCGTCGCGCGCACGCCGCCGGGCATGGCGGGAGCGGCTGAACGACCAGGCGGGACGTCAGGCCCTGGTGGGCGTGATCGCCACGCTGCTGGGCGGTACGTTCTGGGGGTTCTCGGGCACGTGCGCGAGCTTCCTGTTTGCCAACTACGAGATCGACACGATGTGGCTCACCTGTATCCGGCAGATCCTGGCGGGCGCGACGTTCCTGATCGTGGTGCTGATCTTCGACCGCAAGCGCCTGTTCAAGCTGCTCACCACGCCGCGCCATATGGTGACCCTGCTAGCGCTTGCGGCGTTCGGCGTCTTCTTCAACCAGTTCTTCTATCTGCTGACCGTGCGCCTGACCAATGCGGGAACCGCCACGGTGCTCCAGTGCCTGCAGCTGGTGCTCATCATGGGCTATACCTGCGTGACCGTTCGGCGCCTGCCGCGCCGCCGCGAGCTCGCCGGCCTGCTGCTGGCGTTCGGCGGCACCTATCTCATCGCCACGGGCGGCGACCCCACCCAGCTGGCGATTCCGCCCGAGGGCTTGGCGGTGGGGCTCATCGCCGCGTTGGGCGCCGCGTGCATGACGATCATCCCCACGAGCATCCTGCCGGTGTACGGCTCGGCCATCGTGACCGGAACCGCGATGTTCATCTCGGGTATCGTGAGCTCGATCTTCATCCAGCCGTGGAACAACGTGCCCGTGCTGGACGGCATGGGTTGGGGCGCGCTGCTGGTGCTTATCTTCGTGGGCTCGTGCCTGGCGTACGCGCTGTACCTGCAGGGCGTGAAGGATATCGGCTCGGTACGCGCGAGTTTGCTGGGCACGGTCGAACCCGTGTCGGCCACGGTGACCAGCGCGGTGTTCCTGGGGACGTTCTTCGCCCCCACCGACATCCTGGGCTTCGCGTTTATCATCGCCATGGTGTTCCTCACGGCATAGGCGGCGCGATCCCGCCGTGCGGAATGGGGCGCGTTACGCCTCCGGCACCTCTTTGCGTACGCGCGAGAGGGTGACCTGCGTCATGCCGAGATACGATGCGATGTAGTGGTGGGGGATGAGGTCGATCACGCCGGGATAGGCGTCGAGGAACCACAGGTAGCGTTCGCGCGCGGTTTTCTGGCATACCGCCGTTTTTATATCCCAGTGCATCTGCCAGGCGTTTTGCAGAATCGCGATGAAATCGTGCGCGAAGGGAAGGCTGGTGCCGAGGAGGCTCTGGACGGCTTCGATCGGCATGCTCGCCACGTGGGAGGGAATGATCGCCTCGATGCGAACGGGCGAGGGCCTGCTGAAATCGGCGCATGGCGCGATGACCATGCCTCTCTTGGTGATGAGGCAGTCGGTGGTGTCGCGGCCCGCGCTGTCGATAAGCGCGGTCCGCACCGCACCGTCGATCAAGACCGCGATTTCCGCCTGATGCTCGCCGGCCTGCAGGAGGGCTTCGCCCTTGGCAAGCGCGCGCACGGTCGCATGGGCGGCAAGGGTCCCCGCCGCCTGCGGGTCTTTGATGCCGGCCGAATCTTGCAGGAACTGTGCGACGTTGATGGTGTTCACGAATGCTCCAAGCGCCTTGACTCTGGGTTCGTGTTAACCAAACCATAGAATCCCGAACCGCGTCATTATCAAACGTTAAAAATGCAACAAATGGCGCAGATTCTGTGCTGTATGCAACGAAGCGTCCCTGGTGCGCCCTTGACCGCATTTCCGCCGCATCCGCGCGGCTCGTCTGGTCGGGGCGCAACCCGCGTGTTCCAGCCTGCCCGCGGCATAGAAACGGGGAGGCCGCAGCCTCCCCGTTTGATGGATCCGAATCGGGCTCGCATCGTTTGCCGGCGCCGGGCGATGCGCGTTCGGCGGCGCGCTTTCCTACGCCTGGGTTCCGGCGTCGTCCTTCGCAACCTGCTCGGCGGCGATGATCTGCTCGAACATGCTCGCTGAGTCGCGGAAGTCCGTCGGCAGCACCACGGTGCTCGCCCGACCGCTCTTGGCGAACTCGTTCATCATCTCGGTCCACTGCGTGAACATGAAGAGCTGGTTGGCCTCGTCGTTGCCCACGCCCGTCTCCTGGATGGTTTCGAGCGAGTCCTTGATGCCCAGCGCGATGGCCTTGCGCTGGTTGGCGATGCCCTCGCCGGCCTTCTCCATGGCCTCGGCCTCGGCCTTCGCCTCGGTGACCCGGCGGATGCGGTCGGCCTCGGCCAGGTCCTGCGCCGCGGCTTTGGTGCGCTGTGCGGCGTTGATCTGGTTCATGGAGTCCTCGACTTCGGCGGGCAGCGCGATCTTGGTGATGAGCGTGCTCACCAGCGTGAAGCCGTAAGCGTCCATCTGCTCGGACACGGTGGCGTTCACGTCCTTGGCGATATCGTCCTTCTTGGCGAAGACCTCGTCGAGGGTGTAGACGGGAATGGACGAGCGCAGGGCGTCGGTGATGAAGTCGCGCATCTGTGCCACGGGCTGCTGGAGCATGTAGTAGCTCTTGTAGACGCCGGAGTCGGCGGGACCGGCGCCCATCTCGTAACTCACGTGGTACTGCGCCGAGACCTCGAGGCCGATGGTCACGTTATCCTGCGTCTTCACGTCGATGTCGAAGCCGTTCTTCATGGTGCGCAGCGATACCGTGGCCGCCTTGCGATCGATGAGCGGGATCTTCGCATGGAAGCCCGCGCCCACGATGCGGTTGAATTTGCCCAGGCGCTCGATGATCACGGCGTGCTGCTGCTTGACTACGAAGAACAGGTTGCCGGTGAGCGCGCCCACGACAATGAGGACGAGCGCGATGCTGAACAGTCCTCCCAGCAGGTCGAAGATGAACATGGCGGTTCCTTTCCGTCGGCTCGCCTGGTGCGGCGAGCGAATTAGAAAGAGGATACCCGTTTCCTTTTCGGCGAACGGTCTGCTCTCGGTGAGCGGAATACACAATTCGGATGCAATTGTCCGTATAATAGGCAGCTGCGAAAATGCGCAAACGATGGTGCCAGACGAAAACGTGTGCGCAATCTCGCATATTGGTTCGCCCCTTATACAGAGGTCCGCCGAATGGGCGGAGGAAAGGAGCAAAATGTCATTACAGCATGCTAACAATCGAAAGCGAGGTGTCTTTTCGGCAGCCGTCGCGGTCCTCGCGGTCGTCGTCTTGGCGCTCGGCGTGGCCCTGCCCGCCTACGCCGCGAGCGTGAGCATCGGCGGCACGAAGGTCGATATGGACACGGCCGTCCCCACGAAGATCGACGATTCGGTCATGGGCGACGCAGCCTTCCAGTTCAACTACAAGGGCGACTGGAGCCCTGAGGCCGGTTACGACCAGTTCTTCAATGGAACCGACCATTATTCCAATACCGTGGGCGATTCGTGGAGCATGAAGTTCACCGGCCCCAAGATCGATATCTACGGCAGCAAGAACCCCGCTCACGGCACCTACGCCGTGACGATCGACGGCAAGGCGCAGAAGGATATCGTCGCCACCGCAGGCTCTGCGCAGCACAAGCAGCTGCTCGGCTCCTATGAGGGCCTCGATGCCGACGCCGAGCACACCATCGCCGTCGAGCTGAAGAGCGGCGGCGCGATTCAGGTCGACTACGTGGTCGTCGAGCGCAAGCCCGTGGCCGCCACCGACTTCACCCTGTCCACGCGCGCCAAGGTGCTCGAGAGCGGCAGCTCCTTCGAGCTGTCCTACAGCGTGTCCCCCAAGGGCGCGGTCGATCCCGGCGTCACGTACGATTTCGACGAGAAGCTGCTGGAGATCGACGAGACCGGCGTGGTGACGGCGAAGCAGGTTTCCAAGAAGACCGTTACGTCCATCACCGCCGCGCTCAACAACGAGAGCGGCGCCTCCCACAAGATCGACGTCACCATCTACCCGCAGGTAGAGGGCTTCAACGCGTTTGTGGGCAACGAGAAGCTGCTCGATACCCAGGAGGACTGGGAGGCCAAGAAGGCCGATCGCACCGATTCCTGGTCGGGCACCGCATGGCTCGCGGACGAGCGCGCCAGCAAGATCGGTATCGCCACCCGTGCCGAGGGCGCCAAGAACGTGCGGATCATCGCCGGCGACCTGGTCGCCGCCGACGGCTCCGTGATCTCGGGCAAGGATATCGAGGTCAAGTGGCTGCGCAACGTGCAGGCCAAGGAGGGCCGCAACGCGCAGGGCAGCCTGAAGAGCTATCCGGATGTCATCTACTATGACAACACCGGTATGGATGTTCCCGCCAATACGCTGCAGTACGCTTGGCTGACCATTCCCGTTTCGGCCAGCGCCCATGCCGGCACCTACACCGGCACCGTGCAGGTCGTTGCGGATGGCGTCGATCCCGTCGAGCTCACCTATACGCTCGAGGTCATCGGCATCAAGCAGCCCACGGCCGACGAGGCCGATTTCGAGGTGCAGGTCTGGCAGCACCCCTTCAGCGTGAGCGGCTACTATTTCGCCAACAGCACGGCTGACGCCGCTACGGGCACGGGCACCAACGCGCCCATCGATACGTTCCTCAGCAAGGAGCACAAGGACCTGCTGCGCGGCTCGCTGAAGGAGTACGCCTCCATCGGCGGTCACGACCTGGTTGCCAACATCGTCGAGGAGGCCTGGAACCACCAGTCCTATTACGGCGACACCTCCATGGTCACCTGGATCTTGAACGATAAGGGCGAGTGGACCTTCGACTACACGCTCTTCGATAAGTGGATCGCGTTCGCCACCGAGTGCGGCGTCATCGATCCCGCGACCGATCTGGGCCAGATCAAGTGCTACTCCATGGTGTCGTGGGGCGGCTTTAAGTACAAGGACGCCGAGACCGGCGAGATGAAGTCCTATAACATGCAGCTCAACGGCAACAACCCCGAGGGTGAGGCCGCATGGACCGCGTTCCTGAAGGACTTCTACAAGCACTGCCAGGAGCTCGGCATCTGGGATATCACCTACATCTCGATGGACGAGCGCGATTACGGCCAGCTGAAGCCGGTCGTCGACCTGGTTTCCGCCGTTGAGGAGGAGCTTGGCATCAACATCAAGCTGAGCTCCGCGCTCAACGTGAGCACCGACCAGAACATCGTGTCGCTCTCCGATAAGATCGACGACATCTCGGTGAACACCGGCAACGTCGACGACGGCTTCCGCGGCCTGGCCGACGCCCGCGCCGCCAAGGGCTTCACCACCACGATCTACAACTGCACCGGCAACTATCCGGGCAACTTCATGATCTCCGACCCGGGCGACAACTACTGGGCCATGTGGTACGCCATGTCCTCCCATGCCGATGGCTTCATGCGCTGGGCTTGGGATAACTGGACCAACGATATGTTCGGCAACGCCACCTATCGTTATTGGGAGCCGGGCGACGGCTGGTACATCTACCCGCTCGAGAGCGCCGATGACCTGGCCGAGAACCCCGACGGCTTCTACAGCACGCCCCGCTACGAGATGTTCAAGCAGGGCATCCGCGATGTGTGCAAGGCCAAGTACCTGGTTCAGAACGAGAAGGTCGCCGACCGCGTGATGGAGCTGGTCGAGTCCCTGCAGGTGCCGCGTGCGACCACCGTTCACGGTGCCGCCGTCGCGCAGAACGAGGAGCAGCGCATGCTGGCCCACAGCGAGACGGACCGCATGTACGACGGCATCAACGAGATCGCCCGCGAGCTCGCGCCCGCTCCCGAGCCCGAGCCGCAGCCCGATCCGGAGCCGGAACCCCAGCCGCAGCCGCAGCCCCAGCCCCAGCCTGAGCAGAAGCCGGAAGGCGGCCAGGGTGCTACCGGCAAGCCGAACGGTGGCCAGGGCAAGCCCGGCACCGACGGCCCCCTTGCCCAGACGGGCGACCCCGCGCTGTTCGCCCTCGTGGCGACGGGCGCCCTCGGCGCGAGTGCGGTGGCAGCCGGCTACCGCGCGCGCAAACGCTCTCGCTAGAAGCGACGTCGCGCACGAGTGATGCGCGCATCGCATTGACGCGCGATCCGTGAAAACAAGGAAGCCTCCCTTCCCGTTGATAGGAAGGGAGGCTTCCTGCGTTATCGGCGGGATGGCCGTCCGGTGCGATATGGTGCGGGCGGCTGCCTGCGCGCGCCGTCCTACAGGTTGTAGAGCGTGCGGAACTTGCCGCCGAGGTAGTCGCAGTAGAACGTCGCATCAAACGGCGCCCCGCAGGCTCCCTGCACGAGCTCGGGAGCGTCCTTGCCGCGGCCCCAGCGCCAGATGTTCTCGCCCAGCCAGGTGCGAACCGGAGCGAGGTCGCCCGCCGCGCAGGCGGCTTCGAGGTCCACGCCCGCCGCCTTCATGGCGGGCACGTACTGCGCGTCGTAGGCGCTGCCCAGCGCGTAGCTGGGGAAGTAGCCGAATGCGCCGCCCGACCAATGGGTGTCCTGCAGCGCGCCCTCGGTATGCGTGGGTACGTCGAGGCCCAGGTATTGCTTGGTCTTCTCGGCCCACAGCCCCGGGATGTCCTTGGCGGTGGCCTCGCCCGCGAACAGCAGGCGCTCGATCTCGTAGCGGATCATGATGTGGAGCGGGTAGGTGAGCTCGTCGGCGTCGCAGCGGATGAGGTTGGGGCGCGCGATGTTGACGGCGCGGTACAGCTCGTCCTCGCCCACGTTACCGTAGACCTCCGGCGCGTGGCGACGCAGCAGCTGGAGCAGCGGTCCCATGAAGGCGCGGGAGCGCCCGACGGTGTTCTCGAAGAAGCGGCTCTGGCTCTCGTGGATGCCCATGGAGGTGCCGCCCTCCAGGCAGGTGAACGCGTACGCGGGGTCGACGCCCAGCTCGTAGATGGCGTGGCCGGCCTCGTGGATGATCGAGTAGACGTTGCTCATGGCGTTGTCTTCGTAGATGTGCGTGGCCACGCGGGCGTCGCCGGCGCTGAAGCCCTCGGAGAACGGATGCTCGGTGAAGGCGAGTGTGGTGGATGCCATGTCGAGCCCCACGAGCTTCATGAGGTCGAAGGAGAGCGCGCGCTGGGCCGCCTCGGGGATGCGGGCGTTCAGGAAGGCTGCTTCGGGCTGCTCGCCGCGCTCCGAGATGTCATGCACCAGCGGCACGACGGTCTCGCGGACCTGGGCGAAGAACGCGTCGTAGGCGGCGGCGTCCATGCCGCGCTCGTACTGGTCGAGCCAGACGTCGTACGGGTCGCGCGTGCTATCGAGGTAGCCGGCCTGGCGCTTGAGCGCCTCGACCATGCGGTCGATGTAGGGCTCGAACGAGTCCCAGTCGTTGGCGCCCTTGGCCTTGTGCCACACGGCATCGGCTTCGCAGGTCAGGCGGCTCCAGCTCTCCACCTCCTCCTTGGGGAAAGCGAGGGCTTCGCGCTGGTCGCGCTCGAAGACGCGCAGCTCATCGGCCAGCTGCTCGTCGGTGAGCTTGCCCTTGGAGAACGCCTTGCTGAGCTTGCGGACGAGCTTTTGCGCGCGCTCGCTGGTAAGCAGCTCGTGGTGCTCGCCGGCGAGCGTCGCCATGGCCTCGCCGCGTGCGGCGGCACCGTTTTCCGGTGCGACGGTGGCGCCGTCGAACTCGGCGATCTTCAGCAGGTAGGAGCGGGTCCAGAGGTCGCGCTCAAGGGCGCGGAACTCCTCGGCGCGCTGCGGGGCCTGGCAGACGTGGCCCTCTTCGTGGCCGTGGCAGCAGCAGCCGTCGCCGTCGTGCTCCTGGTCGCGTTCGTGCTTGCCGCAGCATTCGTCGGCGCGCTCGGATTGCTTCTTATGCTTGCCGCAGCAGCTGCCGTCTTTCTTGTAGTTGCCGCAACATGATTCGTCGTGCTTATGCTTGCCCATGGGGCCTCCTTGCATATCGAAGTGGTCCATCGAACAGCAGTGTACCCGTACTCGCGGGGTTATGACGCTTATGACTCCCCCTGTTCGGTTGTTTGACGACGCGGGCTGATGGGGAACGGGTGGGTGCAAGATGACAGTTCTCCTTAGGAATTGCAGCAACGATAGCGTACAAATTATGTGAAATGTCTCCGAAAATAGGTGAACGATGCAAATAGGTTAACAACTATTGTTAGAATCCTCTCCGCTGTATGGACGCCCGGCGGGGCGACGATAACGTGAGGGATAGGTTTCTATGCTGCATTCTCAGGGGCACGACAACGCATCGGTGCAGGCGGGACGCCGGGGCAAGGGCATCGTCGGCCGCGTCATCGCGGTGTTGGCGGGCGTGTGCCTGGCGGCCGCGGGCGCGGTACTGCTCATGTTTGGCGGCGAGCTCAAGACGCTCGGCACGATCGAGAAGATCGACGAGTACCCGCTCTACACCATGGATTACGCGGCCGATTACGGCCTGGATGAGTTTCTCGAGCAGGGCGGCGCCTCCAACGACGCCGAGCTCATCGACTTCGTGGTGGGCCGCCTGCTGAAGGGCCTTCCCATCAAGATCGAGCTTCCCAACCTGGCGTGTTCGACCTTCAATGCGAAGACGCCCGAGGGCGAGGCGCTGTTCGGCCGCAACTTCGACCTGGAGTTCTCGCCCGGCATGATGGTGCGCACGACGCCGAAGGACGGGTACGCATCGATCTCGATGGTGAATCTGGCATTTATCGGCTATGGCGAGGATAAGCTGCCTGACGATTTTGCTTCGAGCATCGTGTCGCTTGCCGCTCCGTTCGCCCCCCTCGACGGCGTGAACGAAAAGGGCCTGGCCGTGGGCGTGCTGCTTATCGATACCGAGGCCACGCACCAGCAAACCGAGCGCGTGGACATCACCACCACTACGGCGATTCGACTGATGCTCGATCGCTGCGCTACGGTGGACGAGGCCGTCGAGCTGCTGTCCAGCTATGACATGCATGCGTCGGGCAACCGCTGCTACCACTTCCAGATTGCCGATGCGAGCGGCAAAAGCGTGGTCGTCGAGTACATCGATAACGAGATGCGTCTGGTGGAACCCAGTGAGGAAGGTTACCAGGCGGCAACGAACTTCCTGCTCACGCCGGGCGAGTACGACTTCGGCGGCGGCCAGGACCGCTACGAGACCGTGATGGGCGTGCTCGATGCCTCCGACGGCGTGATGACGGAGGCGGAAGCGATGGATACCCTGCAAAGCGTCAGCCGCGAAGTCAAGATCAAGGATAACGGCGAGGTCTTTCAAACGCAGTGGTCGGTCGTGTACAACCTGGACCGCGCATCGGCCACGGTGTGCATGGGCGGTAAGTACGACGAGTTGCATGAGATCACGGTAGCGAGGCAATAGGACCGTAGGAAAATGCGGGGGTTTGAATTAATGAATAAAACTTGCTCGCCGCTGCATAGGAAATCATAACGAGACGGCTTCGGTGCGTTATCTGCGCATTCGGAGCCGTCTCGTTGGCACTAAATGTCATTTTTGAGTCCGCTTAGAGCCTGTTTGGTTGACCGGCTCCTCATTTTTATGCTGGCGGAGATGCTTTCCCCTCTTGTGGGGATGCAAAACCGGCCGAGTTACTACACATCTGATGATAAAAAGCGCTTGCAGGAAGTATGCACGCTGTTTTTAGAGAGCCAAAAGACTCAAAATCTGCATTTAGTGCCAGCTGGGCCTTTCGTCCGGGGAGAATCGGGTTTTGGCGCTATGATTCCGCCTGCAAGGTAGCGCCCTGGGCCATCTCGATGCCCTGCTCGATACCGTCCAAGCCCAGGCGGCCCTGCCCGTAGGCCACCAGGTTCCCCTCGGCGTCAACCAGGTACGTCACGGGAACAGCGTTGACGCCATATGCGCTGGCGGCTGACATCTCGGTGTCGAAATAGATCGGGAACGTGTAGCCCTTCTCCTCGATATAGGTGCGGGCAACGTCTTGCGTCTCGCTGCCGGCGGTGAGGTTCACCATCATGAAATGGACGTTGTCGCCATAGGCGGCGTACGCCTCCTCGAAGTCGGGCATGCCGGTTTTGCATACGCCGCACCAGCTGGCCCAGAAGCTCACCACCACGGGCTTGCCGCGCAAGTCGGAGAGCTTGACTTCGTTGCCGTCGCGATCGAGCACGGTGAAATCGGGCGCCGGCTCGGGCTTGGGGTCCGTGTCCGCGCTGACCGAGTCCTGCGGTTGCTTGCCTGCCGGTGCGGCAGCGGGAACGGGGGTCGTGGGCGCGTCGCCCATGGTGCTGTAAAGCACCGCGGCGCCACCGATCACCGCTGCGAGTGCGAGCGAGCCCACGAGTGCGAGTTGCTTGTTGTTCATGGGTGGTCCTTTCGAGTGCTCGTATGGGGGCGTGGGTGTGCGAACGTGCGGCGGCGCGCTATGACAGCGCGCCTACCAGGCCGGTCATGGCTCCGGTGGCCATGAGGACGCCCATGGCTATCAGCAGCGCACCGCTTGCCTTGGTGATTGCGTCATAGTGTCGCTTGATAACATCGAATGCCCCTTTGAACTGGTCGATCAGCAGGGCGCTGGCGAAGAACGGAATACCGAGCCCGGCGGAGTAGGCGAGCAGCATGAGCATGCCCTCGATGACATGGCCCTGCTGCCCGGCAAGCATGAGGGCGGAGCCCAGAAAGGCGCCGACGCACGGAGTCCAGCCGAGCGAGAAGACCGCGCCCAGGGCGAGGGCGGAAAAGAAGCCAAGGTCGCGGACTGCGGCAGCACGCCGTGCTCCATGGAACAGGCCGAGCTTGATGACGCCGAGGAAGTTGAGGCCCAGCACGATGACCACGCTGCCGCATACGACGTTCACCACGGTCTGGTATTCGCGCAACAGGCCGCCGATGGAGCCGGCCAGCGCGCCCATCGTAACGAATACCAGCGTGAATCCCAGGATGAAGCCGAGGGCGTTCCGTGCCGTCGCCCCGCTTCCGCGCGTCGAGTCGCCGGCGAAGTACGCTATGTAGACGGGAAGCATGGGCAGCAGGCACGGTGAGATGAAGGTGATGATGCCTTCAAGAAAGGCGGCGACATAGGGCATGCGGGAACCTCCGCGGTTGGATGGCGTTACAGGTCTGATGCTGCCCAGTTTAAAGGAGCGGACAGGTTTCTGCGGGTGATAAAGTCACAAATCCTATGGTTGCAGCGTAGGGGCGCCCGGGCCGCTGGGAGGGGTAAAGCGCGCCGTCTGGCGAGCGGGCTGCCGTGCGACGGCGCGCTCGATTCATACTTACCAAATGGTATTGACAGATCGCGGGCGTTCGACAGGCGCCGTGCGATACGAAGCGATGCGTTCCGGGTCCCGGCTTGCGCAGACGGTGCCTTCGGACGCGTTTCCTATGTTAGGAGGACCATGTCTGCTTTCCGTTCCACCTCGTGGCGCCGCGCGACGCGCCTTGTCATCTCCGGTGCGCTCACCCTGGGCGTCGTGGCCGCCCCCGCTTTGCTGCCCCCTCCTGCGGCGTATGCCGCGCAGCAGCAGAGCTCGCAGGAGCTGTGCGAGCTGGTGAACCCCGTGCTTCAAAGCTACGTTCCCGCAGCGGGGGAGCCGTGGTCGTTCGAATCGACGTCGCGCATCATCGTCAATGCGAGCGAGGCCAACCTTAAAAACGAGCGCCTCGCCGAGGTCGTCAACCTCATGAATGCCGAGTACGCCGAAAAGGAGCTCGTCGCCGGCTTCATGGGTATGGTCTACGCCCCCGCCGACTCCGCTGCCGCCGCCGACATCGTCGTCGACGTCGTGCCGGTTGAGCAGATCACCGATCAGACGAAGTCCGCCGAGGCCTATAAGATCGATGTCTCCGCAACCGGCGGCGTGCGCATCTACGGCGCGAGCGAGAACGCGGTCATGTTCGGCCTGCGCACCATCGAGGCCATCATGCAGACCAACAACGGCGAGCTTCCCGCGGGCCAGATCGTCGACTGGCCCAACCTGCAGGAGCGTCGCCTGTTCGTGGATTGCGGCCGCAAGTTCTTCTCCAAGGATTGGTTCATCCGCCAGATCCATGAGATGGCCTACCTCAAGCTCAATACGATCGACATGCACTTCTCCGAGAACCTGGGCTTCCGCATCGAGTGCGAAACCGACCCCGCGATTGTGTCCCCCGAGTTCCTCACCAAGGCCGAGGTTCTGGAGATCCTCGAGGAGGCCCGGCTGTACGGCATCAAGGTCATTCCGTCCATCGACTCCCCAGGCCATGTCGACCAGATCCTTAAGGTGCATCCCGAGTACGGTCAGATCGCCAGCGACGGCAAGACGCACTACGACCGCGGCCTCGATGTGACCAACCCCGAGGCCATCGCCTATATGAACAGCATCTACAAGGAGTACATCGACCTGTTCAAGCAGGGCGGCACCACCACCGACATCTCCATCGGTTGCGATGAGTACATGGAGTTCGACCGCCCGCCGTTCACCTCGATCTACCAGTCCGTCCTGGAGAAGTGGGCCGACGAGAACCTGGGCCGCGAGTACAGCTGGACCGATACCCTGGCCACCTATATCAACAACCTTGCCGAGTTCTGCCGCGACGAGGGCCTCACGCCCCGCGTCTTCAACGACGGCATCTATTATGGCGAGAACACGAGCTATCGCCAGAAGGTGCAGATCCACGACTGGATCGGCGTCGACTTCTGGTCGCAGATGAGCTGGAACTGGAATATCGCCAACCTGCGCAAGCTCGTGGACCGCGGTATGAAGGACTTCTACAACTTCAACGCCAACTACGGGTACTTCGTCCTGCGCAACGACAACCGCGGCGCGTCCTTCGATTTCGACGACAGCCTCGAGCGCTGGTGGAACCAGTGGCGCCCCGGCGATTTCCAGGACCGCCAGAACGCCAACGTGCTGCCCGATACCGACCCGCGCATCAAGGGAACGGCTATCGCTATCTGGTGCGACTATCCCAACGTCGCCACCGAGGACGAGGTCGCGCAGGGCATCTCCAAGGAGCTGCGCGCCATGGCGTCTCGCAGCTGGAACGTCGCCTCCAACCGCAACATGAATCTCGACGAGTTCAAGGCCCTTACCGAGCAGCTCGGGCACGACGGCGCCTGGGACCGGGGCCAGAAGCTTCCGAGCTCTGGCGAGATCTTGCCCGCCGAGAACGTGGGCAAGGTAACGGTGAGCCACGTCGACGGAGCCGGTAAGAAGCTCGCCGAGGACACCGTGAAGTACGGCGTCGCGGGCGACCCCTTCAGCATCGAGGCGCCCGAGATCTACGGCTACCGACTGGTGAGCGAGAAGCCCACCGTGACCGGCACCTTCACCAAGGAGGGCGTCGAGGTCACCTTCGTCTACGAGCTCTTCACCAATAAGGACTCCCTGCTCGAGGCGCTCGCCACCGCCCCCATCGCATCTATGGGCATCGACGCCACCTATGAGGGCGTTGCCCGCGCGCTGGCCGACGGCCGTGCCGTATTCGAGGACGAGGAGGCTACGCAGCTGCAGGTCGACGCCGCGCTCAAGGCCATCAACGACGAGGTCGCCGAGGTCGTCTCGATCGACCGGTTCGCGCTGTACGTCGAGTGCACGCACCCGCTCAAGGCCTCGGATTACGTTGGCGGCTACGATGCCTACCAGACGGCGCTCGATAAGGCCAAGGCGCTGCTGCATGGGTCCGATGTGACCGAGGAGCAGCTCGGCGCCGCCCTCGAGGAGATCCGCACGGCGAAGGCCGGCCTGTCGAAGCCTTCGGGCGAGAGGCCCTCGATCGACGCGACGGTCGATTGGTACACCTTCGACGGCGGATTCCCGTACGACAACATGATCGATGGCAACCCCGAGACCAAGTGCTGGTTCAATTCCGCTCAGGAGGCGGGCGACGAGGTCGTGTTCACGTTCCCGCAGGCCTTGCAGATGCGGGCGGTATCCATCCTGCAAACCGCCGATCTTGGTGGAGACGCCATCAGGGGCGCGGATATCCAGGTGAGCGCCGAGGCATCGGGCGATGCGTGGACCAAAGTGGGCAGCATGGATAACTCGAAGGCCGAGTGGACCTTCGATTTCGAGGAGCAGCCGGTCCGCCGCGTCCGCATCCTGCTGACTGAGTCTATTGGCAACTGGTACCAGATCCACGAGGTGACGTTCGCGTCCAAGCCCGCTGCGCAGGACAACACGCTTGCCGATATGATCGAGAACGGCGAGGACGTCAACGTGTCCCGTGCTTCGGAAGCCGATGCGAAGGCCCTGGTCGCCGCGCTGCTCGAGGGCCAGAAGGCGCTCGTCGCCGGTCGGACCGATGTCGCCGGCCTGGTCACCGCCATCCGCGATGCCGCCCGCAGCGTCGAGGCGAGTACCGGCGTCGCGTCGAGCAAGGACGACCTCAAGGCCTTCTACGATTCCGTGAAGGATCTTTCCTCGAAGAACTATGACCCTGCGAGCTGGAAGGCCTTTGCCAAGGCGCTCGAGCAGGCCAAGGTGGTCTTGGACGCCAAGGCTCCCATGCAGGTCGACCTCAACGCCGCGCACCTTGCGCTGCAGGATAGCTATTATCGCCTGGTGAAGGGCGAGGGCGAGACGCCCGAGCCCGAGGTCGACAAGACCAAGCTCCAGGCCAAGTACGACGAGGTCAAGGACATCAAGGCCGACGGCTACACCGCCGACTCCTGGAAGGCCTTCGAGTCCGCCCTCAGGACCGCGAAGACGGTCCTCGAGAGCGATAAGGCCGGCCAGGCCGACGTCGACCTCGCGCTCCAGATGCTCGCCGACGCGCACGCCGGCCTGAAGAAGGAGGAGGCCCCGCAGGTCGATAGGTCCAAGCTCGAGGCTGCCGTCGAGGAGGCAGGGAAGCTGAAGGCCGACGACTACAAGTCCGCTTCCTGGAAGCCGTTCGTCCGCGCCCTGGCCGAGGCCGAGAAGGTCCTGGCTGACGAGAAGGCCGACCAGGCAACGGTCGACGCCGCCGCGAAGGTGCTCGCCGACGCGAGGGCCGGCCTGGAGGGGGTCGAGGAGGTCTCCTTCGTCGACGTGGTAGCCGGCACGCCGCACAAGGGCGACATCGAGTGGCTCGCCGCCAACGGCATCGCTTCCGGCTGGAAGAACGCCGACGGCACCCTCAGCTTCCGCCCGTATGCTACGGTGAGGCGCGCCGACATGGCCGCCTTCCTCTACCGCCTTGCCGGCGAGCCGGAGTTCGACGCGAAGGGCGTCTCCTTCACCGACGTCGATGAGGGCACCCCGCACTACAAGGCCATCCTGTGGCTGGCGGCCGAGGGCGTTTCCACCGGCTGGGAGGCCGCCGACGGCACCGCCGAGTTCCGCCCCTACGACGAGATCGCCCGCTGCGACATGGCCGCGTTCCTCTACCGCATGGCCGGGGAGCCGAAGTTCGAGACCGATAAGGGCTTCGCCGACGTGGAGGAGGGCACTCCGCACCGCGAGGCCGTCCTGTGGCTCGCCGACGCCGGCGTGTCCACCGGCTGGACGCTCGAGGACGGCAGCTCCGAGTTCCGTCCCTACGACATGATCGCCCGCGCCGACATGGCCGCGTTCATCCACCGCATGGACCAGAAGGACCTGGTGGACCTGAAGTAGCGCTACCTGCGTTGCCCCGGAAGAGGGCTGTCGCTCCTGCCGACCAGGCGATGTGAGGGGCCCGGCTTTCGAGCCGGGCCCCTTCGCCAACCATCCCGAAGGGCGCCTCGTGCGCCCTTTCATCTTTCGAGTCATGGGGCGAGGGCGCATCCGCTTCGATTCGTGCGGCATTCGTCGCGGGCGCACCGTGCTGTGCTATCATAGTGGCGAATGCGTTGACGGAGAGGTTGTGCGCCTCACGCGCTGCGGCACAGAGAGGGTGGGTCACCGGCTGAAAGCCCGCCTGCGGCAGCGAGGACACGAGTTCACTCCCGAGCAGCGACTTGAACGGTCGCCTCGTCGAGTTCTATCGGGCGGGTGCGCACTCAGTAGGGGAGCCGCGCGGCCCCGCGATATGGGTCAAAAGAGGGTGCGCCGGAGAGAAAACCGGCGGCCAACCGAGGTGGTACCGCGGAATTCCATCCGTCCTTGGGCAGTGCGAGAGCACGCGCCCACGGGCGGATTTTTTCATGGATAGACGCGACAACGTAAAACCGAGAGGGGTTTGCATGAGTCTGATCGACGAGCTCGAAGAGCTGGAGGCACGCGCCAAGGAGCTGATCGAGGGCGCTGAGTCGAGCGAGAAGCTCGAGGCGGCGCGCGTGGCCCTGCTGGGCCGCAAGGGCGAGATCACGAGCCTGATGCGCATGATGGGCAAGATCACGCCCGAGGAGCGCCCGGTGCTGGGCAAGCGCGCCAACGAGATGCGCCGCATGGCCGAAACGCTGCTCGAGGGCCGCATGAAGGAGCTCAAGCGCGCGGCGGTGCGCGAGCTCATGGCCACCGAGGCCGTGGATATCACGCTGCCGGGCGTGCGTCCGCAGCTGGGTCACCAGCACCTCATCAACCAGATCATCGAGGAGATCGAGGACGTGTTCTGCGGTATCGGCTACACCGTGGAGACCGGTCCGCAGGTCGAGTCGAGCTGGTATAACTTCACCGCGCTCAACGCCCCGCTCGACCATCCGAGCCGCTCGGCGCGCGACACCTTCTACGTCGAGGACAACGCGCCGGGCACCGCGGCTCATCCCGAGCAGCATGCGCACGGCGAGTCCGACGTGCTGCTGCGTACCCAGACCTCCGGCGTGCAGGTGCACACCATGGAGAACCAGGAGCCGCCCATCTACATGATCGCCCCGGGCCGCGTGTACCGTCCCGACACGGCCGACGCCTGCCACCTGCCCCAGTTCCACCAGGTCGAGGGTCTCGTCGTCGACCGCGGCATCACGTTCGGCGACCTGAAGGGCACGCTCGACTACTTCGTGAAGTGCATGTTCGGCGAGGACCGCGCCACGCGCTACCGCCCGCATTTCTTCCCGTTCACCGAGCCTTCCTGCGAGGTCGACGTCTCCTGCGGCGTGTGCGGTGGCGAGGGCTGCCCCTTCTGCAAGCACTCCGGCTGGATCGAGATCTTGGGCTGCGGCATGGTCGACCCCAACGTGCTGCGCAACTGCGGCATCGACCCCGAGGTGTACTCCGGCTTCGCCTTCGGCGCCGGTGTGGAGCGCATCGCGGCACTTCGCTACGACCTGCCCGACCTGCGCGCTCTCGTCACGGGCGATATGCGCTTCCTGAACCAGTTCTAAGCTGACGGCTTGCCCGGGCACCGCATCTTGGCGTTCAATCGTCGGGCGCCGCATGTCAGGCGTGCACCCTCCTTTTTCGTGCCAACCGAGGCACCCGGACAACCCGTCCCCGTTGTTGAGTTTCCGCCTCAGATTGGTGCCTATCCCCAAATCGAGGCATGAAGTAGAGATAACGCCTCAGATTGGTGCCTGTCCCCAATTTGAGGCTTCGATAGAAAAGGTTTGAGATGAAAGTTTCTTACGACTGGCTGAAGAGCATGGTCGAGCTGCCGGAGGATCCCTCCGAGCTTGCAACCGAGTTCATCCGCACCGGCACCGAGGTCGAGTCCATCGACACCGTGGGCGAGTCCTTCGACCACATCGTGACGGCCAAGGTCCTCTCCAAGGAGGCCCACCCCGATTCGGATCACCTGTGGGTCACCATGGTCGACGTGGGCGCCCACAACGTCGACGCCGAGGGCAACGCGCAGCCGCTGCAGATCGTGTGCGGCGCGCAGAACTTCAATGCGGGCGACCACATCGTCACCGCCATGATCGGCGCCGAGCTCCCCGGCGACATCAAGATCAAGAAGGGCAAGCTGCGCGGCGTCGTGTCCATGGGCATGAACTGCTCCGCGCGCGAGCTCGGCCTTTCCGCCGACCACGAGGGCATCATGATCCTGCCCGAGGATGCGCCCGTCGGCATGCCGTTCGCCCGGTATGTTGGCGCGTCCGACACCGTGCTCGACTGCGAGATCACGCCCAACCGCGCCGACTGCCTGTCCATGATCGGCATCGCGCGCGAGGTCGGCGCGATTTACGACCGCGACTTCCATGTGGAGCTGCCCGCCGTGCAAGCCGAGTCCGGCGCCGCGACCGCCGATACCGTCTCCGTCGAGCTCGTCGACGAGGGCCTGTGCGAACGCTACGTGGCGCGCGTGGTGCGCGACGTGAAGGTCGGCCCCTCGCCCGAGTGGCTCGTCCAGCGCCTCAACGCCTGCGGTATCCGCACGCATAACAACATCGTTGACATCACCAACTACGTGATGATGCTCACCGGCCAGCCCCTGCACGCCTTCGACCTCAACGCGTTCGAGGAGCGCGATGGCCGCCGTACCGTGGCCGTGCGCGCGGCGCGCGAGGGCGAGGTCTTCCGCACCCTCGACGATATGGAGCGCACGCTTACCGCGGGCATGGGCCTCATCGTCACGGGCGAGGGCGGCGCGACCCCGGTCGCGCTCGCAGGCGTTATGGGCGGCATGGATTCCGAGGTCACCGACGCCACGGTCGACGTGTTGGTGGAGAGCGCCTGCTTCAACGCCGGTCGCACCTCCCACACCAGCCGCGACCTCGCGCTCATCTCCGATGCATCCATTCGCTTCGAGCGCCAGGTCGATGAGACCGGCTGCGTGGACGTGGCGAACATCGCCTGCGCCCTTATGGAGGAGCTCGCCGGCGGCACGGTGGCTCCCGGTTGCGTGGACGTGTATCCTGCGCCCAAGGCCGTCGAGGCCGTCGACCTGCGCTACGCCCGTGTCCTGGACCTGTGCGGCGCGCCCATCGAGGCGTCCTACATCGAGCGCGTCCTCGGCCGTCTGGGCTGCACCGTCGAGGTTTCGGGCGAGGGTCGCGAAACCCTGTTCCGCGTGACGCCGCCTACCTTCCGCGCCGACCTCCCGCGCGAGATCGACCTGATCGAAGAGGTCCTGCGCCTGTGGGGCATGGGCCGCGTCGAGGCCACGATTCCGGCGGCGAAGAACCACATCGGCGGCCTTACGCGCGAGCAGCGCCTTACCCGTAAGGTCGGCAGCGTCCTGCGTGCCTGCGGCCTCAACGAGACGATGAACTTCTCGTTCGCGGCTCCGGGCGACCTCGAGCGCATCAAGATGGGTACCGAGAACCTCGGCTGCCCGGTGCGCATCATGAATCCGCTGGTCGCCGAGCAGACCGAGATGCGCCGCTCGCTGATCCCAGGGCTGCTGCAGGCGGTCGAGTACAACATCTCGCATAGCACCGCTAACGTGCAGCTCTACGAGATCGGCACGTTGTTCCTGGGTCGCGAGAACGCGAGCGCGCCTAAGGAGCGCGAGAGCGTGGCCGGCGTCATGTCCGGCTCGATGGGCGACGTCGAGTGGAGCCGCAAGCCCATGCCCCTGCGCTTCTTCGACGGCAAGGGCGTCGTCGAGGAGCTGCTGGCCCAGCTCCGCACGCCTAAGGTACGCTTCCGCGCCGCGGAGGGCGAGGGCTATGCCTTCCTCCAGCCCGGCCGCTGCGCCGAGGTGCTGTCCGGCGGCACCGTTCTCGGCTGGGTCGGCGAGATTCACCCGGATGCGCGCGACGTCTACGGCATCGATATCCCGGTGGTCGCCTTCGAGCTCAACCTCGATGCGCTCATCAAGGGTGCGGGCTCGCAGGAGGCCTATCGCGAGTTCTCCCAGTTCCCGAGCGTCGAGCACGACCTTGCCATCGTGGTGGACGAGGGGTGCACCTGCGAGGACCTGGTTCGCCGCATCACAAGCGCCGGCGGCAAGCTGCTGGCCGACGTGCGCCTCTTCGACGTGTATCGCGACGCCGAGCGCGTGGGCGAGGGCAAGAAGTCGATGGCGTTCGCGCTGACGTATCGTTCTGACGACCATACGCTCACGAGTGAGGAAGTCGAGAAGGCGCACCAGAAGATCGTGACGAAGGTGTGCAAGGCCCTCAACGCCGAGGTCCGCTCCTAGGGTGCGGCCCCTCCTGGTGTCCGGTTGCATCTGTTAATCGTCGGGCGATCCAGGCGGCGTGCGGGCCGGTTGATATGATCGTTGTAGCTTCGACCTCCTTGGACGCGTTCCAAGGAGGTCTTTCCACACCGCGAAGGAGCGGCTTGTTATGCCAAGTTGGAACATCCACCTCGCCCATACCGAAGATGTGCTTGCCCGCAACGGTGCGCTTGCGCGTGCGCTGTGCGACCGCAACGCGTTTCTGTTCGGCGGGTTGGTCCCCGACATCCGCGTGGGCTACATGGTTCCCGGCGTGGTCGGACTCATTCCGTATCGCATCACGCACTTCGCCAAGCCCGAGCACATCCCTAAGCCGCGCGAGCACGACTTCTGGATCGAGCATGTGGAGCCGCTGCTTTCAGCGGCGCCGGCAGCGCCCGTTGCGGCGCGCAGCATCGTCGACGAGCGCGAACGTATCAACCACGTGCATTTTCCCGAACGCTACGACAACGGGGGGTGTCCCATCTCCGATGCACCGGAGGCGGGGGCGTCCCGGCAGCTCGCGGTTGCGCCTGCGGATCTCGAGGCGTCGCGCCGCGACATGGCGCTGGGGGCGTGGGCCCATCTGGTGGCCGACAACATTTGGAATACTCGCGTGCACGAATATCTGGCGGCTCACGGTGGCAAGCCGAGCGAGTCGTTCCGTATCAAGAAGCAGAGCGATTTCGATTGGTTCGGACGCATGCGGGGGCTTTCGCTCATCCCGGTGGCAAGCTCTCGTCTTGTGGAGGCGGCTGAGCGGTTCTCGCAGTATCCCATCGAGCGCGACGATGTGCTGGCGGCCGTGGGCGTGGCGCACGAGACCGTGCGCGTGAACGAGGGAGCCGGCGACCACCCGCCCTACCAGCTGCTGAGCGACGAATTCTTCAACGTCACCTTTGCCGAGGTGGGCGACACCCTCGAGCGCCTCTATACCGAGCGCGCCGTCTGCTGATAAACCCGGCGCGTCGCCTGTCGCCCGTTGCTGCCATGCCCCACGTGAAGGAAGGGGCTCGGGCTCGTTTTCAAGCTGTTGCTGTTTGCGGAACCGGACGCGAAGCCATTCGGCGGTCTTCACGAAAACCGGGTCGTTCGGAAAAGGGGTTCGGGCGTGTCTTGAGCGCGCCGCCGCGAGAATTGTCGCCGCATGGCGCAGGGGGGCGTCACGTCACGGCAAGGCCGCCGCCCAGCGTCTCCCAACTGCCGAACAGCTCCGACCGGAGGGTGTCGCGCCTGTTCAGCATCGCCTCTGTCTTGGATCGGCGCTTGAAGCGCAGGCGCGCGGCAAGATGATCGCAAAAAGCCTCGAAGCGGTCGATGTCTGTCAGCTGCTCATGCGTGACATGGATCACCTCGATGCCCATATGCTGGAGCGCAAGACTGCGATTGGCGTCGACGCCACCCTGCGCATCCCCGTCGTGCACGCTGTGACCATGACATTCGACGTCGATCGCCGGATGGGTTTCGGTGGCCGGAAAGAAGATATCCGCATAGCACGTGTGCTTGCCGGCGAGCGTGGCCGCCGTGTGCGAATAGGCGATACGGTAGTTGGCAAAGAATGGCGGGAAGCCCTCTCCGCCCTCGCGGGGCGGTAGCGAGAGCAGCATGGATAGCCTGGCCTCCAGCGGCGACGCGGTGTTGCCTTGAACGCGCGCTGCGGCGCGCAGGTACTTCTGAGCATTGCGCATCCCGGATATGCCGCGCGCGAACGCAAGCAGTTCGTGGGTGGTAATAAGGGGGCCGCGCTTCCACAGCGAGGTGGCGAGACCGCGGGTGGTCCGCACCTGTTGCCAGCCGCCGACCCATGCAAGCCTTGTATTTTCCATATGGTCGATCTGGATTTGTATTTCCCGGTTGGGACGGTAGATGCTCCATGATCCCGTGAGCTCGTACATGGCCATGATCATTTGCGTAATCGAGAGCTGCGACGCCATGGTGAACACCGTGAATGCCGGAGATGCATACGTGATGCCCAAGTCTTCGTCATCGTAGAAGGCGCCCGCTGGGAGGTCGCCCGTCCAAACGCGTGGCTTTACAACAAGGCTGGGCCGGCGAAGCGACGGATCGCGCACGATAGCGTGAAGGGGGAGCGGCCCCAATACGTTTGCCCAGCCGGTTGAACCGTCGTAATCGTGTTTAACCTGGCGTCTCCCCGCGGGAAACCCTATGTCGGGAAAAAGTGGATACAGCGACTTTACCTGCGGCGGCGTTCGAAGGCAGTGAAAGGCCGTCGGGCCGCAAAACCATTCGTGCATGGTGCTCCCTCCCTCACGCATGTGCCACGGATACCCAAAACGCAGCCGCATCATGCGAGATAGTGCGAAGTGGCGCAGAAAATGCCCTGGTTTTTATCAACATCCGTCTACGACCGGGCACCTGCCGCGAACCCGATTGCGGAAAAGCGCGCGAATGTACGACTTTTTCTAGGAGGGCAAAGTAGAGGGCGGTTTTACAAAACAAAACCGCAGGTAGAGCGCTTGTCATTTTGGCTATATCTGACACTTCCGCAGAAAATCGTACATTTGCGCGCATCGTGCTGGTTGTAAGGGAATTGGCCGCTTCGACGGCATGAAAAAGGACCCGATGGCCACGCCATCGGGTCCTTTGCAAGCATGCTGCGAGAGCGCGGTGCCGAACTAGCGCACCTGGGCGACGCACACGACGTTGGTGGACGTGATCTTGTCCTCCAGCGTGACGGACGTCTTGGGATCACCGGCGGTAACGACGGTGATGTCGCCCTTCTTCAGGTAGCCGCGATCGCGAGCAGCCTCGATGGCGTGCTCGGCGGTGAGGCTCACGTCGTCACCCTCGGTCTCGACGTGGAAGGGAACGACGCCCCAGTACATGAGCATCTTGGCCACGGCCCACTTGTTGCGCGTGAAGGCGACGATGGGCAGGTTGGGACGGAAGTGGCTCACCAGACGGGCAGAGCGGCCGGTGGTGGTGGGCACGGTGATGCAGCGGGCGCGAACGGTGGTGGCCATGTTGACGGCGGACAGACCCACGACGTTGTTGATCACGCGGGTGCCGTGGGCGCCGGCGGGCACCTTGAGCTCGCGGTGCGCGGGCAGGTGACGCTCGGTCTCCATGGCGATGCTGGCCTGCATCTTCACGGCCTCGACCGGGTACATGCCGGCGGCGGACTCGCCGGAGAGCATGACGGCGTCGGTGCCGTCGTAGATGGCGTTGGCGACGTCGGCAACCTCGGCGCGCGTCGGGCGCGGGTTGCGCTGCATGGAGTCGAGCATCTGGGTGGCGGTGATAACCGGCTTATAGGCGGCGTTGCACTTGGAGATGATCTCCTTCTGGACGAAGGGAACCAGCTCGGGAGCGATCTCGATGCCCAGGTCGCCGCGGGCGACCATGATGCCGTCGGACTCCTCGAGGATCTCGTCGAAGTTCTCGACGCCCAGGGAGCTCTCGATCTTGGGGAAGATGGAGATGTGCTCGCCGCCGTTGCTGTCGAGCAACTCGCGGATCTCGCGCACGGCCTTGCCGCTGCGGATGAAGGAGGCGGCAACGTAGTCGACGCCCTCGGAGATGCCGAAGAGGATGTCCTCGCGGTCGCGCTCGGTGATGGCGGGCAGGCTCAGATCGACGTTGGGGATGTTGACGCCCTTGCGCTCGCCGATCTCGCCGTTGTTCTTGACGGTGCAATGGATGTCGGAGCCCTCGACGCGCTCGACCTGCAGGTCGATGAGGCCGTCGTCAATCAGGATGTGCGAGCCGGGCTTAACCTCGTTGGGGAGGTTAAGGTAATCCAGCGAGATGTGCTCGGCCGTGCCGAGATTCTCCTCGGTGGTGGGCTCGGCGGTCACGATGATGGGGTCGCCGGCCTTGACGGAGACCTTCTTGTGGCCTTCGAGCAGGCCGGTGCGGACCTCGGGGCCCTTGGTGTCGAGCAGGATGCCGATGGGCAGATCGAGCTCGGCGGCGATGCGGCGGACGCGCTCGATGCGGCCGTGGTGCTCCTCGTAGGAGCCGTGGGAGAAATTGAAACGGGCGACGTTCATGCCCGCCTTCATCATCTCGCGCAGGATGTCGTCGCTGTCGCAGGCGGGACCCATGGTGCATACAATTTTCGTGCGCTTGTACATTCAGACCTCCATCTGACGTGGCTTATAGCGCTTTACAACCGAGAAGTATTATAGGTGAACGAATCGGCGGAAGTTATAACTTTCGAACGCCTGAGTCAAGTATTCACTGCGCGAACGGAAGGTTATTCCTGCTAGGCGCTTGGATTCGGATACCCAGCGGCAGCCAAAATCGAGGTCTCGTGTGGAAAAACCCGCGGCGCTCCACATATTGCGCGCCGGTTGGGCGCTTGCTTCGAGGCGGCCGCGCCCGCTGGCGTCAAGCCCGTGTAAGCGATCCCTGTAGTTCTGGAGCATCTGTCGGGTTTCGTACTAAGGGCGCAGCGCTTGGGTACCATATCGACCTATGACAAGCCCTTGCCCCTCCTGGGGGAATTATAATCGGGTGTCATGCTGTTGGAATGGGGTGCGGGGCACCGCGTCCCTACGGGTAGAGTTCCAGGAGGGAATATGGAAAAGGAGTACCTGGTTTCGGCCGAGGACGTGCTCACCAAGCAGTCTTCCAATGCCGAAACGGGACTGTCCGGCTCCGAGGCCGCTTCGCGTTTGGCGAAGGTCGGCCCGAACAAGCTGGACGAAGAAGAGAAGACTCCCATGTGGAAGCGCTTCTTCGAGCAGATGGCGGACCCCATGGTCATCATGCTGCTCGTGGCGGCAGCCATCTCCGTTATCACCGGTTTCATTCAGGGCGAGCCCGAGTGGGCTGACGCGGCCATCATCCTGTCCGTCGTCATCCTCAACTCGGTTCTCGGCGTGGTCCAGGAGGCCAAGTCCGAGCAGGCGCTCGAGGCCCTGCAGGAGATGAGCGCTGCGCAGTCGAAGGTCATCCGCGACGGCAAGCTCATGCACCTGCCCAGCTCCGAGCTGGTTCCCGGCGATATCGTCCTGCTCGAGGCGGGCGATTCCGTGCCGGCCGACTGCCGCGTGATCGAGAGCGCTTCCATGAAGATCGAGGAGGCCGCCCTTACCGGCGAGTCCGTCCCGGTAGAGAAGCATGCCGACGTCATCGCGCTCGCCGCCGATGCCGACGACGTGCCGCTGGGCGACCGTAAGAACATGTGCTACATGGGTTCCACCGTCGTGTACGGCCGCGGCCGCGCCATCGTGGTGGGCACCGGCATGGACACCGAGATGGGTAAGATCGCCACGGCGCTCACCAACGCCAAGAAGGAGCTCACCCCGCTCCAGATGAAGCTCAACGAGCTTTCCGGCATCCTCACCAAGCTCGTTCTCGCCATCTGCGTGATCATCTTCGCCGTCGACATCGTTCGCCACTTCGGCGAGCTGGGCTCCAACCCCGCCATGATGCTCGACACCTTCATGGTAGCCGTGTCGCTGGCCGTCGCCGCCATCCCCGAGGGCCTCGTGGCCGTCGTGACCATCGTGCTGTCCATGGGCGTCACCAAGATGTCCAAGCGTCAGGCCATCATCCGCAAGATGACCGCCGTCGAGACCCTCGGCTGCACCCAGATCATCTGCTCGGATAAGACCGGCACCCTCACCCAGAACAAGATGACCGTCGTGAAGCACGAGCTCGCCGCTCCTGAGGACAAGTTCCTCGCCGGCATGGCGCTGTGCTCCGACGCCGAGTGGGACGAGGAGAAGGGCGAGGCCGTCGGTGAGCCCACCGAGTGCGCGCTCGTGAACGATGCCGCCAAGGCGGGCATGAAGACCCTCAAGGCCGAGCGTCCGCGCGTGGGCGAGGCCCCGTTCGACTCCGGCCGCAAGATGATGTCCGTCGTGGTCAAGGACGTCGACGGCGACTTCGAGCAGTTCACCAAGGGCGCTCCCGACGTCGTCATCGGCCTGTGCACGCATGTGTACGACAACGGCCAGGTCGTGGAGCTCACCGATGAGCGCCGCCAGCAGATCCTCGCCGCCAACAAGGCCATGGCCGACCAGGCCCTGCGCGTCCTGGCGCTCGCCAACCGCACCTACGCCGAGGCTCCGACCGACTTCGCGCCTGAGGCCCTCGAGCACGATCTTGTGTTCTGCGGCCTGTCCGGCATGATCGACCCGGTTCGCCCCGAGGTCACCGCGGCTATCGTGGAGGCCAAGGAAGCCGGCATCCGCCCCGTCATGATCACCGGCGACCACATCGACACCGCTGTGGCTATCGCCAAGGACCTGGGTATCGTCGAGGACGCTTCCCAGGCCATCACCGGCGCCGAGCTCGACAAGATCTCCGATGAGGACTTCAAGACCCGCGTCACCGAGATCTCCGTCTACGCTCGCGTACAGCCCGAGCACAAGGCCCGCATCGTCGACGCCTGGAAGAGCCTGGGCAACATCGTCGCCATGACCGGCGACGGCGTGAACGACGCTCCGTCCATCAAGCGCGCCGACATCGGCGTGGGCATGGGCATCACCGGTACCGACGTCACCAAGAACGTCGCCGACATGGTCCTTGCGGACGACAACTTCGCCACCATCATCAACGCGGTGGAGGAAGGCCGTCGTATCTACGACAACATCCGCAAGGTCATCCAGTTCCTGCTGTCCGCCAACATCGCCGAGGTCCTCTCGGTCTTCGTCTCCACGCTCATCGGCTTCACCATCTTCCAGCCGGTCCAGCTGCTGTGGATCAACCTCATCACCGACTCCCTGCCCGCGCTCGCGCTCGGCATGGAGGAGGCCGAGGGCGACGTTATGAAGCGCAAGCCGCGTAAGGCGTCCGACGGCGTCTTCGCCGACGGCATGGGCCTTGATATCGCCTTCCAGGGCGTCATCATCACCCTGCTGGTGCTCGCGTCCTTCTTCGCCGGCATGTTCCTGCACAACGGCTACATCGACATGGGCATGCTGCTCGACGGCGTGCCGGATGCCGAGGGCGTCACCATGGCGTTCATCACGCTGTCCATGGTGGAGATCTTCCACTCCTTCAACATGCGCAGCCGCCGCGCCTCCATCTTCTCCATGAAGACGCAGAACAAGTGGCTGTGGGGCGCCGCCGCCCTCGCGCTGGTACTCACGGTCATCCCCGTCGAGGTCGACTTCCTGGCCGAGGTCTTCGGCTTCATGACGCTCGATCCGATGGCCCTGCTCGCCGCCCTTGGCCTCGCGTTCCTGATCATCCCGATCATGGAGATCTACAAGGCCATCATGCGCAAGGTCGAGAAGAACGCATAGCGCGTCTCGCGTCCAAGCCAGAAGTCCTGGCAACCCATGGAATGCAAGGGATCCGGATCCGTCCGGATCCCTTTTTTATGGCGCGACGCCGAATGTGTAAGGACGGTGCTTGGAACGTGTGAATCATGTGAGTGGGAATGTGCGGCGATAGAAAACGATTTATTGGATACAAGCTCGAGTAGAGCCATAAGGAAACACCCTCTCCGCCCCCATAGGCTCCCATGTGCATGCCGCCCCGTGCTCGGAACACGGAGCGGCCATTTTATGTATGGGGCGGCCCTGGTTGGTATACTCATCACAAGGAAGTACATGGACCCAGTGCGAGGAGCATGCGTGGCAAGATCGAAGGGCAAGCCGAAGAAGGCTCATGGGAAGAGGCGTCCGTCCGGGCCGAGCGCCGAGGAGCTCGTGGAGCAGCTTCCGCGTCTCGACGTGCTGCAGGATGTTCCCCGTTTCGACGATTTCACGGTGGATGAAGCGCAGCGCGCGGCGTTCGAGGCATTCGTGGCCAAGATGCGCGCCGACGGCGAGCAAACGGCTGCCGATGCGATGCGCCTGGGCTGGGTCGTGCGGCTGGACCGCGGATTTCCCCTGGTTGCTACAGACGCTATAACGTTGCGAGCCGAGCATGCCGTGGCGTTTGCCAAGGGCGCCGAGATGCTGCCGGCCATTGGCGATTGCGTGGCGGTTCGCTGCGATTCCGGCCACGATATGGGCATGATCGAGGCGGTGCTGCCGCGCCGCACCGTATTCGAGCGATGGCGCGGCAAGAACCGTGGCGAGCGCCAGGTGCTCGCCGCCAACGTCGATACGATTCTGGTGGTGCAGCCGTTGGGTTCGGTGCGCGATACGTTGCCGTTGGTGCTCGACCGCATCGCCCGTTCGCTGGTGCTCATCCGTGATTGCGGCGCGCAGCCGGTGGTCGTGCTCACGAAGGCCGACCGCTGCGAAGATGCGGAGCTGGCGGAGTACCTTGATCATATCGAGCGCCTGGTGGGCGCCGGCGCGCGAGTCCTCGTGACGTCCTCGGTGCTGGGCATCGGCTTGGACGAGGTGCGCGCCTGCTTGCCAGCGGGTACGTGCGGCATGATTCTGGGCGAGTCGGGCGCGGGTAAGTCCACGCTGCTCAACGCGCTTTTGGGACATGAGGCGCTGGCTACGAGCGACGTGCGCGAACGCGATGATATGGGCCGGCATACCACGGTGGCCCGCGTCATGGTGTCGCTGCCCGAGCCGTGCGGTGTCATCGCCGATGCCCCGGGGCTGCGCAGCCTGCCGCTGGTTGGTCATGAGCGCGGCCTGGCCCGATCGTTCCCCGAGATCGTCGAGGCGGCGCGCGCATGCAGGTTCAACGACTGCACGCATACGCACGAGCCCGGGTGCGCCGTGCGCGAGGCGGTTGCCGACGGCGAGGTCGATGGGCTGCGCGTCGAGGCGTTCCTTGCGCTGGCGCGGGAGATGCGCGTGAGCGCGCAAAGCTTGGACCCCGATATCCACTTATAGGACTGTTTCGTGAGCCGTTCGCCCCTTTGCGGGCGGCGGCTCGCGTACGTGTTCGAATAACGCTATAGATGAAGGAATGGCCTTCCGGTTTCTAACAACGCTGTTGGAAGCCGGAAGGTTTTCCGTTAGCGCTGCGTCCGCATTTTCTGACTGCGTTCGCTCGCTGCGCCCCCACACGGAACAATGGACTCACGGCGCGTGCGATGGATGTGCGAGCCGGCGGGACGACGAGAAAGGGTGCGGTTGTGAAGCGGAGGACGAGGATGGTCGTAAGCGTGATATCGGGGGTCGCCGCGGCAGCGATCGCCCTGTTCTATGCGTCGTCGATCAGGGCGGAAGCTGAGCGCGTGCAGCGCGAGACGCTCGAGCGCTATGGAGGGGACTTGGTCGACGTGTGCGTGGCGACGAGGGAGATCGATGCGGGCGAGACGATCGATGAGTCGAATACTGCGATAGAGCACTGGGTTGCCGATCTTCTTCCGCCCCAAGCCGCGACGTCCCTGCGCGAGGTGGTTGGCAAGACGGCGACCTCGCGTATTCCGAAGCGGGCGGTGCTGTGCCCGCTGTATACCGAGCGTCGCGATTCGACGTTGGATATCCCGTCGGGGTGCGTGGCGGTGTCGGTGGCCGTGGATGAGGCCCATGCGGTGGGCGGGGCGCTAGAGCCGGGGGACGCCGTGGACGTTTACGTATCGAAGGACGCGGTTGCCGACAGGCTGGGCAGGGCCCAGGTGATCGATACGAGCTCACACGCCACCGATGGTGGAAAGCTTGCGTGGGTGACTGTTGGCGTGGAGCCGGCGGCTGTGAACGAGGTGCTGGCCGCGGCGTCGACGGGCGAGGTCACCTTGGTGGCGCCGCGTGCTGCCGAGCACGCACGGGGAGGCGAAGAGTGATGGGGCGCGTATGGCTGGCCTGCTGCCCGCTGGATCAGTATGCGTATATGCGCGCGGAGCTGTGCGCCCGCGATGCGGGGGCGCGCCTGCTGCGCTTTGGCGAGATGGATGAGTTCGAGGAATTCGCCTCGTCCATGCCGCAGGCGAACGTCGGCGCGGCGCTGTACGTACGAGCCCTGGATGCCGAGGCGGAACGGGCGGTGGGAGAGCTTGCGCGGCTTGGTTGTGCGAGCGAGATCATCGTGTTCGCGCGCGAACTCGACCCCGGGATCGTCGCCCGCGTGTTCTATGCGGGAGCTACAGAGGTCATCGCCGCGAAGGATGGCGAATCCGAAACGCGGTTGAACTGCGAGGCGCGATCGGAGAGAGGGCCCGACGCGACCGGTGACGTGCGCCTTGGCGGCGATGACGGACGGCAGGGGGCTTCGATTGCGGGCGTTTGCGATACGCCATCGGAGCCCCTTGCGGGGCACGGGGGGATGACGCTTGGCGGGGAGGCCGGATCGTCATCGATCGATGGGAGGCCCGCGCCGCCGCCGTCTGATGGGGTGCGCCCTTCGGCGCATCGTGGTCGAGGCGCGCCGCTCGTGACGTTCATCTCCGGCCGGGGCGGCGTTGGAAAGACGACGCTCGCGGTGGAGTTCGCGCTCTGCGCGGCCAAGTGGGGCCTGCGCGCCGCCTTGGTTGACTTGGATTTGATGTTCGGGAACGCGGCGGCCCTGTTGGGTGTGAACGAGTGCGCGGATTTGGGAGAGCTTCTGGGCGACCGGGATGGATCGTTCGACCGGGCGGTGGAGCGAACGGCGATGCGCGTCGCGCCCGGGCTGACGGTGTGGGGTCCCCTGGCGCTGCCTGAACAGGCGGAGCTAATGGCCGCGCCGGTCGAGCGCCTGCTCGATGTGCTGCGCGCCGTGGCGGATGTGGTGTTTATCGATACCTCGGCGTTCTGGGGGGATGCCGTGGGCATGGCGGTCGCTTCGTCCGATCGCTGCCTGATCGTGGGCAGCGGTTCACAGGGGGTTGCTCCTGCCGTGCGAGCGATGGAGCTTGCGGTGCGCCTGGGTGTTCCGAAGACGCGTATGACGAGCTTGTTTAACAGACTGGGCGCGCCCGGTTGCGGAGAGGAGCATGCCATGCGTTTCGAGATGGGGACGGCGTTGCAATCGCGAATGAGGGTAGTCGATGCGGGCTCCGACATGGCTGCGGCTGCAGACTTTGGGCGCGTGACAGAGCTGTTTGGAGCGAACGGTCCCCATGTGAGAAGCGTTGAAGCGTGCGTTGGTAGGTTGCTGCGGGAGATGGGCTGTCCGGTCGACACCGGTGATCAGGAGGCGAGCGTTGCGCTCGAGGAGCGCCCGCGTATTCGGCTCCCTTGGGGACGAAGGGTAGGTGAAAGGCCGTGAGCGTGTACGAACGCGTGCGTGATCGCGAGACGCAGCGGCATGCCGGTGCGGCGGATTCCCATGTTGGGGCGCACGTGCGAGAGATGGGGCCGACCGTAAAGCGGGCGGTGCTGGAGCGCGTGGGATATGAGGAAGTGGCACGAATCGTGGCACTCGCCGATCCGAATCGTGCACGTGATGAATTGCGTCCGGCGGTCGAGGCTGTTGTGAACGTGGTGGCGCCCGATGCGCTGGACGGCGCGAAGCGCGACGAGCTCCTTGCGGCGGTTCTCGATGACATCGTGGGGCTGGGTCCGCTGCAGCCGCTGTTGGAAGACGACACCATCACCGAGGTGATGGTGAACGGGCCGCGCTCCGCTTTCTATGAGCAAGGTGGAATGCTGCATCCGTTTGAGCGGCCCTTCGAGAGCGACGAGCAGATCAGACTTATCGTCGACCGGATTATCTCGCCGCTCGGGCGCAGGATCGACGAGCGAAGCCCCATGGTGAACGCACGGCTGAGGAACGGGTATCGCGTGAACGCGGTGATACCGCCAGTTGCCCTCGACGGCACGCTGCTGACGATCCGCAAGTTTTCCGATCGCATCAGCACCCTTGACGAGCTGGTTGAGATAGGCTCCCTGCCGCGATGGTATGCGACCTTGCTGTCGTTCGCAGTTCGGGCGCGCGAGGATTTGGCGGTTGCGGGCGGAACGGGTTCCGGCAAGACCACGCTGCTTAACGCGCTTTCCGGAGAGATTCCCGAGGATGAGCGCATCTTGACTATCGAAGACGCCGCCGAGCTCCAGTTTTCCCACCATCCGCACGTGGTGCGGCTTGAGGCTCGCGAGTCCTCTATCGAGGGCGAGGGAGCTGTGACTATTCGCGATTTGGTGGCGAATTCGCTGCGCATGCGACCCGACCGCATCGTGGTGGGAGAGGTACGCGGGGCCGAATGCATAGATATGCTGCAAGCCATGAATACCGGGCACGATGGGTCGCTGACAACCCTGCATGCGGGGTCGGCCGAGGAGGCGGTTGTGCGCCTGACGCTGCTTGCGCGGTTCGGCATCGATCTGCCCTCCGCGCTTATCGAGGAGCAGATCGCTACGGCGCTCGATGGCATCGTGATGTCTGAGCGCCGGGCGGACGGCAGGAGGTTCGTGAGCTCGTACAGCGGTGTGGGCCGTGCACCATCCGGAGGAATCGAGCTGGCGGAATACGTTTGCTTCGATGTGACGAGCGAGGAGTGGAGACTCGTGTGCGAACCGCCGTTCGTGGAGCGCGCGATGCGTGGTGACGTGCTCGGTGCAGAGGAGGTGGAGGCATGGAGGCGATCGTTGCCAGCCTGATCGGGCTTTTGACGGCGATGTCGGCGTGGGGGCTGCTGCAGGAGAAAGCTTGGGCCGAGGAGGCGGTTCACGCAGCGCGCGGCCAGGGCGCTGGGACGGTGGGGGTGGCTGCGCGCACGGCGGTGCGCCGGTTGGATTTGGCGGTGGCGCAAAGCGTGGAGCGCATGCCCGCGACTGCTCGCCGACGGGCCGTTGCCTGTCGGGATCTGCTTGCGTCCCGTCTGCCGGACTGGTGGGGCGCGCCACCCTATGCATCGATTGCCGTATGCGCGGCTGCATGCGGTCTTGCTGTGGCGCTCCTGGGCGGGTCGTGGGCGGGGTTTGCTGCCGGCTGCATAGGTTTTGTCGCGGTACTCGGCGTGGAGAGCGCCCGGGAGGAAAAGCGTTCGGCCGAGAAGATCGAGAAAGAGCTGCCCGAGGCGTTTCGCGCCCTTTCGATTTCTTTGGGATCGGGGCATTCCCTTGCGCGGGCGATGCGCTATGTGGGGTCGCATGCCGACGGGGTGATCAAGGTTGAATTCATGCGCGTCGGCATGCTGATCGACTGTGGGACCTCGGCGACCGTGGCGCTCGATGAGTTGCTCGCCCGCATGCCGACGCACGGTATGGATATGGTTGCCCTTGCCTTGAAGGTGTCGAAGCGAACGGGTGCGCCGTTGTCGGGCTTGCTCGCCGAAGCGGCATGTTGGGCGGGCGATCGTATCGAGCTGAGGAGGACGCTTGATGTAAAGACCGCGCAGGCGCGGATGTCCGCGCACATCGTTTCGGCGATGCCGGTGGCCATGATGTTGTTCTTGCTGTCGTTTTCCGCTGATTTTCGCGCTGGGGCGGCAACGCTCTCGGGTGCTCTTTGCATAGGGGTTGCCGTGGCCCTCAATGCGGTCGCGGTCGCGGTGATTACCCGAATCATGAGGTTGGAGCTGTGATGGATGGCGTGGCGATGGACGGAATGGCCGTTGCGGTAGGGCTGTGCGCCGCAACCTGCATATGGACGGCGGGCGGTGCGAGCCGGGCAGAGATGCGAGAGATGCTTGATGGCTGGCTGGATGCTGTCTTGCGGTTGCGGGGTGCCGTCAATCGGGGGATGGGCGCCTTGATGCATTCTCTGGAGCCCGTGCAGCCCGAGACGACATTGGGCGAGGTGGCGGAGATGGTTGACATGGTTCGGCTGGGGCTGACGGCGGGATTGTCGTTCGATGCGGCGCTCGATTTGTATTGCGAACACCGATCGAGCGGCTTGGCGACCGAGTTGGCGCATGCGCGCATGAGGTGGAGGGCGGGTGCTGCAACAAGGGGCGATGCCCTGCACGAGGTGGCTGCGGCGTTGGGGGTGCGCGCGTTGGAATCGTTTGCAGTTGCTGTCGAGGAGGCTATGGAGCTGGGGGCTCCGCTTGCAGATGCGCTGGAAGCGCAGGGCAGGGAATGTCGGCGGGCTCACCGCGCCCGCGTGGAGCGGGCTATCGAGCGAGCGCCGGTGAAGATTCTCATACCTACGGGCACGCTCATTCTTCCAGCTCTGCTGTTGTCGATAATGGGCCCGCTCATGGCTGCGGGCGGCATGATCTAGGAGGTTTGCATGAATGGATTGCTGGCTTTGATGGGCGCGCGCGGTTACGCGGCGGCCCGCAGGGTGCGAGAGATGTGGATGCGTGAGGACCTGGCCCAGGGCACGACGGAATACGCGATTCTCGTAGGGGTGCTGGTGGTTATAGCGATTCTGGCCATCATCGCGTTTCGCGGCAAGGTGAGTGAGCTATGGAGCGCAATCGAATCGGGCATCAACAGTCTTTAGGTGGACGACGAGCCTTGTTCGCCGCCTATGCGATCTGCGCGGCGGCGGTGGCGGGTGCGCTCATATGGGGCGCGTCGTTGGAACGCGACGCCACCGATGGCGCGGCGCTGCGGCAAGCGGTGCATTCAGCTGAAGCGGGCCTGCGAGGAGACAGCGAGGCCATGGCGTCTTCGGCCGAGGCGTTCTTGGATGATCTGGACGCGGCGCTCGAGCGGGATGCAAAGGCCGATGAGGCGGTGGTGACGTGGAGGTCGGAAGGGGACGTGATGGAAGCAGGCGCACGTGTCTTAGGGAACTATGTCGAGGGCGGGGTGGGGGCATCGCTGGTGACGAGCGGCTACTTGGACATGAGCGGGAATGTCTGGGGGGCGGTTGTGTGGGACGGTGAACACTGGGCGGATGTAGTGCTGGTAACGCAGACGCCCGGTGAGCGGGAAGTGGCGGTTCGCGTCGCGCGCATGATGGCGCCAGATGGCTCCGGGAGGTAGCGCGGTGTGCACCGGCGTTTTGCGGGTGTGTTTTCGGCGCGGCCATCGGGGCGCGGCGCAAAGCGGAGCGCGCGGGCGCCGTGGTTTGAATGAGGGGAAGGAAGATGGGGCGATATAGCGGATTGGGGGCGCTGGGGGAGCGGCTGGCGCAAGGGACGCTCGAGTATGCCGTGGTCACGGGCGTCTTCGTTGCCGTGATCGTAGCGTTGGGCGCGTTGTGGAGGGCGGCTACCGATGGGGCGCTGTCGAGGTTGGTTGAGGAGGCGGCTTCGCATGTGCTCGATGGGTCGGGGGCCATTGATATCGCGTTGTTTTAAGGTGCTCGTCGAACGCGGGGCGCAGGCGACGGTCGAGGCGGCCATCTTACTGCCGAGTTTCTGCATCGTGGTGCTCTTGGCGCTGCAGCCGGTGTGTGTGAGATATACGCAGGCGGTGATGGAGGTCGCGGCGGCGCAAGGGTGCCGGTTGGTGGCGACCGGGGAGGGTACGGACGAGCGGAGCACCCGCGCTTTCATCTTGCGGAGGCTTACCGCCGTTCCCGATATCGCCATATTTCACGCGGGGGGTCCGCTGGCGTGGGAGGTTGATTACGGGGGCGAGGGAGAAGCGGGGAGGTTCGTGGAAATCGAGGGCTGGGTGAAGCCCCTGCCTGTGCTGGGCGTGTTCGTGGGGGCGTTCGGCGAGCGCAACGCTGCGGGCGATGTGCGATTGCGCGTAAGGGCCGCGATGCGCCCGCGCCCAGCGTGGGTGAAAGGTGATTACGATGCATGGATTCAGGAGTAGGTTGCGGCGCGGGCGGCACCCGATGTCGGGAATCGAGCTGCTTGCCGAGGAAGCGGCATATACGACGATGGTCGCCGCGGTGACCATCCTGGCCGTGTTGGCGCTCTTGTTCTCGTCTGTCTCTGCCGTGTGGTCTATGGCGCGCTCGGGGGGCGTGCAGGTTGCCGCGGATGCGGCGGCGCTTGCCGGCGCTAACGCGGTGTCGTCGTATTACACCGTGGCAACTACGGTCGATGCGACGGTGCTGAGCATGGGGCTTGCGGGGTTCGTGTCGGTGGGCGCCGGCATGCTGGGAACATTGATTCCAGGGATGGAGCCGGCTGCGCACGATATGCTCGATTCGGGCATCGAGATGCTTCAAGCGCGAAACGAGCTCTGCGCGTCAGCGAGCGAGGGGCTGCAGAAGCTGGAGGCGGGACTGCCGTTTGCCGTCGCGGCGCGCGCGACGGGGCTGTGCCGTCAGCAGGGTGGCGAGCGCCTGTCGTATGCGGGCACGGCGCTGGTGGCGCCACGCACCTCGGATTCGTATTTCCCTGCACTTGAGGGACCAGCGATCGACACCGGATCGATGGAGCTTGCGAGCGAGGAGCTTGACGAGGCTGCCGAGCGGCTACGTCGCGCCCGGGAGAAAAGCGCTGCAGAGAAGGAGCGTGCCTGGCTGGCGGATTGCGGTCGCGATGGTATGAATATGCAGGAGCGGGCCGATCGGCTCTCGGGTATCGCACCCGATCAGAACCCGGATTTCGCATCGAGCGTCACCTGGGCTCCGGAAGCGGGGTTGCGGCGGGCGCGGGCATACTATCGATGGCGGTTCGAGCACGAGGCGCCCGTGGGGAATAGCGTCGAGGACCGTGCCGATTCTGCGGCGCGCAAGGTCTTTTACGAGTATGCTGCGGGCGTCGTCGAAGCGGCGCGGGTGGAGGAGGGCGAGAGCGGGTTCGTGAACACGCTCGAGCCGTTGCCGAGGAACACCGATGACGTGCGCGAGACGCCGTTGTATACGGATGCGCGCTGGGCGACATCGATCGAGGCCGCAGGAACGACGCTGCATTACGCCCCGTCGTGCCCGGGTGCGACGGGGGCGCCCGGGGGAGGGGCGGCTCTGTGCGACGTGGAGGCAGGGCGCGTGCGCGAGTGCGAGACCTGTCGCTTCGGCGTAGGCGATATGGGGCGTGTGCCAGCGGCTTCGACGTCGATCGAGAATGGTTTCGAATATCATTTCCGGTCGTATACGCTGGCCCTGCGGGACTACGCTGCAGCCCGGGGCGAGGAACATGCCGCGGAGGAGCATGCGAAGGGGTCGGCAGAGGGTGCGGGCAGCGCGTTCGAGGAAGCGCTTGCGGCGCTTCGCAGCGAGCGCCCGCGCATCGCGCCGCCCGGGCGCTATGGGTGCGTGGCGCTCGTGGTGTCAGGTGACGTCTCATCGGCAGGAGAGCTATCCAGCTCGTTCGCTTCTGATGTGCATGTGGGTGCGCGCGGTGCTATTTCGGCGGCCGCTTTGGCGCGAGATCCCGCCACGCACGAGAACAACGTTCTCGCGTCGTTTCTCTCGTCGATATCGTCGGATGGGGGATTGCCGGGAATGGCCGACGAGGTCCTGGGGCTTTGGGGGCGCTTGTTGCTGGCGTATGGAAACGCGTCCGAGCGAATCGGCGAGGCGCTCGATGACCTGCTGGGAGGTTCTGCGGGTTCGCCTGATTCCGTGGGCGGCTGGTTGGAGGAGAGGGTGATGGGCGCTTTAAATGGTCTGGGTCTCGAGCCCGTTGACCTGTCGCTGTGCAAGCCCGTGTTGACCGATAGCGCGCATGTGCTCGCAAGGGGGGACCTAGGGAGCGCTGCCGAACTTCAAAAACGCCTGCGTTCGATTGCGCCTACGAGCAGCGATCCGATGGACATCTTGCGAGCTGTCGGCTACGAGTTGGAGGAGGCGGTGCTTTCTGCCGAGATCGTGGTCGCGCGTATCCCGTTGCCGGGAGGTGGGACCCTGCCGCTGACGGTGCGCCTAGGGGATTTCGTTTCGGAGGGCGGTGCTGCTTCATGACGGTGATGCGAGAGCGTCGGGCGCAGGCGACGGTTGAGATGGCGGTGGTGTTGCCTGTCTTATTGGTGCTCGGGCTTATAACTTCAAACTTGATGCGGTTCGCGGTCGCCGTCGCGCGCTTCGACCGCGTCGCGCCCGATATCGTGGTCGCCCAGGGGGTTTCTCCCGAGGGGGACGGAGGGGCCGGGCAGGCGGCTTTGGAAGCGGTGCGGGGCGAATTGGCCACGGCGATGGAAGGGTACGGGGTCGACGTCGAGGTGACGGTGGAGGACCGGGGGTTCGGGTCGGAGGAGACCTTTTCCCTTGCGCCGCTCACGCGTTCGTTTACGTGCAGCATGGCGATGGCGCCGTGGCCGTCGGTCGTGGAGATCGCCGGGGTGTCGTTGGGGGCTCCCGCGCGGCTTCGGCATGAAAGGACGATGGTTGTAGACCCCTGGAAGCCCGGGGTGGTGGCATAGGGATGCAGAACGACGAGCGATATGGCCAGGCGGTTCGCGGTCTTGGATGGGCATGCGGCGACATCGTCGTTGCGCGGACGTTTTGGTGCCGGCTATGGGGTCTGATGGGGCATCGGCCTCGTGGCAGTGGGAATGTCGAGATCATCTTGGTGTTTCCACGGTGTTCATCGGTGCATACGTTTGGTATGGTGGCGCCGATCGACGTCGTGTTCTTTACGGATGACAACCGTGTGCTGGCGCGCTATGAACGGGTTGCCCCAGGCCGCATCCTGGCGCATCGGGGCGCCTCGTGGGTATGCGAGCGGATCCATGTGCCGCCGGATGATCGGGGATAGGGGGGGCGTGTGTAAAAGAAAGTGACAAGAATCTTAAAAAAGTCGCTTGCGCCGCCGCGATGATTTGTTATAGTAATCAAGCCGTCAGTGAGACGGACATCAATTGGCCAGATAGCTCAGTTGGTAGAGCAGCGGACTGAAAATCCGCGTGTCGAGGGTTCGACTCCCCCTCTGGCCACCCTTTAATGATAAAGCCCTCCGCATGTCGGGGGGCTTTTTGTATACCGTTTCGATGTGTTCGGATAATCTCCTCCGGATCCGAGCCGGCTGCGGATGCGTGCGAGCATGGGGGAATTCGTTCGAGCCCAGTTCGCCTCGTATTGCGTTCGCATGTCGCGGATCCCGCGACCGTTTCGGGGCATGCAAGGTTGTGCGCCCGTTGGGCGAGGCCGCGCTACCGTGCTGCAACCTTTCATTTCCGACACGCTTTGCGCCGCCGATGCGCGTGTCGGGGCGGGCAGGTATACTCTTCAACAATGAGCATCGATGGCTAGGGGGCAGGTATGGACGAGAAGATTCGCGGCGTCAACCTTTCGGGTTGGTTTATTCCCGAGCCGTGGGTTTCGCCGTCCCTGTTTGCCGCCACGGGCGCGTCGTCCGACGCGGAGCTGCATGACGTATTGGGTAGCGCCGCGTATAACGAGCGCCTGCGCCATCACTACGAGACTTTTATCGGCGAGGGCGACTTCCATCGTATGTCGTTGATCGGCTTGAACGCGGTGCGCCTGCCCATTCCGTGGCATGCCTTCGGATCGCAGGGCGACGCCGCAACCTTCATCCCGGCGATCGACTACATCGATCGCGCGATCGAGTGGGGCGAGAAATACGATATCAAGGTCCTGCTCGACCTCGCGACGGTCCCGGGCGGTCAGGGCGATTCGAATGAATCGACCACCACCCCCACCACGCCCAACTCGACCGCTGATTGGCATTCGTCGGTGAACGGGCGCCATGTGGCGCTCGAGGTGCTCGAGAAACTTGCCGCTCGCTACGGCAAGGCCGAGAGCCTCTACGGAATCGAGCTGCTGGACAGTCCCGTCATGAGCGTGCGCAAGAACCTCTTTTCCATGACGGAGGGCATCCCCAGTCATTATCTGCGTAATTTCTATCGCGATGCCTACGAGCTCGTGCGCGCGCATATGCCGGTCGAGAAGGCGGTCGTGTTCTCCGCCTCCGCGCACCCGGAGATGTGGAAGCATTTCATGCGTGGTTCGCGTTACGAAAACGTAGTGATGGACGTGCACCTCTATCATTATTACGACGAGTTTGCGCAGGATATCACCTCGCCGCGCGGCCTCTCCTCTGCTGTCGCGCGCAACCGCAAGGTGATTCGCGAGGCGCGTTCGGCCGGCTTCCCCGTGCTGGTGGGCGAATGGTCGGGTGCCGCGGTGATGTCGAGCGCGTCCGTGACTCCCGAGGGTCGTGCCGCTTATGAGCGCGTGTTCGTGTCCAATCAGCTCGCCTCGTTCGCCGATACGCGCGGCTGGTTCTTCCAAACGTGGAAGACCGAGAAGCGCAACGCGGCATGGGATGCCCGCCTTGCGTTGGGTACGCTCGAGCGCGCCATGATCGAGTAGCCATGGGGGAGACGACGAAGCGCCCGCAGGCGGGCAAGCTCTATGTGGTGGGAACTCCCATCGGCAACCTCGGCGACCTGACGCCGCGCGCCGCGGCAGCGTTCGAGGCTGCGGATGCCATCTGCTGCGAGGACACGCGCGTGACTTCGAAGCTCCTCGCGCACCTCGGTATCTCCAAGCCGCTCGTGCGCTGCGACGAGAACGTTATCGCGGGGCGCGCGCCGCAGCTCGTCGAGCGCATGCTCGCCGGCGAGACGCTCGCTTTCGCGTCGGATGCCGGCATGCCGGGCGTGTCCGATCCCGGCCAGGTGCTGGTGGATGCGGCGCGAGCCGCCGGTGTACCCGTCGAGGTGATTCCCGGTCCCACGGCTTGCATCACTGCGCTGGTGGCGACTGGCATCCCTTGCGAGCATTTCTTCTTCGAGGGCTTTTTGCCGCGTAAGCACGGCGAGCGCGTCCGTCGCCTGCGCAGGCTCGCGTCCATTCCCGGCGCGTTGCTCTTCTACGAGTCCCCGCATCGCGCGGAGGATTCGCTCGTTGCGATCGCCGAGGTGTTTCCCGAGCGCGAGGCCGCGCTCTGCCGCGAGCTCACCAAGCTCCATGAGGAGGTCCTGCGGGCGCCCGCGTCCGAGTTGCTCGAGCTGGTGCGTGAGCGCGGCGAGATGCGCGGCGAGATGGTGCTCGTAGTGGCGCCGCCGAGCGAGGCCGAGCTCGAGCTCCACGAGGCGGCCCTGGCGGCCGGCGCGGGCGCGGGCGCGGACGCCGGCGCGAACCCCGACGACCTGCTTGCCGCGGATATCGCCGAGGCCCTTGCCGCCGGCGAGTCCGCCAACGCGATCGCCAAGCGCCTGTCCCAGAAGTACTCGCGCAAGAAGCGCGACGTGTACAACCTGGTTCTCTCGACACAGGCTGAGTCTGATTGATGCCGGGTCCGTCCCCGGATGAAGAAGATCCCGTCCACATGTGCGATGCACTCGTGGACGGGACCTTTCGCATAGCGGCGGCTACCTTGCTCCCGCCTCGTCGCGCATGGGGTAGTGCGCGGTCAGGCTGCGGAATCGGTCGTAGAACGCCGAGAGCAGCGCTGTCACGCGCCGGCGCTTCTCCGCTTGCGGGTTGCCCTTGGCGAAGCGCGACACCGGCGGCAGGATGCTGGCCACGGCGGTGCCCTCCTGGGGAACGCCGCCCGTCTCGAAGGCCTCGCTCACCAGTGCGCGCGTCTGATCGGGCTTGAGGTGCTCGCACTCGATGATGCCGCCGAGCTCCGTCTCCATGGACTCGCGTACGAGCTCGCGCCAGTGCGCGGAGACGACCTCGTGCCTGCGCTCTTCGCTCGCCTCCGGGTCGATCGAGAAGGTCGCGGGCGTCTCGCAGAAGCCCGCCATCTCCAGGAACCGGTCGATGAGGTCCTGCTTGTCGCGCAGCTCGGGCGACGCCGCCACGGAGCTGCGGATGCGCTCGGCGATCTCGCGGTCGCGCACGTTGTCGCCATGGCGCTTCTCCACGAGCATCAGGATGTAGTCGATGTTGATTTCCAGCTGCCGAACGAGCTCCATCTCGAAGACCAGGTCGTCGGCGATCGACTCCTTCTCCGCCTGCTCGCGGCCACGCAGCTTGTCGCGCAGGTCGAGGTACACGCTCTGGTAGTCCTGCAGCTCCCAGACGTCGATGGTGTCGTCCTCCTCGAAGCCGTCGAAGCTCGAGAGGATGTTGCGCAGGCGCAGGATCGCCGAGAACGTCTTGATGAAGTCGCGCTCGGCCTCCTCGCCCATCGGCTCGTCCAGCGCGTCGAACGAGAACGCCTCGCGCAGGTGCGCGAGCTTCTTGGCGTATTCCTCGAAGTACACGTCATAGGGCTTGAGCAGCACGATGCCGCCGGCCTTGGGGTCGCCGAACAGCCCGATGGCCTCATCCACGTTTTCCTCGAGGTTGCGGAAGCACACGACGTTGCCGAAGGTCTTCACCGAGTTGAGGATGCGGTTGGTACGGCTGAATGCTTGGATGAGGCCGTGCATGCGCAGGTTCTTGTCGACCCACAGGGTGTTGAGCGTCTTGGCATCGAAGCCCGTGAGGAACATGTCTACCACGATGAGCAGGTCGAGGCACTCGTCTTGCGGCAGCGGCTTGCCATCGACGTCCTCGCCCTTCATGCGGCGGCTCACGTCCTTGTAGTAGCCGTCGAAGCCCTGGGAGTCCGTGGAGAAGCTCGTGGAGAACATCGCGTTGTAGTTGGCGATGGCACCATCGAGGAAATCGCGGTCCGCCTGGGGCATCCCGTCGCATTCGAGCTCCTCGTCGTCGATGAAGCCGCAGGGGTCCTCGGGCGCGTTGGGGGCGAACGAGAAGATCGTGGCTACCTTGAGGTCGCATCCCTCACGCTGGCCGATCATCTCGCGCAGCACGCGGTAGTAGGACTCAGCGGACTTGATCGAGTCGCAGGCGAGGATGGCGTTGAAGCCGCGCCGCGCGGCCCCCTTCACGCTGTACGCCTGGCCGCTGCGCTTGGTCTTGCGGTCGAAGTTATCCAGGATGTAGCCAGCGATGTTGCGCAGCCGCTCGGGGTGCAGCCAGGCGGAGTCGGTGTCGATGGCCTCGACCCGCGCATCGGTGTCTTCGGCCTTGCGGTGGAAGGTGCTCACGTAGTCGACCTTGAAGGGCAGCACGTTGCCGTCGTCGATGGCGTTCACCACGGTGTAGGTGTGCAGGCAGTCGCCGAAGGCTTGCGCGGTGGTGCGCAGCTCGGGGTCGGCGCCCGCCCCGGCGTTTTGGGCGAAGATCGGCGTGCCGGTGAAGCCGAATAGGTGGTAGTTCTTAAAGTGGCGGGTGATGGCCTTGTGCATCTCGCCGAACTGCGAGCGATGGCACTCGTCGAAGATGAACACGGTGTGCCGGTCGAAGACCTCGCGCCTGGCGCTGGGTCGCTTGAGGTAGACCGCCAGCTTGTTGATGGTGGTCACGCAGATCTTGCGCTGCCCGAGCGGCGCCTCGAGGTTCTCGGCGAGCGCATGGGTGTTCTTGGAGCCGTTGACCGCGCCCTCTTGGAACTTGTTGTACTCCTTCATGGTCTGGTAGTCGAGGTCCTTGCGGTCCACCACGAACAGGACCTTGTCCACGCCCTCCATGCCAGCGGCGAGCTGCGCCGTCTTGAACGAGGTGAGCGTCTTGCCCGATCCGGTGGTATGCCAGATGTAGCCGCCGGCGTCGAGCGTGCCCAGGCGACGCTTGTCGTACTCGGAGACGAGGATGCGGTTGAGGATCTTCTCGCACGCGCAGATCTGGTAGGGGCGCATGACCAGGAGCGTGTTTGTCACGTCGAGCACGCAGTAGTGCGTGAGGATCATGAGCAGGGTTCCGCGCGCGAGGAACGACGCCGCGAAGGGTACCAGGTCGGCGATCTTGTGGTTGTTCGCGTCCGTCCACCAGCTGGTGAACGCGAAGCTCGCCGAGGACTTCTTGCCGCGGCGGCTGCTCTCGGTCTTCTGCCAGCGCGTGGTGTTGGAGTAGTACTTGGTGTGCGTGCCGTTGGAGATGACGAAGATCTGGACGAACTCGAACAGGCCCGACTGGGACCAGAAGCTCTCGCGCTGATAGCGCTCGATCTGGTCGAACGCCTGGCGCAGCGCCACGCCGCGGCGCTTGAGCTCGATGTGCACGAGGGGCAGGCCGTTGACGAGGACGGTCACGTCGTAGCGGTTCTTGTGCGCGCCCTCGCTGGCCTCGTATTGGTTCATGACCTGCAGGCGGTTCCTGTAGATGTGGTCGCGGTCGAGCAGCATCACGTTCTTGAGGGTGCCATTCGCGAGGGTGAAGTCGATGACGGGGTTCTTCTGGATGCGGCGCGTCTTCTCCACGATGCCCTCTGCCTTGTTGGCTACGACCTCGCGGAAGAAGCGCTCCCAGTCCTCGTCGGCGAAGGCGAAGCCGTTGAGGAGCTCGATCTGTCGGCGCAGGTTGGCGATGAGTTCGGCCTCGCTGGCGGGGGAGACGCGCTCGTAGCCCTGGTCCACGAGCTGCTCGATGAGCTCCTTTTCCAACTGGGCCTCGGTTTGATAGGAGGTTGCGGCCCGCGCGACCTCGGGCACCTGCGCGCACACGGTCGAGCTGGGTCCCTCGAGGATGAGGCTGTAGGAAGGGGCGGGGGAGCCGCCCGCGAGTTCGAGGTCGTCCGTCAGCATGCCGCTTCCTTTCTGGCGTGGCCGGAGTGGCATGGTGGGGTCGGTTAAGGACGGCCCCACCATGCCGATGTTTGTGTCCCAATATAACTGTCCGTACGGACGTCAGATCTTTTGATCTTCGTGCGGTCTGTGAGTTGCGGGAAAGCGCGGCGTCAATGCTTGGTCGAACCTTCCGGGTTTCCCAGTATGTGGGTCAGGAGGGAAACCTTCCGCTTATTGCGCGTTTCCTTCGGCGCGATATTCCGATATCGCTGCTTGAGCTTTTGGGCCAAATGGGATGAGTGATGCCAGGGGGGGTCGATCGAGGGCGATCCATTCAACAATCCCAACAATGGCGACGTTCTCTGCATACTCGTCATTGAGGTTTAGGAGTCGCTCGACGTAGGCTCCAACCCGCTTGAGAATCTGCTGGTCCTCATCCTTGAACGCTTGGTCGATGAAGGGGTGGAGGACATCCTCATGAGTAAGGAAGCAGCCGGTGTCCATACCGTCCCCGTCTTCCTCCATGTAAAGGGTGAGTTCCTCCTTGAGTTCGGGGAAGGCATCCATCAGAATGGCGTTCAGTTCGTGTTCGGTCATTGCGTTCTCCCTAGTGCGTTTTCTAGATCAGCCTTGAGCCTGCGAAGGAGATTCGAGTCTGGTCCGTTGGGGTCTTTCCTCAGTATCTTTGCAATCTGCTTCAGCCTTTCACGTCCCTTTCTGATGTGCGTTTTTCCACCAACCTTTTCGCCTGTTGCCAGCTCGTGGCGTATGGCATCTGCGGTGCCTCCGTCACCAATTCCACCATCTGTATGGTAAAGCTCTTTGATGAGGGTTTTTACCTTTTCCGTTTGAGCTTCTGCCAGTAGGGATTCGCGAGCCGATTTTGCTGTCGGGCTGGTGTCATCTGTTGGCTCAGATGAAGGGGTGTTTTTCGCTGCGTATTCCAGTGGCAGCTGTCCAGAACCGTAAGTTGCACCGAAGTTGAGCCCATTGCCTGCACCGCCTCCCACTTACACCGCCTCTTCGATTCGAGAATGGGCAATTTCGGCTTGCGTCGGGAAGGAAATGACATTAACTCCCGCTTCGTACGCGGTGTGGAAAAACTGTTCAGGAGCCCTTCCATAGACGATGATGTTTTTAGGACGAAGTCGTTTGACCGCCTCATTGACGAAGCGCTTAAAGAAAACACGATCGTCGGGATTGATGAGGTTTCCAAGGGTTCCCATTGCGATGCTCGCTTCGGTTGGGAGGCCATCGAACGAGTAGAGGAGTCCGCGCGAGTCGGTTGGCCGAAGGTTGGGAATGCACTCTCCGCCGAGCCGTTCGTGAAGGCTTCCGAGTAGGCGGCCCCTGAAGCAGTTCCATAATTGGAGGCCGAAAGGCATGTTGCGGTACATGGAGAAGTCCCAGGAGATGATTCCGGGGTGTTCAAGTAAGGACGGCTCGTACTTGAAGGCATTGTTCCAGACGCGTTCAATCTGGGTGTCGTGTTCGTAGGGCACTACCCAGGCATCTGTGTTGTTTCGTTTTGGTGACCGCGAATCTGAGAAGCGGATTAGCTGATCGGGGACCTTATCGGTGCCCTGGATGATCGGCATCTCGTAGTCCCCAGCATAGGTTGCTCCGTGATAGTAGCGGGTGTGCCAGACGTCATAGGCTGATAGGCTAGGCATGGAAGTCCTTTTCTGCCGGCAAGTGGCATAGCGTTTAATTCTCTGCTGAAACGCTGGGGACCATCTGGTTGGTATGGGCATAATTTGGCGTTCGCCCTATACTCTTCCGTGTGGGCGGGTCCATTTGGGCCCCAGCATTAGTCGCTCTCATTGGCGTGGGGGCGACTATTTTTCGTCTATATGCTTTCGATAAGACCGCCTCCTTTCCATGTGGCGTTATTTATGAGCCATTGCTCGTGCGGTCGCCAGGTTTCTCCTTCGCGTTTTCGCGCAAGGGCTTGGTCTTTAGCGAAAAGTGCGCAATCGCTGCTCACCTTGAAAACCTCTGTCAAATTGAAAGCCGGATTACATTTAAGGATCAGGGGGTGGGGAGCAAGTAGATAGCCCGCAAAATAGTCGGCTTCTCTCTCGCGGTTGGGGGTGTCTTCTCGATGTTCAAGAATAATGTGACCGAGTTCATGGGCTCCGGAAAACCGAGTGCGGTTATGGTACGCGTTGCATGTGTCGTCTAAGACGATGCACGCTTGTGAATAGTTGGGCGTGCGCACGTGGAAAGCGTCGTTCGATGCGGAGCGGGCGAGCGCAAGCTCTTGGGGCTGCAGGCAGGAGTAGGGAACAAGATCGATTCCGAGCGTCTCGACTATTCGTTTGATACTTATGGGGTATTCTGTGATTCCAAAATCGGATAGCAGTTCGACCACTGCGGTTTCGATTTCGATTTCTCTTGTCCTGGACGGCATTGACAATGAGTTCCTAACGCTTGAGTAGTGTTGTAATGAGCTGAGCGCGTTGTTCCTCTGTGAGGGAATTTGAGTTACGAGCGATAAGCTGGACAGCCCCATCGATCTCCTGCTCCTTTTGGGTGCCCAGAAGATCCGAAGGTTGGACGTCGAGTGCCTTTGCGATCCTTGCAACAACGATGGCCCGGGGCATTCTGTCTCCGCTTAGATAGCGGCTGATTGCTGCTGGAGTAAGGCCTGTGCTTAGTGCAAGTTCTTTTTGAGTGAGGTCGCGTTGGCTTAGCAACGCCGAGAGCCTCATGGGGAACAGCTCGGACATGGGATTCCTTTCGGTAGTTACCAATATACGGAAATAATTACCGTATGATGGTAATGATAGCACAAATGGAATCCCTAGATTGGGTTCTGGATCTTATGCCTCGCGGTAGACTACGGAGAGCGTTCACCCGTCCTCGGAGACCCATTCGGTCCAACCGTTTTGGCTGCCGCCGAGGACGAACACGGCGGCAGCGCTGGGCGTATCGAAGCTCACATCGTGCGCGAGACGCCATGCGCCTCCGTCGTTCGAGAGCGCTCTCTCTGCTCGCAGGGAAGCACGCAGTTCCTCGAGGCGCTGGGTGGGCCTTGCTTTGGTGCCGCATTGAACGTCGAGGTCGATTTGCGAACCGGCCAGGACGGTGAATTTGCCTGCAGATGAGTCGTATCGCCCGCGGGCGTCGATGTTGCGACGGGGCGTGTGGAACGCAAGGCCGTCGTCGGTCACGCTCTCACCAACGGCGTCGAGGTCGTATCCCAAGACGCCCATCCTAAAGAGGATGTCCTCGTGCAGGCTTGCGATGAATGACTCTGTGTAAGGGCTCACGAACGGATTGGGGAGGTTACCGTTGTCCGTGGCGTACGAGCCATGTTCGGCGATGTAGGCGATCATTTGTCTCTCAAGGCCGCTCACCACGTCGAGCGAGAATTCGCTATCGGGTCCGAGGAACATAACCGCCGTGTTCCACCAGCCCTTCTTTGCGTAATGGTCATCCAGGCGGGAGATTCCTTGGACCGTCTGGCCGGCATAGACGCGACGCAGGCGCCCCTTGTTATCGTCAAGCAGATAGTAGACGCCGCGCTTGGGAATCTCGGGCAGCTTCTTTGCCTGCGCGAGCAGGTCGCGGGGAATCACGACGGTCACAAGCGTGGAACCCGTCAGGCGGCAGATCTTGATGCCGTTGGGCTCGCCATCGATCAGCTGCAAGGTGAGCGTCTTGAGGTTGATCATGCTGCCGACTCCTTTCGGGGAAAGCTGAGGAGCTTGTCGCGGTAGTACTCGTATTGCTGGCGGCGCGCCTCGATCTCGGCGGGGAGGCCGTCGGTGAGCGAGGTGGTGAGGGCGTCGAATCGGTCGAGGATGTCGACGACCTTCTGCTGCGTCTCGAGAGAGGGGACCAAGAACTCGACTTCTTTGAGTTTTCCCACGGCGAGTCCTGGTTGGGCTCCAGCTGATTTATACCTGTTCAAATTTCTGTTTACGAGCATGTGATAGGCATAGTCTTGGAGCACTAAATCGCTGCATGTCGCCACAACCGCATGCTCGGTGGCATAGAAATCCTCTTCGACGCGATAGACATTTCCGCACAAAGCGCCTTGCCTTCCGATGAGAAGCGCCTTGCCGGAGTGGCTTGGTGACTCGACGAAACCACGAAGGCCATTTCCTCCATAGCAAGGTGTCGTCTGAACGGCGCTCTTGCTTTCAGAGATGTTGCTGGCGGCGATGTGCGTACCCGCCTTCATGTAGAAGAGGTCTTCCATTTTCAGCCATCTACTCTCTCTCTCTCTCTCTCTCTCGAAGGAGAGCAGCTTGTCGCGGTAGTAGGCGTACTGGGCTTTCCTTGCCTCCAGCTCCGCTTCCAGCTCCGCTTCCAGCTCCGCGAATTTGTCAAGGATTCTGACAATTTCTTTTTGGATTTCGATGGGCGGGATGGGTGCCTCAAATGTGGCCATGGCATCGCCGCTGACGCGAAGAACTTTAGTGCCCGTGATTCTGCGTTTCTTCTGCGCTTGGAACGAAGCGGAGCAGAAAAGGTAGGCCATGTATTTTGGGTCTGCCGAGTGCGAATAAATGTAGGCGTCGCCGCTCACTGCACACGGCTCATCTCCGAGCCATGCGCAACATTTGCAGACATCATCTTCGTTTTCACTGGTGGTCGCAATGATGAGGTCGCCATGCTTCGCCTTCTTACGAGTTGCATAGAGTTCTTCCGAGATGAGCGACTTCGTTTCCGAAGCTTCAAGTCCGTAGTAGGTGTAAATCTGCCCATAGTGGATGCATGGTTTACCGTCATCTGTGAAATCAGATTTCTGAATACCGGCACCGCGCGTAAATGTGCCGATATCCCCAAGCCGCTTGTACTCCACGCCGTCCGGGCAGAGCTCGGCAATCATCTCGTCGATTCTACTCATTGCTATCTTTCTTGTCGGAGTCGGTGCTGTTCATGGGATTATCCGAATTGAGAGTGGAGAGGGTATTCCGTCCCTGTTCCGTTAGTCGATATTTCTGCAGGCGGCTTTTGGGTTTGTCGGGAACGGTGCGCTCGATGAGCCCGGCGTCGAGGGCGGGATTAAGATAGTTTTCCCTAAAGGTGGGGCGATGGGTTAGGCGCAGGGCAGTCATCGCGTCGATGGCGCTGGTCTCCGAGTCCTGGATGTAGGCGAGGAGTGCAGCGACTTGGTCGGTGACTTGGTCGGTGACTTGGTCGGTGACTTGGTCGGTGACTTGGTCGGTGACTTGGGGGGCGGCTGGGTCGATGTCGGGCACTGCTTCATCCTCGGTTGCTACGACGCCCTTAAGGTCTGCCAGCCTGACCTGCGCAATCGTGCCAGCCTGTGCATCCCAGCGCATGTTGTACAGGGTCACGTAGAACGCATCACAATAGTTTTTGAACGTGGGCTTGAATTGCGGCTTGTAGGTCTCTTCGCGCGCGGTTGATTGGCAAATGAGCATGAGGCCGGAACCTCGGCGCTCCATGAAGTTCATGCGGCCCATGACATCGGCGAGGATTGGGTTCTTGCGATGGCTCTTTTGTCGTTGGTCGCCAGCACGCTCCAAGTCGATATCCGCCGGCACGGTGCCAGGGGACGAGATCTCGATCTTGTCATCGTAGATGTCGATGCTGACCTCCGATCCGAGGTCGAGGTAGTTTCGGTGCACCAGCGCATTCACGAGCGCCTCGGTGATGGCCCTCTCGTTATAGCAGAGCAGCTCCGCGTGGTCATCTACCCGCTTGACCCACTGGCGATAGTTGTAGCGGCGGATGAACTCCTCGGCATTGTGCAGCAGCATGGTGAGGCCGCCAGAGTACTCCTCGGTATCCAGGATGTGAGTCTTGTCCATACCATCCCACCTTGTGGCAAAGACGCGCGAATGCCTCAAGAGGGGTTGGTCGGCAAACGCGGCGCCGGCGTAGGTGAGGTGCTCGCCATCCTCGGTCACGAGGCCGAACGAATGGTAGTCCTCGTCCACAAGGTCTATTCCTGCGCGCTGGGCGAAGGTCGCGCGCAGGTGCGTAAAGCTCGCCCTCGATACGGGAATGTGGGAATCAAGGGAATCCCAGGTGCGGTGCGTGCCTTCCAGCACGAGTCCCAGCAGCTTCTCGCGCGGGGCGAGCTCGCTTCTATCGCCGTGACGGACGTAGACCTCACGTCTGCCGTCGCCGATGCAGAAATAGGGCTTGGAATCTCCCTGTTCAACATTGAGTATGACAACGGCCGCGGTTTCCACGGTCTCGACCTCAAGCGCGAATTCGGGAACCGGGTCTATGCGGTCGTGAATGACTTGCGAGATGAACTCAATATCGGCTTGAGGATCGGTGACGCCGCAGGGCTCGTGCGTGTCGTCGTCAACGCCGAACAGAATCGACCCGCCTTGCGTATTCGCAAAAGCAGCGACGCTCTTCAGCCAGCTTTTTGGTTTCTTGCGTTCCACGCAGCGCTTGAAGTCGCACGTGGTTGTTTCTGCCGCGAGGTGCTCCATGTCCATCGCTTACCCCTCCAGGTCGGCGACGATGGCGTCGAGCTGCTCGCGCAGCTCCTGCTGGCGCGCCACGATGCCCTTGATGCGCGCGTTGAGCTCCACGATGTCGATCTTCTCGCGCGTGTCCTCTTTCTCGACCCACGTGGACACGGAGAGGTTGTACTTGTTCTCGCCGCCCAGCTCGTCGATGCCCACGAGGTGCGAGAGGTACTGCTCCTCGGTGCGCTCCTGCACCAGCGCGTTGATCTTCTCGATGTGCTCGGGCATGAGCTTGTTCTTGTTGCCCACGTGCTCAAAGAGGTTGGACGCGTCGATGAACAGCACCTTGTCGTCTGTCTTGGACTTGGAGAGCACGATGATGCAGGTGGCGATGGTCACGCCGAAGAAGAGGTTGGCGGGCAGCTGGATGACGGCCTCAACGTAGTTGCCCTCCACCAGGTACTTGCGGATCTTCTGCTCGGCGCCACCGCGGTACAGCACACCCGGGAACTCGACGATCGCCGCACGCCCCTTGGACGAGAGCCACGAGAGCATGTGCATGGTGAAGGCGAGGTCGGCCTTGGACTTGGGCGCGAGCACGCCGGCGGGTGCGAAGCGCGGGTCGTTGATGAGGGTGGGGTCGTCGTCGCCGATCCACTTGGTGCTGTAGGGCGGGTTGGACACGATGGCGTCGAAGGGCTCGTCGTCCCAGTGCATGGGGTTGATGAGCGTGTCGCCGCGCTCGATGTTGAACTTATCGAACGGCACATGGTGCAAGAACATGTTGATGCGGCACAGGTTGTAGGTGGTGGGGTTGATCTCCTGGCCGAAGTAGCCCTGGCGGATGTTCTCGGTGCCCAGGATCTTGGCGAACTTGAGCAGCAGCGAGCCCGAGCCGCAGGCCGGGTCGTACACCTTGTTGATGGCGGTCTTGTTGCCGATGACGATGCGCGCGAGCAGCTCCGAGACCTCCTGCGGGGTGAAGAACTCGCCGCCCGACTTGCCCGCGCTGCTGGCGTACATGTTCATGAGGTACTCGTAGGCGTCGCCGAACAGGTCGATCTGTGCGTCGCGCACACGTCCGAAGTCCAGGTCGCGGATGCCGGTGATGATCTTGGCCAGGCGGGTGATGCGCTCCTCGAGCGTGGCACCGAGTTTGTTGGAGGTTACGTCCACGTCGTCGAACAGGCCCTTGAAGTCCTTCTCGGACGAGCAGCCCACACTTGACCCTTCGATCGATTTGAAGATCTCGGCAACGTGGATGTTGAGCTCGGGGTCCTTCTCGGGCGCTTTGGCGACGTTTTGGAAGAGCTGGGAGGGGAGGATGAAGTAGCCCTTGAGCTCGACCAGGTCCTCGCGGACGCCCTCCGCCTCCTCGTCGGCGAGGTCGGCGTAGGAGAAATCGGGGTTGCCGGCAGCGCGCTCGTCCTCGTCGATGTATTCCGCCAGGTCCTCGGAGATGAAGCGGTAGAACAGGAAGCACAGGATATATGCCTTGAAATCCCAGCTGTCCACGGCGCCGCGGACCTCGTCGGCGATTTTCCAGATGGCTTTGTGGAGCTCGGTGCGCTGAGTCTCGCGGTTCGACGGGGCTGCCAAGGTCAAGCACCTCTTTCTTGCCGGCGGCTCGCGCGGCGCAGGAATGGGCGTACAGTTGGAATCAGTGTAACCCCTCGTGCGGACATCGCGCGGCGTCGTTCCGTCCGTCCCCCGCTTCCTAGGTGGGGATGCGTATGCTTTGCTGTGTCTAGCTACGGTTATCCAGCAGCGCACGATGAGCATCATGAGGGTTGGCATGGCGGAAACTATAGGAAGAGTGTCCCCGGCAAGCGCATTCGTCGATTGAACGAGTTTTAGGAGGCATCGGAATGGACATGATGATTGGAATTAAGCTGCCAATAGGTGAGGTGCCGGCCAAGGTCTGCATGCTGATTAAAAAGACGACGGGCCTTGCCCTTGGAGAGATCAAGGCGCGTGCGCGCGATGATGAGTACATCTTCGAATGCCCGGCTTGCGACGATGACGGGCTCAAGCTTATCAACTCGTTGAATGACGAACTCGAGAGGCATGGTATCAAGGCGAGGCTGTTCGGTCGCGGGCGCGAGGAAAGCTCCGAGCTCTTTAGAAATCTCGAGAAGACGTATGAAGAAATCAACAGGACGTGCGATAGCATCCCGTGGTAAATCGCGCGGCGTGGGTGGCGAATTGCGCGGCTTCCCTGCTAGAATGAAGAATTGCATAAAAACCAAGAGGGAAGGGATTCTCGCGTCATGAGCACGAAGCCGTCCTATTACATCACCACGCCCATTTACTACGTGAACGCCGACCCGCATCTGGGCACCGCGTACTCCACGATCATCGCCGACGTCCAGGCGCGCTACCGCCGCGCCGCCGGCTACAGCGTCAAGTTCCTCACCGGCATGGACGAGCACGGCCAGAAGGTCGCCGAGGCCGCCGAGAAGCACGGTATGACCCCGCAGGAGTGGTGCGATTCCCAGGCCCCGCACTTCCATGAGCTGTGGAATGAGCTCGAGATCTCGAACGACGACTTCATCCGCACCACCGAGGAGCGCCAGAAGCGCGCCGTCCAGTATCTGTGGGACCGCATGGAGGAGTCCGGCTACATCTACAAGGGCAGCTACGACGGCTGGTACTGCGTGCCGGACGAGACCTTCTTCACCGAGACCCAGGTCGACAAGGCCGACGAGGCCCGCGGCACCAAGGGCGAGCACCTCTGCCCCGACTGCGACCGCCCGCTCGAGCGCGTCAAGGAGGAGAGCTGGTTCTTCAAGCTCTCCGCGTTCCAGGACAAGCTGCTCGCGCTCTATGACGAGCATCCCGATTTCGTCCAGCCCGACTTCCGCATGAACGAGGTCCGCTCGTTCGTCGAGGGCGGCCTGAACGACCTCTCCGTCTCTCGCACGTCCTTCGACTGGGGTATCGAGGTGCCCTTCGATAAGGAGCACGTCACCTACGTGTGGTTCGACGCCCTCACCAACTACATGACCGCCGTGGGCTATGGCCAGGAGGGCGACGAGGCTGCGGCCGACTTCGCCTACCGCTGGCCCGCGCAGACCCACATCGTGGGCAAGGACATCATCCGCTTCCACTGCGTGATCTGGCCCGCCATGCTCATGGCGCTGGGCGAGGCCCTGCCCGAGCACGTCTTCGCCCACGGCTTCCTCACCGTGAAGAACGAGGAGACCGGCAAGGCCGAGAAGATGTCCAAGTCCCGCGGCAACGCCATCGCCCCGCGCGAGGTCATCGAGAAGCTGGGCGTCGAGGGCTACCGCTATTACTTCATGACCGACGTCACCCCCGGCACCGACGGCGCCATCAGCTTCGGCCGCATGGAGCAGGTCTACAACGCCGACCTGGCCAACAGCTGGGGCAACCTCATCTCGCGCTCGACCAACATGTGCATCAAGTACTTCGAGGGCGCCACGCCCGAGCGTGACGCCGCTGCCGCCGGCTATGCCGAGAACCCGCTGGCGGCGACCGCCGAGGGCATCTTCGACCGTTATGCTGCCAAGATGGAGGCCTTCGCCTACGGCGATGCCGCCAAGGAGATCATGGACCTGGTCCACGCTGCCAACCACTACATCGAGGACTCCGAGCCCTGGACGCTTGCGAAGGACCCCGCCAAGGCCGGCGAGCTCGCCAACGTGATCTGGAACCTGCTCGAGGCGATTCGCATCTCCGCGCACCTGCTCATGCCGCTCATGCCGAGCACGAGCGCCGAGGCCCTGCGCCGCATCGGCTGCGAGGCGGAAGGCCTGACCGACGATATGGCCGCTGCCTGCGCCTGGGGCCAGCTCGCCGCCGGCCTGCCGGTGGAGAAGGGCGAGGCGCTCTTCCCCCGCCTGGGTTAATCGACCTGCTCGACCACCCGGGGCACCCGACCCTGCCGCCTGACCGTCGCCTGCGCGTCTCAAGCGCGCTGCGTTTCGCGTTCGCGGCGATCTCGGGCGCTTCGGGCGGTCGTTTTCTTTGCTGAGCTTTTGAATGGAGCGGCCTATGACTACCTCCCCGCTTGCGAACCCTACGGCCACGCGCGAGATGCTCGAGGCGTTCGGGCTGGCAACCAAGCATCGCCTGGGCCAAAATTTCCTCATCGACAACCACGTCATCGAGCACATCATGGCGCTGGCCGAGCTCGATGGAACCGAGCGCGTGCTCGAGGTGGGCCCGGGTATCGGTACGCTCACGCTCGCGCTCCTGCAGGAGGCTGCGCGCGTGACGTCCATCGAGATGGATGCCGAGCTCGAACCGGTGCTTTCGGCTCACGCCATGGATCATTCGAACTTCCGCTTCATCATGGGCGACGCCCTGACGCTCCCGCCCGCGGCGGTCGCCGAGGCGCTGGACGGCGAGCCCGAGCTGCTCGTGGCGAACCTGCCCTACAACGTGGCAGCCACCATTATCCTGCAGTTCTTCCAGACCATGCCGACGCTCCGCCGCGCCGTGGTGATGGTACAGAAAGAGGTGGCCGACCGCATCGCCGCGGTGCCGGGCACCAAGGCGTTTGGCGCCTACACGGCCAAGCTCGGCCTGTACGGCGAGGTCACGGGCCGCTTCGAGGTGCCGCCGCGCTGCTTCATGCCCGCGCCGCACGTCGACTCCGCGGTGGTGCGCATCGATCGCCTGGCCGGCGGGTCCGTGTGCGAGCTGCTGGCCGACGGCGCCGACCGCGCCCGGATCGCCCGCGTGATCGAGGCGGCCTTCGCCCAGCGCCGCAAGACCATCCGCAACTCCATGTCGGCCATCGGCTTCGATAAGGCGCAGCTCGACGAGGCCTTCGCCGCCTGCGGCATCGCGCCCGCCGCGCGCGCCGAGTCGCTGCAGGTCGAGGACTTCATCCGCTTGGCCGCCGCGCTGTCGCACGCGGCGGGGGATGCCGCATGCTAGCCGCGCCCCAGGCGTCGTACGACCCGCGCTTCGAGCTGGCGTTCTACAAGAAAAAGAAGCGCTTCGAGGCGCCTGTCCCTGCAGCGCCCCTGGCCGATACGCATGCGCATCTCATGAGCTTCTGGGGCAAGGAGCCGGCCGAGGTCCTTGCCCGTGCGGCCCTGGCGGGCGTGCGCCAGATGACGGCCGTCTACGATCCGCTGGCTGACGAGCGCGATCCGCAGGCGCACGCCGTGCAGCTGCGCGGCTGGCTCGCGGACGCGCGCGAGCTGCTAGAAGAGGCCGGGAGCCTGAACGCCCCGGCATACCCGGTGACCGATGCGCATGAGGCGGACCCGGCGCTCGGCCGGCCCGCGGCGCTGCTCGAGCGCGTGGGCTATCTGGCGGGCGTGCACCCGTACGGCGCGCCGGCGTATACCGATGCGGTGCACGCGCAGGTGGCCGCGGCGCTCGACGACCCGCTGTGCTGGGGCGTGGGCGAGATCGGTCTGGATTACCACTTCGACGCCGAGGACAACATCGAGGCCGCTCCGCACGATCTGCAGATGGAGGTTATGGCCCGCCAGCTCGAGCTCGCATGCGCGCGCAACGTGCCCGTCGAGCTCCACGTGCGCCACGAGGCCGACGACCTGGCACGCACCTCGCATGTCGATGCGTATCGCGTGCTCAAAGACGTGGGCGTGCCGGCAGCCGGCTGCGTGCTTCACTGCTTCGGCGAGGACCGCGCCACCATGGAGCGCTTCTGCGACCTGGGCTGCTACATCGCCTTCGGCGGTGCGGCCACGTTCAAGCGCAACGACGAGGTGCGCGAGGCGTTTGCGGCCTGCCCGATCGACCGCCTGCTGTTTGAGACCGATTGCCCCTACATGGCGCCCGAGCCCCTGCGCGGCTTGGAGTGCGAACCCGCTATGATCGGATGGACCGCCGCCGCGCTTGCGTGCGACCGTTCGTCCCGGACGGGTGAAAACCCGGACGATATCGCGTATGCTGTCTGGCGCAACGCAACGAAGCTGTTTGGAAGGCACGAGTAATGGTAGATACGTCACTGCAGGAGCACGAGGCGGACGTCATGGACGACGCGGCCCCGGAATCCACGGAGCCCGCGGTCGAGAAGACGACCGACCAGATCTTGCGCGAGCGTCGCGAGGCGGCCATGGGCGGCCCCAACGTGGATGGCGAGATCCATCGCAGCCTGCCGCTCACGCGCGTTGCATACGCGCTGCTTGCCTGCACCGTGCTGGGCTATGTGGTCTTTACCGTGGCTGGCAGCTCGGGCAACCAGGGGCTCGAGTATATGGCGGGTATCGCCACCTCCGTGCTGTTCCTGGTGACGTTCGTGGTGTGGTTCGCTTCGCGCCGCCAGGCCAAGAAGCTCACCGAGATCAAATATGCCGAGCAGCGCCAGGTGCTTCGCGATGCGGTCGAGCGTCGTAAGCGCGAGGAGAAGGAGGCCAAGGCCGCCAAGAAGCGTCGACGCAAGAAAAAGTAGCACGTCGCCCATCGAGGTGAAAACAGCGGGGCCGCCCGGGCAGGAGAACGAACTGCCACGGGCGGCCCCGCTTCTTGTACGCGCATGGTTGCAGGCGCGCCGCTATGCCATGTCGAGGTCGTGCGCGTTGACGGGTTCGGCGTACTGGCGCACCTCGGCCTGCGCGGGCCGGCCGCTCACCAAGCGGAAGAGGCGGTCGATCTGCACCATCACCCAATCGAAGCCCGACGGCGCGTCAAGGTTCTCGGCGCACACCAGCGGCGCCCGGCCAACTTCCGTTCCGTCCTGCATCACGCGGATGGTTCCGGCGGCATCGCCTTCGCGCACGTCGCCGTGCAGCTCGTTTAGATCAAGCTCGAGCTCGACGTCGCCGGCGAGGCTGAAGAGGTCGACCGTTTGCTCGGGGTGCTCGGCCGTGATATCGACGGTCTTGTCGGACCAGTCCGCATGCGGGGCGCGCGCGACCAGCGGCATGCCCTCGCCGCAGGTGCGCGTGGTGGGTGCGACGGGATAGGGTACCACGTGGTCGTAGTACCAGTTCGCCAGGGCGAGCGTGTCGGCCCAGCGCTGTTCGTCGCCCTCGGAGCCGAGGGTGACGGTGTAGATTTCGCCGCCGGCATCGCGTTGGAAGGCACCCACGAAGCACTGGAGCGCCTCGTACGTGCCGCCCGTCTTGCCGCCGATGTTGCCCTCCTGGCCCAAAATCTTATTGCGTTCGATCATGTCGATCGTCCGCTCGGCGCCGTCGGCGCCGGTCACCGTGATCTGAGGGTTATCGTCGCAGGTGAGCGCGCGGAACTCCGCGTTATCCATGGCGTAGGCGAACATGGTTGCCACGTCGCGCGCGGTGGAGTGGAAATCGCCCTCCCAGCCGTCGAAGTCCAGGCCGTGCGGGTTGGAGAAGACGGAATGCTCCATACCCAGCTCCTGGGCCTTGGCGTTCATGGCATCGATAAAGACCTGGTAGGGGTCGTCGCTGGCGGGGTCGATCTTGGAGCCGGTGAAGGTGGCGAGCGCCATGGCGGCGTCGTTGCCCGAGGGGATCATCAGCGCCTTGAGCGCCTCGTCGCGTGTGAGCACATCGCCCTCGCGCAGGTCGGCCGACGACTGCCCCACGGTGGCGGCGCGATGGTCCACGGTGAGCTCGTCGCTCGCATCCGTGTTCTCCAGGGTCACGATGGCGGTCATGACCTTGGTGATCGAGGCGATTTTCACCTCCTTGTCGGCGTCGCGCTCGAAGTACACCGTCCCGTTCTTGCCCATAACGATGGCCTCCTGGCAGGCGAGGTCGGGACGGTCTTCGGTTTCACGCACGTCTTCGGTGTAGGTGGCGCCGCAGATGATGTCGGTGTCGCGCATCTCGGCGAAGGAGGCGGCGGGTGCGGCACCCAGGATGAGCGAGAAGGCGATGGCTGCGGCGAGGCGGGCGCGATGGCGCGCGACGGGGATGGTTCTCATAGGGGCGGTGGTCCTTTGTATGTGGTTGCGGGCGATGCTGAGCATGAGTATAGCGGTTGCGAGCTGTGCGCTTCCTTTGGGTATTACCTTAACGTGTGCTTAACTGCTATCAAATGTCCGCACCCCGCGCCGCGGCGCGGCGATAATGGAACCGCGGAAGGGAGTGCATGTATGCAAACGCGAATTCTCGTGGTAGACGATGAGAAGACGATCACCGACCTGGTGGGGATATATTTGCGCAACGAGGGGTTCGACGTGACCCTGGCGTATACGGGCGCCGATGCTGCGCGCGAGATCTTGAGCCGCGAGTTCGACCTGGCGGTGCTCGACATCATGCTGCCCGATATCGACGGCTTCGAGCTGCTGCGCACCATTCGCGCCGAGCGCACCTATCCGGTGATCATGCTCACGGCGCGCGATTCCCAGACCGATAAGATCGAGGGCCTTACACTGGGCGCCGATGATTACGTGGTCAAGCCCTTCCGGCCACTTGAGCTTGTGGCGCGTGTAAAGGCGCAGCTCAGGCGGTATACAAGCTACGGCACGCGCAGCGAGGCGGAGGAGGCGGCGGCCGTGCTCGCGTTCAACGGCCTGGTGATCAACCGCGATGCCCGCAGCGTGTCGGTGGACGAGAAGCCGGTGCGCCTGACGCCGCTCGAGTATTCGATCCTGCTCTACCTCGCCGAGAACCGCGGGCGCGTGGTGCCGGTGGGGGAGTTGTTCCAGGCCGTGTGGGACGAGGAGTTCATGGCGAGCTCCAACAACACCGTGATGGTGCACATCCGCCATCTGCGTGAAAAGATCGGCGACGACGCCCAGAACCCGCGCTTCATCAAGAACATCTGGGGAGTCGGCTACACCATCGAGAAGTAGCCTCGAACCCCGATCGAGCGCGTGCCGTATTGCGGCCAACGAGAACTACGATTGAAGGCGAACTGCATGAAAGCCGATAAGAACCGCGCCGCGCGCGGCCAGCGCGCCCCCATCAACCCCATGACCGGCGCGCCCAACGTACGGGATGGGGCGGTGCGCGCCCAGGCGGGCGCGGGCGGCGACGTGCGGCCGGCGTCCGATGCGAACGAGGCGCCCGTCGTGAACGCTGCTGCCGGCGGCGACCACATCGAGGACGTCTTCGAGAAGCTCAAGCTTTTCTTCGACAGCCGCGTGGTGGCGCTCGTCGTGTTGGCGGTGCTGCTCTTCGAGCTGGTGGGCCTGGATAACATCGTGCTCCTCCTGGCGTGCTACCTGGTGGGCTATATGCTCGTGGACCGCTTCATCAACGTGCGCCGCAGCGTCGTGATGGGCGGTATCGCCTGGGAGTCCCTGCTGCTGCTGGGGCATGTGGTGCGCCGCAGCGCCGGCCCGCTGTTCCTGGATATCGACTACTTCTTCATGTTCTGCGGCTTTTTCCTGGCGCTCGCCGTGTGCGGGACCTTCTTCGCCGGCCGCGCCATGTTCATGTACGGGCAGCGCCGCGGCCGCGAGCAGGCCGATGCCGCCATCGCGAAGCATCTGGTCGACCGTTTGGTCGAGCATCGCGATAGCTGGGACCACCTCGACGGCGATTACCTCGAGGTCGAGGGCGCTATCAACCGCGTGCGCGCCCGCGAGCGCCAAAGCGACCAGGCCCTGCTGGACGAGGCGCGCCGCAAGGACGACCTCGTCACCTATCTGGCGCACGACCTCAAGACGCCGCTTGCCAGCGTGGTGGGCTATCTCTCGCTGCTCGAGGAGGCGCCGGACCTACCCGTTGAGCAGCGCGTGCGCTTCACGGGGGTGGCGCTGGAGAAGGCGCATCGCCTGGACGCCCTCATCGAGGAGTTCTTCGACATCACGCGCTTCGATTTCCACGACATCGTGCTCACGCGCGGCTATATCGATTTGGCGCTCATGCTCGCCCAGGTGGCCGATGAGTTCTACCCCATCCTCTCCGAGCAGGGCAAGCATGCCCAGATAGAGGTGCCCGAGGGTCTTACGGTGCTGGTGGACGGCGACAAGATGGCCCGCGTGTTCAACAACGTTATGAAGAACGCTATCGCGTACAGCTACGTGGGGTCGACGATTCGCGTGCGCGCGCATCGGCGCGACGGCGGCGGGGTGCGCATCTGCTTCGAAAACCAGGGCGACCCCATTCCCGGGCCCAAGCTCAAGGTGATCTTCGAGAAGTTCTACCGCCTCGATGCGGCACGCGCCACCAATCACGGAGGGGCCGGCCTGGGTCTGGCCATCGCCAAGGAGATCGTGGGCGCGCACGGCGGCACCATCGTCTGCTCCTCGACGCCCGAGCGCACGGTCTTCACCATCGATCTGCCCGACTAGGACGGCTCGACCGCACGACACCTCGCCTTACGTTGTCTTAACAAACGCCTTTCACCTGCATGAAACGGCTCGCGTACCATCTGATGAGCTATACCCAGGGTGCAAGAGGAGGTTGCCAGGTGGACGAGGCACGATCAAATTGGGATGCAGAGCTTGAGGCCGCGCGCCGACGCGAGACGGGCGTGCTCGACGAGGCGCTTGCGAAGACGGAGGACCATCCGACGCGCATCGCGGTGTCCAACCTCGATCTGTTCTACGGCGACCACCATGCGCTGAAGGACGTCTCGATCGATATCAAGGATCGCGAGATCACGTCGTTCATCGGCCCGTCCGGCTGCGGTAAGTCCACGCTGCTGCGCTGCTTCAACCGTATGAACGATATGGTGAAAGATTGCCGCATCGAGGGCAGCATCCTGCTGGACGGCCAGGATATCTACCAGGACTACAACGTAACCCGCCTGCGCCAGCAGGTGGGCATGGTGTTCCAGCGCCCCAACCCGTTCCCCATGAGCATTTACGACAACGTGGCATATGGTCCCCGCGGCCTGGGCATCAAGGATCGCGATGAGATCGACGGGCTGGTGGAGGATTCCCTGCGCCGTGCCGCGCTGTGGGACGAGGTCAAGGACAAGCTCAGGCAGTCCGGTCTTGGCCTTTCGGGCGGCCAGCAGCAGCGCCTGTGCATCGCGCGCGCGTTGGCTGTCAAGCCCGAGGTGCTGTTGATGGATGAGCCCACATCGGCGCTCGATCCCGTGTCGACCGTCATGATCGAGCAGCTGGCGCTGGAGCTCAAGAAGGACTACACCCTCGTGGTGGTCACGCATAACATGCAGCAGGCGTCCCGCATCTCCAATTCCGTTGCGTTCTTCCTGCTGGGGGAGCTGGTCGAGCATGCCGAGACCGGCGAGCTGTTCCGCAACCCCCGCGACGTTCGCACGCAAGATTACCTGACGGGCCGCTTCGGATAACGGCATCGGGGTATGATGGGCTAGAGGCGAGGCGAGAGGCGACCATCCATGATTTACTACGTCGAAGACGATGACAACATCCGCGGTTTGACGCTGTATGCGCTGCGTCAGCAGGGTATCGAGGCCGAGGGGTTCTCGTGCGACAGCGAGTTCAAGGCCGCCGTGACCAAGCGCGTGCCCGATGCCGTCCTGTTGGACATCATGCTTCCCGATACCGACGGGCTGGAGATCTTGCATCGCCTGCGCGCCGACCAGGAGACCGCCACGCTCCCCATCATGATGCTCACCGCGAAGGATACGGAGCTCGATAAGGTGGTTGCCCTGGACGGCGGCGCCGATGATTACCTGACCAAACCGTTCTCGCTCATGGAGCTCACAAGTCGTTGCCGCGCGCTGCTGCGCCGTGGCGGCATGATGAAGAAGGTCAGCGATACCCTCTCGGCCGGCGGCATCGTGTTGAGCCCGAGCCATCGCCAGGTCGTGGTGGACGGCGTCGAGGTCAAGCTCACCCTGCGCGAGTTCGAGCTGCTCGAATACCTCATGCGCAAGCCCGGCATCGTGTTCTCGCGCGAGGCGCTGCTCCAGAGCGTGTGGGGCTGGGATTTCGACGGCGGATCGCGTACGGTGGACGTGCATGTGCAGACCCTTCGCCAGAAGCTGGGGGAACGAGCGGGATGCATCGAGACGGTGCGCGGCGTGGGGTATCGTTTTGCCGACCGCGCGGTCGAGTAGGGAAGCGCGACGGTGAGCACCCGGCAATCCCTTTCCCATCGCGTGTTCTCCACCATCTTCGTGGTGGCCATCATCGCGATTCTGCTCTTCATGATCGCCGGCACGGCGTACCTGCAGAGCAACCTGATCGAATCCACGCGCCGCGAGCTTATCGAGGAGACCGATGTGGTGGCGGCGGCGCTCGAGCAGACGACGGGCGACAAGGCGTTTTTGGACGAGGTCGACCTGGACGACAGCCGTTTGACGCTGTTGTCTTCGGATGGAACGGTTCTCTATGACAACGTGGAGGATCCCGAGGACATGGGCAACCATGCCGATCGCCCCGAGATCCGCGCGGCGTCTCTGTACGGTACCGGCTCCGCGGAGCGCTCGAGTACCACGGTGGGCGAGACCATGGTGTACGAGGCGGTGCGCTTGAGCGACGGCCGCATCATCCGCCTGGCCAAGCCGCAGGAGAGCTACGTTGCGATCTTCGCGCGCCTGCTGGTACCGCTGCTGGCGTTGGGCGTCGTCGCCGCGATCGTGGCGTGGTTCGCCGCGCGCCGCGAGTCGCGGGCCATCATCGCGCCGCTGCTGCTGGTCGACCTCGACCATCCGAAGGACAACCTCGAGCATGCGTACGCCGAGATGGTCCCCATGCTGGAGCGCATCGAAAACCAACGTCAAGAGCTCAAGCGGCAGATGCGCGTGCTGGCCGACAACGACCGCATGCGCCGGGAGTTCACCGCCAACATCACCCATGAGCTCAAGACGCCGCTCACCGCCATCTCGGGATACGCCGAGCTGATCGCGAGCGGCATGGTGGAAGACGAGGCCGATAAGCAGGAATTCGCGCACCGCATCCATATGGAAGCCGGCCGTCTCACCTCGCTGGTCAACGATATTCTCACGCTGTCCAATCTGGACGAGGCCGAGCACAGCGACGATGCCGGCGCCCTCGAGACCCTGGGCTCGCGCGAGCCGGTGGACATGGCGCGCCTCATCGACTCCATCTACCAGCGACTGGAAGGCGTTGCGGCGGCGTCGGACGTGACGCTGTCGACTTCGTGCGATCCGGTCGTGATCGAGGGTGTGCCGCGCCTGCTTGACGGCCTGGTGTACAACCTGGTGAGCAACGCTATCCGCTACAACCGCCCCCGTGGGTCCGTCGAGGTCGGATGCGGCCTGGATGGCGGGGTCCCGTTCGTGCGCGTGAGCGACACGGGCATCGGCATCGCCAAAGACGAACAGGATAAGGTGTTCGAGCGCTTCTATCGCGTGGACAAGAGCCGTTCCAAGATGCGCGGCGGTACGGGCCTGGGCCTGGCCATCGTCAAGCACGCGGCGCTCTTCCATGGAGCGTCGATCAAGGTGGAGAGCGAGTTGGGCGAGGGGACGACCATCACGGTGCGCTTTCCCGGGCCGTTTGACGGAGCGGCGGCGTAGTTCGCGCGCAATTCGCGCGTCGGTGATACGTTTTCTATGTGCACCGCGCGGTGGTTCCGTCGGACCTCCCAAGAAGTGCTCTCATCCGCTACCATATCAAGGCACCATGTTGTTCTGGAGGTATATGGGATGACCCTGCTGGAATTGTTTCAACTAATAAAAAAGCACGTACTGCTGGTAATCGTGTTGCCGGTTGCGTGCGCCATCGCCATGGGCGCTGCGAGTATCTTCATGATGGAGGATACCTATACGGCTCAGACGAGCATGTATATCCTCGCCCGTGCTGCCGGCAACGAGGGGGCGACGAATTTTAACGACCTCTCCGCATCGCAGATGATCGCCAACGACGTCGCGCGCCTGCTGCAAAGCGATGTCGTCGTGAAGGGCACGGCGCAGGAGCTTGGCATGAAGAGCCTGGCCGCCTATAAGATCAGCGTTTCCAGCGAGACCACCTCGCGCGTGATCACGCTGTCCGTTACCGGTCCCGATGCTACGAGCGCCGCACGCGTCGCCAACGCCATGGCGAGCACCGTGTCCGATGTCGCCCGCGAGGTCCAGATGGCCGAGAGCGTCAACGTCATCGATGTGGCGGAGCCGCCTGCTGCGCCGTCCGGTCCCAACCGCGTGCTCTATGTCGCCGTGGCATTCTTGGCGGGCCTGTTCGCCGCCGTCGCCGCCATCGTGCTGATGGACATGCTCAACACGCGCGTTCGCAACGCCGAGGAGGCCGAGGAGCTGCTCGGTATTCCCGTTATCGGTTGGATTCCTACCATGAAGGCTGGTGAATAGACATGGCAGCAAAGAAGCGTCGCGGCGACAGCAAGCTCGCCGTACAGAATGCTATGAAGACCCTGCTGGCAAACGTTCGCTTTGCCAGCGTCGACCGGCCGATCCAATCGCTCGCCATCACGTCTTCGAAGCCCAAGGAGGGTAAGTCGACGACCGCATACAACCTGGCGTGCGCCATCGCCTCGAGCGGAGCGAGCGTCGTGCTGGTGGAGTGCGATATGCGTCGCCGCACGCTTGCGAGCCTTCTTCGCGTCCATGCCCAGCATGGACTGTATTCCGTGCTGTCCGAGCAGGTAGCGCTCGAGGACGCCCTCGTGAAGACCGATCAGGCCAATCTGTTCTTCCTCGACTGCGAGCCGCAGATTCCCAATCCTGCCGACATCATCGCCTCCCGTCGCTTCGCCGACCTGATGGCGCGCCTGGAGAGCCAGTTCCGCTATGTGATCGTGGACACGCCCCCGGTTGGCGCCTTCGTCGACGCCGCCGAGGTGGGCCAGCTGGTCGACGGCGTGCTGTTCGTGGTTCGCGAGAACTTCACCAAGCGCAGCGAGGCCATTGCTGCCGTCGAGCAGCTTCGCAAGGGCGACGTCAATATCATCGGCACGGTGATGAGCTTCTGCGACGGCACGTCCAACGATTATTACTCGTATTACTCAAAGGGTGCCGCGCATCCGGTTGACTCGAGCTTGTTTGCCGACTCCGAAGCGGTCGCCCGCGTGGAGCAGGCCTCCGGCGCGCGTCCGCAGGGCGGCGGCAGCCGGTTTGCCAAGCGTTAGGCGGGGCGTATGCGCGATATCCATTGCCACATCCTTCCGTATGTGGATGACGGCGCGCGCGATTTGAATGAGAGCCTCGCCATGCTCGAGGCTGCGAAGGCGGCGGGCGTCACGTCTATCGTGTGCACGCCGCACTGTCGCGATCCGTATTTCGATTTCGATTCGATGTGGGCTTCCTTCAAGCTGTTGAAATCGCATGCGCAGGGCTTTCCCTTGCAGATGGGGTTCGAGGTCAACTACGCGAAGTTGATCGAGCTGGGCGTCGAGGCATCGGACTATCTGCATTTCGATGGCAGCAACGAGCTGTTGCTCGAGTTGCCGACGAGGGCGGGCGCCCTTGAGTTCTCCTCGTTCGAGCGTGCGATATACGAGCTCCAGGGTCGCGGTTACGAGGTGATCATCGCTCATCCCGAGCGCTGTCAGGCGATCCAGAAGGACGTGGGCATTGCCGAGAACCTGGTGCGCATGGGATGCCGCCTGCAGGCATCGGCTGATTTCATCGCCGGAGGTCGCTTCGGGAAGGAGCGTAAGCCGGCAAAGCGGATGTTCGAACGGTTCCTCTACAGCTATATTGCCAGCGATGCCCATAGCGTGAAGCATTATGAGTATCTCAAGACCGCCCGCAGCAAGTTTTCCGTCTGCGGCCGTCACATGAAGCGCTAGCTGTTGTGTGCCGATAGGTTGTTTACGCCGTAGACTCGCGACATGGGCGGCAGGCC
>NZ_VOWY01000017.1 GCF_008014645.1 Collinsella sp. BA40
CCCAATCGTAATGCCTTGAAGGTGAAAGAGCCGCCCTTACGGACGGCTCAAACTGTAATGGGGGGTGCTCTGAGAATCGGCATAATTGATGCCGACCTCATTGACCATGGCACGCGCCATCCCAACCTTGCTCTATTAAAAATAAGTTCCTTCTGTAAAGCTCATGGCCATTCGGTAGAGCTTTTGATGAGTTATGAAGGCATCGAGGATTACGATGAGATTTTTCTCTCATGCGTATTCTCGTTTACAAAGCTATATGAGCAGGTCCTTGACCTTCCATATGTTCATTTTGGTGGTACTGGCATCTATCCAGATGGTGGCGAGGATTTGCCTTATGAGGTGGAGCACAGTAAGCCTGACTATTCGTTGTATCAGCCCTATGTTGACGAGCAGCTTGCTAAGGGCAGGAGACGCAGCGCCCTTGCTGATTATCTGGATTACTCCATTGGCTTTACGACGCGAGGCTGTTTTAGAAAATGCAGCTTCTGCGTAAACAAAAAATACGATCGTGTTCATCCGCATTCTCCTGTGTCAGAGTTTTTGGATGAAAGCCGTCCGTATATCTATCTGTGGGATGATAACTTCCTGGCATTTAGCGACTGGAAAAGCGTTTTGCATGAACTACAGGAAACTGGCAAGCCGTTCCAGTTTCGCCAGGGGCTTGATGTCCGCTTGATGACAAACGATAAAGCCAAGGAGCTTTCTCGATGCCGTTATCATGGTGACTTCATATTTGCTTTCGACCATATTCAGGATAGGGAGCGCATTGAGCGTAAGCTCAAGCTGTGGCGCACGTGGACTGACAAAGGCACGCGTCTTTATGTTCTGAGTGGGTTCGATTCTCAGGATGAAAAGGACATCGAATCCGTTTTCGAGCGCATATCAATCTTGATGAAATACGACTGCATTCCTTACATTATGCGGTACGAGAGCTATAAAACAAGTCGCTGGCGGTCCCTTTACGTCAACATTGCCCGGTGGTGCAATCAGCCGCAATTCTTCAAAAAGAAATCCTTTAGGGAGTTCTGTGAGACGAATCAGCAATACCACAAGACTCCTGGAACGTACTGCTCTGCATATAAAGCCATGACGGATTTCGAGCGGGAGTTTCCAGAGATAGCTGCAAAGTATTTTGACCTTCGTTTTGAAGAGATGAGCATGATGAAGCGTTATGGGCGTAGATTCTTTGGGGCAATTACGCCTGAAGAGCGTGGTTGCCAGGAGGGATATTGGACGGATTATGCAACGGGCTGCATGGATAACGGTGCCATACTTACAGCGTATTATGAAAAGAAGCTTGATTCGGTTTGCGGGAACGAGCTTGTTGAAGAGGGTCTCATCGAAGGAAATGCAATAAGTTCCCTGTTTAATGAAATCAAGCGCGCGCGTCTCGATGATATCTTCGCTGCCGTTCGCTCCATAGAGGATAAGGAGATTGTTTCTCCGCAAAACGTTCCGCAGTTTAGTAAGCTCGAGATTGCTTACGGAATACCCGGGCTGCTTGAAAAACTCGAGGAGCCGCAGGCTTTTGACGCCATGGGGATCTATCTCGACAAGACATCGGGCAAGAAGCCGGCTGCAAACAAGAAATATGGCGAGAACCATTCAAAGTTGGCAGCTCTTTTAGATATTGCGGACATAGTTCCCGACGGTCATGTCAAGAAGGTGTCTGCTTCTCCTTTCGGAGGGCTTTTTTGCAACCTTGATGATGCTGAAAAGAAGAGCATGGCTGCTCGTTTAGCTTTTCGCATTCCTGTAGTTCAACATGTGCTGACTGCCGCCTTTGACACTGAGGTGAGCATTTCTGATTATCTGAAGCCGTTCGCCGACTCGACGAGGGCGCGACGCCTGCCCAATATTTGTGCCATTTTGGATTTGATTAGATCCGAATGCAGCGATTGGGATTCCGAGCTTCGCTATGCCCTTGAGAATGTGGGGAGGTAAGGATGGGTCTTCGTGAGCTGGATATACTTCCAGCATATGAAACGCTGGAGGGCGAGGACCCGGTTTCGTCATTCTATATTCCTGCATTGAGGGAATCCATTTCTTACGATAGGAGTGTCGGCTATTTTTCGTCGGCAAGTCTAGCTTTGGCGGCTCGAGGAATTGCGGGCCTAATCGCAAACCAGGGCGGGATGCGTTTAATTGTGAGTCCGCATCTTGCAAAAGAGGATATTGAACAGATACGCTCTGCAACAACAAACGAGTTTGAAGCCGTTGAGTTGAGCATGGCCGCTGCTTTGGGTGATGTGGATATGCTTGCAGATGAGATTGCGCGTGATCACGTTCGCGCGCTCGGCTGGATGCTCGCAAAAGGTGATCTCGATATGCGCGTTGCGTATATTGTTGATGAACAAGGTGAGATTGAGGAGGGCCAGCTATTTCATCAAAAGGTTGGCATTATGCGCGATTCCCAGGGTGCCGCCCTGTCGTTTAGCGGTTCTATCAATGAGACGGCTTCAGGTTGGCTGTTTAATTCAGAAGAGTTCAAGGTCTTTAAGAGCTGGGATGACGGCCAGGAACAGTTTTTTGAATCAGATGAGAAGAAATTTGAGTGCTTGTGGCATAACGAGCACCCTCGCGTTAGAACCTTTAAGCCTGATGGCGCTTTCTGCAAAAAACTGGTTTCAATTGGCGAAGGTTTCGAGCTGGAGCATAGTGCGCTTTCGAGATACGAATCAAGAGAAAAGGTGACGCGCATTTCGTTATTTTCTTATCAACGCGAGGCTTTTGCAAAATGGCGTGAAGTTGGCGGCTCGATGTTGTTTGAGATGGCGACGGGAACGGGAAAAACTCGTACTGCGTTGGCTTGCGTTCAGGATTTGCTGATCACTAAAGGCCGGGTGGTGTGTGTTATAGCCACTCCTCAAAGCACCTTGTCGCGACAGTGGGCGCAAGAGGTGGAGGCACTTGGCCTGAAATTTGATTTGATCGTGTTTGCCGATTCCTCGTCAGGAACAAGCAAAGAATGGGCCGCCGATGTTCGCGCGGGCATACGTCGCATAGCGGTTGGTCGCGCTAATAGCATGATTGTTTTCACAACTCATAAGAGCGCTTCAAATTGCCGGCTTGCACAAGCGCTTGAGCATGTGCCTGATAACGTCTCATTGTGTTTCGTGGGGGACGAGGTTCACGGGCTTGGTTCAAAGCAGTTCCGATGCGCGCTTTTGGATTCATATAAGTATAGGATCGGGCTATCTGCGACTCCTTCACGTTGGTTTGATGATGAAGGATCGAGTGTAATCCGTTCGTACTTTGGAGATCAATCGTACGAGTTTACTATCAGACAGGCGCAGGAGACGATCAATCCGCTAACGGGCCAAACCTTCCTTTGCCCTTATGAGTACCATCTCGAGTGTGTCTCTCTTGATAGTGAGGAAGCTGACGAGTACGCTGAGCTGAGCCGCCGAATATCCAGACTGTCATTTAGTTCTGATTCTGACGCCGAGGAGCGTCTTGAGCGACTATTGATGAAACGAGCCAATATCAAAAAAGACGCCATGGCGAAGCTGGGTAGGTTTAGGTCGCTGTTAAGAGAAATCGATCACCAAAACCTAATCGTATTCACGTCTCCCCGAAGGATCGATGAGGTTGAGGCAATTTTATCCAGCCAGTGTATTGCCGCAAAACGTTTTACCAAAGACCAGGGAACGCGGCCTTGTCGTGAATTCGATGGATTGAGCGAGCGCGACTATTTGATTCGATCGTTCAAACATGGCTCATTGCAGGCGTTGGTTGCGATCAAGTGCCTTGATGAAGGCATTGATATTCCTCAGGCCCAGACGGCTGTTCTGCTTTCCAGCAGTACTAATCCACGTGAATACGTCCAGCGTGTTGGACGTGTGATCCGTCGATCTCAAGGTAAGGAGAAAGCGTATATCTACGACTTCGTTGTGGTTCCCGACTGGGATCGGTTGAAGGCGTTGGGCGACATCGCTCTTGAAAGGAAGTTGTTCAAACAAGAGCTAGTGCGTATTGAGGATATGAGAAGGAACGCGCTGAACAGCACTGACGTTCTCATTCAGGTCCGAGATTTGCTTGGAGGGGCAAATGGCAATTAACAAGCGTGTCATGAAGAAAATCGAAGAGTTGGCGAACGGCGATAGCGCCTTGCTCGGGTTTCTTCGTGCCTTGATTACCTACGAGGCTGAGGGTTCTGGTCGCTATAAGAAGGAGTATGAGGACATGCTCAAAACATATGCTGAAAAGGAGGGGGAAAAGTGAGGTTTCGCTCGATTCAGCTCAGTAATTATCGTCAGTATCGAGACTTGGAATTGACGTTTTATCAGGGTAGGCACGATCTTCAGGTGATCGTTGCCGACAACGGCGTGGGTAAGACCAATTTGCTGAATGCGTTCACATGGTGTCTCTATGGTGAGGAGCCGCATCTTGGGACGAGTCGTAAAGACGCTGGTAAGCAGAGGGTTGAACCCAAGCTCAACAAAGAGGTTATCGCCGAGTATGCCAAACAAGGTTTACGCATTGCTGATGTTAGGGTGCAGATCGACATCGATGATGGAAGCGGTGCCGACGCCAAACTGATACGCGTTGTCAGGCAAGTGCCCTTTAATGTCTCTGGCAACGGCGATTTCTTTGAAAAGTCGGCGGAAGAGCGTCTGTCCGTAACGATTATTCGTGCCCAGGGATCCGATTATCCTCTCGAGGGGGAGAGCGCGCAGGAGTATCTCAACAAGCTGCTTCCAGCTTCGATCCGTCGTTATTTTTTCTTCGACGGTGAGCAGTTGAATTCTTACTTTAAGGCGACGGAAGGAGATAGGATCAAGGAGGCGGTCTACTCGATCTCGCGTATCGATTTGATCAGGACCATGATCCAGCGCCTTGATTCGGTTGTGAAGGATCAGCGGCGTGCTGCTGCAAATACCTCGAGTGATACCAGCAAGCTCGAGGTGACACTTGCGCAGAAGGAGCAGACGCTGGCTGGCGCTCGCAACTTCATCGATGAGAAGAACAAGGAGATTGCTGAGCTTCAGCAAAAGATAACCGAGATTAACGATCAGTTGCTTGGAGTTCCGAATGTTGGCGAGCTGGAGAGGCAGTGCGTTAGCATTCGAAGGAAAAGGGATGATCAGCAGAAGCGGGTCAACGACGCCGAAAGCGCTTATTATAAGTTCGCGCGCGAGCGCGTTGTTGACTTCTATCTATATCCCGCAGTGCGTGGCTCATTGGATAGAATTCGTTCGCTCGAGAGCGATGGCCAGCTTCCTCCATCGATCGATCCGGGAAAATTGGAGGCGGCTCTTGCGGAGGGCAAATGCACGGTGTGCGGTCACGAACTCTCCGAGGAGGAGAGAAGCCGGATTACACAGTTGCTTGAGCTCTATAAGGTTAGTTCTAGGACATCAAACATACTGTCGTCAATGACGTCGGAGCTTACCCGTTCCCTCAATGCAGTAAAAGGCTATCCTGTTGAAAGAAAGCGGTATATAGAAGCGCTCAATACTGCTCAGCGCGAATTGGACGAGCTTGAGGATCAGCTGAAAGATCTGGAAGCTCGGGCTGCCCAATATGCCGATACAGGGGCTGCTGTTAAGCAGAATTATGAAGACCGTGCCGCATTCCAGAGACAGCTCGAGGAATGCAGCCGCCAGATCGGAACGAGGCAATCTAATATTCCGCGCCTTGAAACTGAAATCGATAGGCTAAAAAAGAAGCTTGCCGACGAGGCGAAAAAGACGGAGAGATCTGCGAAGCTAAGCCAGATGGTGGATTTTGGCATCCGTGCGTTGGACGTGCTCAAGAATGCAGAACGGGCGATCGTTGACGAGACGCGTGAAAAGATGGCCGTGAGAACGGAGGAGCTTTTCAAGGGCTTGGTGTGGAAAGATTCGAAATGTGATCGCATCGAGCTTTCTAGCAATTACATACCCTCCCTGTACGACAAGTCCAATTTCTCCTGCGCTGGTACTTGTTCGGCTGCGGAGAGATCCTTGCTTGCGCTTTCGTTTACGTTGGCAATGCATGAAGTGTCGGGCTTCGAATCCCCCTTGTTCATCGATACGCCTATTGCGCGCGCTTCGGGCGAGAATCGAGAGAACTTTGCCCATACGCTTGTCGAGGTGAGTGAGGGTAAGCAGCTGATTCTTGCATTCACGCCTGATGAGTATTCGGCATCGATTCAGAATGAGTTTGAGCCCGCGCTGGCAACATACATTCGTTTGAAGCTCGATTCGGAAGAGACGCACATACTGAAGCCGGAGGTGGAGAATCGTGGCAATTAAGAGGGAGACGGGCATTCGGACGACGCTGTCGGTGGATCAACGTGTTAAAGATGTCGTTGTCCCCAGAATGGATAAGCCGATTTTTGCGGGAATGCAGAATGTCGACCGCGTCATCCTAGCTATGGCTATGGGTTTCAAACATGGGTTGAAGCCCGAGCTTTCTTCGCGTAATGACGGCGGCTTCGTTCGTGTTGAGTATTTTACGCCTCGGTATAAGGCTTTGGTTCATGCAATGAGGTTCGCCGAGTCGGGTCTTGATGACCCCGATGTTCTCCAGGATGAGAACGGTACGTTTGACTTGATCGAACGGTTTGCCAATGGTGGATTTCAACTTATTGAGGGCGATTTGGATGAGAATGCGAGCTCGGATGAGATCGCTGATGCCTTCGTTTGCGATATGGATGAGCTGTATAAGCAATACACCGGTGAGCCAATTTAGTTTATAAGCCTATATGTCTTTGCGAGCGCCCCCATCTTCATGGCTTGGTGATGGGGGCCTTGTTTTAAGATGTACGGATCTACGGTTGCCTAATTCCGAAAGGACCCGCACATGATCTGGTTCACCGCCGACACCCATTTCGGACATAGCAACATCCTCGGCGGCAACCAGCGGCCGTTCGGCTCCATCGAGCAGATGAACGCGCGGCTTATTGCGGCTATCAATGAGCGCGTAAGCTGTCGCGATACGTTGTACGTGCTGGGCGACTTCTCGTATCGCACCACCGTGGCCGAGGCGCTGCGCCTGCGCGAGCGCATCAACTGCGAGCATGTGCGCCTCATCCGTGGCAACCACGACAAAGATTGGGGCCTGTTGGAGCCGCCGGCGCGCGATGTCGTCCGTAACGGCAGGGGCGGTGCCAAGAGGGGGAGCGGCTCTGCGATGCGCCCTGCGCCCGCCGCGTCCGCCGATGCTCCCTTCGAAGCCGTGCTCGACTACCTCGAGCTCAAGCCCGGCGAGTGCCATGGCACGCGTATGGTGCTCTCGCATTACCCCATGCTCAGCTGGAACGGCAAGCGTCGCGGATCCATCCAGCTGCATGGCCACATCCACGCCGATCGCGCCTACAACGAGCGCAACCGCCAGCGCGGCATCCTACGCTACGACGTGGGCGTGGACGCCAACGGCTACGCCCCGGTGAGCCGCGACGAGATCCTCGATTTCTTCCGTGGCGTCGATCCGGTGCAACTCGGCTTTTCCCAGGACGAGGCTGGTCTCGACACATAGCGATCGCGCTTAAGAATCCGTGTCCGCGCGAACCCGTATGGTGGTCCCAACAGCAAAGGGGCGTCCCGCAGGCGCGGGGTCCCGGCGCGGCCGCGGCAGGTGCGGCCGCGCTCCCAAGGGAAGGGAAGCCATCATGTACGAGCCGTCACGCAACATCATGAACTTCTACGTCGCAGGGTTCCAATATCACGAGGGCGCGCTGGTGCTCTCGCAGCTCAAGCCCGGTGACGAGCTCACGCTCGAGGCTCAGCCGGACAATCCGCACGACTCCCAGGCCATCGCCATCAAGGTGCGCGGCGAGATGCTGGGCTACGTCCCCGCGGAGATGACCGCCACGCTCTCGGTGCTGTTCCACTACGGGCACGCGCCGATCTTCGAATGCCGCGTGATGCAGGTCGCCCCGGAGAATGACCCCTGGAAACAGCTGCGCGTCGCGATCTACGTGAAGGACGCGCGCTAGTCGCGAGCCGTGTCCGCACGGTCGGGTATAGTCTGCCTATTGAAAGGTGCCCGCACCGGCGGGCGAGCGGAGTAGGAGCGAATATGAACCAGGACGATATGAACCAGGGTATCGCGAACCAGGTCAAGTGCCCCAAGTGCGGAACGGTCATCAACCTCGACGAGAGCGATTACGAGGGCATCGTCCGCCAGGTGCGCGACGAGCAGTTCGCGCGAGAGGTGGAGGAGCGCGCGGCATCTCTGCGTCGGGAGAAGGATCAGGAGCTCGAGCTCGCGCGCGCCAACGCTGCAAGCGAGCTCGCCAAGACGCGCTCGGCGCTCCAGGCGACGCTCCAGGATGAGCGCGCCCGCGCGGCGGCGGAGCTTCGCGAGGCGCAGGCGCAGGCTGATCGCGCGCTCCAGCAGGCGCAGTCGCAGGCAGCCGCCGAGCTGCAGCAGGCGCGCGCCCAGGCGGCGGCGGAGCTGCAGCAAGCTCGTTCGGGTGCGGCGGCGGAGCTGCAGCGGGCCCAGTCGGATGCCGCGACAGAGCTGCAGCAGGGTCTGGCCGAGCGCGACGCACGGATCGCGGAGCTCTCTGCCAAGCTCGAGTCGGCCCAGGAGGAGCGCGAGTCGGCCGTGGAAGTCGCCGCGCAGCGCGAGCGCATGGCGGTCCAGCAGGATGCCGCCGATCAAAAGGAGGAGCTGCGCGAGCAGCTCGCCAAGGAGCGTTCCGAGCACCAGCGGGAGCTCGCCGAGGCGCGCGCGGCTGCGCAGACGAGTGCCAGCGAGTTCCAGCGCACCATCGATGCGCTGAACGCCAAGCTCGCCTCCCAGCAGGATGCGGCCAAGCTCGCGGAGTCCTCCGTGCGCGCCGAGCTCGTCCGCGATGTGTCGGCGCGCGATGCGCAGATCGCCTCGCTGCAGGCCCAACTCGATGCCGGCGCCACCCAGCGCGACCTCGCGGTGTCGCAGGCGCTCACCGAGGCCCGTGCGACGTTCGACGAGGAGCGCACCAAGCTCAGCCGCGATCTGGACGCCGCCCGCTTCGAACTCGCTCATGAGCAGGAGATCCGCGCTGCGGAGAAGCAGCAGCTCGAAGCCGCCCATGCGCTCGAGATTGAGCAGGCGCGCAAGTCCAACGCCGAGATCATACGTTTCAAGGACGAGGAGATCGAACGCCTGCGCGATATGAAGGCGCGTCTCTCCACCAAGATGGTGGGCGAGACCCTGGAGCAGCACTGCGAGACGGAGTTCAACCGCCTGCGTATGACGGCCTTCCCGCGCGCCTATTTCGAAAAGGACAACGATGCGTCCGCGGGCACGAAGGGCGACTTCATCTTCCGCGAGTGCGATGAGGACGGCAACGAGATCATCTCCATCATGTTCGAGATGAAGAACGAGAACGACACCACGGCCACGAAGCACAAGAACGAGGACTTCTTCAAGAAGCTCGATCACGATCGCAGTCAGAAGGGTTGCGAGTACGCCGTGCTCGTCACGCTGCTGGAGCCCGAGAGCGAGCTGTACAACGCCGGCATCGTGGACGTGAGCTACCGTTACCAGAAGATGTACGTCATTCGTCCGCAATTCTTCATTCCCATGATCACGCTGCTGCGCAACGCTGCCATGAATTCACTTGCTTACAAGCAGGAGCTCGCGCTCGTTCGTCAACAGAACATCGACGTCACCAGGTTCGAGGAGAAGCTCGAGGCGTTCCAATCCGGATTCGGCAAGAACTACGACCTGGCGAGCCGCAAGTTCCAAACGGCGATCGATGAGATCGACACCACCATCAAGCACCTGCAGAAGGTGAAGGACAACCTGATCTCGAGCGAGAACAATTTGCGTCTGGCGAACGACAAGGCCCAGGGGCTCAGCATCCGCAAGCTCGCCTGGGGCAACAAGACCATGAAGGAGAAGTTCGACGAGGCCCGCGAGGAAGCGGAGCGTGCTGCCCGCGAGGGCGTCACCGTCGAGGAGGCGCCGGGTGCCGAGCCCGATCTTGCGGATAGTTACGAGGTGTAGCGGGTGATGGGGAAGAGCGAACCGCGCCTGACGGCCGATGCGCTGAAGCGCAAGCGTGAGCGCGAGCAGGAGATCGTGAGCCAGATGATTACCCTGTACTGCAAGGGTAATCATTCTGCGCGTCGTCCGGCGCCGCTGCGAGGGCGGGGCGGCGAGATGCAGCAGGTACGGGAGGGGGCGGCCCCTCGGGGGCGGGGTTCCGGGGAACGGCGGGACCTCTGCCCCGAATGTGCCGAGCTCGAGGCGTATGCCCGCGCGCGCAGCGAGCACTGTCCGTTCATGGAGGAGAAGACGTTCTGCTCGAATTGCACGGTGCACTGCTACCGCCCCGAGATGCGCGAGCGCATCCGCACGGTGATGCGGTACGCGGGCCCGCGCATGCTCTTCCATCACCCCGCGATGGCGATACGCCATATGATCGAGTCGCAACGGGAGCGACGGCGCGTCCGCTCATCGCGATAGAAGAAAACGGGAGGCCCGCGCGATGCGAGCCTCCCGTTTGCATGGGCTTAAAGAATGTAAGCGCGCGTTCGGCTTAGCCGAAGTAGCGCTCCAGCAGGCCGGCGAAGGCCTTGCCGTGACGAGCCTCGTCGCGAGCCATCTCGTGCACGGTGTCGTGGATGGCGTCCAGGCCCGCGGCCTTGGCGCGCTTGGCGAGGTCGAACTTGCCGGCGGTGGCGCCGTTCTCGGCCTCAACGCGCATCTCGAGGTTCTTCTTGGTGGAGGTGGTCACAACCTCGCCCAGGAGCTCGGCGAACTTGGAAGCGTGCTCGGCCTCCTCGTAGGCGGCCTTCTCCCAGTACAGGCCGATCTCGGGGTAGCCCTCGCGGTGGGCAACGCGAGCCATGGCCAGGTACATACCAACCTCGGAGCACTCGCCCTCGAAGTTAGCGCGCAGGTCGGCGATGATGTCCTCGGAGACGCCCTCCTCGTGAGCAACGCCCACGATGTGCTCGGCGGCCCAGGTCATCTTGCCCTCCTCAACCTTGGTGAAGCGGTCGCCAGAGACGCCGCACTGGGGGCACTTGAAATCGGCGGGCAGCTCCTCGCCGTCGAACTCCTCAACGAAACCGCAAACGGGGCATACAAACTTCATGGCCTTCTCCATTCGGTCGCAGACGAATGCGCGGTGCTTGGCCTGATGTTCCTCTCCAGGCAACCGCGACTTGGTACGTGACCCATTATGTCCTAATGGCCCTTATCTAGACTCATATTGATACTCATTCTCAAAAACATCGCAATAAGTAAACCATGGCTTACAAAAAGGATTCATTCAGAGGCGTGAAAGGGGTAGAAAAAGGAATGGAGGCAAGTTGTCTCTTGCCGTATAAGCTGCAGGTCGTGCATGCTATACATGAACAAATAAGGAGTGGGCTCATCTCGATGGACCGTTCGGAGGGGAGATCGATGAGGGTTTTTATTGCGCTCGATGTTCCAGACCAGCTACGACGCGAACTATGCGCGTGCACGGAGCGGCTATCCGATCACTTGCTCGGTCGATTCGTGCCCTGCGAGTCCTACCACCTCACGCTTGCGTTCATGGGGGAGCTGGACGAGGGGCAGGTCGATGATGCGGTCGCGGCTCTCAACGATCTGTCAGCGCAATCCGCTCCCGCGATTCTTGCCCCCTCGCAGCTGGGGACGTTCGGCAAGCCTATCGACTCGGTTTTGTGGATGGGCGTGGAGCCCCGCGCGGAGCTGCTTGTTCTGGCCGAACGGCTTCGCTCGGCGCTGGCAGGGCGCGGCCTGCCGTTTGATCCCCATGAATTCGTGCCCCATATCACGCTTGCGCGTCATGCGCGCGTGCTTTGCGATGCGCTTCCGCATCTCGAGCTGCCGCAACCCGTCGTTGCAACCACCGTTGGACTCTATGCAAGCACATTGGGGTCGAACGGTCCTACATACACGCTCGTGCATCGTTGCGCGCTCGACGGCTAGCTGTTAAGTGCCAAGACGTTGTTTACATCTCGATGGTGACAAATAGGGAGGGCTCCC
>NZ_VOWY01000018.1 GCF_008014645.1 Collinsella sp. BA40
GATGGACCATGCTGAAAAACGAGGGCGGCCATGGTTGACAAAACCATAGAGACACCCCCCTTCCTCATCCATTTCCCTCGTTCGCTCGCCGGCCGCGCCGGGCGTCGCCGAAGGACGCGGGCCATACGCCCGATCGGCTTCAACCTCCAGTCGCGCCTCCCGCTCACGTAGCTCCCGGCTCCGAAGGCTCGCGAAGAACGCGGCGAGCGCCACCAACCCCAGCACGAACACGATGTGCGGCCATGACAGGTTGATGGGGCTGCCCATCGCGCCCACCTCGTCGTCCATGGAGGGAACGTACGGGATGGCGTGCGCGCGCACCAGCAACCGGTGCGAGTTGATGCCATAGGGCGTACAGGTGACGAGCGTCATCTGGTCGGCCGCCGCCTCGATGGCTAACGGCTCGGTCTCGTGCGGCAAAACGGTAAGGATCTGATCGACCTGGTAGGCGAACGTCTCCTTGAGCACGCGCACGTAGAACACATCCCCCTCCCGCATCTCGTCGAGCTCGGTGAAAAGCTTCGCCGAGGGCAGGCCGCGATGGCCCGAGATCGCCGCGTGCGTCGACGCCCCGCCCACGGGCAGCGACGTCGTTTCGAGATGGCCCGTGCCCACCTGCAGCACCTTCTCTTCGGTGGTGTGGTACATGGGCATGGTCTCATCGAGGCGCGGGATGGTGACGTAACCCATCACGCCGTCGCCGTTGAGATTGAGCAGCGAGGCGTACTCGGCTTCCAGCTGGGCGGCAAGCTGCGGATCGGATACATCCCAGCCGCCCGCGGCAGCCGGGATGCCCGAGAGCCCCGCGAGCTTCGCGTTGTAGGCGCGCGCCTCGCCCATAAGGCGGGCCGCCTCCTCGTCGCTCAGCGCCTCGACCGCTTCGTCGTACCCCTCAACCACGCGCGATGCGTTGCGCATGATGAAGAAATTGGAAATGGTGGGGTACAGCACCAGCAGCAAGCCGCCGATGATGGCAAGGGTCGAGAAGAGGTCGCGGGGCTTGTTCATCGTTCCATCGCTCTTACGCAACGTTCTGGGCTGCGCGCTTGCGATACACGCCGTAGCCGATCAGCGCGGCGCCGGCAAGGGTGAACAGCACGGTGCCCATGCCGCCGGTACCGGGGAGCAGGGTGCCCTTGTTGTTCTCGATGGTCACGATGTTCTGTCCGTTGTTGTTGACGGTCCAGCTCTCCAGCGTGCCGTCCTGCTTGTACCTGGCGTCGATCTTGATCTCGACCGGGCCGGTCAGCTTGTTGTAGCCGTCCAGGGTCTCGGTCTCGACGAGCTCGTAGATGCCCGCATCGAGGCCCCTGAAGGTGATCTTGCCGCTCTCGGGCGTGGTCACGGTATCGGAAGCGGTAACGAGCTCATCCGCCTTGGCGGGACGCACGACAGCGGGGTTGCCGGCATCGCCCGCGTTCTCCACGACGAGCTTGACGATGTCCCCGCCCTTCTTCTTCAGCTGGAACTTAACGCCGGCGAGCGCAGCCTGGGTCTCGCCGTCGACCTTCGCGATGTCGAACTTAAAGGTGTAGCCGTGGGTCACGACCTCGGTGGTCGCGCCCTTGCCCGAAGGATCGGACGGGTTGTTGCTGTACTCGAGCTTGACCGTGTTGCCCGCATCGTCCATACCGGCGACGGCGTGCTCGTTCACGGTGGCGGCGTACTCGACCGTCAGGGCCTTGCCGGCATCCTTCTGGTGCAGGTTCTTGAAGTTCTTCATGGCGATGACGAGGTTCGTGGGTTGGCCGTTGCCGCCGGTCACCTCAACGGTGTAGTCGGTGTCGAGCACCAGCTGGGTGCCGTCGATCTTGACCACGATGCTGCCCTTGTTGAGGGTCAGACCCTTGGACAGCGTATCCTTGAACGCAAAGGCGTACTCGGTGTACTCAGCCATGTTCGGAACAGCGGAGGTGAGCTTGAAGTTCAGCGTGTCACCGATCTGCGCGTCGGCGTGGCTGGAGCCCTCGACCTTCTTGTCGACCGTGGGGTAGGCGCTCTTGAGCTCGATGGGGTTCTGAGCCTTCACCACGTTTGCAAGGATCGCATCGGTGCCGCGGCTGGCGGTCGAGCCGCCCGCCGGAGAAACGACGTAGTAGCCGAACGCGAGACCCTCGAACGTCGCGACGTAGCTGCCGCCGCTCTTCTGGGCAACCGCGGTCTTGGTGGCGGCCAGCTTCTGCTGCTTCGCCCAATCGGACGCCTTCTTAGCGAAGGCCGCCACAGCGCCCTCGTCGCCCTTCATCTTGGTGATGTGGTCGACGGCGGAGCGGGAAAGCTTCTCGCCCGAAAGGGCGCCCATGCCCTCGATGCCCTTGAAGAACGGCTCCCACTCGGCGGTCAGGGTGTAGCTGGCGTTTGCGCCGTTTGCGCTCGGAACCGCATCGAACATCTTCCAAGCGGTGACCGTCTTATTGTTGAATTCGGAATTGGCGCTGCTCACCGTCAGCGTTCCGGAGCCCGTGGCAGCGAGCGCCTGAGCCGGCGCCACGGCAACGAGCGCGGTCAGCGCGACCGCGACCGCCACGAAGGCGGTAAACATGCGTTTCATTGCATTTTTCATTGTGCTTCCCTTCCCATTAGGTTGCATGTCAACAAACTATTCTTCACGGCTCCCGAAGAGCCATTTAGAACCACAAGACCCAAAGGACGATCCTTTCGCCGCCCGCAGGCGCTCGCCCCCAGATTCGGACGGGCCCGAGCGCGCACGCATTGACGTCCGCACATCAGCGGTGCCCTCGATATCCAGCCCGGCCCCCGTAGGCGGACGGTCGCTCCGGACGCCGAGCCCGACGGTGCCGAGGTGCATACGATGCTGCAGGCGCGCCGGCACGGGCCGCGCACATCGAACGCCGCCGGCGCTCATAGGCCGCCCATGCGAGCAGCATGGCGCCCGCCGCCACGATGAGCCACGTTCCCATGCCGCCGGTATCGGGCAGCATCGGCCGATGCGTGTTGGTGATGGTGATCACGCGCTCCGTGCCATCCACGTCGTACGACACGGTATAGCCGATATCCAAGAGCTTCCGCCACGAGCCGTCCTCGGCCTGAACCTCGACCTCGGCCGCATCGTAGGTGTAATGATGGACGCCCGCCGTATCGCGGAAGGCAACGGGCAGGCCCGCCACCACGCGGCGCCAGGTATCGGACCACGCCGACGCGCTGTCCTTCGCGCTCAAAACGATGTCCTGCGGATTGGGCATCCTGCCCGTCTGGGCCCCGTTGGCATCCTGCAAGATCAGCTCGTTTGGAACCACCTTATGGTCCCCCTCGGTGTAGGAGCCAACGAGCTTCACGCGAATGGCCTGCGGACGCAGATGCTCCGCGTCGCCGCGGTCGTTCCACACCTTCTGGATGGTCACGTCCACCGTCATGGCACAGGGGTCCTGGCCCTCGCCCGGCTCGGGCGTGAGCGCGCCTCCGTTGCCCGTCTGCGCAGCATCCAGCATGAGAACCGCCTTTGACGCCGACTCGTATACACCCAGCGGCTCCCTGAAACCGGTACCCGCCGCACCCAGGCGGAAGGCGTCCTTGACGCCCACCCACTTGGTGTCGTCATCACCCGCGGCCCCGCTGGTTGCGACGTCGCGGTCATAGCAGTTCACCAACTCGAAGAAGTCGACCTCGTAGCAATCAAGCCCCGTCTTGGCGTCGAGCGCGCTTTGGGCGAACACGCTCTGACCGCCCACGCCGTCCTTCGTCACGGCGTTCGTCGGTCCGTCGACATGGCTGCGGTAGATGCGGTAGTTATTGAAGTGCTGGTCGTCGTCGGGGCCGACGATGTCCTTCATATTGTTGAAGTTCCACACGCTCACCAGCTGGGTATTCGAGAACGGGTCGACCTTCTTGGCCGTACCGCGCACCACGTCCGCGTAGTACATATCGTTGTTGTACAGCACGCCCTCGTCGTTCAGGCCGGCGAAGCCGCCGGCATATCCGGTCTTCAGGTCCTTCACGCCATCGGCCTCCTGCGACGCGCTGCCGCCGAAGACGTCGTAGCCGGTTGGCACGCCCGTGACCGAGCAGTCCTGGACGCGGGCGCGATTGCCCTTGATGAGCTGCAGCGTAAGATTGGAACGAGCGAAATCCTTATCGGTGACGCCCGCCTTGGTGCAGGGGAGCTTCACGGTGGAGTCTCCGATAGTGACGATGGCAACATCGGTCTCCTGCTGGTTTTCGGGGCTCTTCTTGGACAGCGAGACGCCGACCTTCAACCCGAAGAGGTTCACGAACAGCGCGTCGCCATCGGCCAGAACCTTCAGGTCGAAGATCTTGTCGATACCGAACCACTTGCCGATGTTGATCACACCGAGCTTCTCGAGCCCGGGCACGTAGAGCAGCTGAAGCAGCGTGTTCACGATCAGCAGGATGAGATCGACCAAACCTGAGCTCACCTGGGTCTCGACGAGATGCGCGCGACGCGCCTCGCCGGCAAAACCGCCCGAGATCTCTCCGCTATTCACAAGCTTCAGGTTGCCGGCGTCGCAATCGAGCACGCGCGCCAGGTCGGCATAGCCCACGAAGCCGCCGGCCACCTCGCGGCCGCGCGATGTGTCCGTACCGGCACCGTAGTCCTTGCCCTGATGCGTTGCGGTCACGGTGTACCCGTCGGGAATGCCGGAGACGCGCGAGCGCTCCACATGGGCGCCCCAAACGTCGAGCACGCCGGCGGTGGCGCCCAGCAGGCCGTTGACGCCCGCGTTGTCGACGTCCACGGTGCCCGCCTTGCCCAGATGGCCCACGAAGCCGCCGCAATAGTTCACGCCCGAGACGCTCGAGAGATCCGCGACGGCGCAGTCCTTCACCGAGCCGTTCATCACCGAGCCGGCGAAGCCGCCGGCAGACCCCGTGAATCGCTTGGCGCTCAGGATGCCCTGCGCGGACCCCTCGTGCGCGCGCACCTGGAAACCGTCGGCAACGCCGTCCACGTTCGCATGGTAGATATAGGGGCGGAACGCCTCGATGGCCGAGATGTTACCCAGTTTAAGCAGCTTGAACAGCAGGTCCGTGCTGTGATCGCCCTCGGTGGAACCGCCCACCGATGCCACGCCCGTCACATCGGCCTGGCCCACGAAGCCGCCGGCGTATTGCCCGCCGTCGACGCCGCGCAGCCCGTCGACGCTCACGGTATCCAGCGTGGTCGTACCGCCGCGCTTGCTGCCGATAACCGCGGCCTTGGCCAAGCCGGCGAAGCCGCCCACGGCGCGGGCGTACGAGCGGTCGGCGGCCGTGCCGCGGGCGCCGTCCACCGTGAAGCCCCATGCCGCCGACGCCGCGTCGGTCGCCTGGTCAACGGACGAGACGTGCGCGCCGCGCACCGTGGACACGGTGGCATCGAGCACCGACGCCACGCTCTGGGGCGTGCTGATGATCTTATCGAGCAGCTTCTGCAGCAAGCCGCTCGACGCGTTGTTGGTATTCACGTCGGCAACGCCGGCAGCGGTGATGACGCCCGCGTAGCCACCGATGCAGTTGCCGCCCGCCACGCGTCGCAGGTTCGCCACGTTGCAGCCCGTAGCCTCCGAGCCCGCATGCGTGGCCCCCGCGGACCAGCGGTCCCCGTCCTTGTTGGCATCCGGGAACGTGGCGTCGCCCCAGATCTGGGCGCCCGACGCATAGCCCACGTAGCCGCCCGCATAACCCTGTTCCAGCGATGGATCCGTTCCCGTCGCGCGAACCGTCATGCCCCGGCGATACCCCGTAACGCTCGAGCTCTTCGCAACCGGCACCAGCACGTCAAGCGCAGAAAGCAGGTTGTCGAGATTGAGATTGATGAGGTTGAGCAGGTCCACGCTACCGAGGGCGGCGGTGTCCGCGGTCTCCATGGACCCGGCGAATCCGCCCGCCGCGCGCAGCGCGCGAACGAGCTTGGTATCGGTCGCCTGGCCATGCGTGACCACGCCGCCGTGCATGAGGCCCACGTAGCCGCCGGCGATTCCGCCGCGGGTCGCATTCGCCTCGGACGTCGCCTCCCCGCGCCCCGCTACGACGTTAGTGCCATAAATATACGAAGCGATGAACTTGTCGAACTCCTGCTGCGACGGGAACGCCTGGTCGGCCGCCCCGCCGATCTGGGGCCCGTAGCCACCTTGGGATCCCACGTGCTTGGCCCACTCATTCCAGCTGTTGAAATCCATGCCGCGCAGCGGACCCGTGACCTCGGTATGCTCCTGCGTGGGATAGGCAACCTCGAGCGCACCAAGGAGGTTGTTGACCTCGACCAATCCGAACAGCAGGCTCAGATTGCCACCCTTTGCCGTATCCGCGGGCTCGAGCAAGCCGGTGAATCCGCCGGCGAACTCCGCGCCGTACACGCTGCGGATACGCTCCGCCGCCGCATCGCGCTTTTCGCCGCTGTAATGGTTCGAGCCGTCGTTCTCCTTCTTCCAGGGAGCGTTGTTGCTTCCCCAGATATGCCCGCCCTCGTTTTGGCCCACGTAACCGCCGGCCATACCGCGCAGCGCCAGCTTATCCGATGGAGCCTGGGCGCGAACGGCACCGCCGCAGGGCACGCAGGTGGTCTTGCTGTTGCGAACCGTGGGCACGAAATCCTGCAGCAACGAGGCAAGCGTGCCGTTGGTGCCGATCAAGCCTTTGAGAATCGACGTGTTGCCCGCCAGGACGCTCGCCACATCGCCCGGTGCGATGCCGCCGGCATAGCCGCCCGCCTTCACCTGGCCCACGATATAGGAGAAGTTATAGGAGTTGGAATCCTGGATATGGCCGCCTTTGACCTCGCCCGCGAAGCCGCCGGCGCTACCCACGGGATTCTTCGAGCTGCCCGGATCGGCCGAGCCGTCTCCAAGGTCGCCCGCCGGCAGGCTCGTCTCGCTTGACAGGACGGCGAAACCGCCCACGCCGCCGAACACATCGGAGTGCTCGATCGTGGATACCACGACCGAGAGCGCGCCGGCAATGTCGGTGAGTTTGATGTTCTTGCCGAGAACGTTCAAGCCGTCGCCCACCGAAGCTGCGGAGCCAATGTCCATCTTGCCGATGTAGCCGCCCGCATGGCGCGCCGCGCGCACCGCATAGGAGCTCTTCTTCAGGTTGAAATACGACGCGCCATCGGTGCCCTCGAGGTCCTTCGGCTCGGTTACGCCCGTATGTCGCAGCTGCGTCACATCGCAGTACGATACCTGCACGCCCGAGCCGTAGCCGATGAAGCCGCCCGCGGAACCGGATTGCGAGTCGAGGGCATCCATGCGCGACGCCTCGACGACGAAGCCGGGGTTATTCGTATCGGGCGCGGCGGCACCCGAGGTCTGCTCGACCGTGGTGCCGTCGGAGCGCACGCCGGCGCGCACGATCGTGGGGACGTAGGCGTTCAGCACGCCGAGCAAGCCGGTTAGCCCGATATTGAGGGAACCGAGGCCGCCCAGGATGCTCACGCCGCCGTCGGCCGCGGCGAGGGCGCCGGATGTCACCTTGCCGCCGAAGCCGCCGGCATACGCGCCGCCCCGCACGCTTCCAACGTTATAGACCGCCCAAGGAGAACCGGCAGGGTTCTCGAGCTCGCCGCTCTGGAAATCGCCCGCGAAGCCACCGGCGATATCGGCCTTGACGAAGCCGCCGTTGATAAACGAGACATCGACGTTGGTGTAATTGGGCACCAGGTAGCCCACGGCGTTCAAGAGGTTGTCGATCTGGATGAGGCCCTTGTCGTCCTTGAGGATGCCCTCGATGGCATCCGCATCGGACACCTCGGCGAGGCCGCCCGTACGCGACGTGCCCACGAAACCGCCTGCCACGCCATGGGGCGTATCAGCCGAGACGGACGCAAGGTTCACGACGTGGCCGTCGGTGACCTCGGCGCTGTTGGCAGAGGCGATAAAGCCCGCCGCAGCGTAATCGCGCCGCTCCCCCGCCCCGTTCGTACCCGTGGCGGCAACAGCCATGCCCCGCTGCACGCCCGCCACCGTGACGCCATCCATCTTGACCTCGAGGCCGGCGCCCACGCCCAGCAGCCCGTTGGCCTTGAGCAGGCCCAGACCGAGCAGGTCGAGGCCGCCCGTAGAGGCCAGCTCGCCCGGCCCCACGGCGCCCGCGAAGCCGGCAGCGTTGTTCTTTGCCGCAACGGATTCGACGTTCGTGATGTTAACGACGCTCTTCGCCGGAGCTTCTGCCGCCGAAGGATAAGCGTCGTCCGCGCGGCCGATCTTGCCGCCCGTCGCCTTGCCGATGCCGCCCGCGGCGCACGACTCGCCCGCGGAGACGACGAGTCCCTCAGACGCGCCCGCCACCGTAGTCGAGCTCACGTTGAACGGCAGGAATCCGCCCACGCCGACCGTATTGTTGATGATGCCGCCCACGGACGCGGTGCCCAGCTCGCCCGCGATGCCGCCGGCGCAGGACTTTTCGGCGCGCACGGAGCGAAGGCCCTCGAGGACGACCGGGCTATTGGTGACCTGGTACGCAACGGTCTTATGGAGCCACAGGCGAATATCCTTCAGGTGCGCCTCATCGGACGCCGCGATTACCGCGCCGTGGCCGCGACCGACCAGGCCGCCCGCATAATCGTTGGCGGACTCCACCGTATATGCACCCGTCATCGACGCGCCGAGAATCTGGGACTCCTCCACGCCCACGAGGGACAGGAGGTTCTGACGCGCTTCGGGATCACCGGTGAGCAATCCGGTCAGAAGGCCGTTCACGCCCGCCAGCAAGTCGCCGTTTCGGTCCTCGGCAGCACCCAGGTCCGTCGCCCAGCCCACGGATGCGATTCCGGTAAAGCCGCCCGCAAGCGCCTTGATCGAGCGGACGTTGTTCTTATTCTCTTCATGCCCCGTGGCGCGCACCGCCATGGCGCCCGCCATCGTCGTATCGACCGCGTAGCTGTTCGCCATCGCGCCCGCGAAGCCACCGGCGTAGCTCGCCGCCTCGACGGTCACATCGGCCGAAAGCTCGCAGCCAAACGTCGCGCTCTGGGGCTGGGCCACGCGCACCAGCTCGATGCCGACCTCTTTAAGCGCGCCCTTCATGATGTCGTTGCGCATAAGGCCGGCGAAGCCGCCAACATACAGGCGCCCCCTCACCGTATAGGGATTGACGCTTGAAACCGTGCAGCCCTGGGCGATACCGCCCGTCAGGGAACCCGCGAAGCCTCCGGCATAGTCTTTATCGGTCGCGCCGATCGACTCGCCCCGCGTGAAATCGCGCACGGCGCAGCCCGCGAGCACGGGGTTGAGATAGTCGACCGGAATCAACGATTTAGCATCGATGATGTTGCTATCGAGCAGCAGCGTGATCACATCGCCCAGACCCAAGCCCGGAACAACGTTTAAGATGCCCGAGAGCAGCGTTACCAGATCCTTGAGCAAGCCCGAGATCTTGCCATAGATGGTTTCGCCCTGAACATAGCCAACGAAGCCACCGGTATAGTTGTGGCCACTCGCAACCGAGACGTTGCGCACCTCGCAATCTGCGATCTCGACATCGCCCACCACGCGGCCCGCGAATGAACCGGTTGCCAACGAATCCGGAGCGGCTTTACGGATATCGAGCAGATTGGACACGAGCTTGCCCAGATTCGGAAGGCCCAGCAATGCCAGAATGGGGCCGAGGATGAGATCGAGCAGGCCGCCGAGCAGCTTGCCCAAGGCGCCCACCAACGCGCTCACCAGCGTCTCGTCCACATGGACGCCCGTGAACCCGTTATCCACCTTCACTCCGTCGAGCACGATATTGCGCACCGTCGTGCGATCGGGGCGCTCGAATATGCTCTCGTTATGATAGTTGCTCGAAATGGTGCCGAAGAAGCCCACGCCCGACTGCTCGGCGATACTGAGCTCGCCCTTCTGAACGATCTCGACGTTGCTGATAACGGGACGTCCCGCCGGGGAGACCGCGGGCACACCCGGGAGCGACGTGTCGAATCGCTGCCACAAACTACCCACGACCTGCGGGGCCTCCGCAGTGGCGCCCAGCATGGTGCCGGAGAACATCAGGGGCTTCCACGCCGCGCCCGCCAGATCGATATCGCGGAAGATGATGTAGTTGGCATCGGCGTCGTAGCTCGCACCGCTGTCCTCGATATCCATATTCGGGTCGATGTCGCCCGTGTTCTGGTTGACGCCGCAGCGGCCAACGGTCTCGAGCGCGCCACCATCGGCTTTATCGATTTCGCCGAGGGTATAGTCCTTCTTGCCATTTTGCGAAGCGAGGAGATCGGCGTCGCCACCATAGAGCATGATGGGATTGCCATCTTTATCTTTGTCGACCTCCCAGCCCTTAAAGGCCACATAAATCGCTTGATACACGGCCGTGTACGCCCTCTTGCCGGACCCGATAGCGCGCAGCTGTTGCTCGTTGCCGATGAGGATGTACTTCTTGCCGCCGATCTCCTTCACGACCTGGCCCGCGAAATCGCGGCCGCCCAGCGCATCGACCACGGCGCGGTCGGCAACGACGATCTCGCCGCGGGCGCCGTCGGCTTCCTGAACGACCGTGGCGCCGGGAAGGCTCGCCGCCCCCTCGGCGGCGGACTCCTCGGATGCCTCGCTCAGCTCCTGCGCGCACGCGGCATCAGCGCCGTCCGCCGCCGTGTCCCCCGTCGCCGCCGAATCGCCCAGCGTCGTGCGCACCATCACGGGCTGCGCATCCCCTTGATTCGCATAGACGCCCATGTCCACCGGATCCACCGGATCGGCAGCCTGCTCATACGGGGCGGGCACCCCGGCGGAAGCGGCCGCCAGGCCCTCCTCCGATGAATCAGATCCCTTATCGGGCTCCTCTGCCTGCAAGCTGCTCTCGTGCTGGAGGGACGATGCGACAGACGCCTGGTACACATCGCCGAGCTGGCGCGACAGCCGCCACGCCCCCACCGAGGCGGGGAAAGACCCCATGCCCATCGAAAGGACCAAGGTGCCGATTATTGATTTGTACAAGAGCCCGTGTTTCATACAGCGCATCCGTTATCAACCGTAACAATCGTTCGCAGAGTCAGCCGTCCTCCCCACGCCATTCCTATCTCATGGGGGTTAGGCGTATACAGATTAACAAATGATAATGCTACTGTACAGGACTAAAGAGATTTGATGCTTATCCCCTATCAATCGCGCGACCGTTGCGCATCTCGCGTCTTCACGTTTCGGGGCGTCTCGTCGCTATTCCGTGCACGCCCCCACTCAGCCCGCTCCCAAGACATCAGGCACAAGAACGCCTCCCATTTCCCGATGGTCGAGAAATGGGAGGCGGTTCGAGCCAACGGCCCCTATCGCATGTTGTACGCGACGCCTTACAATCGTTCCGCCGCCTCGACCAGGTGCTCGGCAAACTTGCGACCGTACAGGTGCCCCTCCTTGAGCTGCTGCCAGCCCGAGGCGCTCATCATATCCGGCGAAAGCATGCAGCCATAGCTTCCCTGCACCTTGTCGCGCGTAAACGCGTAGCAGCTCTCCTCGTTTGGCTCGTCGCTCTCGGTCACGGTCACGCGCACCTCGTTGACGCGGGGCATCGCGCATAGAAGCGCGGCAGCATTGTATGCAAGCGCCACATCGACCGAATCCCCATCGTACGCATCGGGGACGCAGCGATACGCCAAGGACAGCACGTCGACGCCCTTCGTAACATCGACGTCCTGCGCCCACGATGCCAGGGGCAGCGCACGAACCAACGCCTCCACCGCAGCGGCATCGGCCAGATCCGTGTCTGCGTACGCCTCGATATCCGCTGCCGTCGCGTTGACAACCGATGCCACCAGCTCGTCGGCCGGCGCGCCATCAAAGGTAATCGCACCGTTTGCATCCACCACGATCGCATCGTCCGCATTCGAATGGCCCGGATTCGCCGCTGCTTGCGGCGACGGTGCCGCTGCGCCTTCATCCTCGATGGCATCTACGGAAGCCGTGATATCGGTGTGGGCCTCTTCCAATCGCGTCGCGCCGGTCACCAGCCGCAATCCAAGCCCGAGCAACACGAAGGCCGCGAATACGCCCAGGGCCGCAATCGACCACTTCATGAACGTCGAACCCTCGACGCCGCGATGCCGGTCCCCCTCAGCGTCCTCGATCTGCTCAGCCGCTTGCGCGGGAGGCACCGGTGCACCCGAACTCGCATCGACAGAGGACGAAGCGGATGGGGTCTCAAGGGCCTGCTCGGCCACCGCTCCGTACCCGTCGGCTTCCGTCTCCGCGACCGCCGCACCGCCATCCTGGCTCTCGGCCTGCGACGCAGCGCCACCGCCTTCAACGCGGTCCAAGCCCGCAATCTCTCCTTGGTCTACAGGGCCTCCCGCCTGCGGTCCTTCGACTAGCACATCGTCACCCGTGGCATGCCCCAGCACGTCTTCGATGCTCGTAAGGCTCGCCTTCGTGCGCGCAAGCGCATCATCGCTCGCAACGCCCTGGTTCAGATAGTCCTCATAACGGGCAACCAGGTTGCCGTACACCTCTTCTTTCAATTCGATAACGTCCCTCGACAGCACCCTGCCCTCGAACAGGTGCTCGACATACATACGGAGCTCGTTCATCGCTCCCCTCCATCCACATGTAAGAGCCGATCGATAATCTCGCGCACATGTATCCAGCGCGCCGTAGCCTCCTGGAGTTCCTGGCGACCGTCGTCGGTGATCCGGTAATACTTGCGGCGCGCTCCCTGCGTTTCATCGCCCCAATACCCCTCGATACACGCCTGCTTCTCGAGCCGCTTCAGACTTGTATAGAGCGATGGCTCCTTGAGCTCGTACGTCCCCTTGCTCGCCGTTGCAACCTCTTTGAGAATCTCATACCCATAGCTGTCACCACCGGAAAGCGTTTGCAAAATGATGGCGTCGATATTACCCCGCACCAAATCGCTTACAGCATCTCGTGATGCCACAGTGCTCACCTCCTCTGAAGATCGCTAACTTCAGTATCACTGTATCACAAGTACTATGTGTGTTGATGTACTATGGCTTGCACTGGCAGACGGTAGGTTTACCTTGGCAAGTGGCCACTGCCAGACTGAGCGCTCCGCGCCCCAGGCGATCGCTTGCCCGCGCTTCATTCGGAGCGACAGCGCTGCCACGCCATCCACTCTCGCCAAGGTCGCTGGGGTTGCCTTCGCGTACGCGACCACCTCTTGTGACCGCATGTCATCATCTGCTTCGAAGACGCATGAAAAGCAGATGGATGCGCGATCGTGCTGCAAAAGCCTGATAGGATTGCTCATCGTGCGATGGACCAAACGGCGCCGCGCATGATGATCATTAACCGATACCGACCCGGAGGCGATTCTTGGCCGACACCGCTCGCGAACACGCCCCGCGCGCACAACAGCGCGTAGCGCTCTTCGACAACCTCAAGGGCTTGCTGATCATCCTGGTGGTATGTGGCCATATAGTGCACCCGGTCCACAACAGTAACCCCGTGCTCAGCGCATGCTTCGATGTGATCTATCTCTTCCACATGCCCATGTTCGTACTGATATCGGGCCTATTTGCCAAGAGCACGTATCGAGGCGGCCACCTCAACATCAATCGCATCATCTCGTTTGCAATGCTGGGCCTCTTGTTTCAAGGTGCGCTGCTATTGGTAAACGGAACACCTGTCACACCGCTCTCGCTGCTTCGATTTCCGTCCGCGCCCTGGTACCTCATCGCCATGGCATGGTGGTCTTCCGCCACTCCCCTGCTTTCAAAACTCGGGTCCATCCGTGGAATGGCAATCACGCTGGCGCTCAGCCTGCTGAGCGGATGCATCGAGCTCGAAGGCGGATTCCTCGCCCTCGGAAGAACGCTGGCGTTTGCGCCCTGGTTCGCACTGGGCTACTACGTATCGCGCACGCAGTTGGAGCATCTAAGAACCAGGAACTTTTGCTGGGTCGCCGTTGCGTTCGCATCCCTCATCATTGCCGCCCGCATCGTCGATCCGCATGCCTACGAAGCCTTCATCCCCATGGTCTACGGGGACAATCCCTATGAAGGAACGCTTGTAGCTGGTATTGCCAGCAGAATCACCGCCATGCTTGTCGCAGCGGTATGCGCACTTGCGATTCTTAAGCTCACGCCCTCTACCTCAGGCAAGCTAACCGTATTGGGGCGCAGAACGCTGCAAATCTATGTGCTCCATCGACTGATTCGCGCCGCGCTCACCTTCCGGACTGGCTTTTACGACCAGCCGATACTCGATGAGCCCGTTGCCGGCACGATCATTCTACTGACTCTGAGCGCAGGCGTCGTCTATGTAACCAGCTGGGGCGCACTCGAGCGCCCGTTCAACAGCTTGCTTAGCATTGCCTGGGACAAGCTGCTTGATCGCAGGAAGCGTTGATCGAACACCGCGTCATACGAGTGCGTACAGCCACCGATGTTCGAACCAGCACCATATGGCGCAAATCAATTCCGCCAACGCGCCGTACGGGGTAGGACCCAGAACAACATCGACCCACGATGCCGAGCCAGAGAGCGTCTGCGGCACAGCAGGCGATAGCTTGATTCACCCATGGTGCAAGCCGATATGGGATTTGAATCGCCGCGAAAAAGAAAAACCCGGCCTCAAAAAGAGACCGGGTTGAATCGAGCGTTGAACTCGAGGTTACTCAGCGAGGAAGTTACGCTGAATAGCAGAGTCGACCTTGACTCCGGGGCCCATCGTGGAGGAGATGGAGATGGACTTCACGTAACGACCCTTGGCGGAAGCCGGCTTCACGCGCAGGATCTCGGTGTAGAGAGCGGCGTAGTTCTCGACGAGCTTCTCGACCTCGAAGGAAGCCTTGCCCAGGGGCACGTGGCAGATGCCGTAGCGATCGGCACGATACTCAACGCGACCAGCCTTGAGTTCGCCAACCATCTTGGCAACGTCCATGGTGACGGTGCCGAGCTTGGGGTTGGGCATAAGGCCACGGGGGCCGAGGATCTTACCGATGCGGCCAACCTTGGCCATCATGTTCGGGGTAGCGATCGCAGCGTCGAAGTTGATCTCGCCAGCCTGGATGGCAGCGACGAGCTCGTCGGAGCCGATAACGTCGGCGCCGGCCTCTTCGGCCTCGCGGGCCTTCTCGCCCTCGGCGAAGACGGCGACACGAACGGTCTTGCCGGTGCCGTGGGGCAGGGAGATGGAACCGCGGATGTTCTGGTCGGCCTTGCGGGTATCGATACCCAGGCGGAAGTGAGCCTCGACGGTCTCATCAAACTTGGCGGTTGCGAGCTCCTTGACGAGCGTGGCAGCCTGGAGCGGCGTGTAGAGCTGAGTGCGGTCTACCTTCTCGGCAGCGGAGCGGTAGTTCTTACCATGGTGCTGAGCCATTGTATTACCTCCTGTGGTGCATACGGGCGCTATGCCCTTCCACATCGTGCACGCAAGCGTGCGTTAACAAAAACCAAAGGTTAGATGCGATCGATCTACTCGGCGATGGTGACGCCCATGGAACGAGCGGTACCGGCGACGATCTTCTTAGCGGCCTCGATGTCGTTGGCGTTGAGGTCGGGCATCTTGATCTCGGCGATCTTGGTGAGCTGCTCATCGGTGAGCTGGCCGACCTTGTCGCGCTGGGGAACAGCAGAGCCGCCCTTGAGCTTGAGCTCCTTCTTGATCAGGTGAGCCGCAGGCGGGGTCTTGCAGATGAAGGTGAAGGTGCGATCCTCGTAGACGGTGATCTCGACGGGGATGATGTCACCCATCTTGTCCTGCGTGGCAGCGTTGAACGCCTGGCAGAACTGCATGATGTTGACCTGGGCAGCACCGAGGGCGGGGCCAACCGGAGGAGCCGGGTTAGCCTGACCAGCGGGAATCTGAAGCTTAATGACGGTGGCAATCTTCTTCTCGGCCATTGTCATTCCTTTCCGAACACGAATGAACTTGCTATATCGTAAGCGCGTACACGCTAGAAGCACTCTCGCAGATGAGCGGTCCGCAAGAGAAGCACGCATGCGCGAACGGACAAACTTAGGCGATGATCTCGATCTGATCGAACGTAAGCTCGACCGGAGTCTCGCGACCAAAGATGAGCAGAGCGACTTTGACCTTGCCCTGCTCGGCGTTGACCTCGGAAACCTGGCCATCGAAATCGGCGAGGGGACCAGAGGTAACGCGAACGGAGGTACCCACCTCGAGATTGACCGCAGTACGCTTCGGGCTGTTACCCTTATCGGACTTGCGCATCATCTTGTTGTACTCTTCACGAGACAACGGAGAGGGCTTGCCGTTACCACCCAGGAAACCGGTGACGCCGGGCGTATTGCGAACGCACGTCCAGGAGTCGTCATCCATCTCCATACGAACGAGAACATAACCAGGGAAGATCTTCTCGTCCTTGGTCTCGCGCTTGCCACCCTCTTTGATCTCGGTGACGCGCTCCATGGGAATCTGGATATCAAAGATGCGGTCCTGCATACCCATGGTCTCGATACGATGCTCGAGATCGGACTTAACGCGGTTCTCGTACCCCGAATAGGTGTGAACTACATACCAGCGCTTGGACATGGTCCTACCCCCTCAGACCGGAGAAGAGCACCAGGCCCTCGCCGATGACCGCGTCAAGCAGCGCGATAACGACGCCGACGACGATCAGGGAAACGCAGACCGTAAGGGAGTAGTTAACGAGCTCCTTCTTAGACGGCCACACGACGCGCTTCATCTCGGACTTAACCGAGCGCATGTACTCCTTGATACGAGCGAAGAAGCCGGGCTTCTCCTTCTTAGTGGACTTCGAGGACTTCTTAGCCGGAGCAGCGTCCTTCTTGGCGACTGCCTTCTTGGCCTCGACCTTGGAAGAAGCGTTGGCAGCATTCTGCTCGCTGCTCGACTGGTCCTTCTTAATCTTCTTGTTGGCCATGGATCTTACCTCCGGCACAAACCCTATAAAACAGTAGAAACCGTAAGCCCCCAATGGAGGCTTACGGATAAAAGACTGGCACGCCAGGAAGGACTCGAACCCTCAACACTCGGTTTTGGAGACCGATGCTCTACCAATTGAACTACTGGCGTAAATACAAGAGACTAGCGGGTCTCTTTGTGAACAGTGTGCTTACGGCACCAAGGGCAATACTTCTTGATCTCCATACGATCAGGCATGTTTGCCTTGTTCTTGGTGGTCGTGTAATTGCGACGCTTGCACTCGGTGCAGGCAAGTGTAACGAGAGTACGCATAAAGTCTGAACCTCCAAATACCGCCCTTATCACAGGGCACGGTCGCTAATACTAGCATCCGGCATCTTCTTCTGTCAATGCTCGGCGGTACTATTTTGGCCGTTCTGCAAAATCGCTACACAATTCGACAGACATCAACAGATAAATAAACCCGGTACCCCGAAAGGTACCGGGTCTAAAAGATCAATCAGACCGAGTAGTTACTACTCAATGATGGTGCTGACGATGCCCGAACCAACGGTGTGGCCACCCTCGCGGATAGCGAAGCGCAGGCCCTCCTCCATGGCGATCGGGTGAATGAGGTTGCCCTCGATGGTGACGTGGTCACCAGGCATGGCCATCTCGGTGCCCTCGGGGAGCTTGACGGAGCCGGTCACGTCAGTGGTACGGAAGTAGAACTGCGGACGATAACCGTCGAAGAACGGGGTGTGACGGCCGCCCTCCTCCTTGGTCAGAACGTAGATCTCGCCGGTGAACTTGGTGTGCGGGGTAACCGAACCGGGCTTGCAGAGAACCTGGCCGCGCTCGATGTCCTCGCGCTTCACGCCACGGAGCAGAATGCCGACGTTGTCGCCAGCCTCGCAGAAGTCCATGGACTTGCGGAACATCTCGATGCCGGTAGCAACGGAGCTCGAGGTCTCCTTGATGCCGACGATCTCGACGGGGTCGTTGAGGCGGAGCTCGCCGCGCTCGACACGACCGGTAGCAACGGTACCACGGCCGGAGATGGTCATGGTGTCCTCAACAGCCATGAGGAAGGGCTTCTCGTTGTCGCGCTCGGGCGTCGGGATGTACTCGTCGACAGCAGCCATGAGCTCGCGGACGGAGTCGACCCACTTCTGCTCGCCGTTGAGAGCGCCCAGAGCGGAGCCGCGGATGACGGGGATGTCGTCGCCCGGGAAGTCGTACTCGGAGAGGAGCTCACGGGTCTCCATCTCGACGAGGTCGATGAGCTCGTCGTCGTCAACCATGTCGCACTTGTTCAGGAAGATGACGATGTAGGGAACGCCGACCTGACGGGCGAGCAGGATGTGCTCGCGGGTCTGAGCCATGGGGCCGTCGGTAGCAGCGATAACCAGGATAGCGCCGTCCATCTGAGCAGCACCGGAGATCATGTTCTTGACGTAGTCGGCGTGGCCGGGGCAGTCAACATGAGCGTAGTGGCGGTTCTGGGTCTCGTACTCAACGTGGGAGACGGAGATCGTAATACCACGCTCGCGCTCCTCGGGAGCCTTGTCGATGTTCTCGAACGCGGTGAAGTCAGCCTTGCAGCCCTCGGTCTCGGAGAGAACCTTGGTGATGGCAGCCGTCAGCGTGGTCTTGCCGTGGTCAACGTGACCGATGGTGCCGATGTTAACATGCGGCTTAGTGCGCTCAAACTTTTCCTTGGCCATGAAGCCCTCCTCCTTAAAGGTCGTCCCCCTTTGGGACTATGCCTTCTTAACCCTAAGTGGCTCCCCCGGTTTCCCGGTAGAGCCACTCGAATTACCTGGTAGCGGTGACTGGATTCGAACCAGTGACGCCACGGGTATGAACCGTGTGCTCTAACCAGCTGAGCTACACCGCCGACTGGAGCCTGCAACCAGACTTGAACTGGTGACCTCTTCGTTACCAACGAAGTGCTCTACCGACTGAGCTATACAGGCACGTGAACGGGTGGGAGCTATAGGATTCGAACCTATGTAGGCAGAGCCAACGGGTTTACAGCCCGTCCCCATTAACCACTCGGGCAAACTCCCTTGCGTTCAACGTCTTGAAATCGGCTTGCCTTTCGGCGTGTCGTTTTCAAGCAAGAGAATAGTACGGTGCGACGGGGTATCGTGTCAACCAGATTTCTATAATACACGCGTCCGGGCGTATCTATCAGTTCGGAAAACTCCTTGTAGTGTTTTAATCTGATAAAGCATTTGCTTTGTATTCGTTTTCGTTTTTACTGATAGAAATATTGCCCAAGCGCATGGTTTTCCCCGGTCACATCCAGAACAGGCTTGCTTTACGTCCCTTTATGGCAAAAAACCCGGCCTCCGCTCGGGAGACCGGGTTTCTTACTCACTGGAGCCAGCGACAGGAATCGAACCCGCAACCCACTGATTACAAATCAGTTGCTCTACCGTTGAGCCACGCTGGCGCTTCGGGCTTTCGCGCAAAGCGTATTCAGAATACTCAAAGATACGCTTAGCGGCAAGGTGGTAATTGACATCACGCTATCGACCGCGCAGGGCCTGAAGCTTGGCGCGCGCCTCGGGCGACAACCGGCTTCCCAGCGTCATCTTCATGGCAGGCTCCTCCTCGCGCATGCGCTCGAAATCGTGCTCGATGCTCGCGATCTCCTCTACCAGCATGCGCGCGGAGATGCGCGTCACGCCCTTACCCATCACGGTTGCCTGAATGGTGCCGTCGCTCGTCACGACCGAGCAGGCGCGACCCTCTTCGCGGGCCTCGGTGCACAGCTGCTGGATCACTGTGTCGGCTGGAACGCCCGTTGGCGAAAACTCGATGCGGATGCCCGCGGCCGGCAGGTTCGGTCGCTCGGGGTTCACGTTGCCGGCACCGTCGAAAACAACAACGGCTTCGTAGCTGCCCTGGGCAAAGGCGGCGACATCGGCGATGAGCGCCATACGGGCCGAATCGAACACATCATGCGAATATGGTTCGTCCGAGCGATCGAAGATGAGCTTCTCGTATTTGGGCGTGGCATGAATGATGTTGTAACCATCCACCACGAGCAGCTCCTTCTTGCCCGAGGCGTTCATCCCGCGCGGCGGGACGCCCGTGGGCGCATCGAACGCGTTGCCCGCGCCGTACGCACCCACGCCATATGTGGAGGCCGAGACCGTCTCGCGCACCGATGACTCGCCGAAACGCTTAGCCTTGGATTTCGCCCTGTTCTTCTTCGTCATGGCGCTACTCCCCTGCCCGCATGGAAGCGTCGGCGAGCTGCGCGTAGTTGCGGCGCAGCCACTCGAAGCACAGCGACGTGGCGGCCTGGGCGACGTTCAGGCTCTCCGTCTGCCCCAGCTGTGGCAGCTTGGTAAGGAAATCGCACTTGTCGAGTACGAGGCGCGAGATGCCCTCGCCCTCCGACCCCATCACGAGCGCCACGCGGCCCTCGAACGGAGCGTCCCAGCACACACCCTCGGCATGCTCGGAGGCACCACCGACCCAGAAGCCGGCTTCCTTGAGGTCATCGAGGGCGCGGGCGATGTTGGGGACCTGCGCGATGGGCAGATGCATGACCGCACCGGCCGACGTCTTGTACGTGGCAACGGTCACCTCGGCTGCGCGCTTGTTGGCGATGACAACGCCCGCGGCACCCACGACCTCGGCCGAACGCACGATGGCGCCGAAGTTACCGGCGTCGGTCACGTGGTCGAGCACGAGCACCAGCGCGGGGCCCTCGCCGGCACGCGCGATGATATCGGAGAGATCGGCGTAAGGGTACTTGCCCACCTCGAGCGCGATGCCCTGATGGGCACCATGGCTCGAGATCTCGTCGAGCTTGGCCCGCGGCACGCTCTTGACGTTCACGTTCGCCTCGCCCAGCGCCAGCAGCAGGTCGCGGATGGCGGGCTCGCGCTCCACGCCCTCCGCGATCAGCGCGCGGCGGATGGGAAAGCCGGTGCGGAGCGCTTCGAACGCGGCGCGACGGCCCTCGATGTAGTTGCCCGCGGCTGCGGGACGGGTATCGCGACGGGAAGCCGGCGCCATCTGGAGGTCGCGAGGCGTACGTTCGGCCCGCTGGAGACCGCGGCGGCCTGCGGACGCGGCGCCGCACTCACCGCGCGGGGAACGCCCCTTCGCGCGCGCGTCGGCGGCGCGCCCGCCCTTGCCCGCACCGCCGTCTCGGCGCTGCACCCGTTTCTTCTCTGCCATCGTTCGGCCCCCTTCTTCGTTACTCAAATCCGCCCTATTGTCGCATGCGCACCATGGCGCCGCAGCGCCGTTTGCCGCCCTCCACAACATGGCTCTTTCTAAACAACGCCGCACCCGGCCAAAGGCGGATGCGGCGTGAAACCTCAATTTAGTGCCTGTCCCTAATCTGAGACGGGGCGTTCTAGGAAGCGAGGTGCTTGATGCGGGAGCCGGCGGCGGTGTCCTCGATGGCGAGGCCGAGGTCCTTCAAGCGGTCGCGGATGGCGTCGGCCGTGCCCCAGTCCTTGGCGGCACGAGCGGCGGCGCGAGCGGAGAGGATGGCCTCGGCGGCCGCGTCCACGTCATCGCCCTCGAAGCCCACGAGCTCGGCGGCCACGGCTGCGAGCTCGGCGGGCAGCGGCTCCTCGATCACGGGGAGCTCGACACCCAGCTGCGCGAGCGCGCCGCTGATAACGGCGGCGCAGACGCGCGCAGCGTCCTCGTCCACCGCGCCGGCGGCCTGCTCGAGGTACTTGTTGGCCTCGGTCACGAGCTGGAAGTAGGCGGCCACGGCGCCGGCGGTGTTGAAGTCGTCATCCATGCAGGCCTCGTAGTCGGCGGCGGCCTTTTCCATGGCGGCGGTCAGCGCATCGGCGAGCTCGGCGTTCGGCTTCCCCTCCGCGTGGTCGGCCGCCCACTTGAGGTTGCGGCAGGTGCCGGCGATGCGCGCGAGCGAGTTCTCGGCGCCCTCGAGGCGCTCCCAGGAGAAGTCGAGCGGGCTGCGGTAGTGGGTCTGCAGCATGAGCAGGCGCAAGGCCGCGGCGGAGTGCTTCTCGAGCACCTCGGCCAGGGTGAAAAAGTTGCCCAGGCTCTTGCTCATCTTCTCGCCGTCGACGAGCAGCATGCCCGTGTGCATCCAGGTGTTGGCGAAGCCCTCATGCCAGGCGCAGGTGGCCTGGGCGCACTCGTTCTCGTGATGCGGGAAGGCGAGGTCGGAGCCGCCGCCGTGGATGTCGATGGGGGTGCCCAGATAGCGGTGCACCATGGCGGCGCACTCGGTGTGCCAACCGGGACGGCCCTCGCCCCACTGGCTCTTCCAGGAAGGCTCGCCGGGCTTGGCTGCCTTCCACAGGGCGAAGTCCAGCGGATCGCGCTTGTCCTCGTTCTCCTCGATACGGGCGCCCACCATGAGGTCGTCGATGTTGCGGCCGGAGACCTCGCCGTAAGAGGGGTCGCTGCGCACGGAGAAGTACACGTCGCCGTTGTCGGCCGCGTAGGCGTGGCCGCCCTCGATCAGCGTCTTGATCATGCCGATCATGGAGCCGATCTCCTTGGTGGCGCGCGGACGCACATCCGGATCGAGCACGTTGGCGGCGCGCATGACGCCGATGAACTTATTCGAGAACTCGGTGGCCACCTCTTCCGCGGTGCGGCCCTGCTCGTTGGCGCGGTTGATGATCTTGTCGTCCACGTCGGTGAGGTTCTGGGCAAACGTGACCTCGTAGCCGCTCGCGATGAGCCAGCGACGGATCACGTCGAAGCTGATGAAGGTGCGGGCGTTGCCGATATGGATGTTGTCGTAGACGGTGGGGCCGCACACGTACATGCGGACCTTACCCTCCTCGATGGGGCGGAAGTCCTCTTTTTGGTGGGTGGCGCTGTTGTAGATCTTCATATGTCTCTCCCGTTGGGGCCGAGGTGGGGCGCGCAATCCGGCGCTCGGACAGTCCTGCTCGCACGAAGGGTCCACTGGACCCTTCGGCTCGTGCGGAACTCGCGGCGGACCGCGCGCCCCACCTCGGCGGCATCGTTATCGTTCTTGACTAGTCTATATGAGCGGGATACCTTGCAGAAGCGGGGACTTCCGCCTCGTCGGATGTGGGAATCCGCTCGGAAAGGAAAAGGGGAAGATAGCGAACCGCCGCGGGCGGTTCTTTCAGATACATCGCTCCAGCAGGCAGACGGCCCAGGCTCCTATGCCCTCGCCTTCGCCCTCCCAGCCGAGGCGCTCCGTCGTGGTGGCCTTCACGCCCACGCTCTCAACCGAACAACCGATCGCGCGCGCAAGATTCTCGCGCATGGCGTCGCGGTGCGGGGTGATCTTGGGTTCCTGGCACGCCAAGGTGCAGTCGGCGTCTACGAACTCGTAGCCCAGGGCTCGCGCATGCTCCATCACGCGGGCGAGCAGCACCAGAGAGTCCGCCCCCTCGAACGCGGGGTCGGTATCGGGAAAAAGCTTGCCGATATCGCCGCCGCGGCAGGCGCCGAGGATGGCATCCGCAAGCGCATGGGCCAACACGTCGGCATCGCTGTGGCCGAGCAGCCCCTTATCATGCGGGATATCTACGCCCCCGATGATGCAGCGCCGACCCTCCACCAGCCGATGGACGTCGTAACCATGCCCTATACGCAGGTTCGTTGCCATGAGACCTCCCCGAGAAGTGCATCGACAGACTGTCTGCGACGACGGGCCGCCCAACCTAACCGGGGCCCATCCTCGCAACCTATGACTATACCCTGTTTCGCACAAGGCCCCCGGCGCGGCGTCCGAACGCACGCGGCTGCGCACCCATCGGATTCGACATACCGGGTCGGAAACGCACGGTAGCCTCGAAACCTATCCCCGGCTCCGTAAAACGCCCGTATCTTGAGCGCGCTCGGCGTCGCTCATGCGGCCCAGCAGGATCGCCGTCACGGGACGCAGGTCCTCGGGCACCGTTACCTTGAGGTTGTCGCGCGGGCTCTCCACGCATCGAACGGCACCGCCCACGCGCTCGACCAACGACGAGTCATCGGTCCCTACGAAGCCCTCAGCAAGCGCTGCCTCGTGCGCGCGGCGCACCGCATCGACGCCGAAGACCTGCGGCGTCTGCGCCGCCCAATACAGACTGCGCGGCGGCGTCTCAGCGATGCGCGACCCGTCAACGATCTTAAGCGTATCGATCGCGGGCTGCCCGCATACGACGCCGTCGAGCGAGCGGTCGTCCTCAAGTGCGCAAATCGCACGATCGATGACCTCGGTCGTGATCAGCGGCCGCGCGCCGTCGTGAATCGCCACGTACTCGAAGCCCTCGGGCACCGCTGCCACGCCGGCGCGCGTGGAGTCCTGGCGCGTCTCGCCCGCATCGGCGAAGGTGATGGGGGTAGCGAACTCAAAAGGATCGATGGCGAGGCGGCGCATCTCGTCCCGGCGCTCCGCAGGACACACCACGACGATGTGGCCCACAAGGACCGAGCGGTCGAACGCCATGATCGACCAGGTCATAAGGGGGCGCCCCGCAACGCTCACCAGCTGCTTGCCGCCGGGATTGCCGAATCGGCTGCCGCTGCCGCCCGACACCACAACGGCGCATACGGTCGCCATCTGCGCCACTATGCCGCACCTCCGCCACGCTTGCCCTGCATGCGATAGAGGGAGTCGGCAAGGATCGCCGGGTTGTTCACGCCGAAATCGCCCAGACGCTCCGGATCGCGGTTGATATCGTCCATGAGGTCCTGCAGCGAACCATACTCGTCCACGATCTTCTCCGCCACGCCGTCGCGCACGACGGACACGCGCGAGAGCGTACGCAGGCCCAGCGGCGTGAGCACAGAATCCTCGTCCAGGTTGTCGTAGCCAAGCACCTCGGCCACGCGCTTGGGATTGGTGAGGTCCTGCGCCTGCATCTCGCCGAAGCGCTCGCGGATACGGGCAGCGTTCTCATGCGAGGAGTCCGCCGCATAGTCGCGAATCATCAGGTTGTACTCGTCGTCCATGTTGTCGCCCGCGAGCTGCTCCAGCTGCATGCTCACCAGTTTGCCCTGAACGCCCAGCTCCTCGATACAGGTCTCGAGCTCGGACTTTGCCTGCTGCATGATCTCGAAGCTCGAGAAGATGCTGGTGATATCGGCAAGCGTGACGTAGTCGTCGAGCTCGAGGGCGGTGAGGCGCAGCAGCGAGCGATCGAGCGAGGTTCGCGTGGTCTGAAGCGTCGCGACCAGCTGGTTTACGGAGCTCATGATCTCCGCCACGGGCTTCAGCTGGTAAGAGCGCCCGTTCACGTACACGTTCACCACGCCGCGGCGCTCGGAGACCGAGATCACGATGGCATCGGTGAGAACGCTCATGCGCGCGGCGGTGCGATGGCGCATGCCCGTCTCGCTCGTAGCGAGCGACGGGTCGGGGTTGAGATGGAAGTTCGCACGCAGGATCTGGGTGAGATCCTCGTCCACGACGATGGCGCCATCCATCTTGCACAGCTCGAACAAGCGGTTCGACGTGAACGAGATACTCAACGGGAAGCCGTCGTTGCCAGACGCCAGCACGTGCTCGGTATCGCCCACGCATATGAGCGCGCCGATATGGCCCGCTATGATCATGTCGAGCGCCGTGCGAATCGGCTGGCCGGGTGCCGTGAGGCGAATCGCCTCCTGCATCCGCTTCTGCGTATCCGTCTTGTCCAAACCGCTACCCCCGTTCTATCCCAAACTAAGTGCATTCTCGCATATACCCAGGGCAGCCGCGCCCGAATAACCGTTTGTCTATAGAAAAGAAAGAGTCCCGACGCCCTCCATAACCGTCGCATGCAAAGACGATATGAGTTGAACATTGGAGCCCCTCCCCTTGTAGCTCTATCGTGGGTCGGGCGAC
>NZ_VOWY01000019.1 GCF_008014645.1 Collinsella sp. BA40
GGCCTGCCGCCCATGTCGCGAGTCTACGGCGTAAACAACCTATCGGCACACAACAGCTAGCGCGCGAGGCTCGGGATGAAGCGAGCCAGGATAGCGGTGAGGAACGATGCCTCCGGGATACGGAGCTTCGCCGCGATGCCGAAGGTGACCAAAAGCGCCGGTAGGCCACCCGCGACGGCATAGAGCATCGACTGGAGCATGCCGCCGGAAAGCGGTCCCACGAACGTCTGGAGCGCCCACAGGATAACGGCGCCCACGAGCGCGCCAAGGCCGCCGAGCGCGCAGGCGCGCAGCCCCGATACGACGATCGACCGGAACCCGATGCTTCCGAGTTCGCGCCGAAGGATGAAGAATGTGACCAGATCGATGGACACGAAGAAGAACGTCGAGCTGAAGCCCACGACGTTGAACCCGTACACCGGCGTGAACACAAGGCAGATGACGATCTGGATGGCGCCCGCGATGCACTCCGCGATAGCGAACAGGTACATCTTACGCAGCGACGAACAGGCCTTCTGCAGATACGTGCACACACCGTAGCCGGGCAGCGAGATGGAAAGCCACACGAGATAGTTGGCAAGCTGGGAAACCGACTCGCCCGTCATGCGCGAGCTGCTGAGCATGCCTGCCAGGCACGGTGCAAACACCATGAGATACATGGCGAAGGGTATGAGCAGGAACAAGATCTTGCCCGACCCGTCGCGGATGCCCTTGACGTACGCCTTCATGTTGCCGCTCGCCACGAACGAGGAGAGCTCGGTAAACATAGCCGTGGTGATGGGGATGGCGAACACCGAATACGGCAGCATATACCAGATGCGCGCGTAATACGTGATGGATGCGCCGTTGGGGTTCACCGACAGCGAGCAGCTGCTCTGCACCGACGTGGTGGCGAACGACACGAGCGTCACGATGAGCGTGGGGATGCCGATGGTAAGCGTTTCGCGGATGCAGGGGTCATGCAGATCGATGCGGAAACGCAGGCGCACGCCATGCCTTCGCAGCGCGGGTATCTGCACCGCCACCTGCGATAAGACGCCCAGGGGGCTGCCGATGGCCAGCGTGAGGATGGCGATATCCTGCATGCCGCGGTCGACCAGAAAACCGTAGAGGAAAAACGATGCCGTGGTGATGATGTTGTTGACCACGGGGGCCGCGGTGCTCCAGAAGTAGTCGCGCTCGGCGTTGAGCACGCTCGAGATAACCGACGACAGCGCGTAGAGCACGATGGAGATCGCAAAGAACCTGAAGAAGTAGACCGACAGGTCGCGATCGAACTCGGCGCTGGCATTGAAGGACTGCGTCCAGATGATCTCGCTTGCGAAAATAAAGGAGAGAACGGCCAATCCGGTCATGAGCAGCGTGACGAGCGACAGCAGGTTGGATGCGTACGCGCTCGCGCCCTCGCGGCCGGCCCGACGTTTCACCGACACGTATACCGGAAGGAACGCCGTGACGAGCATACCGCCCATCACGAGCTCGTACAGGGCGTTCGGCATGCCGTTGGCAACCGTGAACGCGCTTGCGGTGATGGAAGCGCCCAGGCCGTACGCCTGCGCCCACGTGCGGAAGAATCCCGTGATACGGCTGATGATGACGAGGCCGCTCATGAGGGCGGCCGACTTGCCAACGGCCTCGGCATCCATGCCATCGTCCTCCGACGCGGCGAGCTCCTCCCGCTCAACCCCCTCCTCGCTATCGGCAACAGCGATCGCGTTGGGCGAGTCGACGACGGCGTCGGCGAAATGCCTGCCCGCCGGACGCTCGACGCGCTCGGTATCCTGTCGAGCCATCTATTGCTCCTCCCTGCACAGCGGGGCCACACGAGCACCCGTGAACGAAATCAGATCGAGCGGCGCCAGCTTGAGCTGGATGCCGCGCCTGCCTCCCGAGATGAAGATCTCGTCGTACGAACGGCAGCTCTCGTCGATGAGCGTGGGAAAGCGCCGCTTCATCCCCACGGGCGAACAGCCCCCGCGCATGTATCCCGTCGTGGGGACCAAGTCCTTCACATGCAGCATCGTCAACGATTTGACACCGGCTTCGCGCGCGGCGGCCTTGAGGTCGAGCTCGCGTGCGACGGGGATGCAGCATACGACGTGCTCCCCCGTCGCCGAAACCGTGACGAGGGTCTTGAAGCCCTGACCCGGGTCTTCGCCCAGCTGCTCGGAAACGTGAATGCCCGAGAGATCGTTTTCATCCACCTCGTAGGTGAGAACGGAAAACGCGATGCCGGCTCGTTCGAGCTCGCGCATCGCATTCGTCTTTGCAATCTTTGCTTTTCCCGCCATGCAACCAGCTTTCCGCGGTATCGGTGCGGTGACCGCGCACCGCGGCCATCAATGAATAAAAAACCGGCGGCGACTTGCACGCCGCCGCCGGTGAACAACCTAAGGGCTAGACGATGGGGCCGCCGCCCATGAAGCCACCGATGAAATCGAGCGTGCGCACGCCCACACCGGCACCGGGGATCGAATCGATCATCTGGCCGTTGCCGATATAGATGCCCACGTGGCCGGGACGCCTGCCGGCGTGCTTGAAGAACACCAGGTCGCCATAGGCGAGCTTGCTGCGATCGGTGGTAAGACGCGAGCCCACCGAGTAGTAAAGGCTCTCGGGGCTGTTGCTGTTGGAGCCAAGGCCGAGCGCGTAGTCGATAACGCCCGAGCACGTGAACCAGGAGCTGTTGGGGTCACCGGTCCAGCGGTAGCCCGAATAGGAATAACCCGAGCCGATGATGCCCCACGCGCGGTTGACCATGGTCTGCGCGGCGCCGGAGGTGGTGTGGTTGCCACCGCCCGTGGTACCGCCGCCCGAGCCGCCGCCCTGGTTGCCGCCGCCCGATCCAGTCGAGCCGCCGCCCGTGGCACCGCCGCCCGATCCGGTCGATCCGCCACCCGATCCAGTAGATCCGCTTCCGCCAGTCGTACCGCCGCCCTGGCTGGTCGAGCCGCCGGAGCCGTTCGAGCCGCCCTGCTGCGGACGCTGCTGCGCCTGCTGCTGGGCTTCGAGCTCGGCCTTCTTGCGAGCCTCCTCCGCCTCCTGGCGGGCCTTCTCGCGCGCGGCCTCCTGCTCCTCCTTGATCTTGGCCTTGACCTCGTCGGAGAGCTGGTTGTAATAGGCCTGCGCGTCGGATGCCGCGGCAGCGGCAGCGTTGGCCTTGACCTTCTGGTCGGAGACGAGCTTCTCCTGCTTGACCTTATCGGCCTCGAGCGAGGCCTTCTTGGCGGCAAGCGACTCCTGGAGTTCCTTGGACTGGGCGATCACGCCCTGCTGATGCTCCGCCGCTTTATCGGCATAGCGCATGCTCGAAACCAGGCTATCGAAGCTATCGGCGTTGAACAGCAGGTTGAAAAGACTCAGGGATCCGCCCTTGTATTGATTGGTGGCAAGGATGCCGAGCTCCTTCTGAAGGAGTGCGAGCTGCGCCTGCTCCTCCTTGATTTCGGCCTCGGTCTGGACGATGCTGTCCTCGGTGGCCTGAAGGGCGGACTGAACGCTCTGCAGGTCGTAACCGGCCTGCTCGGCTTGGGAATACAGCCTGTTGAGCTGTTCCGACGCGGCGTCGAGCTGCTGCTGGAGCTCGGCGGACGTGACGCCGTATGCATTCATGGGCACGCCGGCAAGGCCGAGGCCCAGTACTAAGGCGAAGGTGGCTGTCGGAATGGCAACGTGGCTGCGTTTGAAGTGTGCCATTGGTACAAACATCTCCTAACGTAAGCGCCTCGCACGCACCGTGGCACGCGAGACACGTCTGGCTCGCGCATGGGCGAGCTATGGACGTCGCTATATTCTAGCAGCATGCCGCGCCACGACCACGGCTTCCATCCCCCCTCCACACGCCCCGAGCGCGGCCAGCCGCCGAACACCGGTGGGCCATCCGCCGACCCGATGTTTGCGATGCACCCCATTCGGGCATAATGCGACCAGTTTCTCGGGGCACGCGCCCCGCATCATGGAAAGGAGCACGTATGCTACTCGAAGGTAAGAAGGCCGTCATCACCGGAGGCACCCGCGGCATCGGCTTTGCCATCGCCGAGCGCTTCATCGAGGAGGGTGCCGCCGTCACGGTGTTCGGCTCCCGCCAGCAGACCGCCGACGACGCCGTAGCCAAGATGCTCGAGCTGCACCCCGACGCCAAGATCTGGGGCCGCACCTGCGACCTCACCTCGCTCGAAGCGGTTACCGAGGCTTTCGCCGCCGCTGCCGAAGATATGGGCGGCCTCGATACCGTCGTGAACAACGCCGGCATCTCCCAGTCCACGCCGCTGCTCGATTACACGGCGGATGAATGGCAGAAGGTCATGGACCTCAACGTGACCGCCGTCTTCAACGGCTGCCGCGCAGGCGCCCAGATCATGATCGAAGCCGGCCATGGCGGCACCATCACCACCACGAGCTCGATGGTCTCCAAGTACGGCCAGCCCTCCGGCTGCGGCTACCCCACGTCCAAGTACGCCGTGAACGGCCTGACCCAGTGCCTCTCTCGCGAGCTCGCCCCCAAGGGGATCCGCGTAAACGCCGTCGCCCCGGGCATTACCAAGACCGACATGGTAGCCGCCCTGCCCGAGAAGATGATCGCACCGCTCATCGCCACCATCCCGCTGGGTCGCATCGGCGAACCCGAAGACGTTGCAAACGCCTTCGTCTACCTCGCGAGCGACATGGCGTCCTACGTTACCGGCGCGGTCATTCCCGTCGATGGCGCCGCCCGCTCCTAATCGCTCGCAGCCCTGCCGTGCGGCGCCCGTAGACCAGGGGCGCCACGCATGCTCGGCCGACCAACAGATTCGGTCTTCACAATGAAGGGACGAGGTATGCGCCTCGTCCCTTCATGTTTGCATCTCATTATGCCTGACCAGCGCTTTGGCGCGCGCGGTCCCGCTCGAGAAGAGGCGCCAAGAAGCGACCCGTATAGCTCTCGGGGCACGCGGCGACCTCCTCGGGCGTTCCGCTCACCACAACGGTGCCGCCGCCGCTTCCGCCCTCGGGGCCCATATCGATCAGGCGATCGGCTACCTTGATGACATCGAGGTTATGCTCGATGACCAGCACGGTGTTGCCCGCATCGACCAGGCGCTGCAGCACATCGAGCAGCTGGCGAACATCCTCGAAATGCAGGCCGGTCGTGGGCTCGTCCAAGATGTAGAACGTTTTGCCCGTCTGCCTGCGGTGCAGCTCCTTGGCGAGTTTCACACGCTGCGCCTCGCCACCGGAAAGCGTGGTGGCGGGCTGCCCCAGGCGCACATAGCCCAAGCCCACGTCGTAGAGCGTCTGCAGCTTGCGCTTGATCTGCGGGATGCTACCGAAAAAGGCCAACGCCTCCGTAACGCTCATATCAAGTACATCGGATATGCTCTTGCCGCGATACGTGACCTCGAGGGTCTCGCGGTTGTATCGCTTGCCCCCGCACACTTCGCACGGAACGTAGATATCAGGAAGGAAGTGCATCTCGATCTTGATCTGCCCGTCTCCCTTGCACGCCTCGCATCGACCGCCGGGGACGTTGAAGGAGAAGCGCCCCGGTGCATAGCCGCGCGCCTTCGACTCGGGCACGCTTGCAAACAGCGCGCGCAGATCATCCCACAGCCCGATATAGGTAGCCGGATTGGAACGCGGAGTACGCCCGATAGGCGACTGGTCGATATCGATGACCTTGTCGATCTCCTCGACGCCTTCCAGCTTCCTATACGGCCCCACCACGCGCGTCGAATGATGGATGGCGTTGGTGAGCGCGGGAGCGATGGTATCGGTGACCAGGGAGCTCTTGCCTGATCCAGAGACACCCGTAACCACGGTGAGCGTTCCGAACTCGATCTTCGCCGAAACGTTCTTAAGGTTGTTGGCACGGGCGCCCGTGATCTTCAGCGCGCCGCGTCCCGGTTTGCGACGCGTCTCCGGCACGCGAATCATCCGACGGCCCGTAAGGTAGGCGCCGGTGAGAGAATCCTCGGAAGCCATGATCTCCTGCGGCGTGCCCGCGCACACCACCTCGCCGCCATGTTCGCCGGCGCCCGGACCCATATCGATCACGTAATCGGCCGCGCGGATCGTGTCCTCGTCGTGCTCGACGACGATAACGGTGTTGCCGATATCGCGTAGACGCTCAAGCGTTCCGATAAGGCGCTCGTTATCGCGCTGGTGCAAGCCGATCGAAGGCTCGTCCAGGATGTAGAGAACGCCCATGAGGCCGGCGCCGATCTGCGTGGCCAGGCGGATGCGCTGCGCCTCGCCACCCGACAGCGTCGCCGAGGCGCGATCGAGCGTGAGGTAATCGAGGCCGACGTCGACGAGGAAGCGCAGGCGCTCGAGAATCTCCTTGACGATGCGACCTCCGATGAACTCCTGGCGCTCGGTAAGCTCGAGCCCCTCGAAAAAGCCGAGCGACTCACGGCACGACATGCGGCAGACATCGTAGATGGATGCGCCGCCCACGGTGACCGCGAGCATCTCGGGGCGCAGGCGCGCGCCGTGGCACGCAGCGCAGGGCTCTTCTCGGATATAGCGTTCCAGGCGCGCCTTGGTCTTCTCGTTCGTCGTCTCGATATAGCGCTCGTAGAGAATGTTGCGCACGCCGGAATACTTCGTATCCCAGCAGGTATCGCGACCGTCCTGCGTGCGGTAGTTGACGCGCATCTTCTTATCGCCCAAGCCGTCAAGGAAGATGCGCCGAACGCGCGCGGGCAGATCCCTCCACGGCGTGGCGGCGTCGACGCCCAGGTACTCGCAGAGCGCGCGGAAGATCTGCGGATAATAATTCGACTTTCCAAAGAAGCTCCCGAACACGCCCTCCTCGATGGAGAGGGATGGGTCCTCGATCAGGGCCTCGGCATCCACGACCTTCTTGAACCCCAGGCCATCGCACTCCGGGCACGCTCCATACGGGGCGTTGAAAGAGAAATCACGGGGTTGCAGGTCATCGATGGAATGGCCGTGCTCGGGGCATGCGAGCGCCAGGGAATACGTGTAGACCTCGCCTTCGGTGCCTTCGGGCGCATCGCGATCGGGCAGCAGGTAGACGCTTACGTTTCCATGGGCCAGGCGCGTCGCCTGCTCGACGGCCTCGGCGACGCGCCCCAGGCCGCTCTCGCGGATGACGATGCGGTCGACCACCACCTCGATGGTGTGCTTGAACTTCTTATCCAGCTCGATATCGTCGTCCAGCGAGCGAACGTCGCCATCGACGCGCACGCGGGAAAAGCCCTCGGCGCGCAGGTCCTCGAACAGCTTGGCGAACTCCCCCTTGCGGCCCACCACGACGGGGGCCAGCACGTAGGCGCGCCGCCCCGACCCGACCTCGAGAATCTTATCGGCCACCTGATCGGTTGTCTGGCGCTCGATCACGCGCCCGCACTCCGGGCAATGCGGCGTGCCGATGCGCGCGAATAGCAGACGCAGGTAATCGTAGATCTCGGTAACGGTGCCCACGGTCGAGCGCGGATTCTTCGACGTCGTCTTCTGATCGATGGAGACAGCCGGTGACAGGCCGTCGATGGAGTCGAGGTCGGGCTTATCCATCTGCCCGAGGAACTGCCGAGCGTAGCTGGACAGGCTCTCGACGTATCTGCGCTGGCCCTCGGCGTAGATGGTATCGAAGGCGAGGCTCGACTTGCCCGAACCGGATAAGCCGGTGATCACGACGAGCTCGTCGCGGGGTATCTCGACATCGATATCGTGCAGATTATGCTCGCGTGCGCCGCGGATGCTGATGGAAGCGTCTGACATGGGCGTGCTCCTTGAACAAATGAGGTTTTCGACCTCCCATACTATCGCAAGCATGGCGCGGAATCACGAACGTTTGTACGTATCATATGCTCACCATGAACGAGCGCGGGCGCCGCGTTGCTCGGGGGGTACAATGAACGGCGTACGAAATCGAAGACAGTCGAAAGGGGTCTTCCATGGGATGCGAACACGCACAGGCCGCAGGAGGCCAAACCGCCCCGCAGCAGTTCGAGGAAAACAACCTATCCGAGGTCAAGCACGTCATCGCGGTGCTCTCCGGCAAAGGCGGCGTAGGCAAGTCGCTCGTCACCGGCGCGCTGGCCGTCGAGCTTTCCCGAGCCGGCAACAAGGTCGGCATCCTCGACGCCGACATCACCGGCCCCTCCATCCCCAAGATGCTCGGCATGAGCGGTCGCCGCGCCCACGGCATCGGCAACCTCCTGCTGCCCGAGATCTCCACCCACGGCATCAAGGTCATGTCGAGCAACCTGCTGCTCGCCAACGAAACCGACCCCGTTCTGTGGCGCGGACCGGTCATCGCGGGCGCTATCCGCCAGTTCTGGAGCGAGACCTCCTGGGGACCGCTCGATTACCTGCTCGTTGACATGCCCCCGGGCACGGGCGATGTCGCGCTCACCGTCTTCCAGTCGCTTCCGGTCGACGGCATCGTCGTCGTCACCAGCCCGCAGGACCTCGTGAGCATGATCGTCGCCAAGGCCGTCAACATGGCCGACAAGATGAACGTCCCCGTCCTGGGCGTCGTCGAGAACATGAGCTATGTGGAATGCCCCGATTGCGGCAAGAAGATCGAGGTCTTCGGCCAAAGCCATCTGGACGAGGTCGCCGCGCAGTACGGCGTCGACGTGCTCGGCCGCCTGCCCATCAACCCCGCCTTCGCCGCGATGTGCGATGCGGGAACGATCGAAGAGAACCTTCCCGCCGGCATGCTGCCCGCAGCACTCGAGGCCATCCGCGTGACGGCGGAGCTCGCCGACGCCAAGGCCGCCCTCGCCCAGGATGCGAACGCCTGCGACTGCGGCTGCGACCACGCGTGCGATCGCGACGAATGCGACTGCGCCGAGCACTGCGAGTCGGCCGGTTCCAACTAGCCATGACGCCCGCCTTTCACACCTACGACGTCGCCATCATCGGCGGCGGGGCATCCGGTCTCGCCGCCGCCATCGCAGCGGCCCCCGTCGGCGCGAGCGTCTGCATCATCGAGCGCGACGTTGCCTGCGGCCTTCCCATCCTCGCCACGGGCAATGGCCGGTGCAATCTATCCAACTCCCGCCTCGCGCCCGCGCGCTATCACCACGAAGCGGCGGCGCGCGCGGTGCTGGGGCATCGCGGAGAGGATCGCATCGCCGACTTCTTCCAGCAGCTGGGCTTGCTCACCTGTGAAATCGAGGAAAGGCTCTATCCCGTAACGAAGCGCGCCGAATCCGTGCGCGATTGCCTGCTCGCAGCCTGTAAGCGACAGGGTATCGACCAACGCTGCGGCGCGCACCTCACGCACGCGGTCCGCACCGATTCGCGATGGCACCTCGAAATCGAAGAGCCCGATCGGCCGCGTCGGATCGAACCGGCTGATTCCAGCCGCCCCGCACTTCGCCGCGCCCGCAAGGCCCTGGCCGAGTCCGACCTCGTACACCGTTCGGTGGACGCCAGTGCCGTGATCATAGCTACCGGAGGCCGATCGGCAGACGTATGCGCCCTCTTCGGACTACCCCACAACGAGGAGCAACCCCTCCTCTGTCCCATCGAAGCCGCCCTCACCGCCGCCGATGGCACGGCGCTCGCAGGCGATGCCTCCCCCCTGCCGTCCCTCGACGGCCTGAGGCTCGACGGCATGCTCGCCCTCAAGCGCAACGGAGCCGCCATCGCATATGAAGACGGCGAGGTGCTCCTCCGTCCCTACGGCATATCCGGCATCGCCGCCTTCAACCTCTCACGACGTTGCCGGCCAAAAGATCGCATCGAGCTCGACCTCTTCCCGGACCTGACGACAGACCGCCTCGCACGCATCCTTCATGAGCGCCAGGCGCATGTTGGACCGTGGACCGGCGAGGCATCGTGGTTCGATGGCGTGCTCGCGCGACCGCTTGCGCGCTACATCGCGCAGGGCCTCGACGGCCATGCCGACCCGCTAACTCGCTGCGCCCACCTGCTTCACCACCTCACCTTCGAGGTGATTGGTACCTGCGAGCACCAGCAGGCGCAGGTTCATCGCGGCGGCATCCCCATGGATTCCGTCGACCTAGCAGACCTGTCCCTGCACGACGCTTCAGGCCTCTATGCGTGCGGCGAGGCACTCGACCAAGACGCCGATTGCGGTGGATACAACTTGGCATGGGCCTGGCTGTCAGGCATCTGCGCCGGAGAGCACGCCGGTGCCGTTTCGCGCCCGTCATACTAGATCCGATCGCTTCCGCTCGCGCTCCACGCGCTCGTCCGAAAGGGATTCACATGATTGAAGTCACAGAAATCAAGGTCGCGCTCGACGATGGCGTGGACGAGCACGCTTTCCTCGAGGCCGCCCTCAAAGATGTCTGCAGCATGCTGCAGGTTTCCCAAGGCGACATCCTCGATGCACAGCTCTACCGTACCTCGGTCGATGCCCGAAAGAAGCGCGATGTGCACTTCACCGTCACGATTCGCTTCGAGCTAGCCTCATCGGGCGCCGAGGAAGAAGCGATCGGGCGTGTTGCGGAGAAGGCGCGGCGACGCGTTCGAATCATCGAACCGCGCACCACGACATTTCCCCAACCGCTGGGCGCGCGCGGCGCGACGACGGACCGGCCCATCGTCGTAGGTGCAGGGTGCGCCGGCCTCTTCGCCGCGCTCACGCTCGCCGAAGCAGGACTGGAGCCCTTGCTCATCGAACGAGGCGACGATGCCGAGCGGCGCGGGGAAGCCGTCAGGCGCTTCAATGAAACGGGAGTTCTCGACCCCGAATCCAATATCCAGTTCGGGCTCGGCGGTGCGGGAACGTTCTCGGATGGCAAGCTCAACACGGGTACGAAAAACCCCGACCACCGTCTCATCCTGGAAACGCTGGCAGCCGCTGGCGCGCCGCGCGACATCCTCTGGGACGCCAAACCCCATATTGGCTCCGATATCCTTCCCTCAGTTGTAACGGCCATCATCGCGCGTATTCGCGCATGCGGCGGCGAGGTGCGCTTCCGCACCAAGCTGCTGGACATCGAGCGTTCCGATAGCGGCGCCGTCGTCGGCGTCACCGTCATGTCCGACGAGCGCGAAGAGCGGCTCGCAACCAGGCATCTCATCCTGGCATGCGGGCACTCCGCTCGCGATATCTTCGAGATGCTCCAGCGGCGCAATTTCACGCTCGCCCGCAAGACCTTTGCAATGGGCGCGCGCATCGAGCACCTCCAGGAGGCGATCGACCGCGCACAATATGGACCGGCGGCAGGTCACCCCGCCCTAGGAGCCGCCCCTTACAAGCTCGTTTCCCACGCCCCCAACGGCCGCAGCCTCTTCACCTTCTGCATGTGTCCCGGAGGCGAGGTCGTAGCAGCCGCCTCCGAAGAAGGCGGCGTCGTAACGAATGGCGCCAGCCTGCATGCGCGCGCCGGCCGCAACGCCAACGCCGCCCTCCTCGTTAACGTCACACCTAAAGACCTCCCCGGCGACGATGTCCTTGCAGGCATCAAGCTGCAGCGCGAATGCGAACAAGCCGCCTTCCAACTAGGCGGAGGCGACTATCGAGCCCCCGCGCAGCTCGTCGGCGATTTTCTCATCGGCATCCCCAGCACATCCGGAGCGGGCGTGATCCCCACCTATCCGCGCGGAGTCACCTGGACCGCCATCGGTCTCGTGCTGCCCGCATACGTCAGCGACACCATGAGACTCGGCCTACCCGAGCTCGCACGCCATCTCAAGGGCTTCGATGACGAGGAAGCCGTGATTACGGGCGTCGAAACCCGCTCCAGCGCCCCCATCACCGTCGTGCGCGATAAATCCTGCCATGCCGAACATGCCCCCGGCCTCTATCCATGCGGCGAAGGCGCGGGGTATGCAGGCGGCATCATGAGCGCGGCAACCGATGGCATCCGCTGCGCACGAGCGCTTATCGACGACCTCACGGCATAGAGGCAGAAGAGCTTGATCGAACCAACCCATATATGACGAAGAGGCTCGACGGACGTCGAGCCTCTTCGCTATCGATTCATATGCCGTGCGAACGAAACGGGATGGGAGATCGAGCGCAGCGTCCATCCGCCTTCGCGCCCGCATTCAAGCTCCAAGATCGTACAGGGTCCAAATCGACCCCTATAATCGCATTCCTCGACGCCAAGTTCGACGCGCAACATGTACGCAACCCCGGAATCGCACGCAGCGAGGACGCAGTCGTGCCCGGGGCGGCTCAGGAGGACATCGAGATCATGCAGCACGCGACCGCTGAAAGCATCCCAAGATTCGCCGCCGAACGGCACGTAAAACGAACCGTACGGGATGGGCGCCATAACGTCTTGGGGCAGGCCCTCGTAGGATCCGTAGCATCCATCGCAGAGTTCGACGCGATGCTCGAACACCGCACCCGGCAGGGCATACGACAAGGTCTCGCGCGAGCGCCCCGAAGCGCTCGCGTAGACATGATCGAAACACAATCCCCGTTCCGCCATCCAGGCCCCAGCCTGCCTAGCCTGCTCTACGCCCCGGAGCGTGAACGGGGAGTCGCAACGCCCCTGTATCCGGTGGAGCGAGTCGAACAGCGTCTCGCCCTGGTTAAGGACATATAATCGTCCCACAACGTGTCCCACAGACCTTATGCAGCGTCGGACGCCTTCGAGCCGCAGCGAAACGGGCAGGAACCCTTCACGGGCTCAACGCCGTTCAGCGCCAGCGCACCATACACGAAGCCCCAGCCGGCCAAAAAGAACTGCAGGCACGTCAGGGCAACGGAGCCGCCTTCGCCCGCGAAGTTCATCATGTTGAAAAAGGAAACCACCCAGATCACCGCGGCGAGAACGAGCGTTGCGATCCAATTGCCCGCACGCTTTCGCTCGATCTCCAACGCGATGAACATAACGTAGAACGCAAGGAAGATGCCCACAAATGAAAACGCGAGAGAAAACACCTTGATGTCGTACGGGAAAAACAGCTCCCAGAAACCGGCTACAAACATGAGGATGCCCAACGCGGGCTCTACCCAGCCCAGCACCCACGTAGAGGTAGATACGAACGAGGAGACGAATGTTGCGGCGCCTAAAAAGATACCGATCCACGGCAGCATCTGGAGCAAGCCGGCAAGGCCGTTGCGGGGCGTGATCATGAACATGCCCACACCGCCCTCGACGGGCGTAACGTACATATAGACCGCGAACAGGAAGCAGAATGCGGCCATAAGCACCAAGTTCCACTTAACCCCGCGGAGCGTCTTTACCAATTCCTCAACCATCTCGACCCCTTCATCGCGAAAGACGGCATAGCGGCTCACGCCGCACGACACTAAAACCGCATAAGTATACACTGTCGTACACTGTCGCGGTAAATCGCAAAGCGGCGCGGCGCGAGCCTTCGCATCGCAGTGCGCCGTCGCATGACCCCATCTTCGCTCTCCCCCATACAGGGACAACCACATCGGATAACAATCGCGATGAACGGATCTCGGGGCGTTATCTACCGAACCGAGCGCCCTTACGGACGCGGCCGCTTGCGAACGTCGAACCCTTGCGCGCATCACGGCGCAGCCGTTCGATGACGTCGTCTTCGCTCTCGCCCTCGACAAGGGCACGGATGTGCACGACGGCATCGCGCAAACGCGCCGCCTCCTCGAAATCCATGGCTTCGGATGCCGCGCGCATATCGGCTTCCATCTGCTCGATCACGCGATGCAACTCCTCGGGGGGCAGATCCGCGAGCTCCTCGGCCCAGCGCTGACCGTTTGAGGCAGACGTGGCGGGAGCGGTATCGGCGGCACCCTCCCCGGCAGGCGTAAAGAACTCGCCATGTCCAAGCGAGTCCCCGCGGCTGCGATCGCGCTTCCCTACCGATTCGGTCGCCTCCGAGATGAAGCTCGAGATGTCGTTTATCGCCTTGTGGACCGTACGAGGCCGAATGCCGTGGACCTCGTTGTACTCCGTCTGAATCGCACGTCGTCGCGACGTCTCATCGATCGCCTCGCGCATCGAATCGGTAATGGTATCGGCATACATGATGACTTCGCCGTCGGCATTGCGCGCAGCGCGGCCAATCGTCTGGATCAGCGAGCGGCGGTTGCGCAAAAAGCCCTCTTTGTCGGCATCCAAAATGGCAACCAACGAGACCTCGGGCAGATCCAAGCCCTCGCGCAGCAGGTTGATGCCTACCAGCACATCGATCTTTCCTTCGCGAAGACTGCGCAGGATCTCGACGCGGTCCAGCGTCGCCGTATCGGAATGCATGTAGTTCACCTTGATGCCGGCGTCCAGCAGATGATCGGTCAGATCTTCCGCCATGCGCTTGGTCAGCGTCGTCACCAGCACGCGCTCATGACGGGCTGTGCGCTCGCGAATCTCGTCGAGCAGGTCGTCAATCTGCCCGCGCACCGGTCGCACGTCGATCTTGGGATCGAGCAGGCCGGTCGGGCGGATGATCTGCTCGACGTTGTTCTGGCTCACGCGCAGCTCGTAGTCGCCCGGCGTAGCGGAAACGTAGATGAACTGCGGAATGCGCGCCTCGAACTCATCGTAGCGAAGCGGGCGGTTGTCCAGGGCGCTCGGAAGGCGGAAACCATGCTCGACCAGCGTCACCTTGCGCGAACGGTCGCCTTCGTGCATGCCGCGAATCTGCGGCACGGTCACATGGCTCTCGTCGATGATGCAAAGCATGTCTTTGGGGAAGTAGTCGATCAGCGTGAACGGCGGCTCACCGGGCTTGCGCCCATCGAGGTGGCGCGAGTAGTTCTCGATGCCGGTGGTAAAGCCCATGGTCTCGAGCATCTCGAGGTCGTAATCGGTCCGCTGTTGCAGTCGCTGCGCCTCCAACAGCTTATCCGATGCCTTGAGCTCGGCCACACGTGCCTCGAGTTCCTCCTCGATGCTCTTGAGCGCCGCTGTCACCTTGGGTTTCTCCGTAACGTAATGGGACGCGGGCCAGACCGGAATCGCATCGTATTCGCGCAACACCTCGCCCGTGACCTCATCGATCTCGGCGATGACCTCGACTTCGTCGCCGAAGAACTCGAATCGCAGGGGATGCTCGGCATACGGAGGGTAAACGTCGACAACATCCCCGCGCACACGAAAGCATCCACGCGACAGATCGTAGTCGTTGCGATCGTATTGGATGTCGATCAGCGCATGGATGAATTCGTCGCGCTCCAGCGGAACCTTTTTATCGATATTGGGCGCCAGGCCTGCGTAGTCCTCGGGGCTGCCGATGCCGTAGATGCAAGAGACTGAAGCGACAACGATAACGTCTCGACGGGACAGCAGCGAAGCGGTCGCCTGATGACGCAGCATCTCGACCTCCTCGTTGATGGAGGAGTCTTTCTCGATATAGGTATCCGATTGTGGAACATAGGCTTCGGGCTGGTAGTAATCGTAATAGGAGACGAAATACACAACGGAGTTGTTGGGGAAGAACTCCTTGAGCTCGCTCGCAAGCTGCGCGGCAAGCGTTTTATTGGGCGCCATGACCAGGGTCGGCTTCCCCAGCGCCTCGATGGTCTTTGCCATGGTAAACGTCTTGCCGGACCCCGTAACGCCCAGCAGCACCTGGTAGCGGTCGCCATCGCGCACCCCCTGAACCAACGATGCGATAGCCTGGGGCTGATCGCCCGACGGCTCGAACGGGGAAACCACCTTGAAGGGCGCGGGCTCGCCCTGCACGCCGAAGCGACGCAGCTCGCCGCCTACGCGTTCAACCTCGAAACTCTCCATGCCGCACACCCCTCACCACAGCGCGCGGAGCATCGAGCGGGCCGCCACGCGATAGCCGTCTCATACAATCATCGTACACATGTTCTAATGGATTGCAAGGCAAAACCGATGCGGAGATATGGAGGGCGCCCTCGGACCGGGCCCTAAAGGGTTGCACATCTCCGGCTGGTACCCTCTTACAGAAACGCCTCCGGATAGATCTGCTGATAGCGATCGTGCGCGTTGTTCACGCGAATCAGATATGCCTGGGTCTCCGGGAACGTGATGGCGTTATGCAGGACCGTATCCTCCTGCGCCCAATCGTTCACGTTACCCATGCCCGCGTTATAAGCGGCGATGGCGCGGTCGGTAGCCCCGTTGAAATATCGGATGAGATACGACAAGTAGGCACAGCCGAATTCGATGTTGGTTGCAGGGTCCTCGAGGTTGTCAGCCGAATACCTCGAGCCGTCCACGATGCCCTTCACCACCATATCGCGGGCGGTTTCGGGCATGAGCTGCATGAGGCCCCTCGCACCCTGGCTCGAACGCGCCTGGGGATCCCAGCCGGACTCCGTCTCGATGACGGCGGCGACAAGATAGGGATCGACTGCGTGATCGGCGGCGGAGGCAACGATATGGTCCTCGTAGCGCAACGGATAGATAGCGGTGAACAGCAGCGCGGGCGCATAGGAGTACACGGCAGAGATCGTGCCCATAAAGGCGACGGCCAGCAAGGGGACAAGACGAAACCATGTGAAGAAGCGCGTCCCGGAACTAGACATGGCGTCCCTCCATCCGCGCGGATCGGGAGGAAACCGGCAACGATACACCCAGTTCCTCCACCAAACGGTTGAGGGAATCGAAAAGCGAGTCGTCGGCCGAGGAGTTGTCGATGACACGGGATGCGAGCGACGCCAACCGTTCGTCGGAAGGCTGGCACTCGGCACGCCTATCGAAATCGGACGGCACCATACCTCGATCGATCGCGCGCACGCGGCGCACCTCGACCGGCGCTGTAATAGCGACCACCTCGTCTGCCAACGCGAATGCATCCGTAAAGCCCTCGGGGGCAGATACCTCCACAACGGCCAGGTCGTGCTCGGGAACCATCACCGAACAGCAATTCGCGGGGAGCAGGCGCAGACCGAGCTGCTCGAGCACCACGGGGTGGACGATAGCGTTCAGCCGCTGCGCGTCTTCGGGCGACGCGAACGCGCGGGCGGCAAGGGCGGATCGATCGATTCCGCCGCATGCGTCGAGCACGCCCCAGCCAAACTCCTGGGCGATCTCGTCCACGACGGCGGAACCCGGTTGGTAGAGATCCTTGGCAAGCTGGTCGAGATCGATGCGCAGGGCGCCCCGTCGCTCGAGGTAGCGAGCGGCAGTCGACTTGCCCGAAGCGATGTTTCCTATGAGAAATAGCGTAATCATAGCTACCTATCTTACGCATCGGACAAGACGTCGGCGCGATGGGCACGCGTATCCGTTCGAACTCCACGGGTGCACGAAGAAATGACAACAGTAGGACCAGTCGCAGGGGCACCGCAATGATACGAACACGTGTTTGCATCTGTGCTACACTGGATACGTATCCACAACTACGCAGTCGGCGGAGAGGAGATGTGGGCATGGAAGACAGATGCAGCGGCAGGAGCTCGCGGGCGCGAGACATCATCGATCGGATCGTAAGCGACGAGCGCTTCCGCGCCAGCTCCCATTTCTCGACGACGGTCTATCGGGACGAGCCGCTCCTCACCACCGGCAGGCAGATGGCGGGATACCTCCCCGACGAATACGCCCCTATGAAGGCCGTATCGCGCTGGGAGGAACAGCCGGGCGGCGCGCGCGGTAGATGGCTCAGCGAAGCAGAGCTCTTTTACCGCCAGGGCCTCGCCCTCGCAGACGTCGAGGACGACTGTCCGTATCGTGGAACCTACAAATCAACCTATCCCACCTACAGCACCATGAGCGACCGCCAGCTGCGCGGCTACGTCAGCTGGCGGTCGCGCGTACGAAAAGGCGATATCGAGGCCACGTTACCAGCCTTTGCCATAACCTACCTGCAAGAACTGATCTGCGGGATCGGCACCTCGGGCCCGCTCGATGGATTCGAGCGCCTCTCGTCGTTTGCGAGCGCGTATCGCGGGGTCTCTCCCGAAGTCGACAGGCGGGCGCCGGTATGGTTGCAAGACTATGCGATCTACCACGGCCTCGCTCCGCAGCTGCTCCCCTGCAGCGCCGAGCTACAGCGCGAAGAACACATCCTGCGATTCACCGAAACCCTGGAAAGGGTTCGCGAGGCCACGGGGCTCTCCTCTAAGGAGAAGCCCCGGCGGACACGCGGAGGACTAGCGGGCATAGGCGACGCAGACGCGGTCACGCTGTATGAGTCGGCACGCTCCCTCGCAAACACGGGCAGCACCCCGAACCATGAAGATGCGGGCGCGCGCGAAGACCTCTGCCATGTAGTGTGCGCCGTGCTCGCACGCCTCGATGAGCACTACCGACGCACCAGGAAAACAAGGCTCGCCGCTTCGTTATTCGGAGAAGCGGTGGAGCTGCCGTACACCATGTTCGCCTCGGCCGTGTTCTTCGATCCGAAGCCGCACCCCGATGCCGAGGTCGCCCTCAGCGCACTGCATCGCTATCGATGCCGCAACGGGCTGTGGACCTGCACTCACATCCATGGCGCCCAAGCGGGGACCATGCGTCTTGCGGATCTGCTGCGCGATATCGAATCCACCACGCGAGCGCGCTGGGAAGGCGCAGACGCCCCCGATACGACTCTACCGAAATACCTCGTCAAGTTCGTGGTGAGCGAGGCCGACGCCCGCGCCGCATGGCGGTCGGAACACGCGCCCGTCCGGGTGCGCATCGATACATCGAAGCTCGCCGGCATACGAACGGCGGCCGCGTGCACCCGCGAAGCCCTTTTAATCGACGACGAACGCCTGGAGGAGGGCACCGAAGGGTCCGCTATCCTGGCAAGCGCCATCGAGGCGTCGCGCACCTCGGCGCACACGGCCGCTGGCGCTATCGAGACGTCGCGCACCTCCGCGCACACGGCCGCAAGCACCGAAGAGACCGCGCCGTGCGGGAACCGCCATATGGACACAGAGCGAGCGCAGCCACGGCTCGCGTCGGAAAGCGAGGCGGGCCCGTTGTCAGCGGAGCAGAGCGCCTACCTTGTCGCGCTGCTCGACGGAGGCGCGCGCATCGAGCTCTCGCAATCCGAAGACCTCGTTGTCGACCAAATCAACGAGGCGCTCTTCGACCTCGTGGGCGATACCGTTTTGGAATTCGGGCCGCAGGGCGTCTGCATCATCGAAGATTATCGTCCCGATTTGGAAGGATTCGTGCATCATGACTAGTTCGCGTCCCATCGACCTCGAGGGCGCCCCTCGCATCCCCAAGCGCATCGCGGCAGTGATCCTGAACTCGCTCAAAGGCGGCGTCGTGCCCCGCATCGGTCTGCCCTACATCACCGTGGGGCGTGAAAACGAGATTCGAGCCCTGCTTACCGACCTCGACCTCATCGAGCACGGCGGCGCCTCGTTCCGATTCCTGGTTGGACGCTACGGCGCGGGCAAGAGCTTTCTTCTTCAGACGATCCGCACCCATGCCATGGGCGAGAACTTCGTGGTAGCCGATGCAGACCTCTCCCCCGAGCGCCGCCTGCAGGGAGGTCAGGGGCAGGGTCTGGCAACGTACCGAGAGCTCATTCGCAACCTATCCACCAAGACGCGCCCCGAGGGCGGCGCCCTCATGCTCGTCCTCGATCGATGGGTGGCCGCGATGCAGGACGGCGCGCCCGACGATGGCGCAAGCAGAAGCGATGCCGCTGCCCGGGCATTCTGTCGCCCCTTGGAAGAGATGGTCCATGGATACGACTTCTCGCAGATGCTGCTCCGCTATTACCATGCCACGTGCGAGGGCGACGACGAGATGCGCGGAGCGGTCGCCCGATGGCTGCGCGGCGAGTTTCGAACCAAGACGGAAGCGCGCGCGGAGCTTCAGACGAGCGTGATCATAGGCGATGACGACTGGTACGACTACATCAAGCTCCTGGCCGCGTTCCTGCAGGGCGCCGGATATAAAGGCCTGCTCGTGCTCATCGACGAGCTCGTGAACCTCTACAAGATCCCCAATGCCATCACGCGGCAATATAACTACGAGAAGATCCTCCAGATGTATAACGACACGCTGCAGGGCAAGGCCGCGCATCTTGGCATCATTCTCGGAGGAACGCCCACATCGGTCGAAGACCGTCGACGCGGCGTCTTCAGCTACGAGGCGCTTCGAAGCAGGCTTGCCCAGGGTCGCTATGCACGCGATGACATGCAGGATATGCTCGCCCCCATCATCCACCTGCACCCGCTAACCTATGAGGAGCTGCTCGTCCTTATCGAAAAGCTCGCGCAGATTCATGCAGGATACTTCGCATACACGCCCACGATCACCGAGCAGGACCTGATCAACTTCCTCACCGCGGAGTTCGAGCGCGTGGGCGCCGATACGCACCTCACGCCACGCGAGGTCATCCGCGACTTCATCGAGCTGCTCGACATCGCATTCCAGAATCCGCAGGCGTCGATCGACGAGCTTCTCAATAAGACAGCGATCGGGGGCGGGGCCGCGGCCCCCCTCCACCAAGCGAACAGCCTGCCCGCGCGCAGCGAAGCCGAGTTCGTCGAGTTCACGCTGTAACAGCGCGATGACCCCTCGGCTCCGCCGCGGCCGGACCTCTTCGCGCTATGCACCGGGATGGGCCGCGTCGTCACTCGGCGTCGCGGCCTCGACCGTCTCGGCAACGGCATCGGCCGCCGCGCGCTTGCCGTACGCATCGCGCTCCAGCTCGTCGAGCAGCCCGCAATGCGCGTTCTCGGGCGCGGTCTTGATGGGCGCCTTCTTGGCGTAGAGTTTGACAGCGCCCGCTGTCTTGTTGATGGGCTGCAGCGTGCCGGGACCCGCGATGCAGCCGCCCGGACACGCCATGCCCTCGAGCAGGTAGCCGTCGAACTTGCCCTTTGTTGCCATCTTCATCATCTTGCGGCACTCATCGAGCCCTTCGGCATTGGTGACGTGCACGTCCATATCGGGATGGTCGCGATGAATGGCATTGACCACGGCGTTAGCGACCCCGCCCGCCACCGCGAACGAGCGACCGTCGGCGCTCGCCACGTCGAAATCGGTCGAACCCTCACCCGTCAGCTTCGCATAGTCGATGTCCCTGGCCTCCATCATGCCGGCCATCTCCTCGAACGTGAGGACGAAATCGACCTCGCTCTTCACGCTCTTACGCTGCGCCTCGAGCTTCTTGGCAGAGCACGGCCCCACGAACACGATCTTGGCGTCGGGGTGCTGCTTGCGAATCAAGCGCGCGGTCAGCGTCATGGGCGTAAGGGCCATAGAAACGCAATGCGCATGCTCGGGAAACTCCATCTTTGCCATAACCGACCACGCGGGACAGCACGAGGTTCCCATAAACGGCTGCTTGTCGGGCACTTCCTCGAGAAAGTCCTCGGCCTCCTGCACCGCGCAGAGGTCGGCGCCGAGCGCGACCTCCTCCATGCCGGAAAAGCCGAGCTCCTTGAAGGCTTCGCGCAGCTTGTCCACGTTGCCCTTACCGCCGAACTGGCCCACGAACGCCGGGGCGACCTCGGCGATGACCTCGTCGCCCTCCTGGATGGCATTGATCACCTGGAATATCTGGCTCTTATCGGCGATGGCCCCGAACGGACAGTTGACGAGGCACTGCCCGCACGACACGCACCGGCTGTAGTCGATCTGCGCGCGACCGGCTTCATCGGAGCTGATGGCGTTCATACCGCAGGCCGCCGCACAGGGGCGCACGCGATGCTGGATCGCGCCGTACGGGCACACGCTCGCACAGCGCCCGCATTTGATGCACTTCTCCTGGTCGATATAGGCCTTCTTATCCTTGAAGGTGATAGCCCCCTTGGGGCAGATCTCGCGACAAGGGTGGGCCAGGCACCCCTGGCACGCGTCGCTCACCTTGTAGGCGTCCTCCTCGCAGGCGTTGCAGGCGAATTTGATAACGTTGATAAGCGGCGGCTCGTAATAGCGCTCGGGCTTAGCGGCCTCGGCAACGCCCTCCGACAGCCTGGCGGGCTTATCCACGCCCTGCATAGGCAGGCCCATGGCAAGGCGGATGCGCTCGCCCACGATCGCGCGCTCAAGAAAGACGCTTTCACGATACGTTGCCACATCACCGGGAATGATCTTGTAGGGAAGCTCATCGACCCAGCCGAAATCACCTGATTGGCTCTCGTATGCCAGGCGCGCAACCTCGCGAAAAACGGTGCGACGAATCTGAGCGAGACCGGTGTAGACCCCGCGCATCGAATTGCCCATAGCGAAAATCCCCTCTCATGAGCGCGATTGTTCACAACATTTTATCGCCCGGGCATGGCATTCGCCGTGAGACTTGCCCGCTCGTGTGCTAATATAGAACGCGTGTTCGTATTGGAGCGTGGGGAGGGTCCATGAGCGCATTCGATCGGTACGCGCCGTTCATCCAGGACTTCATCTACAACAACAGCTGGGAGAGCCTGCGTTCCATCCAGGTTGCCGCCGCGGAGGCCATCTTCGACACCGACGAGAACGTCTTGCTTACCGCAAGCACCGCGTCGGGAAAAACCGAGGCCGCGTTCTTCCCCATCCTCTCTGAATTCTGGGAGAATCCGCCTGCGTCCGTCGGCGCCATCTACATCGGACCGCTCAAGGCCCTCATCAACGACCAATTCCAACGGCTGCAACCGCTGTGCGAGGAAGCCGGCATTCCCGTATGGCACTGGCATGGGGACGTATCCTCGTCGCACAAGGCGAAGATGCTCAAGCATCCAGGCGGCATCCTGCAGATCACGCCCGAATCGCTCGAAGCGCTTCTGCTCCACAAACACGCCCTGGTACCGCGTCTCTTTTGCGACCTTCGCTATGTAGTGATAGACGAGGTCCACTCGCTCTTGCGTGGCGACCGTGGCGGGCAGGCGCTCTGCCTCATCGAGCGACTGTCACGCATGGCGCAAGTCAACCCCCGACGCATCGGCCTGTCGGCCACCATCGGCGACCCCGCGCGCGCCGGCGCCTTCCTTGCAAGCGGCACGGGCCGCGCCTGCATCATCCCACGCTTCGAGGAACCCCGCAAAATCTGGCGCCTGTCGATGGAGCACTTCTACAACAGCGGACCGCAGGCATCAGAACGCGGACTGAACTCGCAGGGCAGCGTCCAACTCGCAGACGTGCTATCCGTAGAGTGCGTGGACGCATGCGACGACCGGTCGCTTCCAGGGTCGACGCACGACGCGAACGCAAGCCAGGACCAGACCGAGGACGTCACCGTTTTGAACGCCGAGGAGCACGCCCTGCTCGCCCCCACCGACGTCGCGCCGCAACAGGCCGATCCGGGCATCGGCTACATCTTCGAGCGCACGCGCGGGCGCAAATGCCTCGTATTCGTCAACTCGCGCGAGGAAGCGGAGGCCGTGTGCTCGGTGGTGCGCAGCTATTGCGAGGCGCGGCACGAACCCGACCGATTCCTCATCCATCACGGCAACCTCTCTGCAAGCTACCGCGAGGCCGCCGAGGACATCATGCGCGACGACGAGCGGATGCAGACCACCGTTACCACGGCAACGCTGGAACTCGGCATCGATATCGGTCGGCTCGAGCGGGCCTTCCAAATAGATGCGCCGTTTACCGTCTCGTCATTTCTGCAACGCATGGGCAGGACGGGCCGGCGCGACGATCCACCCGAGATGCATTTCGTCATGCGCGAGGAGCAGCCCGAGCCGCGTGCCATGATGCCCGAAACGGTACCTTGGAAACTGCTGCAGGGAATCGCACTGGTCCAGCTTTACCGCGAGGAAAAATGGGTCGAACCGCCCGCGTTGGATCGGCTGCCCTACAGCCTGCTCTACCATCAGGTCATGTCCACGCTCGCCTCATGCGGCGAACTGTCGCCCGCCGAGCTTGCACAGCGCGTTCTCACCCTGAGCTATTTCCATCGTGTCTCCGCCGAAGACTTGCGCGAACTCCTGTACCACCTCATTGAGACCGACCACATCGAGCAGACCGAGACCGGCGGTCTTATCGTGGGAATCGCGGGCGAACGCGTCGCCAACTCCTATAAGTTTTACGCCGTCTTCCAGGAGAACGAAGAGTTTACCGTGCGCTGCGAATCAGCGGAGCTGGGCACCATAGTGAACCCGCCGCCGGCCGGCGAGCGCATCGCCATCGCCGGGCATTGCTGGCTGGTGGAAGAGGTGGACTGGAAGAGGCATCTCGTATTCTGCTCGCAGGTGAAAGGGCGCGTTCCCGCCTATTTCGGCGACTGCGCCGGCGACATACACACCCGCGTGCTAGAACGCATGAAACAAGCACTCGAGGAACACCAAGCGTACCCGTATCTGCTGGGCAATGCGCGAGCGCGTCTCGCCCAGGCGCGACGGGTGGCGGAAAATGCTGGGATAACGGGAAGGCTCGGCCGCCCGCTCATCAATCTAGGAGGAAGTACCTGGGCGCTCTTTCCCTGGTTGGGCAGCTACGCGTTTCTGGCGCTGGAACGGCTCTTAAAAATCAAATGCGCGAAGGAGCTCGGTCTAAAAAAGCTTGACCCCTCGCGGCCGTACTTCATGATGCTCACCATGAGCGCTGACGAGCAAACGTTCTATGAAGTCGTTGCGTCCGAGGCCGAGGCGGACTTCGATCCCATCGAACTCGTCTACGACAGCGAGGTCCCGTACTTTGACAAATACGACGAAATGCTTCCCGCGCACCTCGTACGAAAGGGATTCGCCGAGGGCGTGCTCGATATCGAGGGCATGCGGCGGCGCGTGCTGGGATGGCGCAAAACATGAGCCCCGGGCCATCGCCCGCCGGAGCGACCACGGTCAGATGAGAGCGCCGGCGACACGGTTCGATAGGCGCCCGGGAGCACCTCGGATCGAGCGGGCGCACGCTCGTCGATGCCGATTCGCTAGCACACGTCGGCGTCGAAGAGCGGCGTTCCGAGAAGTTCATGGGTGATGGGCATTTCCCCTGCAAAAGCGTAATCGCCATCGGTCGCGATGAGCAGGTAGTTGTCTTCGGCGCCAAACGCCTCGTCCGCGCATGGAACCACGTGCACGTGCTGGAAAACGGCTGCAGCCGATGCCATGGCATCGCGCAGGAATTCGATGCTCTCGCCACCGTCACCGGTCACCAAGTTGGCCGCATACAGGCCCCCGGGGACAAGGCACCCCTTCGCCTGGCCGAGCGCTTCGACCGTTGCGAGCGAGCGGACGGGCTCGGCACCGGCGAAGCAATCGTTCGCGACCACGTCGTACCGAACGCCCGCCGCAGCCGCATCCGCCATGTACGAGCGCGCATCCGCATCGATGAGGCGCAGGCGGTCGCCCGCCAGGCCTTCGAGCTCATCGAGATAGAAGTGCCGGCGGGCAAGCGCGGTCACCGCTGCATCGAGCTCCACGACGTCCATCGCCAGGTCGAGGCGCGTCGTAAGCGCATGCTTGGGATAGGAGTACCCACCGCCGCCAAGCATCAGGACGCGCTCGACCCCGCGCCCCGTCTGGGCACGCAGGACGCCCTCCGCCTCGAACATCGCATCGAAGGCGCGGATGTACTCGAACACGGGCTCGAATCGGCGCTTACCCAGGTACGTGGCGCTTTGGTACACGCCGCCCTGCTGGAGCACGCGAACGCGCTCCCCATGGGCGCCGCGCAGCGTCTTCACCCGCGCCCGCCCGGCATGGGTGCGCGCGATCCAGAAGCAGGCGGAACCCACCGCGACGGCGGTCGCGACAGCGCGGGCGGCCGCACGCACGGAGAAGCACATGCCGTCCTTGCCATGCTCCTTCATCACAGCCCCCTTTGCTGATACAGGCCATGGTCGGCAAAGCCCAGGCCGCGGTAATACTCGCGCGTACCCACCGCGCTGATGACGTTGATGCGGTCGTATCCCTCCGCGGCGGCGATCTCGCACGCCCGCTCCACGAGCCGCCGACCAAGACCAGCGTGCTGGGCGGCATCGCCCGCCTCACCCAAGCGCGCTACGGCGCCGTACACGTGCACCTCGCGGATCATGGCCTCGCCGGGACGAACGGGCAACTCGTCCGCATGCTTTCGCACATACTCCGGGTTCGGCAGCGATAACCGCAGGAAGCCCGCGATGCGGTCGCTCGGATCGACCCACTGCAGGAAGCGCTCGCAGGTGTTCGTTGTCGCGTAGGGCACGACCTCGAGACGCAGCTCATCGAGGCGAACCGAGCCGGTGCCGACCTCGCGGTAGCGAATCTCGCGAACCGATCCGCCGCGCGGCAACCGCTGCTCCACCAGCTGCCGCAGGTTCGGCTTCTTGTTGCCCGCCTTGATATCGTTGGACGAGAAGTCGCGAATCATACGCGAGATGCGGCAGAAGGCAGGCGTGGCCAACACGTCGCTCGCAAGGACGTCCATGAGCTCGCCTTCGGTATACGGCACCCACTCGCCCGCATCGTGGCGACGGCACAGGCGCGCACCCTCGATGAGCGCACACGGATAGAGCTTGATCTCGTCCGGCTGGAAGGCGGGTTCACGCATCAAGCGCTCGTAGTCGCGCTTGTCGCCCTCGGGCGTGGCGCCCAGAAGGTTGACCATCGCGTGCGCATGGATCTTGAAGCCGAATACGCGCAGCAGCTCGAACGCATGCGCGATGCGCTCGACGCGGATGCCCCGATCGTTGGCATCGAGAACATGCTGGTCCAGGCTCTGGATACCCATCTGCACCTTCGTGCATCCCAGGCGGCGAATCAACTCGAGGGAGCGCGGCGTCACGGCATCGGGGCGGGTCTCGATGACCAACCCGACGACGCGATGGCAAGCGGTCTCGTTGGCGCGCTGCTGCTCCTCGAGCTCCCCGAGCGTCGCCCGCTGCATATCGGCCGCTGCCCGCCACGCATCGCTGGCGCCATAGAGAGCGCGAAACGCCGCGTTGTACCCCATCGCACCCGCGTCGATCGAAGCTTGGGCGGCCGTCGCCTTAACCGCAAACGCATCCTGGTCCTGCGGGAATCCGTGCTCGCGATAGAACGCGCGGCGCGCGGCGACCCGCGGGGGCAGGTCGGCGTCGCGTCGAAGATCGGAGCACGCGGCATCCGCCGCCGAAGCCGGTCCGCAACATGTCGCCGCTTCGCGGGAAGGTGCAACGGCGCCGGCGCGAGATGAAGGCGGCACATCGACAACGCCCGCATCCCACCCCGCCAGCATGGGGTTCGCCGCCGTGCCTGCGATAGCCGAATCGTTGAGCGCGCGAAAGAGCTCGGTGATAAACCAGACCTGATAGCCGCGCGGGTAGTCGCTCCACGTGCCCCCCAGCACGATGAGCTCGATCTTATCGATGGCGTGCCCCATCTGCGAAAGCGCCGTAAGCCGGGCGGACACCTGGAGATAGGGGTCGAACCAATTCTGCTCGGCGCGCTCGCAGGCGGGCTCCCCGTGCAGGTAGCTCTTGGGCATGCGAATGTCGTTGGGGCAGTAGAGGCAGTCTCTCGAGCACGGCCACGGTTTGGTTATGACGGTGATGGTCGCCACACCCGACGCGGTGCGCCTCGGCTTCATGCGAAGCGCCGAGAGCAGCCCGTCCTCGAGCTCGGGAGTTACGTTCCACGACGCCCAGCGCACGGTCTCCTCGCGCTTGACCCGCTGGTAGAACGGCAGCAAGCGCCGCTTGGCGAACGCCCGCTTATCACCGCCGGCCTCGCGCGCCCGCGCATTGATAAGCTTGACCAGGCGCCGATCGTCCACGATGCGACCCGCGCGCAGATCCTCGAGTATGTTCAAGATAATCTGTTCCATAGCTCGAGATTGTACCCCAGCCACAGCGCGCCCCCTCTCGAACGATGCGAGGCGCCCTCGCGGTGCCTCCCGCGGTCCAGGCAACGCGGAGCGAAGCGCCGAGCCTCCGGCCATCGCGATCGACCTCCCGTTCTATTCCCGCGGTCTGCCGCCGAGGAACGAACCGACCCCGCACGCGGCCGCGCAATGACCCCAAGCGCACTTCCCCATCCGGCAAAACACCGGCAAACACCTGTCCATCGTCCGCCGGACGGCCCCAAAGACACGCGCTCAAAAGCCCTCCCCCTCGAAGTGAGTGGAAAATCCAAAGAGGGCCGAGTATCCCGCTACAATTGGCAACAAAACCCCAGTTGGCAGAATCCGATGCACCGGGTCTACTTGCCTGCATCAGAAAAACCCACTCACTTCGAGGGGGAGGGCGGGAAAAGACCGCCAAATCGGTCCGATCGACGCAGCAAGCCATCGAAGAGCATGGAGGGAGTCCATGAAAAGCCACGTCGCACGCGAGCTCATCGCGCTCAACACCGCCTTCTACGCCAAGCACGCCGACTCGTTCTCGGCCACGCGCACCGCGCCGTGGGAAGGCTGGCGTCGCACCATCGATATCGCCCGGCAACTTGGCGCACTCGAAGGGCGCGAGCCCCGCATCCTCGATCTTGCGTGTGGAAACCTGCGCTTCGAGCGCTTTCTCGCCGGAGAGCTGGAGCCGACGGCCGCGCATGTCGACGCCATCGACAACTGCCCTGCGCTCGCAGCCGATGCCGGCCTCCCGGGGCTCGTCTTTCACGACGTCGACATCCTGGACGACCTCATGGCCTATCGAGATGATCGCGAGCTTGGACCCAAAGTAGGCAGCACGCCGCCGTGCGCGCAGCCCCGCCTCTGCGTCGACACCGCCCCCGGCGACCTTTCCGTCTGCTTCGGGTTCATGCACCACGTCCCCGGGGCAGACCTGCGCGCAGCGGTGCTTGACGAGTTGCTCGCACGGACCCGTCCGGGCGGCATCGTCGCCGTCTCGCTCTGGCAGTTCATGGATGACGACCGCCTTGCGCGAAAAGCGCGGGCAGCAGACGCCGCAGCCCAAATTCTGGAGCCCTGGCGCGACTTCGACGCCTCCGATCTCGAGCCCGGCGACCACTTCCTGGGATGGCAGGACCACGAGGGGCCGCTGCGCTACTGCCACCATTTCAGCGAGACGGAAGTCGATGAGCTCGCCGCCTATGCCGCGGACCGTGCGACGGAGGCTGCGCGCTTCTCGTCCGACGGATCGAGCCACCGGCTCAACCGATACCTCTTGCTGCAGCGCAGCATGCAGTAGCGTCAAAGCCCCCGGCACCGCAGCGTACGCGGCGGCCCCGAAAGGCGACCGCGCGCCATCCCCCGCCCATCGCGAACCCCGCACGACCTGCACAAGTCCAAGCCCGCAAGCCATTACAATAGAAAGTTCGGAAATCCATCGTTCATGCAGGGGGGAATCACGCGCATGGGCTCAACACGAGCAAGAACACCGAAGAACTTCGTTCTAGACGAGCGCCTCGAGCGCTATCGCGACGCCATCGAGTACGAGCCCGCGCGCTGGTCGGGGCGCTGGGCGCACATCGCCGCGCCCTCCATCGGCGCGGACGTTGCCGTACCCGCCTATCGCGAGGTGCGCCTCGACCTGGGCTGCGGCAAAGGCAGCTACCTGGTGGCCGCCGCGCAGGCCGAACCCGACGTCCTGTTCATCGGCATCGATATGCAGCCGGTATGCATCGCCTACGCCGCCCAGCGCGTCTGCGAGGCGGGCCTGGCGAACGCGCTTCTCGTCCCCGGTAACGGCGAGAAGCTCGCGCACATGTTCGCCCCCGGCGAGCTCGCCTCCATCACGCTCAACTTCCCCACGCCGCATCCGCGCAAGCGCGAGGCGGCCGAACGCCTCACCACCCTCGACAACCTGCTGGGTTACCGCCCGCTCCTCGCCGAGCGCGGCACCATCGTCTTGCGCACCGACAGCGAACCGCTCTTCGACTACTCGCTGCCGCAGTTCGAGGCCGCGGGCTTCACCGTGCGCTGGACCAGCCACGACGTGCGCGCCGACCACCCTGCCATCCCCATGAGCGAATACGAGGAGCGCCTGGTGGAAGAGGGCGCGACCGTCCACGGCATCTGCGGGGAGCTGGGATGCGCGCCGGCGGCCGAGCAACTCGAAGCCGGCCGCAAGCACATGCTCGACAGCCTCTACGACTACATCCCCGATGACCTCTACGAGGGCGCCTACATCCCCCACGGCATGAACTTCGCAATCCAGGCGTTCCGCAACCGCCGCCGCAACCAGGAGCTGCGGGCGCGTCATAGCGCCCCGACCTCCTCCGAGCCCAACGCAGAAGGGTGATCCCATGCCAGCAATAACCCCCGAATTCGACGCATCTGCCCACGGTTCGCTGGGTTCACTAGCCCCGAGCTGGTGGGAGCCAGCGGAAGGCGAGGAAGCCGAGCCCTGGCTCGACCTGGAAACCGCCTACCAGCGCTTCCTCGAGTGGGTCGAGGCGCGCGGCATCGAACCCTGGGCGCACCAGGAGGAGGCCCTGTTCGCGCTCGCCGCGGGCAGCAACGTGATCTTGGGAACGCCCACGGGCTCGGGCAAATCGCTCGTGGCCATCGGCATGATGTTCATGGCCATGGCAACCGGACAGCGCGGCTACTACACCGCCCCCATCAAGGCGCTCGTCTCCGAGAAGTTCTTCTACCTGGTCGATATCTTCGGTCGCGATAACGTGGGCATGATCACGGGCGACTCGCATATCAACACGGGCGCCCCCATCATCTGCTGCACCGCGGAGATCCTGGCCAACCAGGCGCTGCGCGAGGGCGAGGACACGGACATCGGCGTGGTGGCCATGGACGAGTTCCACTTCTTCTCCGACCCCGATCGCGGCTGGGCCTGGCAGGTTCCGCTGCTCACGCTGCCGCACACCCAATTCATGCTGATGAGTGCCACGCTGGGAGACACCTCGGCGATCGCCGCCGCCCTCGAGCGCCACACCGGCCGCGACGTCGAGGTCATCGCCGACGCCCCGCGCCCCATCCCGCTCTCCTACGAATACGTGAAAACCGGCTTGGAGGGCACGGTCGAGCTGGCGCTGCGCCAGGGAGACTCGCCCCTCTACATCGTGCACTTCTCCCAGGACGCAGCGTTGCAGAGCGCCCGCGCCCTGGCCAGCTACGGCGTGGCCAGCAAGGAGCAGCGCGAGGCCATCAAGGAGGCCATCAAGGGCGGCCGCTTCACCACGGCCTTTGGCAAGACGCTCAAGCACCTCATCTCGTGCGGCGTGGGCCTGCACCACGCCGGCCTGCTACCCCGCTACCGCCTGCTGGTCGAAAAGCTCGCCCAGCAGGGCCTGCTGCCCGTCATCTGCGGTACCGACACCCTCGGTGTTGGCATCAACGTGCCCATCCACACTGTGCTGCTCACCGGCCTCACCAAATTCGACGGCTACAAGCAGCGCCGCCTGCGCTCGCGCGAGTTCCACCAGATCGCGGGGCGCGCGGGACGATCGGGCTTCGACACGGAGGGCGTGGTCATCGCCGAGGCGCCCGAATACGAGATCGAGAACCACAAGGCCGAGCTCAAGGCCATGGGCGACCCCAAGAAGATGAAGAAGCTCAAGAAGAAGAAACCGCCCGAGGGCTTCGTGACCTGGAACGAGGGCACCTTCCAGCGCCTTATCGAGAGCACGCCCGAGACGCTCAAACCCCGCCTGCGCATCACCAACTCCATGATCTTGGCCGAGGTAGAGCAGGGCGGCGACGCCTGGCAGCGCGTGCTCGCGCTCATCGACGACTCTCTGCAGACACCCGAGGAGAAGACTGCGCTCAAGGCCCGCGCCGCCGAGATCTTCGCCACGCTCATCGACGCCGGCGTGGTGGTGCGCGAGGAGGTGGAAGACGAGGCGCCGGGCGAGGTCGACGCGACGGCGGGGAACCGAGAAACCGTCGATGCGGACGGCCCGGGCGATGCCGCAGCTGCCGCCGGCGCCGAAACCGACGCCGACTCCGCCGACGCCGAAACCACAGCCGCCGTCGCGGCCATCTCTGCCGCCACGGCCGCCGACGCTGCCGACGCCGAAACCGCAGCCGTCATCGCGGCCGATACCGGAGCCGAAAACGCCGCCTCCTTCCTCGACGGCGCCGCCTCCTACTACCTCACCGTCGACCTGCCCGAGGACTTCGCGCTCGACCAGCCGCTCTCGCCCTTCCTGCTGGCGGCCCTCGAGCTGCTCGACCCCGAGAGCGACACCTACGCGCTCGACGTCGTCTCCATGGTGGAGGCCACACTCGAAGACCCCAAGCAGGTGCTGCGCGCCCAGGAGCGCATGGCGCGCGACCGCGCCATGAACGCCATGAAGGCCGAGGGCATCGACTTCGAGGAGCGCGTGGAGAAGCTGCAGGACGTGACCTATCCCAAGCCGCTCGAGGAGCTGCTGGACACCGCCTTCGCCCAGTACCGCGCCGAGGTTCCCTGGGCCAACGACTACGAGCTCTCCCCGAAATCGGTCCTGCGTGACATGTTGGAGACCGGCTGCGACTTCAAGAGCTACATCGCTCAGTACAAGATCGCGCGCTGCGAGGGCATCCTGCTGCGCTACCTGGCCGAAGCGTACCGCTCGCTCGACCGCACCGTGCCGCACGAGCACCGAAACGAGCAGCTGAACGACATCGTCTCCTGGCTCGGCCTGGTGGTGCGCTCCGTCGACTCCAGCCTGGTGGACGAATGGGCCAACGCGGGCGCAACCGAAGACGTGGCCCCGCTCGCCATGGGCGACGCGGTGGTGGCCGACCGCCGCGGTATGACCCTGCTCGTTCGAAACGCCCTGTTCCAGCGCGTCCGCCTGGCGGCGCGCGGCAAGGCGGCCGAACTCGGCGCACTCGATGAGGATTGGGGGTTCGGCGAGATCCGTTGGAAGCGCGTACTCGATGCGTTCTACGACGAGCACGACGAGCTGCTCACCGACGGCGACGCGCGCTCCGCGGCCTTCCTCGCCATCGACGAGGCCGACGAGCTCTCCGAGCACGTGTGGCATGTGCACCAGATCTTCCACGATGCCGACGGCGATCATGATTTCGGCATCATGGCCGACGTTGATCTCGATGCCACGCAGGACGGCGACGGCATCGTATTCAAAAACTATCGCGTGGGCGCGATCGAGGAGCTCATGCAGTAAACACGCGAGCAGCACCCCGGACCGCCGTTCGAAGGGACGGCGGTCCGGTTTTTAGAACCGGGTCGCTGTTTACAGGCGACCGACCCTCGTGGAAGACCCAAACAAGCCCACCCGAACGCTCTCACCCCCGAAGTGAGTGGAAAAATCATGACAGGAAAGTATGCTTTACTATGGCGTAGTGCTTACCTGGTATTTTGATGGCAGATTTCATGCTCTAAAGCGGCGTTACTCGCTCGTCTAGATTTTTCCACTCACTTCGGGGGCAGAGCCCCGGCAGCCCGCCCTCACCCGTACAATCGACCCAATTCGCGAGACGCGCGCCCATCACCGCGCCGTATCCGCACCCGCAGCACGAGCACAACAAGAACGAACGGGCAGAATCGAGGCGCACGGAGCCCTACCAACCCGTGCAAGCGACGACAAGCGCACATGCAAACGTTAGCACGCCAAGAAATGCAACCCCGTAACCAGTCTCGCGCATAACGCTCAACCGCGCGAAAACAGGATGCTGCCTGCGAAGTCTGCGACGATCGAGCAGCAGGTAGGCGACGACCATCATAAAGGGGTCAATGAAGCAGATGGCGCGAAAAACCAGGTATGCCATTGGAAGCCCGACATCCCTTGGAAGAGGATGCACAATAGTATCGATACTCTGCCAGACCATGCCTGCAAAAAAGAACAGAACAACGGCGTTCCAAACGACTCCAACCCAATCGGGAACCACCGCAGAAGCCCGCACGGCTAACCCAGAGATACCATCTCGAAGGAGCTCGAGCGCATGGGACGCAACTCCCCGTACCCTGAACGGTACAGCAGCTGCCCGCAAGGCAGGGCCAGATATGCCATCTGAAACCCCATCGGTAACAGCGAAGACGCCGTCGGACGACTTCGGCGAAAGGGCACTCCCGCCTCTCGTGACAGCGCCCTCCGCTAACGCCGCAAACACACCCTCGACCGCTGCGCCAAGATCGGCCGCCGACTCATAGCGCTCTGCAGGGTCGAACGAACACGCGCGCTCGACGACGCGGGCAAGCTCCGGGTGGATACCAAGAGCACGGCACGCATTCGCATCGCACAAGTTGGGAGGCTGCTCGCCCGTCAAGCAGAAGAACAGGACCTTGCCCAGCGCGTACACGTCCGTTCGCTCGTCGGTCTGGCCGAATCCGAACTGCTCCGGCGGCGCATAGCAGCGCGTAAGAAAATGCGTGGTGTCGGACTCCGCATCCGGATGCCACGCGCGTGCGCAGCCAAAGTCGATAACCATGGCCTCACCGCCGCGCATAATGATGTTGGAGGGCTTGAGATCACGATGGATCAGCGGCATTTGCAGGCATGTATGGAGCATCTGCACCGAACGGCAGAGCGTCGTCATAACCTGCGCGGCTAAGAACAAACCCGCCCCCAATGAAGCGGCCAGCTGCTCGACGGTGCACCCGTCGACGTGCTCCATCACCACCACAAGAGACGAGGCGCCGCGCCTGCACTCCACGAGCCGCGGTACGCAGGGCAGCGATACGCCCTGTAGCTGCTGCGCCCATAGCTCCTCATATGCGCAGCCCGCACCAGAGGCGACATCGATGGTCTTTCGCACGTACAAGCCCGAAGCGCCCTCGCGCGGCGTGCCGCGCACGAGCTCAGTCGTCTCGAAGTCCGACTGTTTGAGCACGCGAGCGTCATGCCAATCGGTCGCCTCCGCCGCACGGGCGAGAAAGACGTCGAGTTCATGCTGGAACGAGGCGTCCGCCTGCTCCCTGCGAAAGTCTATGTCGTCACCGGTATGCTTCATGCCCTATATCATAGCAAGGTGTGCTGACACCGAGCGGAGCCCGCGGGGCGACGCGTCCCCGCCGACAACAGCCGGCTCCCCGCCCATACCGTGAGCACGGGCCGACATCCCGACTCGACAGACAGCAGCGAGCGCACCCTAGCAGACCGTCTCCTCGCCGAGGCGGTAGAGCTCTTCGTTTACCTTCTGCAAGCTGCACCCCTGGTCGAGGCAGAAGATGATAATCGCATCGCGGCGACACTTCGGATCGAGCGAACTGGCACCCGCGGCCATCAGTGCCCGATTCGCCTCACGCAGGCTGAGCGCCATCGCAAAGGCGATCTGCAGCACCTTGTTGCGCGACGGATTGCGCTGGCCGGTGAAAATCTGGTACCCGAAGGTCTCGTTCAGATCGGCCATGCGAACGACTCGCGAGCGCTTGAGCCCCTTTTTGCGCAGCATCTGATCGAGGAACTCGGCGAGCGAGCCCGCCGAGAACTCGTGCCCACCAATGAAATCGTCGAGGCTCTTAGCTTCCAAGAGCTCTTGCAGCACCTGCTCCGTAAAACGCTCGGTCATACTCCCCCTTCCGCCGGCACGATTTACAACCATTGTAGAAGAACAGCGAAGCGGGACCCGCACCTCGGCGCGCCCCGCCCATGGCTGAAAAACCCTGTCGATACTATGCAAGCTGCCAGGTCGCAGCAGGCTCATCCGCAAGCATATTCGAAAAGTAAAGTGCAGCAGTAAGATCGCCCTTGAAATACAGGTTGCCGGAAACCGTGCCGCCGGCAGCGAGATCGCCGGAATTCAGCTCCTCGGAGGCCTCGCTGTAGTAGGCGATGTCGCTCCGCACACCGGAAGCGCTCTCGCCCTTCCAGTCGTACGGATTGAACGAAAGCGTCTCGCCGCCCTTGTTCGTATACGTGACGCGCACGCAGGTGATAACGGAGCCGTCATAATTGGAAAGGCCGGGCGTCACGCTATCGACGGCGACCACCATGCCGTTCTCGAGCTCGACGGAGGAACCCACCGACAGCACCTTCGCCGTATCTTCGGGCTTGCCAGCGTCGTCCCCCTGCTTGGCGTCGCTGGACACGTCGACGGCCTGAGGTCCGTTCATAGCATCATCGATCGCCGCTCCGTACATGCTCTGGCTTGCGAGAACAGCGACCACGGCAACAACGTTAACCGCCACGGCGGCGATGGCGAGGCCCTTGCCAGCCCGCTTGCCGCGCAGGCAGCCTACGAGGCCCGCAACGGCCAGCACAGCGCCAACCAGGGCAATGAAGAACGAGATGTTGTTGATGATGGGCATCAGCGATGTGAGCAGGGCCACGATGCCGACAATGAGGCCGGCAACGGCCAGACCAGACCGGCGCTGCGTATCAGATGCGTTTTCCATAACGTCATTCCTTCCAATAAACGCCGCTCGACCTCCGAGCGGCTCCCTGCTGCCATTATTGGAAAGTGAGCGGATGATTTCATTAGCTCTCAGCTAAGGCGGGCTGACGGACGGACCCGCGGCACGGAGGTCCTACGGATGATACGGGCAGCCATCCCCCAGACAGGCGGAGTTAGCGCCCGCCGCGGCGCACGCGACGGGCGCGCCATCCAGCACGAGGCCGGCATCGAGATGCTCGTTGAACCACGGCACCGCAGCCTGAACCGCGATGCGCGCATCGCGCTTGCAGCATCGAGGAGAGCCGGCGGCGGCGATGCGGCCCAGGACGTCGGCAACCATGGCCTGGCCCTCGCTCCAACCCTCCGCACGCAGGGGCGCGTTGCCCGCAAGCACCGCGAACGCCATGCCGCACGACGACGCCGCGCCGCATACGCCCCACTTCGCGCAGGACGCCCCCGGTACGCAACGGGCGCGAGCACCGAGCTCGTCCAGGGCGGACGCGAGGTCACCGTAAGTCGAACGGGCGTGGAAGCGCGGCCACGAGCAGGTAAGAAGCGCCGCACCGACCAGGAAATGATGGACGGGACCGAAGGCAACGCACCGCTCATCAGCCATCAGGCGCTCGAGCAGAACACCGGGATCCACGCCCTCCCATGCCAGGCACACCTCGCGCGACCACGCGCATTCATCGTTGAACGCCATATCGTCCTCCCCTTTATCCGAGTTTTACACGCCGCCACCCGACGGCGCCCGTGGAGCATGCGGCGCGCATACTCGCGGCGCGTCGGTGCTCAATCGCATCGCCCTCGAATCATAACGGGTATCATACGGTATGTATGGCTACGCGAAAGGACGATGGCCATGAACCTCGATGAAGAAAAGCGCTGCGAAGACCGCGAAGCCGCGCCGCCCTCGCCCGAAGAGGGCAAGGCGAGCCGCTGCAAGCGCTTCCTGCACAAACACAGCGGACTGATCTGCACGCTTGCCATCTGCGCCTTTTTCGGCGCGGTGGTCTACGCGGAAAACCCCTGGCTCTGGCCGCACGAGAAGGCCGCCTCCAGCGAAGCGGCCTTCGATCCTGCAAACCTGAAGGACTCCGACGGCAAGCCACTTGCCGAATGCCTGCCCTACGAGGGCATGCCCGAAGCCTACATAGACTACACCCTGCTGGGGCGGCCCGATGAAATCAATGTGCTTGACGTGACCATCTACAAAAGAGGTGGCACGTGGTATACCTGGAAGGCTCATACGGGAGCGGATATATTCCTCGTATTCGCGCGCAATGAGAAGGTTGAAGAGACGTACAAGAAGCAGGGGAACACCGACTATTGGCTTGATCCCGTCACCAGAGGCGACCTCAACAAGCCGAATCTCGATGGAACGGGGGCCGTGGTCTACGAGCGGGAGCCCCAGCCCACGGCCGAGCCCGAGAACAACATCCCGACGCCGGAAGAGCTCAGCGACCGCCTACCCTACATCGGCTTGCCTGCAGACCTTTGTCGACAGCACCTGGCTCGGACCGCATTCCTCGGAGAGCGAGCCCGTTGAGTCCGGGATGCTGGAGGGAGCGACCCCGTACCACTGGGTCGCCCACGACGGCACCCAGATCTTCGCCGCCTACATTCGCGACGGGAAGGTTATCAAGGTAGCAAAGTTCTATGTCGGAACGGACTATTGGAACGCTGCAGATGGATCTGATCTCGGCAAACCCAATCTCGACGGAACGGGCACCCAGATCGATAATCGGCTCCCACCTCAACTCGTTGATCCCGAAGACTTCGATAACGCCGAAGACTACGCCGACAACGCGGCGGATTACTTCGAATACTACGGTGCAAAAGACCCGTGGATGGCTGCGGTAGATTTCTGGGACCTCAACGGACCCTGATGCACCGACCGCCACAGCCCCGCACACGCGAAGGCCGGCTCCACCAGGGGTCGGCCTTCTGCGGAACAACCATCAACGAGCACGCGAACCGCCCCACGTTGCACGGCCGCGCACGCGCATGCTATACTCGGCTCGTCCGTCCGCGGGATGCGGACCCCATGCGAGGACACCACCGCGAAGAGACAAGGCGGCCATGCGCTTCTAGACATCCCTCTCAACTGTCCCGTTGACCTCCACGCACACAAGGAGGGGATGTCTTCATGCAGCTCGCGCTTTCTCGCGTGTCCTACACGCACCCCGCAGCTCAAGACCCCATTTTGAATACCGTGACCATCGCCTTCGCACAGGGCTGGACCGGCCTGCTGGGCGACAACGGATGCGGCAAGTCGACGCTCGCCCGCATCGCCTGCGGCCTCATCGAGCCCGATGCCGGCTCGGTCACGCGCGGCCTCTTCTGCACCTACTGCCCGCAAGAAGCGGATGTGCAGCCCGATTGCCTGCACGATTTCGCCCTCGACTTCGACCGCGAGGCACGCAGCCTCAAAGAACGGCTGGAACTCACCGATGATATGCCCTGGCGCTGGAACGAGCTCAGCTTCGGCGAGCGCAAGAAGCTCCAGATCGCATGCGCCCTCTGGCAGCGCCCCAACGTGCTCGCTATCGACGAGCCGACGAACCACCTCGACACAGCGGCGCGGCATCAGCTCGAAAGCTTACTCAGAGAATTCGACGGCATCGGCATCCTCGTCAGCCACGACCGCGGGCTTCTCGACGCGCTCGTAGACCGATGCGCCTCATTCGAGGCGACCGGACCCCACGGGAGCACGCGAATCACGATCAGGCCGGGCGGCTACACGGCCGCGCACGCGCAGGCAGAGCTCGAGCGCTGCTCCATCGTCGCTGAGCGATCGGCAGCGAAGGCCGAGCTCGCGCGCCTCACGGCCGAACACGAGGCGCGCGCTCGCGAGGCGGCGCGGGCGGGCGCCCGACGCTCGAAGCGCGGTCTGGACCCCAAGGACAAAAGCGCACGCGCGAAGATAGACCTGGCGATCTGGAGCGGGCAGGACGGTGCGCGCGGCAAGCTCGCCAACCAGATGGAGAAGCGCCTCGTCACGGCGAGGGCCCGCGTCGAGACCGCGCGGGTAGCGAAGAGATACGACGGCGACCTCTTCCTCGATGCCGCCCCGAGCCATCGCAAGACGGTCCTCCACATCCCCGCCTCTGCCATCCCCTGCGGGCCCGGCTCCCTCGAGATTCCCGAGCTCTACGTGGGAAACACCGAGCACATCGGCATCATCGGTCCCAACGGAGCGGGAAAGACGACCTTCCTGGACCATGTGCGACGGCTATTGACGATTGCGATGCCCGCCGGGCCAACGGCGCCGGAGGTCGTCGAGGTGCTCGACATCCCGCAGGAACCGGACCGACGCCAAAAGGAGCTGGCGCTCGCAGAGATGCGGCAGCTTTCGCACGAGGAGCTGGGCAGCGTGCTCTCCTGTGTGGCCCAGCTGAACTCCGACCCCGCGCGTATCCTGGAGGGCGCCGAGACCAGCCCCGGCGAGCTACGGAAGCTCATGATCGGCCTAGGCCTGCGCGAGCGACCCTCGCTGATCATTATGGACGAGCCGACGAACCATCTCGACCTGCACTCCGTCCAAGCCCTCGAGCGCGCGCTCGCGGGCTATCCCGGGGCGCTCCTCGTCGTTAGCCACGACGCCGCCTTCATAGAAGCGTGCACATCGACGACCTGGAGAATCGAGGATGGACGGCTTCGACCCGTCCGCTGAGCGCGGATGGGCCGCGAGCGATCAGGGACACATCAAAGCAGAAAGCCGGCCCCAGAAGGAGCCGGCTTTCGTGTCATGATGCGTATTTCCGCAGTTCAGACTACTCGAACTCGATGGTGCCGCAGGGCTTGGGGGTGAGGTCGTACAGGACGCGGCAGATGCCGGGGACCTCGGAGGCGATGCGGTCGCCGATCTTCTTGAGGAGCGCCCAGTCGAGCTCGGGTACCTCGGCGGTCATGGCGTCGACGGTGTTGACGGCGCGGATGAACGCCGGCCACTCGTAGAGGCGCTTGTCGTCCTTAACGCCGGTGACGCGGAAGTCCGGCACGGAGACGAAATACTGCCATACCTTGCCCTCGAGGCCCGCGTTGGCGAACTCCTCGCGCAGGATGGCGTCGGCCTCGCGCAGGGCCTCCAGACGGTCGCGGGTGATGGCACCGAGGCAGCGCACGCCAAGGCCGGGACCGGGGAACGGCTGGCGCTCGACCATGTTCTCGGGCAGGCCGAGCTCGCGGCCGACCACGCGAACCTCATCCTTATACAGCAGGCGAACGGGCTCGCAGAGCTCGAACTGCAGGTCGTCGGGCAGGCCGCCCACGTTGTGGTGCGCCTTCACGCCATCGGACTCGAGGATGTCGGGGTAGATGGTGCCCTGAGCCAGGAAGCTCACCTGGTCGCCCACCTTGCGGGCCTCTTCCTCGAAGACGCGGATGAACTCGGCGCCGATGATCTTGCGCTTGGTCTCGGGCTCGGCAACGCCGTCGAGCAGGCCGAGGAAGCGGTCGGTGGCGTCGACGTACACGAGGTTGGCGTCCAGCTGGTTGCGGAACACGTCTACGACCTGCTCGGACTCGCCCTTGCGCATGAGGCCGTGGTTCACGTGAACGCAAATGAGCTGCTTGCCAACGGCCTTGATGAGGAGGGCCGCCACGACCGAGCTGTCAACGCCGCCGGACAGGGCGAGCAGCACGTTCTTGTCGCCGATCTGCTCGCGGCACGCCGCCACCTGCTCCTCGATGAAGGCCTGAGCGAGCTCGGGGGTGGTGATGCGAACCATGTCGTCGGGACGCTTGTTAAGATCCATGTGGAATCCTCCTCAACGTGTAAGGCTTGAAACTGCAAGAAAGTATATCGAATAACAACCGCTCGCACGCAGCTGGATGCAAGCATATTCAGACGAAATCAACGTATATCCCAGCTCGCACGCGCCACGGCCTTGACCCGCCTCACGCCGGAGCTAGCTGTTGTGTGCCGATAGGTTGTTTACGCCGTAGACTCGCGACATGGGCGGCAGGCCCC
>NZ_VOWY01000002.1 GCF_008014645.1 Collinsella sp. BA40
TCAAGGTACGCGCCGGGCGGTCCTCCTCGGAGCCGCGCGGCGGGGATTAATAATGCCATAGCGCCCGGGGGCCGTCCAGGGCGGCGGCGCTCCTCCACGAGACGTACACAACTGGGTGCCCGGGCGTCCCGGAGGGGCTGCGCTGGCCGCCCCTCCCATGCCGGGGGCTGTTCACAGACAGGGGATCCCCGCGCCCGCTAAACCTTCCCCGCCTAGGAGGTCCCTGGCGGGGCGCCCCGGTGCACGGCGCGACCGGGCCCACGTCGCCGCAGCCCCCTTTATGGCGGAACGGGCGCCAGCAAACGAAAGAAAGGGGCCCTCCCGCCAGGAGGACCCCTTCCGTGGCACCGATGTCGCCATCAGCCGCCTATCTATATATATGAAAAACTCCCGTCTGCGATATTGCACGCAGACGGGAGTTCACTGTAAAGACCCTGCGGCAGCTGACGCCTTGCTACGAATGGTCGGCATCGCCTTCGTCGCGGCCCAGGGCGACGGCCGCGGTACCCGCAGCAGAGAGAACAGTGGCTGCGATAGCCGCCACGCCTGCCATGTCGAACGTCTGCGGCAGCGCCTCTGCCCTAGCGACGTCGCTGGCGTCCGGGGCGGGCTCGGCCGCGATCTGCTGCTCGACCTTGGTCCACTTGGCCGCCACATATATATCAGTGGTGACGGGAGCGCTCGGATCGAACTGCTCGCCATAAGTGCGCGTCGCACGGTCGTACAGATACCAGCCATCAAACGCATAGCCCTCATACACCGGAGCCGCAGGCAGCTGATGCGCATCGGCGAACGCGGCATTGCGTGCAACTACGAACTCGGTATTAGGAGTAAGGGGGTCGTAGTCGTCAAATACCACCGCAAACTGCTGAGCGCTTTCGGGGGCGTCTTCGCCGGACTGTTCGGCTCCCGCACCCGGAACCATCTCGACCTCGGGCGTAGGATCGACTTCGGGCTTCGAGGACCCGGCATCATCGCCTTGGCCCAAGCCCTCGCTCTGGCCAGGAGCGTCGGCATCTCCCTGGTCCGTGGGTCCATTTTCGATGTCACCCGGCGTTCCCTGCAAGTCGTTGTCGTCCTGGGGAAGCTCGGGGAGCACGTCGTTTCCGGGGCCGTTTTGCGGACGCTCGGAATCACCCTCGATAGCACCATGATCCTGGCCATCGCCCTCGGGCGCCTCCGTGTCAGTGGAGCCGTTGCCGGCACCGGCATCCGGGGCCTGATCCGTGGCCCCCTGATCCGTATCGGTATTGGCATCGGGATTCTGGGGCGTCTCCGGCTCATTGGGCGTAGGCGGCACGATGGGAGCCTGCTGCTCGGCCTCGTGCTGCTCGACATATCCAAGGCAGACGCGCTTCTCCTGCTTATAGCGATTCACGTAGCCTGCGGCATACGCATGATTTTTCCCTGCTCCCGAGGAGAAGTAATCGATCACGGCGTCGCATAGCGCGGTGACCATCTCGCGGTCGCTCATGCCCTCGTTAAGCTTGGCCGCAGTGAAGAACTTTTGGACGCCGCCCGAGCCATAGAGGTTGCACATACCCCATGCGAGGCCCTTCACGCAGTCCGCACGGCCGCTGATATCGACGCCGTAGGTCGAAGCGAGCAACCGCTCGACGGGCTTGTAGTAGTTATTGTAGGAATAGCCATCCTGCAGTGCGGCGAATTCCTGGGGGTCCGCGGCATAGGCTGCATGCCATGCATCGTTAGCCAAGCGGCCGATCTCTGTAAGGGCCTTGTTCGCGCTGTCGTAGATAGGAGCCGTCTTCAGTTCGTCGCCGCGCTCGACCACGGCTTGGAACATGCTGTACTTGACCGGGTCGTAGCTATAGACCGACTCGATGAACGGCACGAGCGCATAACGGCGATCGAACTGGTAGTACCCCATCGCGTTATAGCCGTCGCCGTATGAAAAGCCCTGATCGTAGTTGCAATTACTCTCGAACCGCGTGAAATACTTCATCTCGTCCGAGATAGCCGCCACGGCGCGGGTGTCCACCGCGGCGAGCTCTATGGCAACCTGCGACATCGAACCGTTATCGAACTCATCCGTACGATCGAAATCGCTCGGAGCCGGCAGGTTGCGCTGCGCAGCATCCTCCGCCTGGCCGCTCGCGGTGGTAGCAAGGGCGGGAACGCTCAGGCATCCAAACGTAAGCGTGAGCGTGAGTCCTGCGACGACCGCTTTGTTGCGGGGCTTTGCCATGTATCCTCCTTGATCTGATCCCCATGGGATCGAGCGTGCTTAAGAGCGTACCCAGGCCATTTTCCCGGACTGGTGTAGACCAGTATGGCAAGAGGCTCCGTGGCGCACAAGAAACAACCCGGCCCGCTCGAAAAAATCCACGGGCACCTTTCCGAGCGCTGGAACGAGGGGGTTCCGACAGCGGCGTCCAAGCCGGCATGCGAAGCGCGGAGCCTCTTTGAGGCGATGGCCCGAATACCCCGGAACCCCGCATGCCGGCCGCGCGCAATCGAGGCAAGCGCTCTTACGAGCAGATGGTGCGGACCCATCCATGCACGTCCTCGATGGTACCCGCCTGAATGCCCGTGAGCGTCTCGCGCAAGCGCCTCATCACCGGACCAGACGACTCGTGCCCATCCTCGAACACAACGACCGTATCGCCGTCGTGGATTTCGCCCACGGGACTAATGACCGCCGCCGTACCACACAGACCGCACTCGACGAAGGCGCCCGAAACCACCTCGGTCCACGCAACCGGTCGCTCGTCCACCGCGATACCCAGGTCCTGCGCCACCTGCACCAGCGAACGGCGCGTGATGGACGGCAGGATGGAATCGGTGTGCGAGACCGGCACCACCAGCACGCCGTCCCTATCCACGAACAGCACGTTCGCTCCGCCGGTCTCCTCCACGTACGTACGGGACTCCGAATCGAGATACAGGTTCTCGGCATAGCCGGCCGCATGGGCGTCCATACCGGGCTTGAGGCTCATCGCGTAGTTGAGGCCCGCCTTGATGTTGCCCGTACCATGGGGCGCCGCGCGATCATAGGGCGATACGCACAGCTTCACCGCCGTGTCACCGCCCTTGAAGTACGGCCCGACCGGCGTCACAAGGATGCGGAACTGGTACTCGGTCGCGGGTTTGACGCCGATGACGTCGCCCGTGGCGATCATGAGCGGGCGCACGTACAGGGTCGCGCCCGAACCGAACGGCGGAACCCAGGCGGCGTTCGCGCGCACCACCTGCTCGACCGCCTCGACGAACCGGTCCTGTGGAAAGGCGGGCATGACCAGGCGCTCGGCTGAATCGGCCATGCGCTGGGCATTCATATCCGGTCGAAAGCACACGATGCGGCCATCTTGCGTCGTATAGGCCTTGAGCCCCTCGAAGACCTCCTGGCAATAGTGAAAGATTCCCGCGCATTCCGAAAGCGCGATGGTATGGTCGCTCGTCAGGGCCCCTTCGTCCCACGCCCCGTCCTTGTAATTGGACACGTAGCTGTAGTCCGTCTTTCGATAGCTGAAATCCAGGCTCCCCCAGTCCAAGTCCTTCTTCTCCGTCATCACAGGTCTCCCCTTCTCATATATACGGGTGCACGGAACGCGCGCCGCCCGACCAACCGTTGGTGGCCATTCTACCCAGTACGCCCGCGCGCGGCGGCATGCCCTTTATTTTGCTAAAGCTGTTTGCGCACCCGAAACATTCGGCAAGCGCGATGCACGCGGCGCGAGGGCTGAGTTGTTAAACCCTAGTGATTCTCTCGACTTTAGAGACATATGTCGCTACCATGGCTTCATTCGAACGAGCCTATAGAAATCGAGACGCGATGAGCTTTATCACCACCATCCGCGAGGACATCAAGACGGTGCAGTCACACGACCCCGCAGCGCAGAGCGCGCTGGTCATCTTCCTCTCCTATCCCGGCCTGCACGCAAAGTGGGCCCATACCCCCGAACACTGGCTGTGGAACCACGGCATGTGCGGCCTGGCGCGGGTGATGTCGCAGCTCACGCGATTCTTCACCGGCGTCGAGATCCATCCCGCCGCGCAGATCGGGCGCCGCCTCTTCATCGACCACGCCATGGGCGTGGTAATAGGCGAGACCACGGTGGTAGGCGACGACTGCGTTCTATACCAGGGCGTCACGCTGGGAGGCACCGGCAAGGAAACCGGAAAGCGCCATCCCACGCTGGGCGACCGCGTCACGGTGGGCACGGGCGCCAAGGTCCTGGGCAACATCCAGATCGGTGACGATGTCAAAATCGGCGGCAACTCCGTGGTGGTAAAGGACGTGCCGGCCGAATCCACCGTGGTGGGCGTTCCGGGGCGCGTGGTGCGCCGCGCCGGCTGCCGCGTGCTGGGCGACACGCTCGACGCGCGCGACCATCGCGAGAGCATGCCCGACCCCGTGCAAGAGCAATCCCTCATCAACCGCGAGTGCATCGCCGGGAACCAGCGCCGCATCTGCGAACTCGAACGCCAGGTGGCCGAGCTCACCGCGCTCGTGCGGCAGCTCGCCGAAGAGCGATAGCGGCGGTCGCGGCGGGCTGCTCGCCCGGCACCTGCATGTCCGGCGCCAGCCACGCAGATAGGCGTATGCGCCAACAACCAACCCATATGCAACGACGGCGCCCGGAATACACCGGGCGCCGTCGTTTGATGCGGCAGATTACTGTCTTGAAACTCAGGGCGCGCCTACATGAACTGCGAGCGATACAGCTCGGCGTAGGCGCCGTCGGCCGCAAGCAGCTCGGCATGGGTACCCTGCTCGATGATCGTGCCCGACTCCATCACCAAGATGAGGTCGGCATCCACGATGGTGGACAGGCGATGTGCGATCACGAAGCTCGTGCGGCCGTGCATGAGCGCCTCCATCGCACGGACAATCGCCTGCTCGGTGCGCGTATCCACGCTCGACGTGGCCTCATCCAAAATGAGGATCTTGGGGTCGCACAGCATCGCGCGGGCGATGGTGAGCAGCTGCCGTTGGCCCTGGCTGATGTTCTCGGCATCGTTGGCCACGTGCGTATCGTAACCGTGCGGCATCGTGCGCACGAAGAAATCCACATGCGCCGCGCGCGCCGCGCATTCGATCTCGTCGCGGGTAGCATCGGGCTTGCCATACGCGATGTTCTCCGCGATAGTGCCGTCGAACAGCCATGCGTCCTGCAGCACCATACCGAAGTTGCTGCGCAGCTCGCCGCGGTCCATCTGGCGCGTATCGACGCCGTCGAGCGTGATATGGCCGCCGTCGACCTCGTAGAAGCGCATGAGCAGGTTGATAAGCGTCGTCTTGCCCGCACCCGTAGCACCCACGATCGCGATCTTCTGACCAGGCTCCGCCGTGAACGATACGTCGCGCATGAGCGGCTTGTCCGGCGCATAGCCGAAGCGCACATGCTGGAAGTCGATGCGCCCCTGCACCGGGCGGCTCACGTGTGCCGCCAACGCGGGCGCGGGCTCGGGATCGATCTCGGGCTCGTCGAGAATGTCGAACACGCGCTCCACCGAGGCGAGCGCGCTCTGCAGCGTGTTGATGGTCATGGACATCTGCGTAAGCGGCTCGGATGCTTGGTTGATGTACTGGAAGAACGCCTGGAAGATGCCGATGGTGATCTGCCCCGCGATAAGCATGCCGCAGCCGATAACCGCGATGGCCACCTGCGACAGACGGCCGATGAATCGAATGGCCGGGCCCGTGGCGTTGGTGAGGAAGTCGGCGCGGCGGCTCGAATCGGCGAGCTTCTGCGCCAGGTCGTGGATCTCTTCGGAGCTCTGGCGCTCGCGGTTGAACGCACGAATGACCACGCGGCCGCTATAGGCTTCCTCCACGGCGCCCGTGAGATGACCCACCCACTTCTGGCGCTCAGCCGCGAGCTCGAGGTTGCGGCGCGCCGTGAGCTTGGTCACCAGCACCGAAAGCAGCGAGAACGCCAGGAAGACGCAGGCCAGCAGCGGACTGTAGACGAACATCATCACCACGGCGCCGGTCACGCCGCCGATAGCCATGAGCAGGCGCAGCAAGCCGGTCTGCAGCACCTCGGACATCTTATCGAGGTCGTTGGTGGCGCGGCTCACCACCTCGCCGGGACGGTGCGCGTCGAAGAACGCCAACGGCAAGCGGTTCATCTTGGCCGCGAGCTTGTTGCGCAACGACAGGTTGAGCCGCTCGGCAAAGCCGGCCATCACGAAGCACTGCACGGTATAGAAGACCGCTGCAAGCGTCCAGACCGCCAGGTAGACCACGATGGCGCGCCCGCCGGTCTCCCAGCCCACGGTAAACGAGCGGCCCTGCGCGAAGGCATCTTGGATGTTCGCCCACAGGATGTCGATGACGCGCGCCGAAAACGCCGGCGCCGCTACCGAGAACCCCGTGTACAGCACGATGGAGATAAGTACGAGGACGAAGCGCCAGTGCTGATCTTTGGCCTCGTGCCACAGCCGGGCCACCGTGCGCTTGATGTCGCGCGGCACCTCGGGCGCATCGTCGTCGGACCGGGCGCCGTCGGCCCCGCCCGTCGACGCGGGCGATGCCTCCTCGCGGGTCTCCTCCGCATGCGCCGCCGCCTCGCGAACCATCTGCCCTTCCAGTTGCTCGACCTGGTCCAGGCCGTTCATCTTGTCGAATTGCTCCGCCACGTTACTCGCCTCCCTTCATCTGCGAACGAGCGATATCTTGATACACCGCGCAGGTCTCCATGAGCTCCTCGTGCGTGCCCTTGCCCTCGATATGGCCGTCCTTCAGCACGATGATCTGATCGGCATGCAGGATGGTTGAGATGCGTTGGGCGATGATGAGCACGGCCGCGTCGCTCGTCTCGGGAACCAAGGCGCGGCGCAGGGCCGCATCGGTCTTGAAATCCAGCGCGGAAAAGCTGTCATCGAAGATATACAGGTCAGCGCGCTTCATGAGCGCACGGGCGATGGACAGGCGCTGGCGCTGTCCGCCCGAGAAGTTGGCGCCGCCCTGGGCCACGGGCGACTCGAGTCCCTGGGGCAGATCGAACACGAACTCGCTTTGCGCCACCGTGAGCGCGTGGCGCATGGCATCCTCGTCGGCATCCTCGTTGCCGTAGCGAAGGTTGCTCGCCACCGTGCCGGAGAACAGCCAGGCTTTCTGCGGCACGTACGAGATGGCGCCGCGCAGCTCGTGCTGCGGCAGGTCGCGAACGTCGGCACCGCAGAAGCGCACCGCGCCGCCCGTCACGTCATGCAGGCGCAGCAGCATCTTGGCGATGGTCGACTTGCCCGAACCGGTCGAGCCGATGATGGCCGTCGTCTGCCCGCGCTTGCAGGCAAAGCTGAGGTCGTGCAGGGTGTCCTCGTCTGCATCGTCGAAGCGGAAGGAGGCGTGGTCGAACACGGCCACGTCCTCGGACGCGCGGTCCGCCTCCGCAGCACCCGCGCGCTCTCCCGCCCCGTCCACGATCTCGGGCTCAAGGTCGATAACGGCGGCGGCACGATCCAGGCACGCCTTGGCGCGCGGCAGCGTGAGCGCCACGATCTGCGCCATCATAACGAAGAAGAGGATGAGCATCGCGTATTCGAGCACCGCCGTGACGCTGGCGATCTGCATCGCATGCGCGCCCACGCGGTTGCCGCCCAGCCACAACAGGGCGACCTCGGCGATGTTCATGAAGAAGAACGCCGAGCAATCAAGCCCCGCGAACAGCAGGTTCACCTTGATGGCGCGGTCGGCATAGCTCGTGAAGACCTCGTCCAGGCGGCGCTCGGCATGGCGCTCCTTGTTGAAGGCGCGGATCACGCGGGCGCCAACGATGCTCTCGCGCAGCACCACGTTCATGCGGTCGATGAGCTTTTGCAGGCTCATGAAGATGGGCGCCGCCTTGGCCACCGTCACCACGGCGATGGCGAGCACGATGGCCACGACCACCGCCAGCAGGATGCCCATCTGGTAGTCGATCATGCACGCCATGACGATGCCCGCCACCGACAGGAACGGAACGGGCAGCACGAGCTGAATCGTGGCGATGATGGACTGCTGGATCACGTTGGCGTCGTTGAGCGTGCGGGTGATCATGGAGCCCGTGCCGAAGCGCTCGAAATCGCTGCTCGAGAACTGCAGCGACGCGTCGTAGACGGCGTTGCGGATGTCGCGCGCCACGTTGGACGCGAGTTTGGCCGCCAGGTACGCTCCGGTCATGGCGCCGCCGCTCGCCAGCAGCGAGGCGCCCAGCATGGCCAGGCCCCCGCGCACGATGTAGTCGAAATCGCCCGTGCCGATGCCCGTGTTGATCATGTCGGCGAGCATCGTGGGCACCAGCAGCGTGCCCACGTTATCGATGAAGAGCACCAGCAGCGTGACCGCCACCAGCGCACGATAGGGTTTCATGAATCGAAATAGCAGCTTCATACGCATCTCCTCCTTGCGGCGGCGCCAGGCGCTCGCCCCTCCCTCTACCTGCGGGCCATGCCCCGCTGCCGCGCGCGCTGCAGCCGATCGAGCCGAACAGCCCGCAGCCGCGCGGATACGGCGCGCTACCCGCGGCCCTCGTTCATGCTCGTGAACTCGGCGTCGAGCGCCTCGGTGTACTTGTGCGCCAGCTCGAGCAGGGTTGCGCGCTCGTCCGCCGTAAGCGTGCAGAAGGCGCGGCGCTCGGCCTCGATGCCGGGCACGATGTTCTCCTTCGCAAAGACCACGCCGGCGGGCGTGAGCGACGCCTGCTTGCTCTTGCGGCTGCCGGGCTCGAACGAAAGCTCGATGAGCTCGCGCGACTCCAGCGACTTGAGCGCCGAGTTGATGGTCTGCTTGCTGTACGACCAGGCGATGGCGATGCTGCGCAGCGATGCCGTACCACCCGCGCACACCAGCTCGTACAGCATCCAGTACGCGCAGCTCGACAACCCGCAGCTCCGGGCGAACTGCCCGTATAGGCGGTCGGCCGCGTTGTAGAGGTAGTCGAGTTGTGCCGGGCTATCGATATCTGCAGCCAAGGTGCTCCCCTTCTCCCAAACCTTCACGTTTTATCCGATTTCGGACATAGAGCAGAATACTACCGCGCAAGAATCTCGGTCAACAACCTGGCAGAGGTTACGCGACGGCAACAAAAACGGCCCCGGTGCCAGGGCACCAGGGCCGAAAAGGGGGGACGAAGCATGCGCGGGCGCTACTCGGGGCGCACTCAGCCTTCCTGGATGGAGGCGTAGAACGTGGCGTCCGGGAAGAGGTCGTGGACGCTCTTGCCGTCGTGCCACGGCAGCTCGATGAGCTCGGACAGCGTGGTGACGAGCTCGGAGCAATCGCTGAAGCGACCCTTGGGGTTGAGCTTCTCGCAATCCTGCACGCGCCAGTACCCATCGGTGTGGGTGACGTAATACTCATGGCCGTCGACATCCATGAATACGCGGGTCTTGGAGCGCAGATAAGTCAGCAGCTCCTCAAACGAAAACGCAAGGGTATCGTCTGCTTTCAATCCCATGGCTGCCTCCTTGGCGTCAGACGCCCGCACGGGCGTGTGGGTAACTTTGCTTACCTCACAGTTAACGCCCGCGCGCTTACACAATCATGATGAAATTGGCAGACGGTATCCCTGTTCGAGCAACGGTAGCAAGACGCCCGCGAACGTAGCGAGCGGCGCCGAAATTATTCCGGCGCCGCTCGCGTAAGGGCAGCTCATTTAGAGATTTGATGCATGTAGCCGCACGGTTTATTTGGTAGTGTCCTTCTCCTTCATGGCGGGAACGATGCGCTTGACGACCCACCAGGCAATAACGGCGACCGCCGCGACGATGATGACGATCTTCACCACGTCGGAAACCCACTCGGCCTGCGCGGTGACCTGCTCCCAGGCGCCGCCGGCCCAAAAGCCCAGCGTGCACAGGATGGCGTTCCACACCAGCGAGCCCGCCAGCGTGTACAGGGCGAAGCGGACCATGTTCATCTTGGCGGTGCCGGCGGGAATGGAGATGAGGCTGCGTACCACCGGGATGCAACGGCAGATGAGCACGGTGATCTGACCCTTGCGGTCGAACCAGCCGATGGCGCTGGCCACGTCGTCGGACTTGAAGCCCAGCATGCGCATGGGCTTGGTGTCGAAGAAGCCCTCGAGGCGCTCCTGCGACAGCAAGCGGCCGATGCCGTACAGGAAGTAGGCGCCCACCACCGAACCCACGGTGGCGAAGATAATGACACCGGGCAGCGTCATGTCGGTCTGCGTAGCCAGGAAACCCGAAAGCGGCAAGATGAGCTCGCTGGGAATGGGCGGGAAAACGTTTTCGAACAGGATGAGCGCGGCTACGGCAAGGTAGCCGAACTGGCTGATAAACGAGAAGAATGCCTCTTGCATGGATGTGCCTTTCGGTCGATGTGCCCGAAATATGATACGTGCCCCATGCGAAAAGCAGTCCACTTTGACGGAAACATGACAATTCGCCTGCAGACTTACCATATCTGCGACGGTGGCGTTCACCGCTTCGAACAAGGCCCCGCAACGGCCGTGCCGCCAATTGAAACCGCAGCGATTTTGCTGCGGGCCGCGGCCGGCCTCGCCCCCCGCCCGCGCCGGCATAGGGGCCAGCGACGCGCCGTTGCCTCAATTTGCATAAGAGTCCAACGTTCGTGCATGCAAAATTCAGCGCTTTGTCCCAGCAGCGCGCATTCTCGCTCGAGAGCGCAAGGCCATGGCAGCAATTGTCGATTTTGAGTCTTCAAGAGGCCCTGCGGGCGCCGTTCACGAGCGGTGCGAGACGGTTGCGGCCCTCGGCACGGTGGAAAAGCCTGGCTCAACGGCCGCCGGTCCCATCATTCGCTCCATTTTTGTTGTCATATGTTTCTTATTCCTCAGGTTGAGCTTTATTCATAGCGGTTTTCACTCTGCCAAAAGACTCAAAACCTGCATCTAGTGACAACAAGGCCAGAGCCCAATCGAGAACCAGCAAAGACGAGCCGCAATCCGGACCGCTGCAGCACAAAAACAGAGGGGCGGACGGCGCCTGCCGGCGCCGTCCGCCCCTCTGCTGGAACCAAATCCGCCACGCAAGTCCACCCTATCGGATGAATCCTCGCCGCGGCACAGCGGCACGAACCGGTGCGGCCCGCGCTACCAGATGCCCAGCATGCTCTGCATGCCCAGGCTTACCAGCGTGATGGCGATCCAACAGCACAGGCCCATGAAGATGGGCTTGCCGCCGGTCTTTACCAGCTTGACCACGTCGGTGTTGAAGCCGATAGCGGCCATGGCCATGACGATGAAGAACTTCGAGAGCGTCTTGATGGGCGCCGTCACCGCAACGGGTAGCGCGAATACCGTGGTGATGATGCTGGCCAGCACGAAGAAGAGGATGAAGAACGGGAAGATCTTCTTGATATCGAAGGTACCGGCCGCCTGGCCCGTGCCCTCACCTGCCTCTGCGGCGCGCTTGGCCTTACGGACCTGCAGGAACGCAAGTCCCAGCGTGATGGGGATGATGGCGAGCGTACGCGTGAGCTTCACGATGGTGGCGTGGTCGAGCGCGTTGGATCCGGGATGCATGCCGTCCCATGCCGCCGCGGCGGCCGTCACCGAGGAGGTGTCGTTGACCGCGGTGCCGGCGAACAGACCGAAGCCCTCGTTGGTCATGCCGAGCATGCTGCCGAGCGTGGGGAAGATGAGCGCTGCGAGAATGTTGAAGAGGAAGATGACGCTGATGGCCTGCGCGATCTCTTCGTCATCGGCGTCGATGACGGGCGCCGTGGCAGCGATGGCCGAGCCGCCGCAGATGGAGGAGCCCACGCCCACCAGCGTGGAGATCTTCGTGGGAACCTTCATGGCACGATGCAGCACGTAGGATACGACGAGCGACGTGGTGATGGTGGCTACGATGATGGGCAGCGACTTCGCACCGACCTTGGCGATCTCTCCCAAGTTGAGGCCAAAGCCCAGCAGGATGACCGCATACTGGAGAATCTTCTTCGACGTGTACTTGATACCCGCCGAGGTGGCCTCGGCCACGCCCGGACGACGGCGCAGAAGGGTTGCCAGCACCATGCCGATGAGGATGGCGAACACCGGGCCGCCGATAACCTCGAACTGCTTACCCAGCAACCATGCCGGCACGGCGATGACCAGCGCCAACGCGACGCCGCGCCACAGGTCTTTGAAATCCTTGATGAGCTCCATGTTTCCATACCTTTCCGGGGCCGCGCCCCCTGCGTTGCGAGATGGGACCCGCCGTCTCGTCATGGCTGCAGCGCCGCCGGGGGATGGGACGGCGGCGCTGCAGCCACGGCGGGCCACGAGCCGTCTATTCAAGCTAGGCTCTATCGTATGACCACGCTTTATAATGGGAAGTATCGTTTTGATTATCGTTGCATCATGATTTGTTATGAGGCGGATATGCTCGACTATCGCACGCATACTTTTTTAGAGGTCTACCGGCAACGGAGCTTCACGCGCGCGGCCGCGGCACTGCTGATCACGCAGCCCGCGGTGTCGCAGCACATCCGGCAGCTCGAAGCGCACTACGGCTGCGAGCTGTTTTCCAAAACGAGCCGCGGCGTCGAGCCAACGCCTGCGGGCGACCTGCTCTACCAGCGGCTCCTTACGATCGAAAACGACGAGGCGCGCATGCGCGACGAAGCTGCGGCGCTCGCGGCGGGCACGGCGTGCGAGGTTACCGCGGACGCGCCGCTGCACTTCGGCTGCACCCGCACCATCGCCGACTACGTGGCTCCGCGGCTCGTGGCGGCGCACCTGCAGGCGCATCCGCACGCGGAGGTGGCGCTGGTTGCCGGCAACACGCGCGACCTGGTGGCGGCACTCGATCGAGGAGATATCGACTTCGCCCTGGTGGAGGGATCGTTTGATCGCGACCACTTCGCGTTTGCCACCCTTTCGAGCGAGCGATACTGCGCCGTGGCGTCGGGTGCGGCAAGCGGGGTCGCCGTCAAGCGGACGTCGATTCGCGACCTGCTGGGCGAGCGCCTCATCCTGCGTGAAGCGGGGTCGGGTACGCGCGAGATCTTGGAGAAGCACCTGGCGGCACGCGACCTCGCGCTCGGGGATTTCGCGGGCATAGTGGAGCTCGAGAGCATTCCCGCCATCAAAGCGTGCGTGCAGGCAGGCGCCGGAATCACGTTTATGTACCGCGTGGCGGTGGAGGACGAGCTGGCCCGCGGCGAGCTTGTTGACATCACGCCGCGCGACTTCCATATCGAACACGATTTCTGCCTTATCTGGCAGCGCGGAAGCCTGTATGGCCCGCGCTACCGCTCCCTGTGCGATGGCTGGCGCGCCGAGCTGACGCAGTCCGATGCGATGCGCGGATAGGCGCCGAGGTCCGGGTGTCGAAAACGGGGCGCGCCCGACAGGGCACAGGGTGTGCCGAAACCGCTCCGCCGGGGCACAAGCGCTCCAAGATAGCGCCAACACGAGGATGCACGCCGACCGCAGGCTGCAGGGCGCTCCGCCCCACCCGTGGTACACTGGATGCGCTATTGAAACGTATCAATATGGGAGTCGAACGCCCTATGGCACACGTCACCATCCAAGATGTCGCGCGCGCGGCCCACGTCTCGCTGGGCACGGTTTCGAACGCCATCAACCATCCGGGCAAGCTTCGCCCCGAGACCCTCGCGCGCGTACGTGACGCCATGGCCGAGCTGGGCTTTCTACCCAACCAGAGCGCGCGCATGCTGGCCGGTGGCCGCAACGCGTCCTTCGGTCTGGTGCTCCCCCGCCTCGACCACGGCTTTAGCCTGCAGATCGCCAACGGCGCGCACAGCGAAGCGCGGCGCCATGGGTACGGCCTGCTCATAGCCAACGCAGACGAGGACCTCGACCTCGAACAGGACTACCTGCGCTACTTCATGGGCACGCAGATGTCGGGCATCCTCGTGCAACCGCTTACCGGCAAGGACTGGAGCCCACGGGCCGGCGTGCTGCCCATCCCCGTGGTGTACCTCGATACCCATTCCGATCTTCCAGGCTACTTCGTTGCCGCGGACAACGTCGCCCAGGGGCGCCTCATCGCCGAACACGCCATCTCCCTGCGTGCCCGTCGCATCGCCGTGGTGGGACAGGCCGAGGACCCCGCCCTCGAGCGACGCATCGAGGGCGTCCGCGAAGTTGCGCGCAAATATCCGGACGTTGACTTTCAGCATCTCGATGAGGGCGCTTGGAACCTCGCGCGCGACGGCTACATGATCGGCAGCCGTTTGGCAGCCGATCCGGAGGACACGCGGCCGGACTTCGTGCTCGCGCTCACCGACGTCCTGGCGACGGGCGTGATCGCGGGCATCCAGGATGCGGGCCTTGCGGTGCCGGACGATATTGCCGTCGCGGGCTGCGACGGCAACCCCCTGGCCTGGAGCGGCGGCGTCCCGCTCACCACGTGCGCCCCCGCCGGCTACGAGATCGGGCGGCGCGGCGTTCAGTTCCTTATCGAGCAGATCGAGCAGCAGAAGGAGGCGCGGGCCGCCGCGGAACGCGACGCCGAGGCCGCGGTAGCTACAACCTCGCGCGAATCGACGGAAGACCCTTGTCGCCGTTCGCTCGTCCGCCCCTTCCTCCTTGCGCGGCAAAGCACCGTCCGAACGAGCGGCGGCACGAAGCCCGCAGCCCAGCCCGGCCTCGATCTTGGCACGTATCTGTAGGGAGCGGGGCGCCCGCGATGCGCCATGCGCGCATGCACGTCCACCCGTATCGGATGTGTGCACCGCCGCCACGCCGGCCGCCTATCATTTTGCTTTTTTCTGCCAGCGTCATCGCGAAGGAACGCACCATGGCGACCCCTGCATCAACAACAACGCTCCACGACGCCGCGCCCTCCGCGCTCCATCCGAAGCTCGATCGGCTCATGGATCACATCCGGGGCCTTGGATCGATCGGCCTGGGCTTTTCGGGCGGCGTGGACAGCACGTTCCTCGCCGCGGTCTGCGCGCGCTGCGCGTGCGAACGCACCACGCTCTTTCATCTTGATACGCCGTTCGCCGGCACGCCCGAAGCCGAGGCGTTCGAACGCTCGCTCGACATGATCGGCCTGCCCGTGGTGCGCATACCGCTCGACCCCCTGGACGACGAGCGCGTCGCACGCAACGAACACGAACGCTGCTACCACTGCAAGCTGCTCGGCTTTCGCGCCATCGTGCGGGCCGCGGCCGAGCGCGGCATCGACGCCGTGCTCGAGGGCAGCAACGCCGACGACATAGAGGAGACGCGACCGGGCACGCGCGCACTGCGCGAACTGGGAGTGCGCGCGCCGCTACGCGAGCTCGGATGGCGCAAGGCCGAAGAGCGCGCTGTGCTGCGTGCCTGGGAATTCGCAAATTGGGACCTTCCGGCAGGCGCCTGCCTGGCCACGCGCGTGGCGTGCGGAGAGCCGTTGACGCGCGCTGCCCTCGATATCGTGCGCGCCTGCGAGGACGAGCTGCACGCGCTCGGATGCCAGCAGGTGCGTCTGCGCCTGCACGCGGGGAGCTCGCATGTGGCCGCCAGCGAGCGCGACCTCGAGCGGCTGCGCGCCACGGGATGCCCGTCCGGAGTCGACGGCGGCGTCGACCTGGCGCCCGGACTGCTCGCGCGCCTGCGCAGCCTGGGCGCACCCGGCCTCGAGGCGCGCGTCCGCCCGTATCGGTACGGCGCGTAGCGCGCGACACGGGCTCGGTGCTCGGGGACGGGATGGCACCCGGCGGCGTGCAATGGCGCTGAAAAACGGCCCGACCTCGACATGCGAGACCGGGCCGCAAACGCGCGATATGAAACCATGGCGCACCAACGCGCCGACGGGTCGATCGATTCGAGCCTACTCCTCGCCCGCCAGGCTCTCGAGCAGCTGAAACGCCTGGTACGCCGCACCCAGCGCGCCGGCATCGTTGCCCAGCGTGGCACGGCGCAGCACATAGCGGCCGCGGACCGCCGGGAACACGCGCTCGGCCAGGCGCTCGGCGAGCGGCTCCATAAGCAGGTCGCCCGCGTGCGACAGGCCGCCGCCCACGATGACCTCCTGCGGATCAACCACGCACATGATGGATGCCAGGCCGTCCGCCAGATAATCCACCGTGATATCGCGCGCCTGCACCGCGAGGGACTCGCCGGCAGCCACCAGGTCGAACACCTCTTTGCCCTCGGTAAAGCCGCGCGGATCGCCCGCCGCGTCGTACAGGTCGTTGGCCGTCTTCACGAAGCCGGTTGCCGAGCAATAGCACTCGAGGCAGTTGGTCTTACCGCAGCCGCACCGGCGCGTGTCGTGGCCCTTCACGGGCATGTGACCCACCTCGCCGGCGCACCCGTGACGGCCGTTGAGCACGCGGCCGTCCACGATGACTCCGCCGCCCACGCCCGTGCCGAGCGTGACGAACACCGCGGTGCCGTTGCTGCAGGTCTCGTCACCGCCCATCCAGGTCTCGCCCAGAGCGGCGGCGTTGGCATCGTTCAGCAGGGTGACCGGCAGTCCCGTGGCCTCGTGCAGGAGCTCGGCCAGCGGCATCTGAGATCACCCCAGGTTGACGGCGCGCTCGACCATGCCTTCGCACACCGGACCGGGCACGCCCACGCCGATAGCGAGGGCCGCTTCGCCCGTCTGGGCGAGCTCGGCGTTCTTCGCCACGAGCTGCGCCGCGATGTCAGCGGGAATCGAGGCGCCGGCGTCCGCCGTGTTCGTGGGGATCGCCCAGTGCTCGCAGATGGTCCCCGCCTCGTCGATCACCGAGAACTTGATCGTGGTTCCGCCCACGTCGACACCGAACACGCACGCCATGCGTACCATCTCCCCTTTACATGAACGGCCGCGCGCCACAGCGGGCAAGCGGCCGTATCGCCGTTGCAGTATGCGCCCCATTGTATCGCCGCCGTTCTTCGATGCGCGCGATGCATGCCGCGGGCGACGATATGCTTCGGCCAGAGCGCATGGGAACGGACTGCGATCGGTCCCGGCGCCAGGAAAGCGCGCAGAGGAGCCGCGCCGCTCAACGAGGATTCGACCAGTCCATCTGGCCCACCACGGCAAAGCCAACCTGTCGTTCGTTATTTCTTTCACCCCTTTTCACCCCACCGAGATGAAGGAGGAAGGATGAATACAAAAACAGGCCAGAGGAAACACGTCCTCTGGCCTGCGATTTTACATGGTGCCCCCGGGCGGATTCGAACCGTCGACACCCGCTTTAGGAGAGCGGTGCTCTATCCCCTGAGCTACGGAGGCAACTGCGGCGACGTATGTCGCGGCATCTGTGTATTCTAACCGTTTTTCGCACGCAAGAACAGGGCGCACGTCAATCTCCCGAAAGCTCGACTCGACGGTAGTCCAGCGGCGACAGGCCGCGCGGACGGCGGCGGCACGCCGGCTCGAAGCGGCCAGACGGCGGGTCGCTGCCGTCCGTCCTTACGCGCTCACCAGCTCGAAGCCATGCGCCCCGTCGATACGGATATCGGTGCCGAAGAACGCCTGCATCGCGCGAATCGTCAGATCGACGTCGCGCGTGCCCGCCGTCTCGTAGGACGAGTGCATCGCCAGCTGCGGGCAGCCCATGTCGACCGCGTGCATGCTCGCCTGCATGTTCGACAGGTTGCCCAGCGTGGAGCCGCCGGCCATGTCGCTGCGGTTCGCGAAGGTCTGGAACGGCACGTCGGCGCGGCGGCACAGAGCCACAAAGACCGCACGGCTGAACGCGTCGCTGCAATAGTGCTGGTTGGCCGCCTCCTTGATCACCGGGCCGCCGTTGAGGACGCAGCTGTTCTGCGCATCGTGCAGGCTCGGGCTGTTGGGATGCAGCGCATGAGCGTTGTCGCAGCTCACAAGCATCGAGCGCGACAGTGCGCGGCGGTATTCGCCCTCGTCCATATCGAGCGCCGCCATGAGGCGCACAAGAACGTCGGGCAGGAAGGTGGACATGGCGCCCTGCTTGGTGTTGGAGCCCACCTCCTCGTTGTCGAAGCAGCAGTACACCGTCACGCACGCGCTGTTCGCCGCCGTGAGGAACCCTTCGAGCGAGGTGTACGCGCACATGAGGTCGTCGATGCGCGGCGAGGAGACGAACTCGTCGGCCGCGCCCCACACGCGCGCCTGCTGGCGGTTGACGAGGAAGAGGTCGGATGCGAGCACCTGCTCGGGCTCGGCGCCCACGGCATGGGCCACCAGCGCGTCGAGGCTGCCCTCGCCCAACACGCCGGCAGAGACCAGCGGGCAGAGGTCGCCCGCCCGATTGGGGGCGAAGCCGCCGTTCACATCCCTGTTGAGGTGGATCGCCACGCTCGGGATGATGGCGATGTCGCGGTCCAGATGGACCAGATGGCTCATCACCGCGCCGTCCTCCTCGACCAGCGCTCGGCCAGCGATGCCCAGCGGGCGGTCGAACCAGGTGTAGTCCATCATGCCGCCGTACGCCTCGACGTTGAGGCGGCGATACTCGGCGGGGCCGGCAAGCTCGCCCGCGCTCTTGATCTTGAACGTGGGCGAATCGCCATGCGACGCGGCGAGCTGGAAATGGAAGCGGTCGCGTACGGCGAGCGCGCGGGCGCCCACGCGGAAGGCGATGATGCTCGAACCGTTACGCGTGACGTAATACGAGCCGCCGGGCTCCACCTCCCAAGAGGCGCCTTCGGGCAGCTCCGTGAAGCCCACGGCCTCAAGGCGCGCAGCGATGGCGGCCGTCGTGTGGAACATGCTGGGACAGCCCTCGATGAACCGCAGCATATCCTGAGCAGCCTGTACCTCGTGAGCGTCGATGGCCTCCATGCCGTCCTCCTGTCTCGCGCCCGCGCGCGACCCGATGTATGCACCTGGTGCAGTTATACAGCAAAAGCCGCTCGCGCGGGCGCGGGAGCGGCTGAAACGAAGGCCTTCATGCAAGCCGGCGCGCGGCCGGCGCCTTAGACGGGTTCCTCGTCCGGGGTGGCGATCTCCTTGATCAGGGTCTCGTTGCCCTGGAGCAGGTAGGTGCGGTCGCTGCTGCAGCGCGGGCAGATGCGCCCGTGCTCGACGGTGCCGTACGCGGCGCCGCACGCCTCGCACCGCGTGATGGCGGGAATCTCCTCGACCACCAGCTCGGCCCCGCGCATAAGGTCCTTCTTATCGCACGCCCAGCGCCAGCAGTCGGCCAGGTAGTCGGGCAGAATGCCGGACACCTCGCCCAGCTCCAGCGTCACGCTGGACACGCGGTGGATGTTGTTCTGGCGCGCCACGTCCTCGACGCTGCGAATGATATGGAAAACGATGCCGAGCTCGTGCATCAACAACTCCTCGTACAACCTCGCTGCGACGGCATACGCCCAGCCGTCAACTGGCAGATACGCCGGACCGACCCGGGCCGGCGGGACGAGGGTCTCAGAAAAGTGCCTGTCCCTTTTCTGAGACCGGGGTCCCGAAACGGCGGGTTACTTCGATCCCTTTTTTCCGAAGCGGATCTTCATCTCGCGCTTGAGGGCATATTTCGCCAGCGACGGAAGCTTCTTCTCGTACTTCACCATGCGGCTGGCCTCGGGATGCTCGCGATGCAGGTGGATCGCGTCGAACGCGCACTTGGTGGTGCACAGGCCGCAGCCGATGCACTTGTTCTCGTCCACGATGGACGCGCCGCAGCCCAGGCAGCGAGCGGTCTCGGCGCGCACCTGCTCCTCGGTGAAGGTCTCCAGGTACTCGCGGAACGGCTCGGCCTTCTCGCGGGCGTAGTTGTGCACGGCGTCGCCACGGCTGGCGGTGTCGTAGCTCTCGAGCTTCACGTCGTCCTTGTTGAGCTCGCGGTAGGCGCGCGGGTTGCGGCCGATGGTGAGCGTGGCGTCCCGCACGAAGCGATGCAGCGAGACGGCGGCCTCGTGGCCGGCGGCGATGGCGTCGATCGCGAACTTGGGACCGGTGTAGACGTCGCCGCCCACGAAGATATCGGGCTGCGCGGTCTGGTAGGTCTTGGGGTCGGCGACGGCACCCTGGCCGCGGCCGAGCTCGACGGCCTCGCCGTCCAGCAGGTTGCCCCACACGATGGACTGGCCGATGGAGAACACAACGCGGTCGGCCGCGACGGTGCGCAGCTCGCTTTCGTCGTACGTCGGGTCGAAGCGGCCCTCGTCGTTGAAGACGCGCAGGCAGCGCTTGAAGACGATCTCCTTCACGCGGCCGTCCTCGCCGGCGCGGACCTCGACCGGGCCCCAACCGCAGGAGATGTGCACGCCGTCCTCGTTGGCCTCCATGACCTCCTCCGTGCTGGCGGGCATGTCTTCGGAGCTCTCGAGGCAGAACATCTCGACGTGCTCGGAGCCCAGGCGTGCGGCGGTGCGGGCCACATCGATGGCCACGTTGCCGCCGCCCACCACGACGGTGCGGCCGGGCATAGGCTCGGCGGTGCCGCCGTTCTCCTGCTGCTCGGCCACGTGGCGCAGGAAGTCAACGGCCACGGACACGCCCTCGGCGTCCTGGCCGGCGATGCCGGGCAGGCGGCCGCCCTGGCAGCCGATGGCGACGTAGAAGGCCTTGAAGCCCTCCTCGCGCAGCTGGGCGAGCGTCACATCGCGGCCGACCTCGACGCCGTAGCGGAACTCGGCGCCCATCTCGCGGATGATGTCGACCTCGGCCTCGATGACGTCCTTCTCCAGCTTGTAGCTGGGGATGCCGTAGGTGAGCATGCCGCCCGGGCGGTTGCTCTTCTCGAAGACCACGGGCTTGTAGCCCTTCTCGGCCAGGTAGAACGCGCAGGACAGGCCGGCGGGGCCTGCGCCGATGATGGCGATCTTCTCGCCGAAGCCGCCGCTGGTGGACGGCGCCACCACGGGCGGGATGTAGCGGGTCTCGGCGTCCAGGTCGCGCTGGGCGATGAACTTCTTCACCTCGTCGATGGCGATGGCGGCGTCGATGCGCCCGCGGGTGCAGGCGTCCTCGCAGCGGCGGTTGCAGATGCGGCCGCAGATGGCCGGCAGCGGGTTCTCGCGCTTGATGAGCGCCAGGGCGTCGGTGTAGCGGCCCTGGGCGGCAAGCTTGAGATAGCCCTGGACGGCGATGTGCGCCGGGCAGGCCGTCTTGCAGGGCGCGGTACCCGTGTCATAGGTCTCGATTCGGTTCTTGTTGCGGTAGTCCGGGCTCCACTTCTCGGGCCCCCACTTCACCGCGTCCGGCAGCTCCTGCTTGGGATACTCGGGCACCTCGCCCGTGCTGGCCGCGCAGAGCTTCTGGCCGAGCTTCACCGCGCCGGCGGGGCAGACCTCGACGCAGCGCCCGCACGCGACGCACTTCTCGGTCTCGGTGCGGGCAACGTAGGCGGAGCGGGACAGGTTGGGCGTGTTGAACAGCTGCGAGGTGCGCAGGGCGTAGCACACGTTGACGTTGCAGTTGCAGATGGCGAAGATCTTGTTCTCGCCGTCGATGTTGGTGATCTGGTGCACGAAGCCGTTGTCCTCGGCGCGCTGCAGGATCTCGTAGACCTCGTCGCGCGTGATGTAGCGGCCGCGGTCGGTCTCGACGATGTAGTCGGCCATGTCGCCCACGGCGATGCACCAGTCGCTGGGGTCGTCGCCGCAGCCCTGGCCCAGGCGGGCGCGGCTCATGCGGCACGAGCAGGGGCTCGCCGCGTACTTGCCCTCGTACTTATCGAGCCAGTGCTCGATGTGCTCCACGGAGACCGACTGGTTCTCGGTCTCGATGGCCTTCTCCACCGGGATGACGTGCAGGCCCACGCCGCCGCCTCCCATGGGCACCATGGGCGCCGCCTTGGCCAGCGCGTTCTTGGAGGACTGCTCGAAGAACTTGGCCATGACGGGATGCTCGTCGAGCTGGGACTGGCGCATGTTCATGAACTCCGCGGAGCCCGGCACCAGCATGGGCAGAACCCACTGCTTGGTGCGCGTAGGGTTCTCCCAGTTGTACTCGATCAGGCCGATGTAGCTCATCTCGTCCATGAGCTTCTCGAGCGGCTCGGCGTCCATGCCGGTGACCTTCACCATGTCGTCGAGCGTATAGGGCTTGCGCATCTTCATCTTGAGCAGGACGTCGGCCATCTCGTCGGTGGCGGCGGCGTCGAACGCCCAGTACTCGTAGGGCAGCAGCTGGTCGCGCTTGAGCATGCGGTTGGTGCAGTGCTCGCACAGCGCCACGATCTTGGGGCGCGGGTTGTCGGGCAGCGGCGGGACGAACTCGGCGCCGATATCCGGCTCGCAGCAGCTGATGCCGGGGCCGTTCACCACGATCTTTTCGGGCTCTTGGGACATGTACCTCTCCTTATGATTCGCGCGCCGCAGGCGTCGGCGCGTTCTGGAACGGGGGTCTCGAAAAGGGGACAGGCACGAAATCGAGACCTGTCTGCAACGGGTCCGCCGGGGCGAAGCGTGCTCGCGGCAGCGCCGGCGCGCGGTCGACGCGCATCGACGATGGCGCCCGAATCGCGCGCCTCAATTTAGTGCCTGTCCCCTTTTTCGAGGTGCGGTGCGATCGCTAGGCGCGCTTCCAGGCGGCCACGCGCTCGCGCAGCCAGCTGGCCCATGCCTCGATGCCCTCGCCCGTCTTGGCGCTGATGGGGATGATCGTGGCCTCGGGGTTGCGCATGAGGATGTTCTCGCGCACGCGCTCCATGCTGAAGGTGTCGAACACCGGCAGCGCGTCGATCTTGTTGATGAGCACCACGTCGCAGATGCTGAACATGAGCGGGTACTTGAGCGGCTTGTCGTCGCCCTCGGGCACCGAGAGGATCATCGCGTTGGCCGAGGCGCCGGTATCGAACTCCGCCGGGCACACCAGGTTGCCAACGTTCTCAAGGATCGCGAGGTCGACCGGGGCGCCATCGCCCTCGGCCAGCAAGCCATCCAGGCCCTGCTCGGTCATATAGGCGTCCAGATGGCACATGCCGCCCGTATGGAGCTGGATCGCGCGGGCGCCCGTGCCGGCGATGGTGCGCGCATCCACATCGGAATCGATATCGGCTTCCATCACCGCGATCGAAAGCTCGTCGCGCAGCGCCTCGATGGTGCGCGTGAGCGTGGTGGTCTTACCCGAACCCGGGCTCGACATGAGGTTGAGCAGGAAGGTTCCGCGACGCTTGAGGTCGTCGCGCAGTTCGTCTGCCTTGCGATCGTTGTTCGCGAAGACGCTTTCCTTCACTTCGAGAATGCGCACGTCTGCCATGCAGGCTCTCCAATCGGCTACACTTTTCACGCGTGCAGCCGCACCGGACCGGCGCCCCGAACGCGCATATCGTCAGCTGTATGTCAGATTAATATATTGACGTTTCGTCAACATAGGTCAAGACTGTATTCAGCAGGTGAGCCGTAAACGTAAAATGAAAGGACGTGACGGGCATGGCACGCGGATCGGAACCCAATCGCAAGCGCCAGGCGCACGACGCGCGGCGCGAGAAGATCCTGGCCGCCGTCCGGACCGTCTGCGTGCAGGACGGCCTCAGCCGATTGTCGGTTTCCGCCGTCGCCAAGCACGCAGGCTGCACGCGCTCGCTGTTCTACCACTACTTCCCCACCAAGGAGGACGCGTTCGACGCGCTCATCGACGAAAGCATCGACACGTTCGTGGAGCAGCTCGTCGAGTGGAACGCGCAGCGCATCGCCGGCGATATCGAGGGGTCGCTCGACAGCGCGGCCGAGCTGCTCAAGCGCCTCATTCTCAAACGCGACGACGAGTTCTCGCAATCGCTCTTTTCGGGAAGCAACTCGGCGCTGTACGCCAGCTTCGTCCACCGCGTCGCCGACCGCACGGCGCGCTACATCTGCGAGTCCACGGTAGTTGACTTCGCATCGTCGCACGAGGTGCGCATCGACCACCTATACGAAACGTTCTACGTGCTCATCACCGGGCTCATCATGTACGTGCGCACGCATCCCGATGTCGATACGGAGACGATCAAGGACATCGTCGCCAGCACGCTGCATATCGAGGGGTACACGAAGAAGTACCCCGACCGCCGGCCCGAGCGCTAACAACCTGGCGTGCCCCTTTCCAAGATCGCACAAGGCAGCGGGCGCTGACATTTCGTCAACTTTTTGTTGACGGAGTGTCAACGTTGATGGAAACTCAACAATGCGTTGACATACCGTCAAATTAGAAAGGGGAACCCATGTTGTTCCAGGTGTATGGCGAAACCGCCATGTTCCAATGGCTGGGCTGGGTCGCGGTCTTCGCGTGCCTCATCCTTGCCAACGAGGTCGCGCGCCGTTCCAAGGCCGGCGGCATCTTCTGCTTCCTCGCCCTCCCCGCGGCCCTCACGGTCTACTTCATCAGCATCTACGTATGCGCCGGCATGGGCATGGAGTGGGCGCTCAACAACCCCACGTACCTGCATATGAACAGCTGGTTCCACTACGCCAAGCTGTACGCCGCCACGGCGGGCTGCATCGGCTTCATGATGATCAAGTACGACTGGGGCAAGCTCGGTCGAGCCGAGTGGTTCAAGGTGTTCCCCTTCGCCATCGTGGCCATCAACATCCTCATCGCCGTGGTGTCCGATTTCGAAAGCGCCTTCCGCGCGTTCGGCACCACGTGGGTTAGCTCCGAGGGCGTCACGCTCATGGGCGGCTGGCACAACGTGTTCAACGGCGTGGCCGGCCTCATCAACATCCTGTGCATGACCGGCTGGTGGGGCATCTACCGCTCTAAGAAGGGCGACGACATGCTGTGGCCAGACATGACCTGGGTCTTCATCATTGCCTATGACCTGTGGAACTTCTGCTACACCTATAACTGCCTGCCCACGCACGCCTGGTACTGCGGCCTGGCGCTGCTCCTGGCGCCCACGGTGGCCAACTTCTTCTGGAACAAGGGCGGCTGGATTCAGAACCGCGCCAACACGCTGGCCCTGTGGTGCATGTTCGCCCAGGTGTTCCCGATGTTCCAGGACTACAGCGTGTTCTCGGTCGATTCGGTGAACAACCCCCAGATCAACCTGGTTGTTTCCATCATCGCGCTGGCCGCCAACATCGCGGCGTTCGGCTACATCATGTACCGTGCGAAGAAGCTGGGCGTGAACCCGTACAAGCACGAGGTGTTCCGCGGCACGCGCGATTACGAGCAGGCAATGGCACGCGCGGCATAGGCCGCCCCTCGCCCGCGCGGGCAGCCCCGAAAGCTGCCCGCGCCCTCGGATTGGCCCCTCTCAGACCAGCTCTCGGATTAGGGACAGGCACTTTTCCGAGCAGACCGCCGGGGCACTCCGGAACGCGCCCGCAGTCCCCCCCTCTCAGATTAGTGCCTGTCCCTTTTCTGAGCACGTGTGGGGATGAAATGACGAAGAGGCCCCGACGGAACCGTCGGGGCCTCTTCTTGTTACCGGGTGCGCTGGACGGATGATGCCAGCGCACCCACCACGTTGCCGCGGGGATCGAACGTGATCCCGGCAGTCTTACACGAGGTTCTTGTCGGCCATACGATGCAGGAACGCAGCCATGTCGCAGCGGGCGATCTGGTCGTACGGACGATACGTCTTGGAGCCGTCGGCCTCATCGAAGCCGGTGGACACGCCGGAAGCGGCGAGCCACAGCACGGCCTCGCGATGCGGGGTGTCGGCCACGATGTCGGCGAACGAGACGTCGGAGGCATCGTAGGCGGGCTCGCCGGCCATGCGATAGAGGAACGCGGCCATGTCGTTACGGGTGACCTCGGCATAGGGACGGAACTCCGCCGTGCCATCGGCGCCCTTGAAGCCGGTGGAGATGCCCTCGGCGGCAAGCCAGAGGATGGCCTTGCTGTGCGGGGTGCTCTCGTCGACATCGGAGAATGCCGGGGCGCTCTCGACGTCGTACTCGGGCTCGCCGGCCATGCGATAGAGGAACGCGGCCATGTCGTTACGGGTGACCTTCGCATAGGGGCGGAAGCTGAGGGTGCCGTCCTCGTTCTTGAAGCCGGTGGAGATGCCGTTGGCAGCCAGCCAGGCGATGTGCTCGGCGTGATCGGTGTTGTCGTCAACGTCGATGAAGTCGATGGGGTTGACCTTCACGAGCGAGGCAAAGGCCTCGGAGAGCGCCTTCACGGCGTCATCGACCTGCTGCTGCGTGGCGTTCTCGGTGTCGAGCACCTTCTGGGCGTCGGCGCGGACGGCGTCGAACGCCTTCCAGGACGCGCTGGTGTAGTCGGCCTTGTTGAGGTCGGCGCACTTGGCCAGCTCGGCCACAAGCTTGGTGACGTTCACGAGCTTGGCGGCGGCGTCATCGAGCTTGGCGATGGCGGCGGCCACCTTCTCCTGGGTCGCGCCGGCACCGTCGACGAGCGCCTGGGCCTCGTCGCGGGCGGTCTTGAAGGCGGTCCAGCTGGCCTTGGTGTAGTCGGCCTCGTTCAGGCCGGCGTGCTTCTCGAGGGCGGCCTTGAGGTCGGCAACCTTCACGAGCGCGGCAGCCTTGTCGGCGACGCGCTTGGCGGCGGCGTCGACCTGGTCCTGGGAGGCGCGGCCGTTATCGAGCAGCTGCTGGGCCTCGTCGCGGGCCGTCTTGAAGGCGGCCCAGGTTGCCTTGTTGTAGTCGCCCTCGACCAGGCCCTCGTGCTTGGCCAGCTCGGCCTTGAGGGCAGCGGTGTTCACCAGGGCGTCGCGGGCTGCGACGAGCGCGGTGTGGGCGGCGTCGACCTCGTCCTGGGTCTTGTCGCCGCGAGTGAGCAGCTCGGTGGCTGCATCGCGGGCCTCAACGAGCTTGCCCCAGGTGGTGGCGGTGTGGTCGGCCTCGGCCAGGCCGGAGACCTCCTCGAGCAGAGCCTCGAGGTCAGCGGTGTTGGGAGCTACGTACTCGGGCAGCTGCGACACGTCGCCGGTGATGCCGTATGCCTCGAACTCGAAGATACGGGCGGCGGGCCACTGGGTACCCGGGGACACGGCGCGGCGGATGTCGAGCTTGACGTAGCGACCGGCCGTAGGCGTGATGGCATGCTCGGTCACGCCCTTGGTGTTGTTGTCGACATCGACGACCTTGGTGTAGTTACGGCCATCGGTGCTGACGGAGATGGTGAACGAGTGGGTGTTGGCGGATGCGCCCTCGCCACCGGCCTCGGCATGATGGATGCGGAAGCTCGACAGCGTGTAGGTGTCCTTCAGGTCAACGGTCAGCCACTGGCCGCTGTTGCCGGTGGCGCACCACTTGCTGCCCGTGACCAAACCGTCGACGGCCTTCTCGGCGCCCTCGGTAGGAGCTGCGGAGCCGCTCGCCGTCGCATGCTTCTTCAGCGCGAGGTTGTCCATCTTCTCGGGCATGGAATCGACGACGTAAACGACGCTCTTCTTGGACACGGTATCCTCGCCGAAGCGGTTGCGGACCGTAAGCGTCACGTCATAGCGACCGGGCTTCGTGTAGACCACGGTGGGCTCAGCCTCGTTCGAGATGGCCTTGGTGGCACCGGGGAAGCTCCACTCGTACTCGGCAGCAGACGTCGAGCTGGTGTTCGTAAAGGTCACCTCGGTGCCCTTCTGGACCAGCGAGGCGGAGACCTCGAACCCGGCCTTGGGCTCGATCTGGTATGCCAGGGCGTCCTTGATGAAGTAGACCATGCTGCGCTCGGAGACGAGCTTGCCCGCCTCAAGGGCCGACACGGTGCGGTTGAGCTCGGAGGTAAGGCTGTTCACCTTGTCCTGCTCGCCCTTAACCTTGGCGATGACCAGGTCGATGGCCTTGTCGCCCGCCTGGCCCACCTGGCCGAGCTTAGCGACAAAGGAGCTGATGGGGCCGAAGTCGCCACCCGTAAGGGCGTTGGAGGCATCGACCATGGCCTTCATGTCGGCGCGCAGGGCGAGGACGTTCTTGTCCTGGGCGGGATCCTCGGAAACAACCACGGACTTCAGCAGGGCGTCGGCATGTGCCTTGGCCTCCGGGGCGTCGGGGCGACCGCAGGAGAAGGAGCCGCCGAACACCTGCGAGGAATGAAGGGCCAGCGTGCGAACGTGCTCGGCGTGCTCGGGATAGGAGAGCTCGCAGGACGCCTCAAGGGAGGCATCCTCGTCGTAGGCCTGAACGTTCCATGAATAGTCGGCGCCCGTGCCCAGCGTGACGCGGGACAGGCTGGCGCGGCCCATGGGGTTCATGACGAAGTAGCCGATCTTATCGAAGACGGCCTTGTCGATGCCGTGGATGGGGCCCATGGCAAGCTTATCGAGCTGATAGTCGTTGCAGGGATAGTTCCACCAGATAGCAGCGCGGTCTCCGTAGACGCTCGTCATGAACTCGGCGTCCTTGACCGTGATGCCGTCGGGAACGACGGAGCTGCCCGTCCACATCACCTTGATGTCGGGGTCGATCGTCTTGGCGAAGTTGGCGGTATAGGGCTTGGTGCTGGCGCCGTCGAGCATGGCGTTGGAGTCGTACTCGGTGGGAACCGTAGCCAGGGTGCAGGGCTCGGCCTGCTTCTTGATGAACTCCTTGTTGAAACGGTTGAGGAGCTTGGCCTGGCCCACGCCGTCCTTATTGCTGATGTCGTCGAAGAAGATGGCGAAGTCGCGCACGCCGTTGTCGTACATGAGCTTGCACTTGTTGACGAGCGCCTGGAAATCGGACTCGCTCGTGAGGTTGATGGAGTTGCCCGGCGACAGCGCGAACACGAAATCGACCTTGTTGGCCTTGGCCTCCTTGACAAGGGCGACCATCTTGTCCATCTGGTCCTGCGGATAGGGCTCGCGCCAACGATCGCGGTGGAACGGATCCTCCTTCGGCGCGTAGATATAGGTGTTCATCTTGGTCTTGCCGTAGAAGCGCACCTGATTCATGCGGTCCTCCCACGACCAGTCCTCCTTGCCGCGGGCGTAGAAGCCCTCGATGGTGCCGCGGACGGGCAGCGAAGGCTCGTCGGAGATGCGCGCGTTGGGTACGTCCTTGCCCTCGATGAGCTGAGCGAGCGTCTGCGCAGCATAATAGCTGCCGTCGCCGCCGGCACCCGTGAGGACGATGGCCTTGCGCGCGGCGTCGACGCCGAGGACGTAGCCCTCTTCATCGAGCTCGGCCGCGTTGGCCAGACCCATAGCGGTTGCAAGCGCGTCGCGCGCCGAGCAGGCATCGTCGGCCTCGGTGAGGTAGATGGCGGTAGCGCCCTCGGTTGCGCCCTGGGCGGCGGTGCGCTCGGTCACCGTGATGCCCGCATCCTTAAGCAGCTGCTTCACGACGCGCACGGCGTCGGCGTCGGCGACATCAGCGCCGACCAGCTCTACGTTGGAAAGCGACAGGGCGCCATCCTGGTAGGTTGCAGACTTGGGTACCGGGAGCAGCTCCGGCGTGGCACCCGCCGCGTACGCAGCTTCGGCGCCGGCGCCCGAAACCGCTGCAGCGACTGCCAGCGTGAGCGCACCCAGGCCCATGGCCCGTTTGAATCCCATGCCTTCTCCTTTCTGAAAGGTTTACAGACTGTATGCAATGGTAGGTCTGTATGCATGGGAAGCCGTCCGCTTTTAGCGGTACGGCGGCCGTTTGTCGATAAACGGCGAGCGGTGGCTTTCAGGCTCAAAACCACATTAGAGCAGGTCGCTGCCGCAAAATTCAGTCCACACAGGCATGATGGCGGCAAGCTGGCAGCCGCGGCGGCGCACGTCGCCGGATGCATGCGGTATGCATCCGGCGACATATTAGAACCTACAGCGCGCAGGCGGCCTCGTAGCCGGCCTCGATGGCGTCGCGCAGGTTGCCGCACTGCTTGGAGTCGCCCAGCACGTGGCAGGTGAAACCCGCCTCGGCCAGCGCGTCGGCGAGCGCGGCGTTAGGGCGATAGCCCAGCGCCAGGACCAGGGTGTCGGCGCCCTCGATCACATGCTCCTCGCCGTCCTTCTCGTAGGAGATGGTGTCCTCGGTCACGCCCGTGAGCTTGGCCTCGGTGAGCACGTGGACGCCCTTGTCGAGGATGCGGGTCACGAGCACCGCGCGGCCGGCGCCGCCCTCGTTGGCGGCGAGCGTGCGGGTCATCTCGATGAGCGTGACGTCGCGGTTGGACGGTGCCAGGTCGTTGACCAGCGGAGCCAGGTAGTCGGCCGTCTCGCAGCCCACGGAGCCGCCGCCCACGATGACAATCTTCTTGCCCGGGAACGCGCGGCCTGCCAGCAGGTCGTCGGCGGTCATGACCTGCTTGAAGCCCGTCATGAAGCCGGGGACGATGGGCTCGGCGCCGTAGGCCAGGACCACCTCGTAGCCCGCGAAGTCGCGCTGGATGTCCTCGGCCGTGAGCTCGACGCCCATGCGGACGTCCACCCCGGCGTCGGCCAGACGGCTGAACTGGTACTTGATGACGCGGGTGAGCTCCTGCTTCGCCGGCGGGACCGACGCGATGCGCAGCTGGCCGCCGGGCTCCTCCTGCTTATCCACGAGCACCACGTGGTGACCGCGGCGCGCGGCGATGTACGCAGCCTCCATACCGGTAGGGCCGGCGCCGACCACCAGCACGTTCTTCTTCTCGGCAGCCGGCTCGAAGCCCGCCTCGTCGTGCTCGACGTCCGGGTTGACCGTGCAGGCGATGGGCTTGCCGAACATGATGCCGTTCAGGCAGCGCAGGCAGCCGATGCACGGGCGGACCTCCTCGGCGCGCCCCGCAGCGGCCTTGTTGCAGAACTCGGCGTCGCACAGGTTGGCGCGGCCCATCATGCAGATGTCGGCGGCACCGTCCTCGATGAGCTCCTCGGCGATCCACGCCTCGTTGATACGTCCCACGGTGGCCACGGGGATGGTCACGTGCTTCTTGATCTCGCGCGAGAGGGCGGCGTGGCTGGCCTGCTTGGTGCCCGCGGCGGGGATAGCCGAGCCGCGCTTGATGGTGGTGCCGCCGGAGACGTGGATCATGTCGACGCCGGCCTTCTCCAGGCGGCGGGACACGTAGATCATGTCGTTGAGCGTGAGGCCGCCATCGGTGTACTCGTCACCGGAGATGCGCACGTCGATGATGAAGTCCTTGCCGCAGCGCTCGCGGATCTCGGCGATGACCTCCAGCAGGAAGCGCATGCGCGCGTCCAGGCTGCCGCCGTACTCGTCGGTGCGCTTGTTGTACTGGGGCGAGAGGAATCCTCCGAGCATGCCGTGGGCATGGGCGGCGTGGACCTCGACGCCGTCGACGCCGGCCTTCTGCATGCGCTCGGCCGCGTCGCCGAACTGGCGGGTGAGCTCGTGGATCTCGTCGATGGTGATGGGACGCGGCGCCTCGCGGGCGTAGGACGGGCCCACGAAGGACGGGGCGATCAGGCGCGGCGTACCCGGAACGTTGAACGCCATGTACGCAGGATGGAACAGCTGCGGCATGATCTTGGCGCCGTACTGGTGAACCGCGGCGGCGAGCTTTTCCCAGCCGGGGATGAAGGTGTCGTCATAGCAGCACATATCGCCAGGCAGATAGGTATACGTGGGCTCGACGGTCACGACCTCGGTGATGATGAGGCCCACGCCGCCCTTGGCACGCGCCGTGTAGTGATCGATCAGCGCGTCGGTAACATAGCCGTGGTCGGCCAGGTTCGTGGATACGGGCGGCATGAACACGCGGTTCTTAACCTCTTGCGTGCCCACCTTGATGGGGCTGAACAGCATCGGATAGGCCTGGGATTCCATGAATCTCCCCTCTTTCGCAAAGCGAAAACGACAAATGTGCATTTACACACTCAAATACTGTAGCGCAAAAGGGGGAAAGGCGCGGGCGGCCTTCCCTTCCAAGCTGCTCCCAAGGCCGGCAAGGCGCCCCACATGCCGCAGGCCGCAACGGCGGGCGAACGGCGCCAGATGGCGCGACCCGGCGCCGCCGCCCCGCGGCCCTACTCCGCGAGCTTCAGGAAGTGCGGCCCCATAGCGCTCACCTGCATGGGGCGCACGTCGGAAAAGCCACGCAGGTCGTCGACGGCGATAACGACGCGCTGGCCGTCATATTGCTGCCAGGGCACGGACTCTTCCCCGTATCCCAGCACCATGTTCTCGATGGGCAACGCAAAGCGCTCGTGGCTCGTGGGGTCGCCCGATATTCCGGTGCCCTGCGGGCTGCCCTCGACATACAACATCGCAACGCCGCGGGCGCCATACGGAGACGTGCCGTCGGGGTCGTTGGGATCGTAGCCGTGCAGCTCCATCCAGATACCGTGCTCGCGGTCGTACATGCGCACGGTTCCCGTAAACACCTGCTTTCCCTGCGCCTGTGCCTGCGCTGCGGGGTCGTTGCGGCGCTCCGCCTCGGCGACGGCGCCCTCGCGGCGCTTCACGGCCGCGTACCTGAGGCTCGCGGCGCGCGCGGCGTCCATGCCGTCCAGCCCCTTCACGCCGTCGTATGCCGCCGCGATAGCATCGTCATCTGCCTCCAGCGCGGCGACGGGCGCCAAGACGAGCTCGCTTCCAAGCTCGAGACCGCCCTCGGCATCCACCGTCGCGGCGGCGAGGGCCCCCACGATGGAGTAGATCGTGCCATCGGCCGCGATGGGCGAGGACGTCACCGAAATCGAATACGAGCCTTCGGGCAACTGGGCTCCCGAGCCGTCGCCCTGGATCGCATATACCTGGTCGATCGGTACGCCGCTCGCATCGACGCCCTGGACGCGCACGGGCACCGGGGTGCCCGAAGACGTATCCAGGCCCTCGGCGGCAATGGGAATCGACACGGGATGCGCCGGCAGCGATGCCGGGGCGGGGCGCAGCGCGAACACCACCGCGCCCACGGCGAGCATCACCGCGGCGAAGACGGCAACCTGGCCGCCCGATATCTTCATACCCTGCTTCTTTTCCATGGCATTCTCCTTCTCCAACAGCTTTGCGACGATCCAACGAAGCGCGGCCGCGCGCCGGGAGCCAACCGGCTTCGCATGCCCCGGCGAGCCGCGCCGGACGCGCTACCCGTTATAGCCCATGATGTTGCGCGCCGGCGTGCCATCGTCCTTGCACAAGGCGGACGCGATCTGCGCCCCGTTGCGATAGAAGGCAACCGGGTACAGGTACATCCCGCCGCCTTCCCACCACGAGGCACCGCCGACCTCCGGGGTCACGCAATCCAGGCTATCCGGAATGCCAAGAGCCCGGCGCGCCGCCTGCACCGCCGCGTCGCTCAAGCCGGCGGGCGCCGATGAAGAAGCACCGCCGTACTTCTTGTCCTTCTCGACCTTGAGGAGCAGCGCGGCGTTGGCCCGTTCCACGTCGTTGAGCGGGCTGGGCGAAAGCGCGTCGAACTGCTCCGGCGTGTACTGCTGCCGGTACCACGACTGGCTGGCAAAGTACGCCGCGAGCTCCTGATCGGCAAAGCCGCGACCATGGCGCGCGTAGATCTCGTTGCGCGCGATGGAGAGGTCCCACTCGCTCAATCCGGATACCTCGGCCTCGCTGTACAGATGGGTTGCCGACTCGGGCAGCACGTAGTTGTCGGGCGTCGGCTGCTGCGGCGCCGGAGCAACCTCCTGCGGGACGGGCGCGGCGGGTTCATCCTTGGGAGCCGGGCCCTTGGAAATCGTGAGGTCGACCTCGGAGCCCGCGGCGGCCTTCTCGCCGGGCACGGGCGATGCCAGGCTCACCTGGCCCGCCGGATAGTCGTCGCTATACGCCACGGCCACCGCCCCGAGCTTCAGGTTGGCATCGGCAAGCATGCCGGCCGCATCCTCTTGCGTGCTCCCCAGCAATTCGGGCACGGACACCTCGCCCGCAGCAGAGCCCATCGGGGAAGGCGACACGGCCATTCCCACGCCAATGGCGAGCACCAGGCCAGCCGCGGCCCCGAGCACCGCGGGCACGGCGTATTTCCTACGGCCCCCTTTGGCCGCGGGGGCCGCCTCGTCACCGTCCGCGATGGAGCCGTCGTCACCTGCAGCCCCGGAATCATCCGGCGCCGAAGCCGGGGCTTCGGACGCACCGTCCTGCAGAACCTCGCCCGCGGCCTCGCGCTCCTCCCCGCATTCGCCGGCCTCGCATGCGGACGCGCCGCACTTGATACAGAACTTGTCATCGGGCTGAAGCTGCGCGCCGCATTTGATACAGAAGCGTGCCACGCCTACCACCTTTCCTCTACGCCGCCGGCACCGCCGGGGCCTCTTCCACACATCTCGACTCAACAGCGAAAGGGGCCGCGCGGGCCCCTTTCGCCACGTAGGCGCTAGTCCTCGGACTCGCTGCCCAGTTCCTTTTCCACAACCACGCGCGTTACCTCGAAATGATCGACATCGAGGTCGCCGTGATATGAGACCTCAACCTCTTTCGACTCGCCCGGATTGAGATACTCGAAGAGCCGGTCGGTGCAATCGTAGGCAGACGCGACACCGGAGGACCCGCTGCGGCGCGCGATCGAGCCGTCGGCGGCAACGCCGACTGTATACACGCGGGCCATGCGCCACTTGTAGTTGGTCTGGTTGGTGATCCTCACCTTGAGCAGCGGGTTGTTGTAGTCGTTGACCATCATCGTCAGATCGACCTTGTAGTCGTCCTTCTTCAGCTCGGGATATTCCTCGCTGCCGGTACGACTGGCAAAGGCGACCTCGACCCTCACGCTCTCCATATCCTCAAGGCGATACTGCTGCTCGTCGCCGGTGTACGTGCTCTTGTGCGTTCCCACGACCCCGTCGACATCGCAGGGGATGAGCTCGACGGTGCTCTCTCCCGGCAGGACGCGCGGAATGTTGGTCGAGCCGGTCTCGGCGACAACCATGCTGATCTCGTCTTCCTTCAGCTGCTCATCGCCATAGCTGTCAAGCACCTTGTAGGTGCCGTACACCCTGACGATGGCATCCTTCAAAACCTCCCCCGTGTTGTTCTTCATCTTGAAGCGAACACCGGGACGGGCGTACACATCGTCCGCGATAACGACGTCGTCGGCTTCGAGGTCCTCATAGCGAGTCTTAACAAGGTGGTCGCCCCTCGTCTCGTCGCTCGACGCCTTCGAGCCATCTGCCACGTCCTGTTTGGCAGGCGGCTCCTTGGGAGCCAGCGCGCCCGATGCGAAGACCGCGGCACCGCCGCCCACCACGAGCACCAATGCGGCGGCCGCGATCAGCTTGCCCTTACCGCCCTTGCGCGGAGCAGGCTGGGCCTCGTTGTCCCGCACGGCGACATCGGTCTTAGCGTCGACGGGGAGCGTCGGCTCAGACGGAGCGGCATCCTCGGCCACCGGTTCGTTCTTCGTGCCGCACGATGGGCAGAAGAAGGCGTCCTCGGGCAGCTTCTTCCCGCAGTTCTTGCAAAATGCCATGAGTATCTCCCTTCATTGCGGAGGGCTCGACCGCGCTGCAAACGCCATCGGGCCCCTCCGATGATTCCCGTAAAAGCGAGTGCTATCCCTGGCGCTCGCGACGACGATACGCCCCTGCAGCGCCAAGGACCCCCAGACCGGCTGCGGCCATGGCGGCGGCGATGGCAGCATCAAGGTCGCCGGTTGCCGGAATCCTATCCTTGGAGGTATCCGAAGACGCCGCCTCGGCATCTCCCTTGGACTCTTCGGGCTTCTTGGCCGGAGCGTCGGCGTCCGCCGCGCGCGCGGCGTCGCGGGCGGCCTCGAGACGGGCGCGCTCTGCCGTCGCCGCATCGAGCTGCTCTTTAGCCTCGGCAAGCCGGCGCTCCTTGGACTCCAGATCCGCCTCGGCGTCGTCTACGGCGGCCTCGCAGAGACTCAGCGCGGAACGAGCCTCGGACAGCGTTGCCGAAAGATTCCTGACGGCCTTCATGGATTGCTCGACCTCGGCCTTCTTTGCCGCATAAGCAGCCTGGGCCGCATCGAGGTCCGCCTTGGCGCGGTCGTACCTCGTACCCGAATCGGTGATGGCGGCGTATCGGGTCCGAACGGCATCGAGCTCGGACGCCGCCTGGTTCTTGGCGGCCTCGAGCGCGGGCAACTGGGCGCGAGCGTCGGCGAGCTGGGCGCGCTTGGATGCGAGCTGCTGGTTGATGCGGGCCTTCTCGGCTTCGACCGCGCTGCGCACGCGCGCAAGCTCCGCTTCGGCGGCGCGCTTCGACTCGGCGGCACGGGCCTCCTCGGCCTTCGCGGCATCGAGCTTGGCCTTTGCCTCAGCGGTGCCGATATTGGTCTTGGCATGGTCGTCCACGGCCTTGTCCGCCGCAGCCTTGGCGCGGTCGGCGGCGTCGCGGGCGGCCTTCTTGCCCGCCAGGTCCTGGGCCGCGATGCGCGCGTCGACATCGTCGATCTCTTTCAGGAGCTGGTCGATCCGCGCCTGCAGCTGGCTATTGCCGCCACCCTGCTCGATAGCCTTAAGCAGACGGGCGCGGTAGGCGTCGACCGTGTAGATGTTCTCGAGGAGGTTATAGTAAACGGGACGACCATCGAGACCACCGTAGGGGCCGACCTTGTTCTCATCGCGGAACTCCTGGCCCATGACGGGACGGCCGTTGAAGCCGGTCGCGTTCCACGCGGCGCCGGTGACGGTGTAGGAGCCCTCGACGATGTTCTCGTAGTGACCGGTCTGGCCGCCGGAGCCGCCGGGCTGGTAGACCTTGCCCGTGGCGGGGTCGGTCACGGCGTGTCCGAGGGCGTTGGCCTTCTCGTTCCAGTACCAACCCTCGTAGGCGGTGTGGGCGTCGGTGTAGCCGGCATTGATGTTCTCGGCCCAGCCCTGAGCGCCGTGGCTGTGGCTGGCGACGTGCTCGAGCTTGCCGGTCTTCTTGAGGTTGGCCGCAGACCAGTTCGTGTTCATGATGGCGATCGCCATAGCCACGTCGGAGACGTAGAGCTCGGGCAGGCCCTCAGCCTTGCGCAAGGCGTTGCACTCGGCGATGAGGTCGAGAGCCTTCAGCATGTTGCCGATGGCGGATGCGTCATTGGGATCGTTCAGGTTGGTGTACTTGGACAGGACGTCGGACTTGTCACCGTCGATGTATACGTCGCGCCAACCATTGAGAATGTTCTGGGCCATAGCGCCAGGTGCAACATTGTCGACGTAATCAGGCTTGATGCCCCCGTCGTCAACAACACCCTGGTTCTTGATGAACTCGAAGAAGTCGTTAGCGTTCTTGATGGTGCTCTGGCCACCGGTCTCCATCTGCTTGCGCAGCTCGTCGACCTTCTTCTGCTTCTCGGCCTTCTGCGACTCGAGGTCCTTCACCGTCTGGCTCGCGGTCTCGTACGCCGAACGCGCGTTGTCTGCCGCGCGCTTGGCATCGGCCGCGGCCTTCACCAACCGGTCGTACTCGGCCGCCCAGGCCTCATGCCCGCGCAAAGCGTCGTCGTAGACCCGCTGGGCCGCGTCCACGGCGGCATGCGCATCGTCGTGCGCCGTACGCGCATCGGCGGCTTTCTTCTGGGCCGCCGAGAGCTTGTTGTCCTGCACGGCCAAGCGCCCCTCGAGGTCGGTCACCTCGCCGGCCAGGCGGTCCGCCAGGCGCTTGCGTCCGCTATACGCCGAAGCAGCCGCATCGTAGGCGGACTGCTTGCCCGCGATGGCGGCGTCGGCCTGGGCGCGCGCCGTGGATCCCGAGCGCTCGACGGTCTTGTTATAGGCTTTCCGGGCTGCGATAAGACACTGCCGAGCCTGCTCTTTCTCCTCGGTCTGCCACTCTTCGATGGCATCGTATTCGGTCTGCGCGCGCTGCAGCTCGGCGCGGGAGGCGGCGATAGCGCCTCCATCCACGAGCTCCGCAGCAGCCGCATAAGCGTCGCGCGCGCGGCCGTACTCGGTCTTGGCCGCGTCGAGCGTAGATGAAAGCGAAGGCAGGGCGGCGCTGGCAGCGTCAAACACGACCTTTTCCTCATCGAGCCGCACCTGAGCTCGATCCGCCTGGCGCTTGGCCTCGTCATATTCCCGATCGGCCGCGCGCTTGGCGGCAAGCGCTTCATCGTACGCCGCCTGTGCCTCGCGCTTGGCAGCCTCGAGGCCATCGAAATCGGTTGCCGCAAGGAACGCGTCCAGCTCCGCCTGCGCTTTCGCCAAGGCGTCATTCGCTTTCGAAGCACGTGTAGCGGCGGCGCGCACCGCGGCATCCGCGCTGGTCTGCGCCAGGGCCGTTGCCGGGGACAGCACCGAAGGGGCCGCCATAGCGGCGGCCAGCATCACGGCAACCGCGGTCTTCGGGTTCGTCCGCTTGGTGGGCATGGATATCACGTCCCCTTTCATTGATGTGGCGTTCTTGCTCGTCGGCATAGACCTGTTAACCTGTGATTTCGATAGGAAATACACAGTACTATCCTCTAACAGATGTTAACCCTGCATCATTTATCGGGCAACCCACGCGGCGGCCGTTGGGCGAGGCGCCCGCGACGGAGCCCTTGTCTTCGATCTTGCTCATAGATGCTTCCCTCCGAAAACAGCCCGCCCATCCGACGGGCTGCCCACTTTATGTGCTTGTCTATGCATATCAATTGTATAGGACTTGCCTACAGCCTCCATGAGCAAAACCGCCGTCCGCCTGGACTTTTGCGCGGCAGACCGTGAAACTTACTGCGAAGTTGAGGAAGCGCCGTCTCGAGCGCGCCTGAAAAAGGCGTCGAAAGCTTGAGCGCCGATCGCCCTCGATAACAAAAAAGCTCGCCGGCAAAGCCGACGAGCTGCAAGTTCTTGGTCGCGGGGGCAGGATTTGAACCTACGACCTCCGGGTTATGAGCCCGGCGAGCTACCAGACTGCTCCACCCCGCAATGTCTGGACGCACTGTGTGCGCAAGTAAATATAATAGGGTGATCCACGATCTAATGCAAGCACTTTTTCAAACTTTTTTTCGCCTGTGTCAAATTCGGCCAAACTTTTATCATTTTTCGATAAAGTGTTACTGTTTTGGCAGCTTACTCTTTATACAAGGGGCGAAGGCGTATACAATCAAAAACCAATTGTGTTTATATGCAATCATTTTTAATCTGTTAGCTATCTTGGAGGAGCCTTGCCCGTCCAGCCGACCGCGAACGCCACTGCCGACGCTCTGCATCGCGAGGTAATCGAAAAGCTCATCAGCACCCAGCGGTGCTTGCAAAAGTGGCACGCTGCAGTCCAGCAATCGGCCGGATCGCCCGCGTTCAGCCCGCTCCGAGGGCAAGGGCGCGTCCTCTCCCTTCTTGCTCGCAAGACCGAGATGCGCCAGCGCGATATGTGCGAACAGCTGGGCATCCGTCCGCAATCGCTCGGCGAGATGCTCTTCAAGCTTGAAAAGAACGGCCTCATCGAGCGGCGCGCGCTCGATACGGGCAACCATGCGCTATCCGTCCGAATCACCGATAAGGGTCTGGCTCTTGCCACCGACACCGCCGTCGTCCCCAACTTCGACTCGTTCACCGACGACGAGCTGCGCTCCTACATCACGTTTCTGGACCGCACGATGATCGAGCTCAACCGCCATCGCGAGCTGCTCACGAAAACCGAAGCGGCCGAGTAGCCCGCACCCGCCATCCACGAAAGCGCCCGTCGGCAGATAGACCCCTGCCGACGGGCGCTTTCGTAGGCACGCTCATGCATCCACATGACAAAGGGCGCCGCCCCTTTTTGAGGCGACGCCCGGGAACTACCGTAGGGGCTTCCTACTCCTTGCGCTCGCGCTCTTCCAACGCGCGCTTCAGCGCCTCGATGTCCTCGCTCGTGTGCTTGGATTTCTTCCACAGCGAGAACACGTACACGAACAGCGTGAGCCAGATGCCCACATACGCGGCGAGCACGAACGGAGCCGCCGGCAATACGGTCGAATAGACCTCGGAAAGAATCGCATCCATGGTTAGTCCTCCTTGCTCGGGTTCTCGTCATCGGCGCGGGCGGCGACAGCCGACGCGTCGCAGGCAGCTTCGCGCACCACCTCGACCGCGTGCCGCGCGCTCAGGCGCTCGAGCGCCGCGGCCGCCGCGCGCTCGTTCGCACGGGCATCCAGCTCTTCCAGCTGCTCTTTCAGCTCCTCGACCGCCTGGGCATCGCCATGTACGCGCAGCGCATAGCGGTACAGCGCGAAACCGATCATGAGCATGCCGAACAAGCCCAGCAAAAACGGGATCAGCATCATGGGCGGCAGGCCGCTATCGGTGCGGAACACCACCGGATGGATCGACGAGGGCACCAAGCGCGTGATGAAGAACGAGATGGGCGCGTCGATGAACGCGATGATTCCGAAGACCGCGCAGAACCGCGCGCGCTTCTCGGGGTCGTCGATGGCGTTGCGCAGGATGAAGTACCCGATCACCAGCAGCATCAAGATGAAGTACGTGGTAAGCCGCGGCTCCCACACCCACCACACGCCCCACTCGAAGCAGGTCCACAGGTCGCCCGAAATCATGGTTGCCACGATGAAGACGAGCGCGACCTGGGCCGCGACATAGGCGCGCAGGTCGTACGCACGGTCCTTGGTCATGAGGAAGCGCACGCCGTAGTACGCCAGAAACGCCATCACGACGAACGAGGCGATGGCCACCGGAACGTGCAGGTAGAAGATCTTCTGGCTGAGCAGAAGCTTGGTGGTGACCATCTGGCCGGCAATCACCACGGGCTCGGAAAGCTGGGCGCCCTGGACCAGCGGAGCCAGCGTGAACGTCCATACCACGTCCACCGCGGTGAGCACCGCGCCCAGAAGCAGCAACAGCGGAACAAGTCGATCGGCTTTCGATTGCACCATGCTCCCCTTTCTCCTTATAGAACGAAAACGTGCCGCCCGCCCGCGCGAACGGCACGCCCATAGTACCCGAACTCGGCTCGCGCGACCTACCCTGCAAGAGGGTATATCGCCCGCCCGGAGCCTCGCGGCGCGCTAGGCGTCCACCACGAACTCGTAAAGGCCCCAGGCCGCGGCGATCATGACGACGTCGTAGACGAGCGCCACGCCGCACGAGGTCCAGAAGGTCCCCATAGTGCCCTCCACACCCAGAAACGCGCAGGTGGTCGCCGAAACGCAGGCGTAGAGCAGCGGAAAGGCCACGGGAATGAACAGGATGGCCAGCAGCACGTCGCGACCGCGCGTTTCGATGGTCATGGTGGACAGCAGGGTGCCCACGCCGGCGACGCCCACCGTGCCGACAAGCAACGGCACCGCGATGAGCGGGGTCGTTGCCGCGAGCTCGGCGCCCGAGAGGAAGAACAGGAAGAACAGCGGAACGACGACGACCTCTACCGCCAGCAAGAACAGCAGGTTGCTAGTTGCCTTGGCCAAAAAGATCACCGCGCGGTCCACGGGCGCCAGCAGGATGCCCTCCAGGCAGCCCGACTCCGTCTCGTGCCCGAAGCTGCGGTTGAGACCTAGCAGGCTCGTGAAGATCACAAGCGCCCACAGCAGGCCGCCGGCAAACGACACCACCTGGAGCTTATCGCCCACCTGCGCGAGCGCGGCGCCGTAGATGGTGAGCACCAGCAGCGCGTACACGCCCATGGAGGTGAGCATCTCGCGCGTGCGAAGCTCCTGGCGCACATCCTTTGCAAGCAAGGCGCGATACTGGGCCAGCGCACGCGGCGCCCGGCCGCCGGAACCTTTCGCGCAGACGCGCTCGTTCTCGATACGGGACACGGTTACGACACCCCCGTTCCAACGGTTGCGAGGTACAGGTCGCGGAAGGCCGCGGCGTCGACGCGCTCTTTCTCGGCGCACACCACCACGCGGCCGCGCGCCAGGATGAGCGCGTGCGAGCACATGGCGAAGCCCTTCTCGAGGTCATGGCTCACCATTACGAAGGTGCGGCCGTCGCGCACGCGCCCGATGAGCTCGTCGAAGAGCTCGGCCGCGTGCGGGTCGAGGCCCGAATACGGCTCGTCCAGCAAGACGAGCTCGGGGTCGTTCACCAGCGCGCGGGCAATGGAGAGCCGCTGCTGCATGCCGCGCGAGAAGGTGCGCGCGCAGTCGTTGCACCGATGGTCGAGCTCGACCAGGCGCAGCAGCTCGTCGATGCGCGCCTCGTCGACGTCGCCGTACAGCGAGGCGAAGAACCGCAGGTTCTCGCGGGCCGTGAGGTCGCCGTAGAGCATCGGCTTATGCGAGATAAGGCCGATGCGGGAGCGCAGCGAGTCCGGCTCCTCGAGCGCATCGACGCCCAGCAGCGACAGCTCGCCGCGCGTGGGGCGCGAGAGCAGCGCCAGCATGCGCAGGAGCGTGGTCTTTCCGGCGCCGTTGGGACCGAAGATCGACAGGAAGGCGCCGGACGGCACCTCCAGGTCCACGCCATCCAGTCCGCGACGACGGCCGAACTGCTTCACCAGGCCGCGGGCGCTCACCGCGAGCGGGGCCGCGGAACCGTCATGCGCGCTAGCCACGGCGGTCGCCCTTCGCCGATGCGGCAACCGGCTCGGACGATGCGCCCGCTGCGGCGCGCTCGTCGGCTGCCAGCAGCGGCGTGGCGCGGCGCGGCGCGAACGCCAGCACGATGCCCAGCACCGTCACGCCCGCGCCGATCCAGTTGAACAGGATCAACGGGTTGATCTTCACGTTGACGGACAGCGCGCCGTTCGCATTCAGGCCCTGGAACGCCACGAACAGGTCCTCCATGGGGAAGGTGAGCACGCCGGCGTGCAGCGTCTGCTGACCCGTGTTGGAAGCCCTCACCTCCATGGACGGCGCGAGCGTGCCCAGCTGGGCGCCGGTCGACGCGTCCGTCACGGTTAGCGTGACCTCCTTGATGAGGTCGTCGTTCGAATCGGTGTATTCGCGCTGGCCCGCAAACGTCAGCTCGTACGCGCCCACGCGGCCGCTCGTGCCGGGCTTCGCCTCGAGGTCGAGCGTCTGCTCCTGGACGTACATGGACGAGCCAACCAGACCCACCAGCACGATGGCGACGCCCAGATGCGTGAGGTAGCCGCCGGCCTGGGCCGGGGAGCGGCGGAACAGGTTGCAGGTTGCCAGCACCGGGTTCTCGCCCTTGTTGCGCATACGGGCTCGCACGCCGCGCGACAGCAGGTACAGCGAGGACGTGAACAGCAGCGCCGCCGCAGCGAAGCCCAGCACCGTGAGCGCGAAGTAGTACAGCTTGGGACCCTGCTCGACCAGCGCCCGGGCGGCCGGGCCGCCCGCCGCCACGATGGCATCGTACTCGGGCATGAACTTCGTCACGAACAGCGCCATCAGCCCGGCGAACAGCACGGCGCCCGAGACGAGCGGCACGCGCATGGTACGGGCGAACGCCGCACCGTCGGTCTTGCGCCAGCCCAGCATGGGGCAAACGGCCATGAGCAGGCACAGCAGCGTGCCCACCGGACGCGCCACCGCGCTGTAGGCGCCGGCGGGAATCACCTTGCCGCCCAGCGGCATCCACGTGGGCAGCGCGCTGCAGATGGTGAGGTAGGCCACGAGAACGGCGGACACGATCATGACCAGGTTGGTGATGTAGTAGGAACCGTTCTTGGAGACGAGGGACTCGATCTCGTCGTCATCGTCCATCTGGCCGTGGCGATAGAGCAGGCCGATGAGGAAGGCCATGCCCGCCGCAACCATGATGCCCAGGAAGAAATACGTGGACACGGGGTCCTCGGCGAAGGCATGCACCGACTGCACCAGGCCGGAACGCGTGATGAACGTGCCCAGCACCACGAAGATGAAGGTGATGGTGGCGCTGAACATGCTCCAGCGCTTGAAGCAGCCGCGCTTGCGGTAGAGCGTGAAGCTGTGGATGAGCGCCACGCCGGTGAGCCAGCTCATGAGGCTGGCGTTCTCCACGGCGTCCCATGCCCAGAAGCCGCCCCAGCCCAGCACCACATAGGCCCACACGGCGCCCAGCGCCATGCCGATGGTAAGGAAGATGAAGCTGAAGACGGCGTAGCGGTCGCACAGCTCGACCCAGCGGGCGGACAGGTCGCCCGTGATGAGGGCCGCCATGGCGTAGGCGAACGGGATGGTCATGCCGGCGTAGCCGATGAACGTCGCCGGCGGATGCAAGATCATGGCCCAATGCATGAGCAGCGGGTTCATGCCGCCGATCTTGCCGGCCAGCGTGCCGTCGGCGTTGAGGAACTCGGGCGCGGTGGCCATGAACGGGTTGTTGGACTCCGAGAAAACGAGGGTGGCCGCGAACAGCGCCACGATGATCTGCGCGACGGCGAGGGCGCTGCTGGACAGGCCGTCCGTGGCGCGCATGCGCTTCCACGCCACGACGCTGCCGAACAGCGAGATGAGCCAGGTCCACAGCAGCAGCGAGCCCTGGCGGCCCGCCCACACGGCCGATACCTCGTACAGCGGCTTGAGTGCGCTATCGGTATTGGGATAGTTCGACACCACATAGGCCAGGCTGTAGTTCTCCGTCACGAAGCAGGCCAAGATGATGGCGATGCACAGCGTGAGGGCGATGGTGGTGCCGAACACCATGAGGTAGCCGGCGTTGACCAGGCGCTCGCGGCGCCCCTTCACGCCGACCAGCAGCACCGCGGCGCTCAACAGCGCCGCCAGCATGGCAAAGACCTGCAGGCCGTTTCCCAGCATGGAAACCATAGACGTTTCTCCTTGTAGATCGTATGCCGGGTGCACGGGCTCCCGGCGCGGTCACAACGCGGGCGCTTACGGCCCGTCCTGGTATGGAAAGCGCCCGCCGCCGGCATCATCCGGCGCGCGGGCGCGCGAAAGGCGTCGGGCGGGCCTAAGCCTTGATAGACGAATCGATCGAGGGCTGCTCGGTGGCGATGAAGGAGCCGTCGGAATCCAGGTGGCCGGAGATGACCACCGCCGTGCCGTCCTTGATCTGCTCGTCCAAGCCGCCGTCGTACACCACGTCGAGCGTGGCGCCCTGCGACTCGATGGTGAAGCGGTACGCAGCCTGGGCATCGTTGACGGGCCCCTGGACGTAGCCGCACACCTTGGTGTCCTTGAAGAGCATGGTGTCGGCCTGGTCGAACAGGCCCTTCACGGTGAGGGAGCCCTCGGCGCTCTCGTACTTGGAGGGGCATTTGGTCACCATCTCGGTTGCAAGCAGGGTCTTTCCCTCAACGGTGCCGGTGCAGATGGCCACCACGCCCGTACCGAAGGTCGCGGGAAGCGCGCCGTTGTACTGGACCTCGAGCTGATCGGCCCCGGCGTCGTCGCCCTCGGGCTCGATCTTGAAGATGGCCGTAGCCCCCTCGCTGGCAAGCGAGTCCGCCACCACCGAGCCGGAAACCTGGACCTTCTTGCCCTCGTACGAACCGCCCAGGACGTCGGCGATGGAAAGCGACGACGCCGCTCCGCCGGAACCGGCCACGGCGACGATCACGAGCATGGCGATGACCACGATGCCGCCCACGACGACCAGGCGGCGCTTTGCCTTTTTATTCATTTTGCGTCTACTCCGCACCTAGATAGAGGGTCGAATGCAATGATTCAGTATACAATGAGCGCTCGCACTTACCGCAAATCATAAGCAATTGCGACCCAAAATGGAGACACCATGCTGCTTGCCGTAGATATGGGCAACACCCACACCGCGCTGGGCCTTTTCGATGGCGACGACCTCGTTGCCTCGTGGCGCATGCCCACGGACCGCACGTTCACCAAAGACGAGATCCACGTGCGTCTGCAGGGGTATTTCCGTATGTACGAACAGGACCTCGCAAACGTGACGGCCATCGCCTTCGCCGGCGTGGTCCCGCAGCTCGTACGCGAATGGCAGGGCGTGGCCGCGCAGCTGGGCGTCTCCATGCTGCAGGTGGGGGCCGACACTGCCGCGGTCACCCGCATCGACGCGCCGCGCCCCGCCGAGGTGGGCGCCGACCGCGTCGCCAACGCCACCGCGGCCGTGGCGCTCTACGGGGCGCCGAGCATCGTGGTTGATTTTGGCACCGCCACCAACATCGACGTCATCGACGAGCGCGGATACTACATCGGCGGCGCCATCGCGCCCGGTATCCGCATCTCCATGGACGCGCTCACGGCGCGCGCGGCGCGCTTGGCAAGCATCCCGCTCGAGGCGCCCGCGACCACTATCGGCCGCACCACCGTGGAAGCCGTGCAAAGCGGCGCCGTATGCGGAGCCGCCGCTATGGCCGAGGGCCTGGTCGCGCGCATCAAGCGCGAGCTCGGCGCGAGCGACGCGCGCGTCATCGCCACGGGCGGGCTCGCCGCGATGGTCGCAACGTGCACCGACGTCTTCGACGTGCTGGACCAGCAGCTCACCCTGAAGGGCATCCGCGAGATCTACCGCCGCATGCAGGCCTAACCGGCCACCTCGGAAAAGTGCCTGTCCCTAATCTGAGCCTGTCCCCAATCTGAGCAGAGCAATGCTCAGATTGGGGACAGGCACTTTTCCGAGCACGTTGCCAAGCTATGGGATTGCGCGGGCCTAGATGGCGCGGACGATCACGGCCTCGGACGGCAGCTCCTGCTCGGAGCCGTCCGCGGCGGTAATGCAGGCGCGACCCCAGATATCCAGGCCGGTGAACGTGCCCACCGCCACGGGCAAGCCGTTGGGCGAAAGCGCCGCGGCCTTATGGCCCAGCAGCGGAACCAAGTCGAAATAATCGGACAGCACCGGAGCCATAGGGCCGGGCGAGGGGCGCGTTGCAAGCAGCTGCTCCCATGCGGCCACCTTGTGCTCGATGGCGGCAGCCAGCTGAACCCGCAGCTCATCGCGTACCGGCAGCTCCACGCCGGACCGCTCGGCGGCACCGGCGAGCACGGGCATGTCCACGCTCAGCGTCACGCTGGCCGCCGGCCCCGCCTCTCCCGCATGCGCGTGCACGCCCACCTTGCCCATGAACAGGTCGAAGTCGAACGAAGCGGTGTCGGCGCTCATCGCCTCGCGCGGCTTCTCGCCACCCGGCTCGGGCGCCTGGGCGCGGCGCGCCACCAGATCCGCCGGCCAACCGATGCCCACCTGCTTACCCATGCCCAGGCCGTGCAGGTACTCCACCACGCCCATCGCGCACACCTGCGACAGCGCGATGAACTCCATCATCTTCACCTTGGGCGTGAGTTCGAGCTCCACGCACAGCTGGTCGACCTCGGCCATCTTGCACCAACCTTTCCATAGGGCTCCGTCGCCCAACAAATCAGGGCGACCCGCTTGACGCCGGGCCGCCCCTTCGTTTCCAATCGAATGCCGCTCCAACCGGCCGGCGCGCTACATAGAGCCGAGCTCGCCCACCACGTGGCCCACGCGGTCCTCGGGCTCCTTCACGTCAACGCCCTCGTAGCGGAAGAAACGCGCCGGGTCATGCATGAGGTCCTCGAGCGGCACGAGCACGAAGTCGCGCTCGCCCAGATACGGATGGGGCAGACGCAGGCGGTCGCCGCCGTGCACCTCGCCGTCCATCCAGAGCAGATCCAGGTCGATGATGCGCGGGCCGTTGGCGCGCGCGGCGTCCGAACGGTCGCGCCCCATGCGCTCCTCGATCTTGAGCAGCTCGTCCAGCAGGATGAGCGGCGCCAACTCGGTCTTGATCTCTATGACGGCGTTGGCGAAGGCGTCCTGGTCCTCCTCGTACGCGGGCTCGCTCTCGTAGATGCGCGAGCAGCTCGATACGCAGGTCATGGGGATTGCCGCGATGAGCTCCTTAGCGGCGCGGATATTGTCGGTGCGCTTGCCCAGGTTCGACCCGATGGCCACGAACGCGCGGCGCGGCTGCGGACGGGCGATGGCCCAGAAGCCGTTGAGGAACTGCGAGAAGCCCCGTACGTCGTGGACGCGCACGATGTTGGCGCCCAGCTGGATGGCGCCCAGGCACACGCCGTACGTGGCGGCGTCGCGCTCGCGCGCATCGGCCACGCCCGAGACGGCGCCCACGAAGCGCTTGCGGGAGACGGCGCACAGCAACGGATAGCCCAGCGAAGCGAGCTTGGCGGTCTCGCGCTGGATCACGATGTCCTCGTTTGCCTCCTTGCCGAAACCCGGACCCGGATCGATGCAGATGCGCTCGCGCGCCACGCCCGCGTGCATGAGGGCGCGCGCCTGGTCGGACAGGAAGCCCATGACGCGGCGCATGATGGGGGCGGAATCGGGCAGGGTGAAACGCCGGAGCTGCGAGGTGGCGCCGGTTGCGGCGTCGCGGCGGGCCGAGCGCGCCATGATGGCGGCCAGCTCGTCGTTCGCATAGACGCCGCGCTTCTGCTCCTCGGTCTGAGCGGCGGCAGCGGCTACGGCGGCGCGGGCGCTCGACGCGGACGTATCCCGCGGCTCGGCCTCGGGCGCGGACTCGGATGCAGCGGCCTCGGAGCCGTTGGGCACGTCGGAGAACGGAAGCTGGGGCTGCACCAAACCGCCCAGCACGCCGCCCTTGCGGCGCGGGTGGGCGCTCTTGGCAGCGGCGGCAGCCTTCGCGGCGGCCGCGGCCTCGGCCGCTTCGGCGGCGGCGCGGGCCTTTTCGGCAACGAACGCGGCGGCGGAGGTGTCGAGCTGCACGGGCGTATGGCGGCGCTTGGGCTCCTCGGTGAGGTCGCCCGCGTGCATGACGATCACGCCGCAGTCGCTCGAAGCCACGAACTCGACCATCTTGGGATCGGTGAATCCCGTCACATCGTTGACGATGGACGCGCCCACGCGAACGGCGGCCTTGGCCACGTCCACATGGCGCGTATCGATGGAGACGATGGCGCCCTTCTGCGCCAGGGCGCGCACGACGGGCAGCACGCGCTTTGCCTCTTCATCGGCGCTCACCGGGGTGAAGCCCGGGCGCGTGGACTCCCCGCCCACGTCGATGATGTCGGCGCCCTCGTCGAGCATCTTCAGGCCGTGCGCGATGGCGGCATCGGTATCGAAATGCTCGCCGCCGTCGCTAAAGGAATCCGGCGTAACGTTGAGAACACCCATGATGCGGGGACGGTCGAACCGAAGCTCGAACTTTCCGCAACGCCATGTCTTGGTATCGTTTGCCATGAACATCCTTTCGCCTTCATAAAAACTCACTCTATTGTATCCAGCTTCGGCGCCTTACCCCCGAATCAATGAAAACACTGGCGAAAAACGAAGCCGGCCGCCGCGAACGGCAGCCGGCTGCAACGACAGGCGGTTGTGCATCAACCCGAACGGCCGGGGACAAAAAGCGCGCTAGAAGTCGAACGCCTGCGCGATGTCGCACGAGATGAGCACGTCGGCGCGGCCGTCCTGCGCCGTCGCATCGCGATTGACGATCGCAAGGGCGTCTCCCCCGAAATACCGCGTCAGCCCCGCAGCGGGATACACCACCAGCGACGTGCCCCCGATCACGAGCGCGTCCGCCCGGGAGATCTCCTCGATCGCACCTGTAAGCACGCCTTCGTCGAGCGGCTCCTCGTACAGCACCACATCGGGCTTGATCGAGCCGCCGCACACGGGACACGTCGGCACGCCGCGCGCATCCTCGTGCCCGCGCGCCATGATCCACGCGGCGTCGTAGACCGCCCCGCAGGAACGGCAGATGTTGCGGTGCACCGAGCCGTGCAGCTCGTAGACGCGCTGCGAACCGGCCGCCTGATGCAGGCCATCGATATTCTGCGTCACCACCGCGGAGAGCACGCCGGCGCGCTCGAGCTCGGCGAGCTTGACATGGCACCGGTTGGGCCGCGCGTCCGGCGCGATCATCTTCTTCCGATAGAACGCGAAGAACTCCGCTGGATGCGCGTCGTAGAAGGTGCGGGAGAGAATCGTCTCGGGCGGATAGGAAAACTGCTGGTTATAAAGGCCATCCTGGCTGCGGAAATCGGGAATGCCGCTGGCCGTGGACACGCCGGCGCCGCCGAAGAACACCACGCGCTCGTGCGTATCGAACAGGCGCGCCAGCGCCTGCCGCGCCTCGCAGGCATCTGATATGGGTCGGGTCAAGGCTCCTCCTTGTTACCACTCGCGGGGCGAAGCATTTGAGAAGAGATACTCCTCGGGGTCGGCGGTCATGCTCGGCAGCCGCGCCCACGGATCGTCGGCCAGGTCGGTATCGACCGGCCCGTCGACCGGTTCGTCCGCCGGTTCTCCGGCCGGTTCGTCCGCCGGCTCGTCCACAGGTTCCCCAGCTGGTTCGTCGGCTGGTTCGCCGGCCGGTTCGTCCGCCGGTTCTCCAGCTGGTTCGTCAGCTGGTTCGCCAGCCGGTTCGTCGCCCGGGTCGTCGGCCGGTTCTCCATCCAACACGTCATCGGACTCGTCGGCGGGCTCGACATCGGGCTCGTCGGCGTCGTCGAAACAGGCCGTATCATCGTCGAGACCAGCATCCTCGCCGCACGCGCGCTCGTCGGCACCACGGTCCAGGTCGCCTTGATCGTCGGAGGCCGCCTCGGCGCGCGCGGCCAGACGCCACACCGCCGCTGCCGCCGCGCTCAACACAAGCGCGAGCACGCCGAAAAACAAGTCGAACGCCTTGATGAAACCGGCGTCGAACGCGCTATCCGCAACGCCGAACGTCGAGGTTGCGACCCCTGCGAAGATGGCGGCCGCGGGCGCCAGGGCCGCTGCGGCGAAAGCGGACATACGGCGCGGGGCGATGCACGCCCACAGGCCCAGCACCCCCGCCGCCAGGAACAGACCGAACAGCGCCAGGGCGTAGGCGATGATGACGCGCGTCCCATGGACCTCGGCCTCGCTGAACAAGCCGCTGATAACCGCATAATGAATCCCGGCAAGCGCCAGGTACACCAAGCTGGCAGCGATAAGGCACGCGCAGCCCATCTTGATAAGAAACGTCAGACACCGTGTCCAAAGCGCAGCGTCATCCTCGTGCGCCAAACCCATGCGACCATCCCCCGATCGTGCGGTAGCCACTGGTAACGAATCCCGTCGCGCCCCCTGAGGCGCGCGGTTATTCAAGTATAGATGCCGCCCCTTGGGAATAGTCAACAAACTTGCTTGCAATTTTGTCATTTACAGCAAGCCGTTCTATCGTAAGCTATGGCTAACAAAAAACGCCGCGCACCCTGCAACCGCAGGATGCGCCCCTTCGATCTATACGGGAGAACCCATGAGCACCCCCACCCGCACGTACAAGCTCGCCTCGTGGAACGTCAACGGCCTGCGAGCCGTCCTCAAGAAGGATCCGAGCTTCACCGATATCGTCGCCCAGCTCGACGCCGACATCCTGGGTCTGCAGGAAACCAAGCTGCAGGAGGGCCAAGTCGAACTCGATCTGCCCGGATACCACCAGGTTTGGAGCTACGCCGAGCGCAAGGGCTATTCGGGCACCGCGGTGTTCACGCGCGAGGAGCCGCTGTCGGTGCGCCATGCCGACGACGTCCTGCGCGCCGGCCGTCTCGCCGGCCTCTCCGACGACGCCCTCGAGCTGGTAGCCGTCGCCGCCACCGAGGGGCGCGTCTGCGCGCTGGAGTTCGACCGCTTCTGGTACGTGGACGTCTACACCCCCAACGCCCAGAACGAGCTCGCCCGCATCGACACGCGCATGGCCTGGGACGACGCCTACCGCGCGTTCCTCAAAAGCCTCGAGGACGAGACCGGAAAGCCCGTGATCACCTGCGGGGACTTCAACGTGGCGCATGAGGAGATCGACCTTAAGAACCCCAAGAGCAACCGGGGCAACGCGGGCTTCTCGGACGAGGAGCGCGGCAAGTTCTCCGAGCTTCTCGACGCCGGCTTCACCGACACCTGGCGCTCCCTCAACCCCGGCGTGGAGGGCGCGTACAGCTGGTGGAGCTACCGCTTCAACGCGCGCAAGAACAACGCGGGCTGGCGCATCGACTACTTCCTGGTGAGCGACGCCATCGCGTCCAACATCCGCGACGCGCGCATCCGCAACGATATCTTTGGATCCGATCACTGCCCCGTAGAGCTCGAGATCGAACTCTAGCCGCGCAGCCTTGGGCGGAACGCCCGCTGCACCCAGCCTCGCCGAGCAACGCGAAACGCGGCCGCGCACCATCATGGGCGCGGCCGCGTTTCGCAAACGGGCCCACGCGACGCGGGCCGAACCACCATTCCCGTCAGATGCCGTATTTGCGCACGACCCGGCCGATACGCCGGGTCCACGGCGCATAGAGCGCCGCCAGGAACACCGAGGTGGCGAAACCGTGCATGAGGTCGAACGGCAGCGCCATGGCCACGCGCGCCAGCGCGCCCGGCCAGGTAAGCGGGCGGACGTAGGCAACCACGTCGAACGCGTTGATGATCACGCCGTAGAACAGACCCGACAGGAAGCCGAACGGGACGAGCACCGCATAGCGCACGCCGCCATCCGGCTTCTGGAACAACCGCAGGCGCGCCAGAACGCCGCCCAGATAGCCCACGGCTCCCCAGGCATACATCTGCCATGGGGTCCACATACCCTGCCCAAAAAAGAAGTTGCTGGTAAACGCCGCAAGCGCGCCAACCATGAACCCGCTGCGCGGACCCAATGCGGCGCCGGCGATGATGGCTATGGCCGACACGGGCTTGAAATCGGGAATAGCGCCGAACAGGATGCGCCCCGCCGCCGCGAGGCTCGCCAGCACGAGCGTGGGCATGATCTGGCGCAGCGCCGGCTTGCCCGCCTCGTAACCGGCGAAGAACAGCGCGAGCACCAGGCCAACAACGAGCAGCATGACGAGGCCCGCCTGGTCGATACCGCTCAGGCCGGCGGCGACCATGCATCCCGGCACCGCCAGGAGCAGCGGCAGCTCGAGCACCTGAAGGGCCCGCGACGCCCCGCGGGCGAGGCGGGCGGATGCGGGCATGCTAGGGTCGGTAGTAGACATTTCCGGTAAAGAACTCCCCACTCGGTTGCGTACAGGCGATCTGGCCGTCGAACACCATCGACACGTCGTCGGCGACCTGGTTCACGAAGTCGAGGTCGTGCGTGGCCATGAGCACGGTCACACCATGGTCGCGGCACCAGACCAACGCGCGGGCCATCAGCCGGCGCGAAGCCGTGTCGAGCCCCTTGGTGGGCTCGTCCAACAGCAGCAGCTCGGGCTTCACCAGCAAGAGCTTGCCCAACGCCAGCAACTGCTGCTGGCCTCCCGACAAGTCGTACGGATGCAGCGCGGCCGCATGGACGAGCCCCAGGTGCGCGAGCATATCGTCCACGTCCGCGCGACCATAGCGCCCACCGCCCGACCACTCCATAAGCTCGTCGTCCACCGTCTCCTCGGCAAACAGCGCGCGGGGATCCTGCGGCAGCAGCGCCTTGGCCTCCGTGAAGCGCGCCACGGCGCCGCGCTGGAGCCGGCGCGTGCCCGCCAGGAGCGACAGCAGCGTGGACTTGCCGCAGCCGTTGCCACCCACCAGCGCGTGGATCGCACCCGGGCGCACCACGAGGTCGATGCCGCGAAGCACCCATGCGGCATCGCGCCCGTAGCGAAACCACCCGCGAGACACGCTCGCCGCCGGCTGCTCCGCGCGGGCGCGGCGGCTGCCACGTCCAGCGGGGGCACCGGCGGCCGCCCGTTCGAGCTCCGCGCGGACGCCCGGGCGGCCGCCGTCGACGGATTCGAGGAGCCGCGGGCGAACATCGAGCTCGGGCAGGTCCTCGACGGGTGCCAGCGAACCGTCGCGCAGCCGAAACGCGCAGGTCGCGTAATCCAGCATCGCGCGGGGCTGGTGCGTGGCCACCACCACCGTGCAGCCCAGCTCGCGGTTCACGCGGAACAGCGCGTGCAGGAAGTTCTTCTCGGCGATCGGGTCGAGCTGGGCCGTGGGCTCGTCGAGCAGCAGCAGCTCGGGCTTCATAACCAGCGTGGACGCGAGCGCGAGCAACTGCTTGCGCCCGCCCGACAGCGTGTCCGTCTCGCACCGAAACCAATCCTCGATACCGAAGAAATAGCTCGTCTCCGCCACCAGGCGGCGCATCTCGTCCTGCGGCGTGCCCAGATTCTCCAGGCCGAACGCCATCTCGTGCCACACGCTCTCGCAGACGATCTGGTTGTCGGGGTTCTGGAACACATAGCCCACGGTGCGCGCGGACTCCGCCGCATCCATGCCGCACGCGGGGCGCCCGTTCACCAGCACCTCGCCCTCCCGCTCGCCGGCGGGCGCGATCTGCGGCTTGGCCAGGCTCAGCAACGTGGACTTACCCGAACCCGTATCCCCCACCAGTAACGCGAACGAGCCGCGCGGCACCCGCCAGCTCACGTCGCGCAGGACCGGCTCCTCGGCACCGGCGTAGGTGAAGGAGAGGTCGCGTACCTCGAGCGCGCATTCCGCCGCTTCCTCGAACCCCCTCCGGGTTGGCTCGCTCATGCGAACCGCCTCCTTTCGCACAGATGGAGCGCTGCGGGCAGCAGCATCCAAGCGGCATACGGCACGTATCCCCACCAGGGCACCAGCCGACTCATCACGGGAAAAAACGAATACTGCGACGTGGCCGCCCAGGCCAGAAGGCCCACGGCCGCGCCGCCCGCCAGCAAGCCCGCCAGCGCCCAGGCGTCGGCCCGGGTGAAGCGATACCGCGAGAACGTGGTGCGGCGGGGGGCGCCGCCCCATCCGCGGGCCCGCATGGCATCGGCCGTCTCGAGCGAATCCTCCATGCCCCAGCCCATCAACACGCTCGACAGGCGCAGGCGCTCGCGCACCAGCTCCCCACGGGTGCGACCCGGAACGGCCACGGCGCGCTGCGCGGCAAGCACCGCGTCGCCGCGTCGCAGGAACCGCGGGATCAGGCGCATGGTCATCGAGGCCATAAGCGCGATCACGGGTGCTGCGTTGCCGAACAGCGCCATCACCTTATCGAACGACAGCAGCGACGCGGCCGCGCGCAGCCACGACGCGCTCGCGATGAACAGGGCACCCATGGCGGCGCCGTAGCAGAGGCTCTCCAGGTACACCGCGCGCACCCCCAGGCGGAACAGCTCCGTGGAGCCCGACGCCGAGAAGATGGGGTTGAGCAACGCGATCACCGCCACCACGGGCAGCTGCCAGCGCAAGCCCGCCAGCGTCTCGCGCACGCCGCGCGCGCAGCAGCCGTAGGCCAGCGCACCCGCCAGCGAGAGCGCGATGAGGACCGGCTGGAACGAGAACATGGTGAACGCCAGCGTGAACGCCAGGTAGACCGCCGGCACCGCCGGGTGCGCCGTGTCGAACGCGGTGTGCTCGTCCGCCGGCGGCACCGCGTATCCCTCCTCGGACCCTACCATGCGGCGCCGGACCCGCGGTCGAGGTCGTCCCCGTCGTCCTCGCCACGCTGCTCGCGCCACTCGTCCACGCCCTCGTCACGGCGCTGCCTGCCACCGCGGTTGCGGATGAACGCATAGAGGCCGAACGTGGCGGCCAGGAACAGCGCGCCCACGCCCACGCCGGCGCCGTTCGGCAGCGTTATGCCCGCGAGCGCCGATCCCAGGGTGTCGATTCCCTCGCTGCCCCCCACGGGCGTCGCGGCGGAACGGGCCTCGTCGGGAGCGAGGGCCGTAAGCAAGCCGCCCTTCGACCCGTTCGAGGGAGCCGTCGCCAAAAAGAGCGTGCCATCGCGGTTGATCAGCGGCTCCGTGCGCGGTATGGCGCCGGACGGGTTCCACAGCTCAGACGCCGCACACGCCGCATCGGCGCCGTCGACGCCCTCGATCGCCGTAACCGCCCCCGACGCGGCGATGGCGTACAGCGTCACGACCGCATCGCTCGCTCCGCACACCACCGCCAGCAGCGGAGCCGCCGGCGTCGGCAGCTCGCCGCCCACCGGCTCACCAACCTCGCCGGCGCCGATCCGATCTAGCGCAACGTCCAAACAGACCGCCGCGTCCACCGGATCGCCCGGGCGCCGAGCCCAGAAATACGCATGCCCGCGCGCCACCGCCGGGGCGAACGACAGCAGGCGCCAGGGAGCGCTAGCGACGACGAGCGCCGACGTCCCGTCCAGCTCCAGCCGTCCATCGACGGCCCGCAGCAGCGAAACCGATCCCGACGCGTCGCCTACAACCCAGGACGCGGCGACGCGCGGCTCCACGGACAGTCCCGTTCCGCATTCCGCGACGCGGCCCTCGATCGCCCCCGCGAGCATCACCTCGTCCAAAACCTCGCCGGACGCGATGTCAACCAGGCGCGCCGTCGAGCCCCCGTCGAGCAAGAGCAGCCCCTCCCCTGCGGCCATGAGGCGCGGCACGGGCGATGCGGGAGCCCCGGCGCCCACGGGAAGGCGCGCGTTCCAGAAGAGGGAGCCGTCGATGCCGGCGAGCGAGAACAGCTCGATGCCGAGCGCGGCGCCGGATGCATCCAGCGCGACGAGCGCCGCGTGAAGCGCGCCGCCCAAGCTCACCACCTGGGATGACATGCCCCACGACGCGGCGCCCGCGGGAAGGGCGGGTGCCGCGGAGACCCAGGCCGGCGCGAGCTCCTCGTCGAACACCGCCACCTGGCCCGTCTCGAGCACCACCGCCAGGGAGGCCTCCGCGAACACCGGCTGCGCGGCGGCGCAGGCGGGCGCGGGAAGCTCCGCGGCGCCCAGCAGGTCGCCCGTCGCGGCATCGCGGCGCTCGATGGCCGCGCCCGCAAGCACATAGAGCATGGTCTTCTGACCAGATTGGCGCAGGGCGAGCGCATCGGTCGGGGCCGCCAGCCCCGCGGTCCAGGCGACCTCCGGCGAAGCGGGCGCCTTCACGGGCACGGCCCCCGACGCGATGCTATGGCGCGCGGTGCTGGCATAGCCCGCCCACGCGGTATAGGGGCCGTTGAACTCGGCCGAGGTCTCCATCGTCTCGGGCAGCTCCTCGACGGCGGAAGCCGCCTGGGCGCGAGCGGGGGCCGCGAGCATCGAGCCCACCGCCGTCGCAGCGCCCGCCAGGACCGCGCGACGCGTCATGCCGCCATCCACCGCCGCGCAGCCGCCTGCGCGGCGGTCCGCCCGATGCTCCTTCGGATATGCCATGGAGCGACCCCCTCCATCTCCCTGCAAGCGCCGACCGGCGCCCATAGCTTTCTCGTCCCACCATTGTATCCACCGCCGGGCCGCGGCCCGGCCGCGCGGCGCGCCCCGGCCCCGCACGCCGCCAAATCCCTATTGTTTGCGAACGCGCGGCATATGCCGTCCGCGCCACGCGGGCTGCGCTATCATCGAATCGACGTGGCGCTTTCGCGCCGCACGCATTTCCGCACGCCATACGAAGGAGTACGCATGAACGCAACCGCGATCGTTCTCGCTGCCGGCGAGGGTACTCGCATGAAGTCGAACCACGCCAAGGTCTCCCACCAGATCCTCGGCAAGCCCATGATCCGCTGGGTCGTCGACGCCACCATCGCCGCTGGGTGCGAGCGCGTCGTCGTGGTCGTCGGCAGCCACGCCGACGAGGTCCGCGCCATCCTGGCCGACGCCTACGCCGACAGCCCCGTGAGCGTCGAGACGGTCGAGCAGACCGAGCGCCTGGGCACCGGCCACGCCGTGCGCGTCGCGCTCGAGGCAACCGGCATCTCCGACGGCCCCGTGGTGGTCCTCAACGGCGACCTGCCGCTCATCCAGGCCGACACCGTGCGCCTGTTCGCCGAAACGGTGGCAACCGGCGAGCTCGCCGCCACCGTCCTCACCATGACGCCGCCCGATCCCTTCGGCTACGGCCGCATCCAGCTGGATGCCGACGGCGCCGTCGAGCGCATCATCGAGCAGAAGGACTGCACACCCGAGCAGGACGCCGAGCTGCTGGAATGCAACGCCGGCTGCTACGCCTTCGACGGCGCGCTGCTGGCCGCCCACATCGGCGAGGTCACCAACGACAACGCGCAGGCCGAGTACTACCTGCCCGACATGCTCGAGATCCTCAAGCGCCACGGCCACGCCGTGAGCATCTTCCACTGCGAGGACTACCGCGACGGCCTGGGCGTCAACTCCCGCGTCCAGCTCGCCGAGCTCACCGCCATCGCGCGCGACCGCATCAACGAGCGCCTCATGACGGAGGGCGTCACGTTCATCGACCCCGCGCAGGCCTGGATCGGCCCGGACGCGACCATCGGCCGCGACACCGTGGTGTGGCCGCAGACCCACCTCATCGGCACCTGCTCCGTGGGCGAAAGCTGCCAGCTGGGCCCCAACACCCGCCTCACCAACACCCGCGCCGGCAACGGCTGCGTGATCGACGAGACCATCGCCGTCGACGCCGTCCTCGAGAACGATGTCGAGTGCGGACCGCGCGCCTACCTGCGCCCCGGCACGCACATGCTCGACGGCTCCAAGGCCGGCACGCACGTGGAGATCAAGAAGTCCACCATCGGCGAGGGCTCCAAGGTCCCGCATCTCTCCTATATCGGCGATACAACCATGGGCGCTGGCGTAAATGTCGGCGCTGGTTCCATCACATGCAACTATGATGGTAAGAACAAGCACGCAACCGTCATCGGCGACCGCACCTTCATCGGGTCGGATACCATGATGGTCGCGCCGGTTCGCATCGGGTCCGACGCCATCACCGGCGCGGGCGGCACCATCACCAAGGATGTTCCGGACGGCGCCCTCGCACTCGAGCGCACCGACCAGCGCGTCCTGGAGGGTTACACCGAGCGCAGGCGCGCTCGTCTGTAATACGTTTAGGCAGTCAAGGCAGCAACTACAAAAAGGAGCAAGGGAAATGCCGACAACCGATCCCAAGAAGACGGTGGATATGAACAAGATCCTCCGCGTCTATTCGGGCTCTTCCAACCGTCCGCTCGCAGAGAAGATCGCCGGCCTGCTGGGCGTCGAGCTCTCGGGTCTCACCCTGAAGCAGTTCGCCAACGGCGAGATCTACGCGCGCTACGACGAGACCGTCCGCGGCGCCGACGTGTTCCTGATCCAGTCCGTTGCCGGCGCCAACGTCAACGACATGCTCATGGAGCTCCTCATCGCAACGGATGCCGCTAAGCGCGCCTCCGCCCGCTCCATCACCGCCGTCATCACGCACTACGGCTACGCCCGCCAGGACCGCAAGGCCGGCCCGCGCGAGCCCATCACCGCCCGCCTCGTGGCCAACCTGCTCGAGTGCGCCGGCGTCGACCGCATCATCACGCTCGACCTGCACCAGGGCCAGATCCAGGGCTTCTTCGACATCCCGGTGAACCATCTCTCCGCGCTGCCGCTGTTTGCCGACTACTACGACGCCATGGGCTTCGACACCGACAACCTCGTGGTCGTCTCCCCCGACGTGGGCCGCGCCAAGGCCGCCAAGAAGCTCTCCGACATGCTGGGCTGCAGCCTGGCCATCGCCCACAAGGGCCGTCCGCGCCACAACGCCGCCGAGGTCATGGGCATCATCGGTGACATCAAGGGTAAGACCTGCATCATCAACGACGACATGATCGACACCGCGGGCACCCTGTGCGCCAACGTGAAGGAGCTCAAGGCCCTGGGCGCCGGCGACATCTACGTGTGCGCCACCCACGGCATCTTCTCCGGCCCCGCCATCGAGCGCCTGAACGACGCCCCCATCGTCGAGTGCGTCGTCACCGACGCGATCCCCGTCGAGGAGACCGGCAAGATCAAGACCATCTCCGTGGCCGGCGAGTTCGCCGAGACCATCAAGGCCGTGTACCACGAGCGCTCCGTCTCCACCCTGGTGGGCGGCGACTTCGCCCTGTAGGCACGACACGCCGACGCATCGCGCGCCATGCGAAGAGGCTCGAACGACCACGCGTCGTCCGAGCCTCTTTTTCATTCCGTTGATACGGGCGCGCTACAGCACGTACTCCAGCTGGCAATCGGCCGGCGCCTGATGCACGTGGTCGTCGCTGTACTCCGTTGCCTCGACGCAGCCCATGGCCTTGTAGAACGCCTGCGTCTCCACCGCCGAATGCGAGGAGATATAGAGCTTCTTGATACCCAGGTTGCGCACGAAATCGGCGCTGAGCAAGAAGAGCACGGCACCGATACCGCATCGGCGCACATCGTTGGAAACGTGCAGGCTGGTGAGTTCCATGTACTGCGATTCGCTGCCGAACGCCTTGCGCTCGACCGAAGCGAAGCCCTTCAGGACGCCGTCGACGAACGCGCCCCACACCACGCCGCCGGTCTCGACGGTGCGCTTGAGGCAGGAAACCAGGAACTCGTAATCCTCGGGCGTCCAATCGTCCACGCCCGGATCGGCCAGGACCCTCCATTCGCCATCCACCTTGCGGCGGCAATCGGTCACGACCTGCTTGCGCTCAAATTGATCAAACAACTCAACGCTAAGCTCGCTTTCGGTGAGCTCGCGATACTGCGGCATAGCGCGCATCCTTTCGAATCTGTGCAACGTCTGTTCACTATAGTACGGTGGATTGCATGATTTGGCAAAACGAATCCAATCAGCTTGATGCTATCGCCCGCGATCGAAGCGTGCGCATTATCAGCGCATTTTGGCAACGCGAACTTTGACAGCCGCGCGCCAGGCGTCACAATGGATAGCGGAATGAACGCGTACGAAGGAGAATCAATGGCAGCAGCCGCCCCCAAGAAGATCTGCATGGTTGCCGGTTTGGGCAACCCCGGCGACGAATACGAGCACACCCGCCACAATGCCGGCTTCAAGGCTATAGACGAGCTGGCGCGCCAGGCAGGCGTCTCGTACTGGAAGACGCAGCTGGGCGCCGAGGTCGCCGTCATAGCCGTCCACGACCCCGAGGCCGAGGGACAGCGCCGTGAAGTCGTGCTGGTGAAACCCCAGTCCTACATGAACACGAGCGGTGGCCCCATCTCCAAGCTCTGCGCGCAGTACAAGGTGGGGGTCGAGGAGCTGCTGGTCATCCATGACGAGCTCGACATCCCCGAAGGCGACGTGCGCGTGAAGGTGGGCGGCGGGCACGCCGGGCACAACGGCCTGCGTTCCATCATCGACAAGATGGGCGGCCGGGACTTCAGCCGCATCCGCGTGGGCATCGGCAATCCTCCCGGCCGCATGCCCGTAGCCGATTTCGTCCTCAAGCAGTTCCGCCCCAGGGAACTCGACGAGTTCGAGGCCACTTGCGCCCGCGCGGCGGACGCCGCCGGCCTGGCCCTCACCCAGGGCGTCGTCTACGCGCGCGACCACGTGAACGGCGGAGCGGCTTCAAACGGCAAGCATTAGCCCGGCAGCTCCGCCTGCCGCCGAATGACGGGGCGTCGTTGACCAGTTTTCGACTCGCTCGGTAGGTAACCCCTGCTACCACGGGGGTATACTTGATACTGTATGCGCGTTCGCACATACGACGCCGCATACGGACACAAGTGCCTGCAACATGGGCCGCCTGGGAGCGCCTGCCCCATTCGGTCCAAAAGGTAGAGAGGGGTTCTATGTTTGAAATCCTGAAGAAGACGCAGTTCTCGGAGAAGGTCTTCGAGTTCCGCGTCCACGCCCCGAGGATGGCCAAGAAGGCGCACGCCGGCCAGTTCCTCATGGTGCGCATCGACGAGACGGGCGAGCGCGTGCCGTTCACCTTCGCCAACTGGAATCCGGAGGAGGGCTGGATCGAGTTCATCTTCATGGTCGTCGGTAAGACCACCGAGTGCCTCTCCCAGCTCAACGAGGGCGATTTCATCCGCGATATCACCGGTCCACTGGGTCAGCCCACCGAGGTCGAGGGCGACTCCGTGGCCGTTATCGGCGGCGGCGTGGGCCTGGCCATCGCCTACCCCGTTGCACGCATGCTGTGCGAGCAGGGCAAGAACGTCTACGTGATCATGGGCGCCCGCACCAAGGACCTGCTCATCCTGCACGAGCAGTTCGACGCGTTGCCGCTCGCCGGCCTGTTCGTCACCACCGACGACGGCTCCATGGGCGAGAAGGGCGTCGTGACCCTGCCGCTCGCGCGCCTGTGCGAGACCGACTCGATCGATCACGCCTTCTGCGTGGGCCCCGTTCCCATGATGAAGTTCTCCTCCCTCACCTGCCACGAGCACAAGATTCCCATCATCGCCAGCCTCAACCCCATCATGGTCGACGGCACGGGCATGTGCGGATGCTGCCGCGTCGAAGTTGGCGGCGAGACCAAGTTCGCCTGCGTCGACGGACCCGACTTCGATGCCAGCGCGGTCGACTGGGATGACCTTGCCGCGCGCCAGGCTAGCTACCGCGGCGAAGAGGCCGTATCCACCAAGCGTCACCAGGAGGCCTGCGCATGCCAGAAGTAAAGAAGTATCGCCCGAACATCGGCGCTCCCCGCACCGCTCCCAACGAGGAGCCGGCCGCCGAGCGCGCGTGCGATTTCCGCCCGGTCGACACGGGCTTCACCAAGGAAGACGCCATCGCCGAGGCCAACCGCTGCCTCGACTGCAAGAAGCCCCTGTGCATGCAGGGCTGCCCCGTCGGCGTGAACATCCCCGGCTTCATCGCGCGCATCCGCGAAGAGGACTGGGGCGGAGCGCTCGAGACCATCAAGGGCGACAACCTGCTGCCCTCCGTCTGCGGCCGCGTGTGCCCGCAGGAGAACCAGTGCGAGGGTAAGTGCATCCTCGGCCGCAAGGGCGAGGCCGTGGCCATCGGCCAGCTCGAGCGCATGGTTGGCGACATGGCCGGCGAGGTGGGCCGCGCTCCGGTGTGCAAGCCCAAGAACGGCAAGAAGGTCGCCATCGTGGGCTCCGGCCCCTCCGGCATCGCCTGCGCCGGCGAGCTCGCCCGCGAGGGCTTCGACGTCACCGTCTTCGAGGCCTTCTTCACCGGCGGCGGCGTGCTGACCTACGGCATCCCCGAGTTCCGCCTGCCCAAGGCCATCGTCAAGCGCGAGATCGACGGCCTGGAGCAGCTGGGTGTCCACTTCGAGTACAACTCCGTTGCCGGCCGCCTGTTCGACGCCGACGAGCTCTTCAACGAAGAGGGCTTCGACGCCCTGTACCTCGCCGTGGGCGCCGGTCTCCCCCGCTTCCTCAAGGTCCCGGGCGAGAACCTCCCCGGCGTGTACTGCGCCAACGAGTACCTCACGCGTACCAACCTCATGCATGCCTACGACTTCCCCGTCTACGACACCCCGATCCGCCAGGGCAAGAACGTCGTGGTGTTCGGCGGCGGCAACGTCGCCATGGACGCCGCCCGCACCGCCCTGCGCCTGGGCGCCGACAGCGTGACGCTGGCATACCGCCGCACCGAGGCCGAGATGCCCGCGCGCCTGGCCGAGGTCCATCACGCCAAGGAAGAGGGCGTCAAGATCCTCGAGCTGGTCAACCCGCTCGAGTTCATCAAGGGTGAGGACGGCTTCGTCTCCGCGGTCGAGCTTGAGCGCATGGAGCTCGGCGAGCCCGACGCCTCCGGCCGCCGCCGCCCCGTTCCCATCCAGGACTCCGCGTATCAGATCCCCTGCGATGTTGCCATCACCGCCATCGGCACCATGGCAAACCCGTTTGCCAAGCTCTGCGCCGATGTCGAGCTCAACCGCTGGGGCCTCATCGAGGCCGATGAGGACGGCCGTACGTCCAACCCCAAGGTGTGGGCCGGCGGTGACATCGTAACCGGTGCCGCTACCGTCATCCTCGCCATGGGTGCCGGCAAGAAGGCCGCCGCTTCCATGAAGAAGGCGCTGCTGGGCGAGTAGTCGCACATCGAGCCCTCTCGAGCCCCTCATTTGAGACGTCCGCTGGTTTTCCCAGCGGACGTCTTTTGTTTCCGCGGGCCGGCGCATCAATCCGGCGCGCATCCGGGCCCCTCCCCCCCCCGATGTGAGTGGAAAATTACGAAACCCGCGTTACCAGGCCAAAATCGGCGTCTGGAGAGCACTAAAAGACCAGGTAAACAGCTGATGCAAAAACGTATATCGACCCCCTTCGCAAAAATCCACTCACTTCGAGGGGGAGAGCCCTACGAAGCGCGATGAGCGTCCGTTTTTCAGGCCCCAACGAGCCTCGGCGCTGCGCGCCGATACCGTCTCGGCAAGGCACGCACGACCGCAAGCGGGATACACCCGCCCGTCCCCCGCTCGACGCACAAAAAACGGGAGGTCGCCCGACCTCCCGTTTTGCACCATGAGCTTCACAGAGCTCCATATATTTTGAACGGAACGAACCACGCCTCGATGCGGCTAGCGCCGGGCGTTCGCGTGCCCTACTCTTCCAGACCAGCCTCATGGAGTTTGGCATTATAGGCGGCGGCGATCACGTCCACGCAGCCCTCGCGGCCGAGCTTGGCGCGGTTGACCACGATGTCCTTGCCGTCGCTCATCTTCCATTTGCCGGCAGAATAGCGCTTGTAGAACAGCTCGCGGGCGCGCTGCATCTCGCGCACCAGCTTGGCACCCTGCTTCTTATTGAGGCCGCGCTTGGCGCGTACGATCTCGACGCGGTCGTCGAACGGCGCGGTTACCAACACGGCGATGTGGTTGGGGTTATGGCGCAGCAGGTAATCCGACAGACGGCCCTCGATGATGCAGCTCTGCGTGGCACCCAGGTCGAGAATGACCTGCGACATATTGCGGAACAGCCTATCCGAAAGCGTGCGCGAGTCCACGCGGTCGGGCAGAAACGCCATGAACTCCGCGGCCATCTGCTCGTCGTAAGCGGCCATCTTGTCCACCGAGTCGCCCGAGCGCGATGCTGAGCGCACCAGCAGCTCGTTGTCGTACAGCGGAATACCCAGGCGCGTCGACAGCATCTTGCCGATCTCGTGTCCCTCGGCGCCGAAATCGCGCGCGATGGTGATCACGACCGGCTGGCCGGCTCGCTCGGCCTCCTCGGCCGCAACGCGTGCCTCGATGGCATGCTTGATGAGTCCCATGTCAAACCCTCCTCTATCGAGGTCAACCGAATATGCAAACGCCCGGTTGTCCGCCGGGCGCGTCGTTTATGCTGCAACAACTCGACGCTGGTAGCGACGCACCAGCAGAGAGATGCTGAAGTTGAGGGCGAAGTACAGCGCGAACACGAAACCGTACAGCATGAGCACCTGGCCCAGGTTGGTGGTCTGCGCCATAACGACCTTGGTGGTGTACATGAACTCGGCCACGTTGACGCCCGCCAGATACGAGCTGTCCTTGATCACCGTGGTGCACTGGCTGAACAGCGCCGGAATGATGGTCTTGAACGTCTGCGGCAAGATGATGTAGCGCATGGTGGCGAAGAAGCCGAAACCCTGGCTGCGCGCCGCCTCGAACTGGCTGGCGGGAATCGAGTTGAAGCCGCCGCGAACGATCTCGGCCATAACCGCCGAGGTGAAGATCGTGAACGCCAGCACCGAAATGAAGACGTCGGTACCCTTCACCGTGAAGTAGATGAACAGGATCCACAGCAGGTTGGGCGTGCAACGGAAGAGCTCGATATACGCGCTCACCAGCCACGACAGCGGGCGCAGCTTGCCGGTGCAGTACTGCTTGACCATGGCCAGGATCGTACCCAGCACGAGCGAGAAGATGATCGCCAGGATGGAGATCTCGATCGTCTTGAAGAAGCCGTTCATGATGAACGACAGGTTGTCTGCGTTGAAAAGCTCCATCGATTACGCCTCCTTCGCGGGCTCGGGCGTAATGCCGGGAATCACCTTGGCGCGCGGACGCTGCTTGGAGCGGCGCTCCAGGTACTGGACGAGAATGGCCAGCGGGAAGCAGATGAGGAAGTACATGAAGCAGCACAGCACGTAGCCCTGCAGATAGCCATACGTGGACACGAAGTTGTCCGCGTTGTACATAAGGTCGCCGCCGGCGATGAGCGCCAACACGGAGCTGTTCTTTACCAGGTTGAGCGCCTGGTTGCACAGCGGAGGCAGGATGATCTTGAACGTCTGCGGCAAGATCACGTAGCGATACGCCTGCACGCGGGTAAAGCCCTGCGAAAGCGCCGCCTCCATCTGGCCGCGCGGAACCGCTTCGATGCCGGTGCGAATGACCTCGGCGATATAGGCCGCGTGATACAGACCCACACCCATGAAGCCCAGCACGAACGCGGGGATGCGCACGGGCATGGCGGCGCCGGTGATGGCCTGCAGGATCTGCGGGCCGGCCATGTACATGAAGAACACCTGCACCGGCAGCGGGGTGTTCTGATAGAACTCAACGTACACGCGGCTGATAGCGCGCAGGACGCGCGAGCGCGTGGTGGAGAACACGCCCAAGATGGTTCCCAGCACCAGGGAGAGCAGCAGGCCGGCGGCGACCACCTGCAGGGTGAAGCCGAAGCCCTCCCACAGCGGACCGCTCTCGGCCAGCGTGAGCTCCCATCGCGTGGGGTCGAGGAGTCCCTCTAGCATATAGATCCTTCCAACGTGCCATTATCGGACTGAGCGCCCGGGCAGATGGCTCCACCCGGGCGCACCGTACCAGGAACGGGCGCCGCGCGCATCGCGGCGGGCACCCGCTCCCGCTATCAACTTAGAGCAGGCCCCAGGCGGCGATATCCTCTTCGATCCAGCCGTTCTCGAGCAGGCCCTTCACGGTATCGTCGACGACCGGAGACAGGTCGCAATCCTTCTTGGTGGCGATGCCGTAGTCCTGGGCGCCGAACTCGATCTCGGGCTGGAGGAGCTCGCAGTCATCGGTGGTGTAGCCCTTGAGCGTGGAGCGATCCATGGCGAAGGCGTCGATGTTGCCGGCGTCGAGGGCGGACTTGATGGACGGGTAGTCGGGGAACTCCTGGAAGTCCGGCTTGGCATCGAAACCCTCGTCCTTGAGCATGCCCAGCACCATATCCTTGGTGTTGGAGCCCTGGGAGACGCCGATGATCTTGCCGTCGAGATCGGCCATGGACTTCATGCCGGCGGCCTTCTTCACCAGGATGCCCACGTGGTCCGTGCGGTAGGGCGTGGAGAAGTCCCACTCGGCCTGGCGCTGCGGGTTGATGGTGTAGGTGGCGCAGATGATGTCGAGCTGGTCGTTGTCGATCAGCGGACCGCGGGTCTTGGGCGTGACGTCGGTGAACTCGACGAGCTTCTGCTCCTTCGCCTCGTCGTAGGAAACGCCCAGGACGGCGGCGGCGATCTGGTAGCACAGGTCGATCTCGAGGCCCTCATACTCCTTGGTGGCGGTGTTGAGGTAGCCGTAGCCGATAACGTCCTTCTTAACGCCGGCCTTCAGCTTGCCGCGGCTCTTGATGGCCTCGACCTTGGAGGAGCCGTTAGCGCTGGAGCCGGAGCCGGCGTTGCCGCCACCGCAACCGGCGAGCGTACCCGCACCCGCAAGACCGAGAGCGGCGAGGCCGAACGTCTGAACGAACTGACGACGATTCATTTCCATGGTTGTTTCCCTTCGGGTTGTACTCAAGCGGCCGCTCGTGCGCAGGCCGCGCTGGTGACGAAAGTCAAAGCAGAGGCGCCGCGGGAATGCCGGCGGCGCCGCGCGCGAACGCTAGTGCAAGATCTTGGCAAGAAAGTCGCGGCAACGCGGGTTTTGCGGATTCTCGAAGAAATGCTCGGGCGTGCCCTCCTCCAGGATCTGGCCGTCGTCCATAAAGATGACGCGATCGGCCACCTGACGGGCGAAGCCCATCTCGTGCGTGACGCACATCATGGTGATGTTCTCCTGCGCGAGCTCGATCATGACGTCGAGCACCTCCTGGACCATCTCGGGATCCAGCGCGGAGGTGGGCTCGTCGAACAAGATGATGGGCTGCTTGGTGCACAGGGCGCGGGCAATGGCCACGCGCTGCTGCTGGCCGCCGGAAAGGTTCTGCGGATACTCGCCCGCCTTGTTGGCGAGGCCGACGCGCTCGAGCGCCGCCATGGCGACCTTGGTGGCCTCCTCCTTGCTCTTCTTCTGCAGCTTGATGGGAGCGAGCGTGAGGTTGCCCAGCACCGTCATGTTGGGATAGAGGTTGAACTGCTGGAACACCATGGAGCTGTACTTGCGCGCCATCTCCAGGTGGTTCTTCTTGGTGAGCGGGGTGCCGTCGATAACGACCTCGCCGGTGGTGGGCTCCTCCAGGTAGTCCACGCAGCGGATGAGGGTCGACTTGCCCGAGCCGGACGGGCCGATGATCACGAGCTTCTCGCCCTCCTTGACGGTGAGGTTGATGTCCTTGAGGACATGAAGGTCGCCAAAGAACTTGTTGAGCCCTTTGATCTCAATCATATCGGCCATGATGTTCGTTTCCTTCCCGTTATGCCGTTGCCACGCAGCGCGTTGTCGTGCCGCGAATCGGCTGCACTTTATTCTAGTAATGTATTTGCTGGAGCGATAGTACCAATGACCTGAGAAATGTGCAAATGCGCTGCGCATTCCAGGCATGCTTGGCCGCGCAGCTCATACGTGACGCGATAAACAGCAGACCGAAGTACCACAGAATGATTCGATTATTTTCCCATTTTACGGGGTCTTATCCGCATGTAACCAGCTGCCCACGAAGAAACCGCAGGATTCCTGCGAGTGCTATACCCGCCCACGGCCGCACGGCGCACAAAAAACGGGTGCGACGCCGTGGTCGCACCCGTGTACATACTCGTTGGCTCGCCGGGGAGCATCGAACGCCCCCACGCTTGCAACGCCCGCGCGCTTCTTACGCGAGGCGCGCGCCAACCTCCTCGGCAGCCGCCGGCTTGTCGAAGTTACCGCCGGTAGCAGCCGTGAGGGCGCCCATCACGCGACCCATATCCTTGCGGGACGAAGCACCGGTCTCGGCGATAACCTGTTCGATCAGGGCTACCAGGGCGTCGCCGCTCACCTGCTCGGGCAGCAGGCTCTCCAGGATGGACACCTGCTCGGTGAGGGTGTCGGTGCGCTCCTGGTTGTTACCGGCCTGGCGCGACATCTCCAACGTCTCGCTCGTCTGCTTGATGAGGCGCTTGATCATACCGTTGACGTCTTCTTCGGTGGCATCGCGGCGCTCGTTGACCTCGATGTTCTTCACCTCGCCCATGACCTGGCGGATGATGGACAGGCGCACCTTGTCCTTCGCCTTCATGGCGACGATCATCTGCTGCTGCAGCTCGTCCTTAGTCATGGCCGTCCCCTACTCGCTCTTCTCGGCGGACTCGTCGGCGGTGGTAGCCGGGTTCTCCTGAGCCTTGTCCTCGTCCTTAGCCTCGGCGGCCTTGGAAAGGTCCACGTTGTACGGGACGTCGGAGGGCATCTCGTTGATCTTGATCTCGGCCTTGTCGGTGTAGTCGTTCAGCCAGGTGTTGTAGGCATCGGATTCGGCGTTGGACTCGATGATGTTGACGATGTAGTCGCGGATCTCTGCGGGCAGCTGGTCGATCGACGTGGCCTGGCCCTCGACCTTGAAGACGTCGGTGCACTTGATGATGTGGTAGCCGTACGTGGTCTCGACGATACCGCTGATCTGGTCCTTCTGCAGGGCGCCCAGCGCATCCTGGTACTCGGTCACGAACGAGGTGAGCTTGTCGTAGCCCACGTCGCCGCCGTTCTTGGCGGAAGCGGTGTCGTCGGAATACTCCTTCACCGCATCCTCGAAGGAGACCTCGCCGGCGTTGATCTTATCCAGGATCTCCTGCGTCTTATCCTTCGCCTTCTGCTTGTCCTCGTCGGAGGCATCGGAGGCAACCTTGATCAGCAGGTTCTCGGAACGGCGGGCGTCGTTGTACGTATCGATGTTCTGGTTGAAGTACTCCAGGACCTCGGCGTCGGAGGGCGCATCGACAGCGGCAACCTTCTCGCGCAGCTTGTTCTTCTGCATGCTGCTGCGCAGGGAGTCCTTGTACGCCTGCTCGGTGTAGCCGATCTGCTGGAGAATCTCCATCATCTTGTCGACGCCGCCATAGCTCTCGGCCGAGCGCTCGAACTCGGCGTCAACTTCCTCGTCCGACACGGTGATGTCGTACTCGCGGACGGCGCTATCGATCAGGAAGTTGCTCGCCACGGAGCGGATCATGTTCTCGCGGTAGGCCTCCGGCGTCGTACCCTGGTCGACCAGGAACTTGGCCCAATCGGCATCCTCGGTATAGCCCGCGGAATTACGGTAGCTCATGATCTGGTTGGTGATGGTGTCCTCGGTGATGTTGGTGCCATTCACCGTGGCGGCCACGCCGCCGGTCAGGTGGTAGGCCTCCTCCTTCTTCACCTCGTTGAGCACGCCGGAGCATGCCATGGCGGACACGGAGAGCAGCATGGCTGCACAGCCCACGGCCACGAGCGCGATCTTGCCGCCGCGGGTGAGCTTCTCCTTGGTTTCCTTCTTGCGCTCGGCCTTCGTGGGCTCCTCGGCCTCCTTGGCCTCGCGCTTGATCTTCATCTTGTTGTTGATGGCCATGAACAAATCCCTTTCCCCAAGGGCCTCGACATTTCGTTGCATGCTATCGAAGCAGCAATTTTGATATTCTCTCACACTCATTGCCGCGTTTTGCCGTCATCGGGCGTTTGACCCACCAACGGACAGGAATTCTTCCGTAAGCGTTAAGGATTACCAGGCGCGGCGTTCGACGCGTGCGAAAGCGCGGCGCACTCGAGGCGGCCGCGGCGGCCGAGGCCCTTCTGTATCGCAAGCGCGCCAGCCGAGAGGTGGTTTCACCTTCCGGCTGGCGCGCCCATGTAACCTATCGCATGCCTATGCAGGCAGAATATCGACCGTGTTGTTCGGCGTCACGCGCACGCGGCCCTCGGCCAGCACCTGGACGACGCTGGGGTACAGCACGTGCTCCACGGCATGGATGCCGCACTCGAGCTCCTCCAAGCTCATGCCCTCCTCGATACGCACGGTCTCCTGCGCGATGATGGGGCCCTGGTCGTAGACCTCGTTAGCGAAATGCACGGTCACGCCCGTCACCTTCACGCCGCGGTTGTACGCATCCTCGATGCCGTGAGCACCCTGGAAGCTCGGCAGCAGCGCCGGATGGATGTTTACCACGCGGTTGGGGAACGCCGCCAGCAGCGGGGCATGCACCATGCGCATGTAACCGGCCATCACGACGTACTCGACGCCGGCGCGGTAGAGCTCGGAGGCGATGATCTCGTCAGCCTGCAGGGGGTCGGCGTACATCTCCTTGGAAAGCGTGAGCGTCTGGATGCCCGCCGCTTCGGCGCGCTTCAACCCGTAGGCAGAGGGGCGGCTCGCCACGACGAGCTTGATCTGGGCATCGAGCTCGCCGGCTTCGATCGCGTCGATCAGCGCCTGGAGGTTGGTGCCGGAACCCGACAGCAGCACGCCGATGGCGAGTTTGCGGCCCTCGCCCGCTGCGCGCTGCGCGGCGATGTGCTCCTGCAGCGCGTTGTTATCCATGGGGACGGGAGCGTTACTGCTCATCGGTGTACTTCACCTCGCCGGTACCCTCGACGCAGGTGCCCACGCGGAACGGGTGCTCGCCCATGTTCTCGAGGGCGGCCACGATGCCGGCCTCGTCGTCGGCAGAGCAGATGATGCACAGGCCCACGCCCATGTTGAAGGTCTTGCAGGCCTCGTTGGGGGCGAGCTCGGCGTGCTCGGACACATAGGTGATGACGGGCGGCACGGACCAGCCCATCTCGGAGCCGTTGCGCTCGACCAGCGCGTCGACGTCCTTGGGCAGCGCGCGGTTGAGGTTCTCGGTGATGCCGCCGCCGGTGATGTGGGCCAGGGCGTGCACCGGGGCGCCGCCGCGGAGCAGCTCGAGGACGGGCTTCACGTAGATGCGCGTGGGCGCGAGCAGCGCGTCGGCCAGCGATATGCCGCCGAGCTCCTCGAGCACCTGCTCGAGCTCGACGCGCTTGGCCTCGGCCTCGGGCGTGCCGGGGATGATGCCATCGACGCCGATGACCTTGCGGACCAGCGAGTAGCCGTTGGAGTGGACGCCCGTGGACGGCAGGCCGATGATCACGTCGCCGGCCTTCACGTTCTCGGGGTTGATCATCTTAGGACGGTCGACGACGCCCACGGCGAAGCCGGCCATGTCGTAGTCGTCCGGGCGCATGACGCCGGGGTGCTCGGCCATCTCGCCGCCCACCAGCGCGCAGCCAGCGAGCTTGCAGCCGTCGGCCACGCCCTTGACGATCTTTGCCATCTGCTCGGCCTCGATGTGGCCGATGGCCACGTAGTCCAGGAAGAACAGGGGCTCGGCGCCGGAGGCGAGGATGTCGTTCACGCACATGGCGACGAGGTCCTGGCCCACCGTCTCGTGACGGTCGAGCAGCTGGGCGAGGACGAGCTTGGTGCCCACGCCATCGGTGCCCGAAATGAGGATCGGGTCCTCCATGTCCTTCATCGCAGCAGCGGAGAACAGACCGCCGAAGCCACCGATGCCACCGATGACCTCGGGGCGGTTGGTCTCGGCGACCATCTGCTTGATCGCATCGACGGCGCGGGCGCCCTCGGCGGTATCGACGCCGGCGTCCTCGTAGGTTACATGCTTGGAAGTTTCGGACATGTGAGGTTCCTTTCGACCCAGGGAATTCCTAGTACCTCATGATACCAGCTGTAGGCCCATCCGTTCGAGTCCCTCCCCTCCTCCACCCCCGTTCATGTTGCATCCATTTGTGCGCCCATTTGTGCATCCGTTTGTGCGTCCTTTTGCGCGCCCATTTGTGCATCCGTTTGTGCGTCCTTTTGCGCGCCCATTTGGGACGGGGTTTTACGGCTCATCAACACGGGTCATGGCGGGACGGGGTTTTACGGCTCATCAACACGGGTCATGGCGGGACGGAGTTTTTCCCAGCAAAGCCACGCTGGGCCAGTTGAGTCGATTTGGCCGTTTGAGGCGGTCGTTTTATCGCTCGGCATGCAGGATGCACGTCTCACCACACATGCTGGCACATGCAGTGAGCCCCGGATCGGAACCAATCGACACGTTAAGTCTGTGCCACATTGAACAGGGGATGAGCTGCGGCGGCCTTATCGGGAGAAAGGTGGCCGAAAGGCCGAGTCCACCGCGGATTCCCGACGCCCGGGCGGGCGGCAGCCGCCCTGTCGGGAGAAGCGTGGCGGCAGGACGCACGTCGCCGCGGATTCCTGACGGCGGGGCCGCTGCCCCGCGGATTCCTGACGCTTACGGCACCGTCCGAGCCCTCCCCGCGGGAGAAAACCGCGCCTGGGGCCGTACGCGGGAGTTTCCGGACGTCAGGGCGCCTTTGCCCGCGGATTCCCGACGCCCGCGTGGGCGGCAGCCGCCCTGTCGGGAGAAACGCGGCGGCAGGACGCACGTCGCCGCGGATTCCTGACACCCGAACGAACGCCCTGCCGTCGCCCCACTGGAACACGAGGAGGTGCCAGATCAAGTCGAAGGGCCTGACCCCGGTGGAGTTCCGAGAGCAGGCCCTTCGGGAAGCCGCGTATCGACTATGATTTTTCACGTCCAAGTTTCGGGACGCAGTTCACAGGAAAACAGGGGTCGCGAAATCACGCGTTCAATAATCACGCGGCCACTGCGTCAACAGCATGATCGGCACCAAGCGAACGGGCCCGACAGCCGCCAGCACCGACGCTGCTACGCGGGCCCGGCAGCAACCAGCACTGGCACCGCCACGCGGGCCCGACTGCAACCAACACCGACGCCGCCAGCACCGACGCCGCCACGGCGCCATGCTCACATGCGGCTACTCGCCGTGGGCCTCTTCCCAGGAGCGGTCCGCCTTCTTCTCCGCCACGCAACGGCCGGTGACGGGCTCGGGCTTGGTGAGGTTGCGCGGGACGTAGCCCTCGATGAACTTATCGCGGCCGAAGCTCTCGGGGATGGCCACGGGATACTCGCCCGTGAAGCACGCGGTGCAGTAGCCGGCGTCGGGCACGCACTCGAGCAGCGAGTCGACCGAGAGGAACGCCAGCGTGTCGGCACCGATGAACTCGCACACCTCGTCCACGTTCTTGGTGGCCGAGATGAGCTGGCTCTGCTCGCCCGTATCCACGCCGTAGAAGCACGGCCAGATGTCCTCGGGGCAGTTGATGCGGATGTGGATCTCCTTGGCGCCCGCCTGGCGCAGCATGCGCACCAGCTGCACCATGGTGGTGCCGCGCACGATCGAATCGTCCACGACCACGATGCGCTTGCCCTCGATGACGTCCTTGAGCGGGTTGAGCTTCAGACGCACGCCCATGGCGCGCAGCTCCTGCGTGGGCTCGATGAACGTGCGGGCGACGTAGCGGTTCTTGATGAGGCCCGTGCCGTAGGGGATGCCGCTCTCAAACGCGTAGCCCTCGGCCGACGGCAGGCCGGAGTCGGGGGTGCCGATAACCATATCGGCCTCGACCGGGCACTCGAGCGCCAGCTTGCGGCCCATATCGTAACGGCAGGCATAGATGGACTTGCCGTCCACGATGGAGTCGGGGCGCGCGAAGTAGACCTGCTCGAAGATGCAGTGCGCGGTCTTCTCGGCAGCGGGAACGCCCTGCTCGGACACGAGGCCCTCGGCGCTGATGCGCAGGATCTCGCCGGGGCGGATGTCGCGCACGTACTCGGCGCCGATGATGTCGAGCGCGCAGGTCTCGGACGTTACCACCCAGCCGGCGGCGGAGGCCACGACCTCGTCGCCCACCAGGTCATCGGCGGACGCGGCGTCGCTGGGCATGGCGGCCGCGGCGGCGTAGGCGTCGGCAGCGGCCACGCCCTCGTCGCTGGTAAGGCGGCCGAGCACGAGCGGACGGATGCCGTGCGGATCACGGAAGGCGTAGAGCGCCTCCTCGTTGATGAGCGTCATGGCATAGCCGCCGCGGATGAGCTCCATGGTCTTGCGGATGCCCTCGCGCAGGTGGTGCGACTGCTCGGTGAAGTAGCCGATGAGCTTCACGGCCACCTCGGAGTCGGAGCCGGAGTTGAAGTGGACGCCCAGCTCGATGAGCTGGCGGCGCAGCTCGTCGGTGTTCACCAGGGTGCCGTTGTGCGCCAGCGCCACGATGACGTCGCCGATGGTGGAGAGGTGCGGCTGGGACTCCTCCCAGCTCTTTGCGCCGGCGGTGCCGTAGCGCACATGGCCCACGGCGAGCTGGCCGGACAGCGCGTTGATGTCGGCGTTGGAGAAGACCTGGCTCACCAGGCCCAGGTCCTTGCGGACCATGACCGTGCCGCCGTCGCCCACGGCGATGCCGGCGGATTCCTGGCCGCGGTGCTGCAGGGCGCGCAGGCCGAAGAACGTGAGGCGCGCGACGTCGCGATCGGGAGCCCATACGCCAAAGATGCCGCACTCCTCGTTCAACGTATCGTGAGCGAGCTCGTCCTCGAGATTCGCGGTATCGGCAGATGCGAACTGCTGCGCGGCGCGCACGGTTTCTTGAGACATGGACATCCCTTCGTTAAATGCCAGTTGGCTAATGTACCTTGCTATTATACGCAGCTCGCCCGTGCATGGCGTTTTTGCCACGAAAGCGAAACATGATAACTACGAAGCCGAGGCGCCACCATGCGCCTCGGCTTCAAGCGTGCTACCTCGAGCCGTTGGGGCGCTCGGGGCTGTCGATTCGACTCGTTGTGTCGGGGTGAATCGTCATGGTTTGGAACCTATGCTCCATATACGCGTTGTCGAAATGCTCCGCGTAGAACTGCTCGACCGGAGAACTGGGCTCCAGACCACTCACGCGACAGAACCAGCAGTCCAGCGCCTGAAGGGTCATAACACCGTTCACCAGCATAAGGGCGGTTACCACGGCGGTGAGCGAATAGCGCATCTTCCACGGGATGAGGTTGATGAGCTTCAGCAGCCGCGGCAGGCACACCTTGATCCAGAACAAGCCGAGGGTGCCCCACATGAGCATGAACGGCGTGGAGGTGCGGCCGGCGAACAGGATGGCCATGGGATCGGGGATCCCGGGCAGCAGCTCGTAGGAGTACGCCCAGGCGATAGCGCCGAACGACGTCTGCATCCACCAACCCACGGCAGCCTCGAACACGCCGCCGATGATGGCGCTCACGATGAAGATCACCAGGAAGTTCTTCTTATAGAAACGGTTGAGCGCGACGGTGAGCAGCACCGCGCCAAAACCGTAGATGGGGCTGAACGGTCCGAACAGCAGGCCGGCGCGATCTTGATACACGCCCGGATCGACCCACACCATATGGAAGATGACCTCGATGATGAGACCGAGCACGCAGCAGACCATGAAGACCCAGAACAGGTTGAAGAAGTTGAGCTTGATATAGCCCTCGCCCGTAAGGTCGCGGCCAAGCATGCCCTCCTCGGCGGCAGCGCGATCCTGCATGTCGCGCAGACGGCGCTGCAGCTCGCGCTCCTGACGCAACGTGGGATCGACCGTGGCGGACAGCGCGATGAGGATACCCAGCTGGATCATGGGGCGGATGAGGTGCACGCCGATGCCCTGCAGCATCACGTCGATGAGAAGCTGCCCGATCGTCATGACGATGAGCGCGGACGCCCAGCGCACCGCGTCGCGGCGGTAGCTCTTCATAAGCGTCCATCCAAAGAGGATGAGCGCGATCGACGAGACGAATGCCAGGATCGAGCCGATCACCGTCATGGTGACGGTAAGCGTGAGGTTGGAGCCAAGCAGCACGGATTCCTGACCCATAACCAGGCGATACACGATGATGCCGAAGTACGCACCCATGAGCGGAAGCGCCACCACGCCGTCGAGGGCGCACAGCGCTCCGTAGATACGGATGATCAACGGGATGGTCTTCAGCTGCTCCTTGGTTGGAACGCGCGGATCAAGGTCGTTGCCGGGTAGACCGAAGTCTTCATTCTGCGCCCCCTCGACCTTGCTCGGTACAGTTGCTTCGCTCACGTTACTCTCCCTGCTCGATTTCGCTTACACATTCATTTTTGATTGTTCCCACCAGCGACTGCAACGCATCGATGACGCGCGGACGGATATCGCCGCCGATGAGCACCAGCATGATATCGTCGCCCACCGCAAGCTCGCCGTCGTTGAGCCACACGCGCACGTAGCCGATACCGGGCAGCGCACGGGTCGCCTCCACGGCGGCCTCGACCTTCTGGGCATCGTAGTGAAACAGCATGCCCGTCACGCGGCCGCCGGGCTGCACGCCGTCCGTGTTCACACCGCGGGCCTCGGCCTTGGGCGTCTCGCGCACCGTTCCGTTGTGGACGAGGTACATGCCGCAGCCGCGAAAACCGGGATCGGCCTTGGCCTCGGCGAGCCAAGCGTCGATCGAGGGCATGGGTCGTGCCATAGCGCTGCTCCTTTCTCAAAAAAAGCAACCGAGCCACACGGAGTGGCTCGGCAGCGATGGGTCGTTTGGTTACTGGCGCGGGATGGTCTCTTCCAGCGAGCACACCATAACGGCGCGCGTGGTACGCGGGATGATCTCGCCCGCGCAGGTGATGAGGGACAGCACCTTGTCCGTGGAGCCGATGCGCTCCTCGACATCGGGCGCTTGAGCTTTGGCCATGCCGAGCGTCTCCGTGAGGTACTGCTGCAGTGTCTTATCGCCGGTGAAGTTGGTCACGCGGGCGTCGGTGAACGTGTCCATGACCTGCGCGGTGAACATGGGCTTGAAAACGTAGGTGTTCTCGCGCGTGATGTAATACACGTTGCCGAACTGGTTGAAGGCATCCTGCTTGAGCGTGTCGTCCACGATCTTGAACATCGTGTTGTCATACATGTGGTGACCGTAGAGCGTGGTCTGCTCGTCCACCGCGCCGGGCGCGGTGCCATCCATGTCCATGAAGATGCTTCCCGAGCCGTTGCCCGACAGGTCGAAGAGGCGCGTGAGGTACGTGGTGTTGTTATCGGTTTGCACCACGGGATAGTTGATCACGGTGTTGGGCACGTAGATCCAGCCGATGACGTCGGGGTTGATGGCCTCGAGCTCATCGAAATCGACCTGCGGAATTCCGTCGCCCGCGCTATCCTGCACCGCGTACTGCTGGAGGTCGGCATAGGTGGCTTGCGCCTCCTTGTAACCCATCTGCGCGCGAACGAAGATGAAGCCCGCGGCGGCAAGCAACGCGATGCCCACGATGATAAGGATGACCGAGGCGATGCTGCGGCCCTTACCGCCCTTGCCCTTCCCGCCGTTACCGTTCGAGCCGCCGTTGCCGCCGTAGGGCGAGGCGCCGGACCGGTTGGCGCGGCGGACGTCGGTGGGAGGCGTAACGGACCTGGAAGCGCGCACCGGATACACGGGCTGCGGGCTGACGGCGGCCACCGGAGCCTGAGGAGAAACGGCATCGGCACCCGAAGGCTGCGTGCGAGGGCCGCGGGCGCTGGCAACAGCGAGGAACTCCGCGGTCGAGGACGGTTTAGCGGTCATATTGGCCGATCCATTCGTAAGCTTGCCGGTGGGGTCGGCGGGGTTGTTTACAGGCGTCGCGGCGGTTACCGCGGCATCGTCGGAAGCGGGGCCCCACAAGCTCGCCTCGGCCATGCGCGCATATGAATCGCTCGTCGACGGAAGGTTGAGGTCGGATACGCTTCGGCGAGGAGGCTGCGCCGCGGCCGCTACGGCTTCGGCGGAGGCACCCAAAGCGGCGGCGTCGGCAGCCAGCCTGCCCATGGCAACGGTTGCCCCGTTGGCTGACACGGGCATGGGAACCCGTTCGGGAGCAGGTACGCACGGCTGGGCGGGTGCCGGCGACGAGGAGGAAGGGGCCACCGGAGCCGGAGCAGCAGGCGCCACAGCGGCGGCGGGCGAGGGCTTCACCGAGGCGGCGATCTTCTCGATCTCATCGTCCGTATGGCCCGAGGCCTTCCAGGCAGACAGGAACTGCATGGTGGTGGAAGGATCAACCTGGGCAGGAGCCATAAAGGGCTCCGCTACCTCGCCGGCGGGGACATATCGATTGCCCGCCGGGCGGTCGACATCGGCGTCCGCCGCACCCGCGGCATGGGGACGGCCGGCAGCAGCCCCGCCCATCGTGGCCTCGGGCCCCAAGGGATCAAACGACGGGGATGAGAAATGGCCACCGGCCGGAACGCGACGCGCGCGGGGCTCCGGAACGCTCGACTCGCCCGGTGCGACCCATAGGTTGTCCGCCCCCTCGAACGGGTTCTTCGTGGTATCGGCCATAATCCGCCTCGTGTCTCCTGTCTTCTACAAAAGGGTGGTACAGCACCAAGGCCCTAGGCCTCGGCCATCTCGTTCTTAAGGTTCACGATCGCCTCGCGGTACTCGGGCATGGTAGCGCCGAGAATCTGCGTGGCATAGATGGCCGCGTTCTTGGCACCGTTGATGGCGACGCAGGCGACGGGCACGCCGGAAGGCATCTGCACCATGGAGAGCAGGGAATCCATACCGCCCAGGTCGCTCGTCTTCATGGGCACGCCAACAACGGGCAGCGGCGTGAACGCGGCAACGACGCCGCCCAGGTGCGCAGCCTTGCCGGCCGCGGCAACGATGACCTTGATACCGCGATCGGCAGCGGTCTCCGCCCACTCGTGGACCTTGTCGGGGGTACGGTGCGCACTGGCGATAACCAGCTCGTAGGGAACGCCGAGGCGCTCCAGCTCGGCGGTGCAGCCCTCCATAACGGGAAGGTCGGACTTCGAGCCCATGATGATGCCAACGAGCGGGGTCTGAGCGGTATCGGACATGAATACCTCCAAGCTGAAGAGTCAATAGTCGTTCCAGTATACGCTCCCGCGCCCATGGCGAATCGGCACGCCTGGTCGCCATCACTACGAAAGCACGGGAATTAGGCAACAAAAAATGAGGGACCGGTCCGAGAACCGGTCCCCCAGGGGGTGGAGCTATGTCCGTGAAGGCGTCCTAGGCGATACCTACTTCAGGTCCACCAGGTCCTTCTCCGCCATGCGCTGCAGGAACGCGGCCATGTCGCAGCGGACGATCTGCTCGTAGGGGCGGAACGTCTTGGTGCCGTCCTCGGCGGTCCAGCCGGTGGAGACGCCGGAGGCGGCCAGCCACAGCACGGCCTCGCGGTGCGGCGTGTCCTTCACGATATCCGAGAAGGCGTCCTTCGCCTCGAACTCGGGCTCGCCGGCCATGCGGTACAGGAACGCGGCCATGTCGCAGCGGGTGATCTCGGCGTAGGGGCGGAACTCGGCCTTGCCGTCGGCGCCCTCGTAGCCGGTGGAGATACCCTCCGCGGCGAGCCACAGGATGGCGTCGCGGTGCGGGGTCTTCTCGTCCACGTCGGCGAAGGCCGGGGTTTTATTGACGTCGAACTCCGGCTCGCCGGCCAGGCGGTAGAGGAACGCGGCCATGTCGGCGCGCTTCACCGTGGCGTAGGGGCGGAACTCGAAGGCGCCGTCGCCGTTATCCCAGCCCTTGCTGACGCCGTTGGCGGCCAGCCACTCGACCTCGGCCCTGTGCGACGTGTCCTCGTCCACGTCGACGAAGGCGACCTTCTCGACGGGCTTCAGGCCGGCGCGGGCGTCGGCCAGGGCCTTCGCGGCGGCGTCGACCGCCTTCTGGTCGGCCTTCTCGTCGGCCAGGACCTTCTCGGCGGACTTCAGGGCGCCGGCGAACGGGTGCCAGGTCATGGTCTTGTAGTCCTCGGCCTTGAGGGCGCGGGCCTCCTTGACCGCGGCCTCGAGGGCTGCCTTGTTGACCTGCGGGGCCTCTTCCTTCTTCAGCGCGGCGTGGGCGTCGGTGAGCTGCTTCAGGGCAGCATCGACGTCGGCCTGGCCCGCCTTATCGCTGTCGAGGACGCGCTTGGCCAGATCGCGGGCATCCGCGAAGGCCTTCCAGGAGTCGGCGGTGTAGCCGTCGGCCTTGATGTCCTTGACCTCGTTGTACTTGGCCAGCAGCGCGGCCTTGTTGACCTCGGGGGTTACAGGCTTATCGGCATCAGAGTAATGGAAGTTAATCTCGCGCAGGGTGAGCATGCGGTTCTTCGCAGCGTCGCCCGCATAGCCCTTGGCCTCGCCCTCGGAAGTGAGCGGGGTGATGTCGATGCTCTTGACGAGCTTGCCGGCCTCGGCCTTGAGCGTGTAGACAGCCTGCTTCTTCGCGAAATCGCCGCCCTTGAACTCGGACTTGGAGCCGTCGGTGTAGGTGATGACAGCCTGCATAGAGGTCACGGTGCCGTTGTAGGTGTCACGGTTCACAACCTGGACATCGCGCATGACACGCGGAGACTTCAGCTCGAAATGCATCGTGGTGGGAAGCTTGACATACTCGGGCAGCTTGCCGTCCTGATAGTTCTGATCAATATCCCACTTGAACTCGAAGTCGTTACTGGTCTCCTTGTTATCGAACAGGCCGTTGTAGTTGCCCTGCTGGATAAGCTTGGAGACGTTAGTGCCATCATCGGACTTCAGGGAGTCGTTGGTCATCGTGATCTTGAAGTCGTCCTGGACCATCTCCTTGACCTCATCGACCGGCGGCTGCACCTCGCCCTCGACGTAGTGGAAGTTGATCTCGCGCAGGGTGAGCATGCGGTTCTTCGCAGCGTCGCCCTGATAACCGGTTGCGGTGCCGTCGGACGTCAGCGGGGTGATTTCGATGCTCTTGACGAGCTTGCCGGCCTCCGCCTTCAGGGTGTAGACATCCTGCTTCTTCGCGAAATCGCCGCCCTTGAACTCGGACTTGGAGCCGTCGGTGTAGGTGATGACGGCCTCCATCGAGTTGATGGAGCCATTGGAGCTCTTGCGATTCAGAATCTCAACGTCCTGCAGAGCACGGGGCTCCTTCAGCTCGAAGTGCATCGTGGTGGGCAGCATGACGTACTCGGGCAGCTTGCCGCTATCGTCGTGGTTGTAATCCAGATCCCACTTGAACTCGAAGTCGTTGCCGCTCTCCTTGTTATCGAACAATCCGTCGTACTTCTTGGACTCCACCAGCTTGGCAACGTTCGTGCCATCGTCCTTGGGCAGCTTCGCGTTGGTCATCGTGATGTTGAACGCATCCTGACCGAGCTCCTTGATCTCGGGGCCGAGCTCGCCGCTCTTATCGGTGAGGAAGTCCTGCGCGGGACCGACGAGCCATGCCTGGCTGTCGAGCTTGACCTCGCAATCCTTCTTCGCCTTGAGCTGGAACGTAGCGATGGCCTCGGAACCCTTGTACAGCGCCTTATCGCCCTTGTTGGCCAATGCGATGTTCACGGAGTTGTTCTCGTCACCGAAGGTGTAGTGACCGGACTTATTCTCCATGCCCTTCGTGCTCTCGGCAACGGTGGGAGCGCTGCCAACGAACTCGAAGTCCGCAACGGGGTAGCGCACGAGCGCACCCATAGCGTTAACGTTCTTGGCATTCTGAACCTTGACGGAAACCGTGATGGTCTCGCCCTTCTTCACCGAGGTCTTCTCGGGAACGACCGCGATCGCACCGGCAACCTTGCCCTTCTGCTTGGTACCGCCATCGAGCTTGGACATGGTGAAGGACATGTCGTAGACATCGTAGGCACCGTTGAGGTTGAAGTCAGCAGAGGACTGAGCGACATGAGAGTTCCAGTCGGTAACGCCGGAGCCGTGGTTCTCGCGACCGACGCAGTTACCGAGGTGCTGGTAATCCTCGTCGCCAACGGTAACGGGCGCCTTCAGGGAGCCGGTTTCCATACCCTCGGTCTCGTCGACCTTATAAAGCGCGAGCTCGGTTGCCGAGAAGAAGCCGCCTGCAGACTTCTGAACGGTGAGACGCAGGTAGCGGGCGGTGGTGCCATCGAGCTCAACCGTCTTCTGAGCCATCTTGCCAGCGCCGGTGTTATCCCACTTCTGAACGCCGTGGTCGGTCCAGTGGGCGCCATCCATGGAGGTCTCGACCTTCATCTCGGCCACGTTGCCGTTGCCACCGTTGTCCTGACGCGGCGTGTAGACAAACTTATCAAGCTGGAACGACTTACCGTAGTCGAGGGTCATCGGCATACCGATAGCACTGTCCGTAGAGTGGAACATGGACTCGGACTTGTCATTGTGGTCGAATGCGTTGTCGAGCTTGCCCCAGCCGTCGCCGCCCTTCCAATCAATGTTGACCGGCTTGGGGGCGTTGCGCCACGGATCCTCGAGCGTACGGGTCTTCATCTCGGCGCTCCACTCGGAAACACCCTCGGCGGTACGCGTGCGAATCTTGAACGTATGCTCGCTGTAATACTCGAGCCCGGTCACGTTGAAGGACGTGGACTCGCCGGACGGAATGCTGTTGAGCATACCGTCGATCATGATGTCGTAGCCGATAGCCTTATCGATCTTGTTCCAAGAGAGGTTCACGCTCGTGGGCGTCAGGTCGTCCTCACCGGGCTGATTGAGCTTCGGGGCGGCAATGTCCTTCTTCACTTCGTCGCTGGGCAGCTTGCCATCGTTCTTGAAGCCCTTGATCTCGAGCGTCTGCTCGTTGGCCTGAACATCGGTCTTTGCAAACTTCACGTACAGCTTCGGGGTCGTGGCGACCTCCTGCTTGCTGAAGCTCTCGTTACGCACGGCCTCGCTCTCGGCGGTTGCATTGTAGTTGAGGTTCGGCTTCGTGTTGTAGAAGGTCACAACCTCGCCGACCGCAGGCACAGCCTTGTCGAAAGCGTCCTGGCTGTCGACCTTCTTCTCGGTAAGAACGGTGCCGCCGTTCTTAGCCACGATGGACTGGGGCTTCTCAGACACATTCACGATGAACGTGGTGGTACGATCCTTCTTGTAGCCATCGTAGGTACCCGTAGACTTGCCAGCGGTAAAAGTAGCGGCGCCACCCTTGGCCTCAGACTTGAAGGTGGTCTTCACGTTCGAGCCGTAGCTAATCGTGGACTCGCGACCATACGCCTTATCGGACTCGTTGACCGTATTCTCAACGAACTTGCCGGTGTCCTCGAACAGCGTGTACTCGTTCTTGCCCTCGGTGGCAAAGAACTCGACGTTGCGGATGGTGCGGTCGACGTCCTCGGGGCTGTTGTTCGGATTGTACATAGGAACAATCGCGTTGGCCTTCACGAAGACGGGAAGCTTCCACAGCGGAGCGTCGAAGTTGTTAAGCACCTGGCCGCCGCGATACTGCTTGCCAGAGAAGTAATCGATCCAGATGGTATCCTTGCCGCCAGGCAGGTAGATGCCGTTACGCACGTCGTTACCGTCGCCAAGGCCCTTGTTGGCAGCGTCACCATCGGTGTTCTGATAGATCGGAGCGATGAGGAAGTCCTCACCCATAGTGTACTCGTACTGCGTGGCGGTGCTGTTCGCATAGGCGGAATCCTCAGACAGGAGGATAGCGCGAACGAACGGCATGCCGGTGTCACCGTTGCCGGTATCGATGTTGGCAGCAGAGGCAGCGGTGGTGTAGATGTACGGCATAAGCTGAGACTTCAGCTTGAGGTACATACGGGAGATGCCGGTGTAGGGGTCGCCGTGCGTCTGCGGAGCCTTGGCATAGCTGCCCCAGCCGTCCATGTCGAGCATGAGCGGTGCGAAGGACTTCCACTGGTAATCGCGCGTAGCGATGATGGGCTGGCCACCGAAAATACCATCGTTGTCCGAACCAATGTTGGGATTGCCGGACAGCGACTGGCCGATGAAGGTGGGAACATGGAAGCGGATGTACTCCCAGTTGCCACCGGTCTGGTCGCCGGTCCAGATAGCACCAAAGCGCTGCGTACCCGCCCAGCCGTCGAGGGTAATGATATTGGGGCGGAAGTTGGCCTCTTCAGTCACGATATCGTACGCGGTCTTGGTGCCGTCGAGAGCCATGGAATAGCCAGGGCCGACCCAGGCAACGTCGGTCTTCAGGGTGGTCACGCCACCGGTCTTGACCTCGGCACGGAAGTCGCGAAGAAGCTGCCACTGGGTTGCAGGATTAGCATCCGGAGTCAGATAAGACTGGGTCCACAGACCGGTTGCAACGCCCTTGCCATTGGCATACTTCGTAAACTCCTGGAGGTTCTTTACGTTCGCGGCAACGGCAGCAAGGCGCTCCTCGGAGCTCTTACCCGTAGCGGCATCCACGCCGCCCGTCTTGCCGAAACCATTCTGGCCATAGCCGGCACCATAGCCGTCGTTGGGCAGGAAGTATCCGAACGGCATGTCGTTGTCCTGGTAGTTATCCAGGCGGGCGCGAGCGGAGAAATCCTCAGAGAACTGAACGCCCTCGGGGATGTTCTCGGCCTGCTCGGTCGGGCCAGTGCCGTTAAGGGTCTCGACGATGGTACCAGGCTGCATCGTGGTGCCGGTGCCGCCCTTCTCATACTGAACCTTGCCACCGTTTTCAGAGGCGGGCGTGCTGCCCTTGATCTGCCACTTGTTGTAGCCGCCCTTGGCATCCGCGGACCACATGTCGCGGTTCCATGCGTTCAGGTGGCCAACGTAGAACGCGTACTCGGGCAGCAGGACCGGGTTGCCAGTAACCTTGAAGTAGCCCTGGAGCAGGTCCTGAGCGATAGGAGCGGTCGAAGCGCCCTTCGCTGCATCAGCCACGAAGTAGTATGCGTCGAGCTCGTTCTCCTTATGCGTGGCAACGGTGGCATCGGCAGAAGACTTGCCAAAGTCATACGAACCGTCGGCGAAGGTGTTGCGGAGGACACCGTAGCCCTTGCTCGACCAATAGAACGGGTTGGGCGAGGCCACGCCACCGTCTACCCAGTTGGACTCGTTAGCAATGTTGATGGTCTTGCCGGTGTGAATGAAGCGGCCGTTCTGGGTGCCGCCGCCGAAGAAGTTCTCGCCCTCGTGCTTCACGAGCTTCTGGACGGTGCCGCTCTTGTCGAGATCGAGCGCGGCGGATTCCTCCATGACCACGGTACCGTCGGTCTTGACGGTCATCTTAGCGGTTGCCTTATCGAACTCGATAGTGGTCTTGCCATTTGCAGCAGAGATTACGAACTTGCCGCCCTCCTCTTTCACGCTCGCCTGAGGACGCGAGTATTTGGAAGAGGTGTCAGGCTGAGCCTGAATCTTAGCCGTGTGAGCAGCGTTCTTCGGCGTTGCATACGCGCTGAACTCGCCCTTGGGGTCAACGTTGTAGCGGAAGATACCATCTTCCAGCAGGGTGATCTTACCCTGAATACCATCATTGAAGGTGATGGTGACCACGTTGTCCTGAGCCGTAGCGGACTTCACGCTGGCGAGCGGCGCAGCGTATGCCGGGGCGGCAACGGCAAGGGAGAGCGCAGTAGCGGCTACGACCGCGCTGCCCTTCACCCAACGGTGGCTGAACAAAGATTTCTTCTGCATCCAAGCTCCTCTCGTCTTGTTCTTAGATGCGGCTGAAAGCCGGCCTATCCGGTTATGACTGGTATCTACCAGTTAACCAGTTAGGTAGTCCACCCTACGCTATGTCTCTTGGGAGCATTTGTGTTGGCCCCATCGACAGACGGTCAAAATCACTTCGTAAGCGGCTATTCACTCTTGTAGACTGCAGCGCATACTGCACAATCGACCTCTTTTCGTAGTCAGAAGTTGTTTATCGGCTAATACATAGCCGTAAGCTGGGATTATGACCTTCCTTAAGCTACTGCTTCCCATATGTGGGTTTTTAACAACTGGTATTAGATTTTTAAACAGTTGCAGGTCATGTTTGAGATGTACTTGCGCAAGCTGCACCGCATCGAAGCAAGAACGCGCAAAAAGGGGCTCCGATCAAAATACCAACCTCCAACGGTGCGGGCGCGTGCTCGGAAAAGTGCCTGTCCCCTTTCCGAGAGGGGCGGCGAAAAAGAGGAGGGAGCCGGCCTGGAAGCCGGCTCCCTCGCGTCGGGGATATGTCCGTGAAGGCGTCCTAGGCGATGCCTACTTCAGGTCCACCAGGTCCTTCTCCGCCATGCGCTGCAGGAACGCGGCCATGTCGCAGCGGACGATCTGGTCGTAGGGGCGGAACGTCTTGGTGCCGTCCTCGGCGGTCCAGCCGGTGGAGACGCCGGAGGCGGCCAGCCACAGCACGGCCTCGCGGTGCGGCGTGTCCCTCGCGATGTCCGAGAAGGCGTCCTTAGCCTCGAACTCCGGCTCGCCGGCCATGCGGTACAGGAACGCGGCCATGTCGCAGCGGGTGATCTCGGCGTAGGGGCGGAACTCGGCGCGGCCGCCCTCGCCCTCGTAGCCGGTGGAGATGCCCTCGGATGCGAGCCACAGGATGGCGTCGCGGTGCGGGGTCTTCTCGTCCACGTCGGCGAAGGCGACGTCCTTGGCGTCGAAGGCGGGCTCGCCGGCCAGGCGGTACAGGAACGCGGCCATGTCGGCGCGCTTCACCGTGGCGTAGGGGCGGAACTCGAAGGCGCCGTCGGCGGTCGGCCAGCCCTTGCTGACGCCGTTGGCGGCCAGCCACTCGACCTCGGCCCTGTGCGACGTGTCCTCATCGACGTCGACGAAGGCGACCTTCTCGACGGGCTTCAGGCCGGCGCGGGCGTCGGCCAGGGCCTTCGCGGCGGCGTCGACCGCCTTCTGGTCGGCCTTGGCGTCGGCCAGGACCTTCTCGGCGGACTTCAGCGCCGCGGCGAACGGGTGCCAGGTCATGGTCTTGTAGTCCTCGGCCTTGAGGGCGCGGGCCTCCTCGACCGCGGCCTCGAGGGCGGCCTTGTCGACCTGCGGGGCGGGCGCGGGCTTCTTGGCCAACGCGTCATGCTTCTCCGTAAGGTCTTTCACCAACGCGTCGACCACGGCTTGCTGGTCGGCCGCCGGCGGGTTGGCCAGCAGGGCCTTGGCATCCTTCATAGCCTGAGCATACGGGACCCACGTTGCCTCGGTGTACTGATCGGCCACCAGTCCCTCGGCCTCGTACTGCTTGACCAAGGCATCCAGCGCGGCAACGTTCGCGGCGGCAGGCGTGCGCTTGTCGTAGAAGCGAACCTCGGCGACGGACGCGTACGCGTTCTTCTTCTCGCCGCCGGCCTTGGTCGCCTCGATCTTCACGAAGCGCGTGGCCGTGGGTGCGAAGCTCATCTGCTGCCACGCCTGGCGGTTGGTGAGCACCTCGCCGTTGTTATCGAACGTGAAGGTGCCCAGCAGCGTGCCCTTGCCATCGCCGTCGAGCGACGACACGGTGTTTCCCACGTACACCTTCGCCTCGAAGATATCGCCGTTGGTGCCGCCGTCCTGGCGGGTCTTGAACGCGATATCCGTGAGCGTGTGCTCCTTACCCAGGTTGAAGATGAGGTAATCGGGCAGCTCGTCGCGGTCGTTGTAGTTGGAGTGCCAGTACGTATCCTCGTTGTAGTCGAGGGCGTTGCGGAACGGCGACTCGGACGCGGAGCTGCTCGCCTTGATGATGAAGACGCCGGAGCTCGTGTCCTTGTTGAAGTGGCTGTCGAAGTCGATCGGGATGAGCTTGAGCGCGGCGATGGCCTCGTCGATCTTCACCGCGTACTCGTGCACCTGTTCCTCGGTGATCTCGTTAGAGTCCAGGAGCGCCTGAGCCTGGGCCACCACGTCCTGCAGGCGCTTATACGAATCGGGCGTGTACACGCTCTTGTCGTAGGCGCCGGCACGCTCGATGGCCTCGTCCAGCTCGGCGGTATTGAGGCCCTCGCGCACGGTAAGCTCGTACGTCGCGCTCTTGGTCTCGTCCAGCGCGGACGTCACGGTGATGGTAGCCTTGCCCACCTTGTTCGCGCGGATGTAGTTGACCACCTCGTCGCCCACGCGTACGCGCGTCACGCTGGCGACTTCGGGCTTGGAGCTCTCGGCCGTGTAATACGGATAAGCGTTATCGGCAGGGAGCACCGTAGCCTTGATGGTGTCCACATCGCCCACGTACAACGTCTTGGCGTTGTCGCCCAGCTCGACCGCGTCGACAGACGCAGCGACGGCAGGCGTCTTGAAGTTGATCTCGCGCAGGGTGAGCATGCGGTTCTTGGCATCCTCGCCCTCGTAGCCCTGTGCAGGCACGCCCTCGCAACTCAGCGGCTTGATGGACACCGACGCCACCTTCTTGCCCGCATCGGCACGGAAGGTGTAGACGTCCTGGCGCTTGGCGAACTCGCCGCCCTTGAACTCCTTCGTGGTGCCGTCCTCGTATGCGATCACGGCCTCGATGTTGGTGACCGTGCCGTTGCCGCCCAGGCGGTTGAACACCTCGACCACGCCGAGCTCGGTGGGCTGCTTGAGCGTGAACGTAAGCGTGGAGGGAAGCTTCACGTACTCGGGCAGCTTGCCGTTGATGTGATTGTTCACGATATCCCACTTGAACTCGAAGTCGTTCGAGTTCTCGTTGCCGTTGAACAGACCGCTCCAACCAAGGAACTGGATCATCTTGTTCACGTTGGTGCCGTCGTCCTCGGTGAGGACGTCGTTGGTGATCGTCATCTTCGAGAAGGCATCCATACCGAGCTCCTGCACCGCGGGAGCGGGCTTCTCGGGCAGCTCGACGTTACCGGTGTCGACATTCTCTACGGCGTCGCACGCGGGACCGATGAGCCAGGAGGTCGAAGGCAGCGCCACTTCGCCGTCCTTCAGAGCCTTGAGCTTGAAGGACGCCACGGGCGCGGATCCCGCAAACAGCTTCTTGTCGCCCTTGTTGGCGTAGGCGATGTTCACCGACTGCTGGCCATCCGCGAAGTCTGTGGTAACCGCGGACAGGTCGACCATCTCGGCGAGCTGCTGGCCCTGTGCAAGGCTATCGCCAACGTAGCTGAACATCTTGCCATCGAAATGCACCAGGGAGCCCACCGCGTTCACGTTGGCTGCGTCGTTCGCGTACACGCTCACATCGATGGTCTCGCCAGCCTTCACCTTGTTCTTGCTGGGGATCACCACGATACCGCCCGACACCTTGCCGTCCTTGGTGGTGCCGCCGTCGAGCTTGGACATGGTGAAGGACATGTCGTAAACGTCGTACGCTTCGTTGAAGTTGAAGTCGGCGTTCTGGCCGGCCACGTGGGTCCACTGCTCGACGTAGGGCGCACGGTTCTCGCGACCCTTGAAGTTGCCCGTGAGCTGAGAGAAGTCGGCATCGGTCACGGCTCCGTCGCCCGCGATCGAACCCACCTCGAAGGCCTCGGTATCGTCTTCCTTGCTGATCACGATCTCGGAAGCCGAGAAGAAGTTGCCCACGGCCTTCAGCGGCGTCATGCGGATATAGCGCGCAGAGGTGTTGAGCTCAACTTCCTTGGCTTCGGCGTTCTGCGCCCAGTCGAGCTCCTGGCTCTTCCAATGCACGCCGTCCATGCTGGTCTCGATGCGCATCTTGGTGACGGTGCCGTTGCCGGCATCGCTGCGCGGATGATATACGAGCGTGGTGAACTTGTATGCCTGGCCGTAGTCGAGCGTGAGCTGCTTACCCATATCGTTGCCGCCGGAATGGAAGCCGCCGTCGCCGGACTGGAACTGCTTATCGAACGCGAGGTCCACAACATGGTTGCCGTAGATGGTGCCGGTCCAGGTGGTGTTCTTGGCCACCGGCACGTTGCGCCACGGGTCCTCGAGCGTGGTCACGCTCAGCTCCTCGCTCCAGTTGGATACGCCGGAGGCGGCGCGCTGGCGAATCTTCACCTTATGCGTGCTGTGGTACTCCTGGTCGGCCACGGTGAACTGCATGAGGTCGGATGCGGGCACGCTGTGCAGCATGCCGTCGATCATGAATTCGTAGCTCGTTGCACCCTCGACCTTGTCCCAGCTCAGCGTATAGCTCGTGGGGGTCAGCAGGTCCTGCGGCGCGCGCACCGTGGGCACCGCGAGCTTTGCATCCACCTCGTTCGACGAGAGCCTGCCGTCGTTCTTGAAGCCGGTGAGCACAAGCGTCTGATCGTTCGCCTGCACATCGGTCGTGGCGAACTTCACGTACAACTTGGGCGTGGTGATGATCTGAGTCTGGGAGAATCCCTCGGCCTTCACGGCCTCGGGAGCATCGGTCGAAGCGCCGTAGTTGAGGTTGGGCTGCGCGTTGTAGAAAACGACGCACTCGCCGGCTGCGGGCTGGGCGGCATCGAATTCGGCCTGGGTGCCGACCTTCTTCTCCTTCAGAGCGGCATCGCCGTTCTTCGCCACGATCTTCGACGGCTGCTCGGACACGTTCACCACGAACGTGGTGGTGCGGTCCTTCTTGTAGCCCGCATAGGTGCCCGTCGACTTCTTCGCGGTGAACGTGGCCGTATCGCCCGCGACCTTGGACGTAAAGGTGGCCGACACATGGTCGCCATAGGAGATCTTGCCCTGCTTGCCATACTCCTTGTCGGAAGTATCGGTCTTGTTCTCCACGTAGGTGCCGGTGTCCTCGAACAACGTGTAGCTGTTCTCGCCGGAAGTGGCGAAGAATTCAACGTTGCGCACGGTGCGATCGATCTTCTGGGGGCTGTTATTCGGCTCGTACATGGGCACGATAGCGTTGGCCTTCACGAACACGGGAAGCTTCCATAGCGGCGCGGCGAAATTATCGAGCACCTGGCCGCCGCGATACTGGGCGCCGGTGAAGTAATCGATCCAGATGGTGTCCTCGTCGCCCGGCAGGTAGATGTTGTTGCGCACGTCGTCGCCCTCGCCCACCTTGCCGCCGGTGCCGTCGGTGTTCTGGTAGATAGGCGCGATGAGGAAATCCTCGCCCAGCGTGTACTCGTACTGCGTCGCGGTGCTGTTGGCGTAGGCCGAGTTATCGGACAGCAGGATGGCACGAACGATGGGCAGGCCCGCGTCGCCATTGCCCGTGTCGATGTTGGCTGCGGAGGCAGCGGTGGTGTAGATGTAAGGTAGAAGCTGGGACTTCAGTTTGAGGTACATGCGGGAGATGCCGGTATAGGGGTCGCCGTGCGTCTGCGGGGCCTTGGCATACGTACCCCAGCCATCCATGTCGAGCATGAGCGGAGCGAAGGACTTCCACTGGTAATCGCGCGTGGCGATGACGGGGTCGCCGCCCCAGATGCCGTCCATGTCGGAACCGATGTTGGGATTGCCGGAGAGCGACTGGCCGATGAACGTGGGCACATGAAAGCGGATGTACTCCCAGTTGCCGCCCACCTGGTCACCGGTCCAGATGCCGGCGAAGCGCTGGGAGCCGGCCCAACCATCGAGCGTGATGATGTTGGGGCGGAACTTCGCCTGCTCCGTCACGATATCGTACGCGGTCTTGGTGCCGTTGAGGCCGAAGGAGTAACCGTAGCCAACCCATGCGACGTCGGTCTTCAACGTGGTCACGCCGCCCTTGGAAACCTCGGAGCTGAAGTCGCGCAGCGTGTGCCACTTCGTTGTCGCGTTGGAATCGGGAGTCAGGTTGGACTGCGTCCACAGGCCGGTGGCCACGCCCTTGCTCTTGGCGTAGTCGCTAAACTCCTTCAGGTTCTGCACGTTCGCCTCGACGGCCGCCAAGCGCTCGGGCGAGCTCTTGCCGTTTGCCAAAACGCCGCCGGTCATGTTGTAGCCGTTCTGGCCGTAACCGCAGCCGTAGCCGTCGTTGGGCAGGAAGTAGCCGAGCGGCATGTCGTTATCGATATACTCGTCCATCTTGGCGCGGGCCGAGAAGCGCTCGTCGGTCTTTACGCCCTGTGGGATCTTGCTCGTCTGAACGGTCGCCGGGGTACCGTTCAAGCTCTCCACGGTGGAACCGGCCTGCATCTCAACACCGGTGCCGCCCTTCTCCCACTTCGTGGTGCCGGCACTGGGATCGGTTGCCGGGTCGCTACCCTTGACCTGCCACGCCTTATAGCCGGAACGCGCGGTCTCCGACCACATATCGCGATTGTACGCGTTGAGATGGCCGACGTAGAAGGCGTACTCGGGAAGCAGCACCGGATTGCCCGTCACCTTGAAGTACTGCTGCAGGATCTGCTGGGCGACGGGAGCGGTCGAGACCCCCTTCGAGGCATCGGCTACGAAATAATAGGCATCGAACTCGTTCTCGTCGTGCGCGGCAACCACATCGTTGGTCGTCTTGCCGAAGTCATACGTGCCATCGAAGAACGTGTTGCGCAGAACGCCGTAGCCCTTATCGGACCAATAGAACGGGTTGGGCGACGCCACGCCGCCGTCCGTCCAGCTTGACTCGTTGGCAATATGGATCGAGTTACCCGTATGGATAAAACGACCGTTCTGGGTACCGCCTCCGAAGAAGTTCTCGCCCTCATGCTTAACGAGCGTCTGGGTGGTGTTCCCACGGTTGAGATCGAGCGCCGACTGCTCTTCCAGAACCACCTTGTCGCCAGATTTCACCGTCATCTTGGCGGTCTTGCGATCGAGTGAGATCGTGGTGCTACCCGAGGTGATAACGAAGGCGCCGTCCCGTTCGGTAACGGACGCCTTGGGATGGGTATATGCATCCGAAGCATCCGGCTGGGCCTGGATGCGGGCCACATGGGCGGAGCTGCGAGGCTGGGCATAAGCCGAGAACTGCCCGCTCGGATCGACGTTGTAGCGGAAGATGCCGTCATCGAGGAAGGTGATTCTACCCTTGACGTTACCCTCGAACGTCACGTCGACCACGTAGTCATCGGTCTTGTTCACGGCAACATCCTTCACGCCGGCGAGGGGCGTGGCGAAGGCCGGAGCCGCGATGGCAAGCGATAACGCCGTGGCGGCTACGACCGCGCTTCCTCTAACCCAACGACGCTTGAGGACTGGCTGCTTATACATCCATACTCCTTCCATAGGATCATCCTGGCGAGCCCAGCATGCGACTCGCCCCCGACCAGCTGGTTACAACCAGCCAACCAGGTACACCTGGATTCATCCTATCCCTCGCGCCAAGCTCCCTCCATCCCTGTTCGACCAGCGTATGCTTTACCGCAGCAAGCGGGCCACTGCGGAAACGGTGCGACACATCCTACGATAGAGGAAGCACCTCCGTGGCACGAAACCCAACAGTGCCTCATCACGGGGTTGCATCTGATATGCATTTCATTTTGAGTGGGCGATCAAATGCACCGGCGGCACGCCCCTCTCGGAAAAGGGACAGGCACTTTTCCGAGAGGGGCGGAGAAAAAAGAGGGGGCCGGCCCCCTCGCGTCGGGTGCTCGGAAAAGTGCCTGTCCCTAATCTGAGCGTCGGGGATATGTCCGTGCTCGGAAAAGTGCCTGTCCCTAATCTGAGCATGCCGGCTACGCCAGGTCCTGCAGGGCGATCGGGCTCATGCCGTCCGTCGCGTCCTCGCACGTGTGGGAGGCGCGCTCGGCCTCGAGGGCGGCCACGAAGGCGTTGGCAGCCGAGAGCGCCGTCACGCAGGTCACGCCGCGGCGCACGGCTTCGGTGCGGAGCTTGTAGCCGTCGCCGCGCGAGCCCGGGCCATAGGGGATGTTGATCATGAAGGCGATCTCGTCGCGCGCCACCAGGTCGAGCACGTTGGGATGCTCGCCGTTGCGCGGGCCGCTCACCTTCTCCACCACCTCGCAGGGAACGTTGCCGCCGCGCAGGACGCGTGCCGTTCCCTCGGTGGAGCAGATCTGGAATCCCAGGTAGCGCAGGATGCGCGCGACCGAGAGGATATGGCGCTTGTCGCGGTCGCACACCGAGATGAACACGCTGCCGTCGGCCGGCGTGGGCAGCGCGTAGTCGATCGCCAGCTGCGTCTTCGCATACGCCTCGGGATAGCTGCGCGCGATGCCCATGACCTCGCCCGTCGACTTCATCTCGGGGCCCAGCACCACCTCGGCGCCCGGGAAGCGGCCCCACGGCATCACGGCCTCCTTCATGCAGAACCAGTCGAGGGCGCGCTCGTCGCTGGGAAGCCCCAGATCTGCGATGCGCTCGCCCGCCATGATACGCGCCGCCATCTTGGCCAGTGGCACACCCGTCGCCTTGGAGATGAACGGCACCGTGCGGCTTGCACGCGGGTTCGCCTCGATCACGTAGATGGTCTCGCCCTTGATGGCGTACTGCACGTTCACCAGGCCGCGCACGCCCAGCGCCCGGGCGATGCGGCGCGTGGTCTCGCGCAGCTTCACCTGGAGCGACTCGGAAAACGAGAACGGCGGGATGCACGTCGCGGAGTCGCCGGAGTGGATGCCGGCTTCCTCGATGTGCTCGAGAATGCCGCCGATGTACACGTCCTCGCCGTCGCACAGGGCGTCCACGTCGGACTCGATGGCCCCCTCGAGGAACCGGTCGAGATACACGGGGTAATCGGGCGAGATACGGGCGGCCTCGGCCATGTACTCGCGCAGGTGCTCGGCATCGTAGGCGATCATCATGCCGCGACCGCCCAGCACGTAGCTGGGACGCACGAGCAGCGGATACCCGATGCGGGCGGCCACGGCTTCGGCCTCTTCGAACGAGGTGGCCATGCCCGCCGGCGGATACATGATGCCCAGGCGGTCGAGCACCGCGCTGAAGCGCTCGCGATCCTCGGCGAGGTCGATGGCGGTGGGCTGCGTGCCCGTGATGCGCACGCCGGAATCCTGCAGCATGCGCGCGAGCTTGAGCGGGGTCTGGCCGCCCAGGGTCACCACCACGCCGTCGGGACACTCCACGTCGATCACGTCCATGACGTCCTCATAGGTGAGCGGTTCGAAGTACAGGCGATCGCTCGTGTCGTAGTCGGTGGACACGGTCTCGGGGTTGCAGTTCACCATGATGGTCTCGAAGCCCTGCGCGGCCAGCGCGTAGCTCGCGTGCACGCAGCAGTAATCGAACTCGATACCCTGGCCGATGCGGTTGGGGCCCGCGCCCAAGATCATGGCCTTGGGCTTGGAGCACGGCGCCACCTCGTCCGGCGACACGGCGCGGCGCGCATCCTCGCCCGCTCGCATGAGGTTCTCGTAGGTCTTGTAGTGATACTGAGTCTCGCTCGAGAACTCGGCGGCGCACGTATCAACCGTCTTCATGCTGGGCAGCACGCCCAGGCCCTTGCGGTAGGCGCGCACGAACCGCTCGTCGCTACCCGTAAGGAGCGCGATCTCCGCGTCGCTGGCACCGTACTGCTTAAGCAGGCGCATCGCATCGGCGTCGATATCCTCCACGCGCAGGCCGCGCACGGCCTCGCGGACGGCCATCATGTCGGCGATGCGCGCCAGGTACCACGGATCGATGCGCGTGAGCTCGTGCACGCGGTCCACGCCCCAGCCGCGACGCAGCGCCTCGGCCACCGCGAAGATACGGTGCTCCGTGGGCACGCCCACCTGCTGCTCGACCTCGGCGTCGGAAAGCTGCGACAGGTCGTCGCGACCCGTGCCCAACAGGCCCGCGTGTCCGTCTTCCAGCGAGCGCATGGCCTTGCCAAACGCCTCCTCGAACGTGCGGCCGATCGCCATGACCTCGCCCACCGCCTTCATACGGGTGGACAGGGTGGTATCGGTTCCCTTGAACTTCTCGAAGGCGAAGCGCGGCACCTTCACCACGCAGTAGTCGATCGAGGGCTCGAAGCACGCCGGCGTGGCGCGGGTGATGTCGTTGGTGATCTCGTCCAGCGTATAGCCAACGGCCAAGCGCGCCGCGGCCTTGGCGATGGGGAAACCCGTCGCTTTGGATGCGAGCGCCGAGCTGCGGCTCACGCGGGGGTTCATCTCGATCACGATAAGACGCCCGGTCTGGGGATTCACGGCGAACTGCACGTTGGAGCCGCCGGTCTCTACGCCCACCTTCTCGAGAATCGCCAGCGATGCCACGCGCATGCGCTGGTACTCCAGATCGGACAGCGTCTGGGCCGGCGCCACGGTGATGGAGTCGCCGGTGTGCACGCCCATGGGATCGAGGTTCTCGATGGAGCACACGATGATGCCGTTGCCCGCATGGTCGCGCATGACCTCCATCTCGTACTCTTTCCAGCCGATGATGGATTCCTCAACCAGCACCTCGCCGGCGGGCGACAGCTCCAAACCCTGGCTCACGATCTCTACCAGTTCATCGGCCGTGTGCGCGATGCCGCCGCCCGCGCCGCCCAGGGTGAAGCTCGGGCGCAGCACGCACGGATACCCCACGCGCTCGGCGATGGCCAGCGCATCCTCCACCGAATAGGCGTAGCCGGAGCGCGCCACTTCCAAACCGAGCTCCGCCATGGCCTCGTTGAAGAGCTTGCGGTCCTCGCCGCGCTCGATGGCCGCCAAGTCGCAGCCGATCATCTCGACGCCGCAGCGATCGAGGACACCGGCCTTCGCCAGGTCGACGGCGGCATTCAGGCCGGTCTGGCCGCCCAGCGTGGGCAGCAGCGCATCGGGGCGCTCGCGCTCGATGATGCGCTCGATGAACTCGGGCGTGATGGGCTCCACGTACGTGCGGTCTGCCAGGTCGGGGTCGGTCATGATGGTGGCCGGGTTGGAGTTGACCAGCACGACCTCGTATCCGTCTTCCTTCAGGACCTTGCAGGCCTGGGCGCCCGAGTAGTCGAACTCGCACGCCTGGCCGATCACGATGGGGCCGGAGCCGATGACCAGGATCTTCTTGATGTCGGTACGCTTAGGCATGCTGGGCCTCCTCGCCAAACGTCCAACCGGCAAGGCGGTCGGCCGCGCTATCGATGTTCAGGTAATCCGCGTCGCCATCCATGAGATGCGAGAACGCGGTAAAAAGATAGTGCGAGTCGGTTGGCCCCGGCGCCGCCTCGGGGTGGTACTGCACGCTGAACGCGGGGACGTCCAACAGCTGGATACCCTCGGCGGTACCGTCGTTGAGGTTCACATGCGTCAGGCGGATGCGCCCGAAGCGCTCGTTCTCCACCACGGGAGCCACGCCGCGCTCCACCCAGAAGCGCAGGTCGCCGTCGGCGGGATGCTCCGTCACGCCTCCCGAGAGCTCCGGCACGAGCGCGCCCAGGCTGGGAAACACCAATCCGAACCCGTGGTTTTGCGCGGTTATCTCCACGCGGCGCGTCAGCAGGTTCATAACGGGCTGGTTGCCGCCGCGATGGCCAAACTTGAGCTTCTCGATCTGGGCGCCGGCGGCAAGGCTGATCATCTGATGTCCCAGGCAGATGCCGAACACCGGCACCGCGCCCAGAAGCTTCTGCACCTGCGCGTACGTCCCCTCGACGGCATCCGGGTCGCCCGGGCCGTTGGAGAGGAACACGCCATCGGGATGCAGGGCCAGCACGTCCTCGGCAGGCGTATCCCATGGAACGACCGTGAGGCGGCAGCCCGCCAGCGCGAGGTTCTCCAGGATGCCGCGCTTCACGCCGCAGTCGTACACCACCACGTGGTGGCATGCAGGCGCAGCGGGCGCCAGCGAGAATGCTCGCGAGGACGCCAGCGCCTCGGCATCGAGGTCGAAGGAGGCCTGACAGCTCACGGTTTCGACCAGGTTCTGCCCCACCAGGTCGGGAGCGGCGTCGAGCGCGGCGCGCAGCTCCGCCGCGGCGGCGAACTCCGTGGATACCACGCCCTTCTGGGCGCCGGTCTCGCGCAGATGACGCACGAGCGCGCGGGTGTCCACGCCCTCGATGGCCACGATGCCGTGGCGCTCGAGGTAGGCGGGCACGCTGGTTACGGAGCGCCAGTTCGAGGGCGTGCGGCACATATCGCGCACCACCATCGCCCGCAGCGCAGGCGCTGCCGGGGCGTCCGGCGCGCACGAGAGCTGCGCGTCCGCCTCGTCGATACCGTAGTTGCCAATTTGAGGATAGGTCATCGTTACGATCTGACCTGCATAGGAGGGGTCGGTCAACACCTCGAAATACCCCTCGAGCGACGTGTTGAAGCACACCTCGCCCACCGCCGTTCCGCTCGCTCCGCAGCTCCTGCCGTAGAACATCGTACCGTCGCTCAACATGAGGACGGCGGGCTGCGTCGCACCCTTGGTGGTTGCACCGAGCATGGCGGATGCAAGGGCGCTGCCCCTGCGATGATTCGCCTTCATAAGCATCTCCTTTTCGGTCTCTCCGTACCGGTTTAAAGGCCCTTTTTGGCTCGGGGTATTCTAGCCCATACTCCCTCTAATTGGTATGAGTATTCTTATTTATACAGAAATCGATTCGTAGTGCTACGTTATATACAAATGATATGGTCATTCTCTGGTATTTTCTCTACATTTCAAAGCATCCCGGCATATGCATGCATCCCATCGCATATCACGGGCCTCGTTGCTCGCATACAATGCATCATCAATCCCGCGCGCCGTCCCAGCTTGCGGGCGGACCAAGCGGGATATGACCAACCGATCGCCCCCAATCAGCTCGAACATCGAAATTCCCGTAGCGCCGGGCGCTAAAAGCACTATGCTTGAAAGCACGCTGGTCCATTAGTCCGCGAGAGAAAGAAGGCATCACCATGTCTACTCCTTCCAGCACCACCTCGACAGCCCTCTACGAGCGCACGGGCGCCTATATCCCCCGCGTCGCCGCCGTGCACGATATGTGCGGCTACGGGAAATGCTCGCTCGGCGTTGCCATCCCCGTGCTGTCAGCCGCAGGAATCGACGTGTGCCCCGTGCCCACGGCCCTGTTTTCGGCACACACCAAGTTCCCCCTTTTCTACATGCATGACACCACCGATATACTGCAGGACTACCTCGATGCCTGGCAGCACATCGGCGTCGAGCTCGACGGCGTGTACTCCGGCTTCCTGGGATCCGCCGAACAGGTCCACGTGATCCAGCGCCTCTACTACGACTATCCCGATGCGCTGCGCATCGTCGACCCCGTCATGGGCGACGCCGGCGAGATGTACCCCACGTACACCAAGGAGCTCTGCGACGCCATGGCGGACCTGGTCAACGGCGCCGACATTCTCACGCCCAACCTCACCGAGGCCTCTCTCCTCACCGGCATCCCCTACCGGGGACAGGATGTGGACCACGCATTCATCCAGCGCAACGTCGACGCCCTGCTCGAAATGGGCGCCAAGACCGTCGTCATCAAGGGCGTCGTCCATGAGGGCGAATCCGTCATCCGCAACTACTTCGCCGACGCCTCCATCGACGATGGCGCGATCCAGGAGGTCGAAAGCGAGCTGCTGCCCTATATGCTGCACGGCACGGGTGACCTCTTCGCCAGCGCGCTCACCGCGGCCGTCTATGCAGGGCGCACGCTGCGCGAAGCGGTCGAATTCGCCGGCTCCCTGGTGTGCGACGCCATGCGCATCACGCGCGAGCAGCCCGACTTCGAGGAGCGCGGCGTGTCGTTCGAGCCCACGCTCGGCCAGGTGGCGGGGCTGCTGGCCTAGCGGACGTCGCCGACGCGCACGCGCTGTGAAACAGCGCATCCTCACGACGAGAGCCCCTCGGCATATAGCCAAGGGGCTCTCGTTTTCATCTCCGTAGTACCAGGCAGGCGGTGCTAATTCCTACGCTCGGCTTCGGGAATCACATCCTGGATGTCCTTCTCGCGCGGGCCGCCGCGGAAGATCTCCGAGCCATGCAGCATGCGCTCGCGCTGCATCTCAAGACGCTCCTCCTGCACCTGATTCTGGGTGATACCGCCGCTCTCGATCAGGCTGCTCACCGAGTTGACCTGCTCCTGGATCTTGGAGGCCGTAGGCGCGTCCATGCCCACGATCTTGAGCTTCCAATCGATGTAGCTCGAATAGGGCGACGGCTCCTTGGTCCAGATGAACGTGAGGATGGTCTTTCGCGTGCCGGATGCCGGAATGAAGCCGAACATGCGGTCGTGTGCATAGCTTCCATCGCGGTTCACCAGCGCGCACACGTTGTATACCACGCGGTCGATCTTATCGTTGAGCAGGGCGTTGGTGGCCAGGGCGGCCGCCTGGATCTGGGAATTGGACAGCAGCTCGAGCTCGTTGGCAGAATCGGTATCGACCACCGTGACCTCAACTGTTCCGCTGCGCTCATCGGCCTCGTCTACATTGAAGGTCGAGGGGAACTGCGTAAAGCCCTTGCCCCATTCCACGCCGCTCTCCATAGCGTGCTCGACCGTGTAGCGGTCGACGTTCTCCGAGAGGTTGGCCGTGTTGAGACGACGGTTCACGCCGTAGACGATCTGCATGCCCAGCACGAAGAAGAGCACGCCGAAAATCACCAGCGCGCCGGTGCGCGAGATGGTCTTGCCAACGTTCGACCCCGAGGGGTCCTCTTCGGATAGCGGGTCGATGGCGGCTCGACGGGCACGTCGCGACCGCTTGTCGTTTTCCGCCAAGCCCGCCACGGCTTCGTCGCCGCCCCGCTTGCGGGCGCGGGCGAACAGGGAACGACGGCGCTCCCTGTTTTTCTTTCTATCGGGATCGAGCACGCCGGATTCGTCCAGCTCGGAAAAGAGCTCGACTACCTCTTCGTCGGTCATTTGATCCTTTTTCGCCATATTCTGCCTAACGTCTTGCTTGCGCTACGCCTCGTGCGCGCGCACGCCTTCAAACTGCATTCGATAGTAACGGGCGTACGTACCGCCGCGAGCGAGAAGCTCCTCGTGCGTGCCACGTTCCACGACCTTGCCATGTTCCACCGTCGCGATCTCGTCGGCGTTCTTAATGGTCGAAAGACGGTGCGCGATGATGATCGTGGTGCGGTCCGCCGCCAGGCGCTCGAGCGACTCCTGCACGGCGCCCTCGCTCTCGTTATCAAGCGCCGAGGTCGCCTCGTCCAGAATGAGGATCGCGGGATCCTTCAGGAAGACGCGGGCGATGGCAACGCGCTGCTTCTGTCCGCCCGACAGACGGCTGCCGCGCTCGCCCACCACCGTGTCGTACCCCTCGGGCAACCCGGCGATGAAATCGTGGATGTTCGCACGGCGGGCGGCCTCCTCGATCTCGGCGTCCGTTGCACCCGGTCGCCCGTAGGCGATGTTCTCGCGCAGCGTGCCGTCGAACAGGTACACATCCTGCTGCACCAGGCCGATCGCGCGGCGCAGGCTCTCCTGCGTGACCTCGCGGATATCCTGGCCGTCGATGCTGATGGAACCGGACGCCACATCGTAGAAACGCGGAAGCAGCGAGCACGTCGTGGACTTGCCGCCGCCCGACGGGCCAACGAGCGCGATCGTCTCGCCCGGCTTGATGCTCAAGCTCATGTGATCGATCACGGGGCGCTCGGATGCACCCTGCTCGGCGAGGTCGGCCTGATCATAGGAGAAGCAGACGTCGCGGTACTCGATAGCGCCGCCCGAAACCTGCAACGGGCGCGCGTCGGGCACATCCACGATATCGGGCGCCGTAGCCAGCACCTCGTCCATACGACGAAAGCCCGCGATGGCCTTCTGGAACATCTCGGTCGAGTTGACGAGCGTCTCGATGGGTCCGGTGAACAGGCTGATGTACAGCGCGAACGTGGCCAGGTCGACGGCGGTCATCCGCTGCGTCGCCACCAGATAGCCGCCCAGCAGCACGATCGTGAGGTAGTGCACCGCCGTCATGCAGGCACTCGTTGCCTGATAGGCGCCCATCGCGTGGTACTGCTTGATCTTCGAATCCAGATAACGGTCGTTCGCCACGCGGAACTTCGCGCGCTCGGTGTTCTCGTTGGCAAACGACTTCACCACGCGCATGCCGCCAAGCGAATCCTGCAGCTGCGAGTTGACCTCAGAGATCTTCGTCCGGTTCTCGGCAAACACCTCGCGCATGCGGAAGTTCTGCCGAATCATGATGACGACGAACACCACCGTCACCACGGTAAGCGCAGCCGCCAGCGGGCTCGAGATGGTAAACAGAATCGCCAGCGCGCCCACGATCTTGATACCGCAGATGATGATCCACTCGGGCAGGTGGTGCGCGCCCTCGCAGATATCGAACAGGTCGTTGACCACGCGGCTCATCATATCGCCCGAGCTATGTGCGTCGAAGTAGGCGAAGCTGAAGCACTCGTACTGGTCGAACAGGTCCTCGCGCATGCGCGACTCCATACGGGCGCCCATGATATGGCCCTGCGCCGAGACGAAATACATGCACGCCGTTCGAATCACGTACATGATTCCCAGGCCGATACCCAGGTAGACGAGCCCATCCATGATGGCGGACCCGCTCTGCGTGAACAAACCGCCCGTAAGCGCGCGCAAAATGATAGGAAACGCCAGGTCGATACCCGCGTACGCAAGCGCACACAGCGTATCTGCTATAAACAGCCCCCTCTCGGGTCCATAGTACGACAAGAATCGCTTAAACATGTACACCTTCCCTCGTATCGTGCCGGAGGGCGGACGGGTGGGCCCTCCGGGCTGGTCCTCGCTACGCTGTGGGAAAGCCCGGCGGGCCCTCCCGTCCGACCCCCGGCCCGCAACTCGTCTCAATCAGAAATGACCCGCTCGTACCCGCCCCGAGCGAAGCGAGGCTGGCGGTTCGACCAGAAAAACCCCACGAAGCCGTCCCGAGCGAAGCGAGCCGGACGGCAGCATCCCTTGCAACAAGAATGAGTGAACGAGCATCTTCCGAAGGGAGGCCTCGGTGCGGGCGGGCGGCTGGTCCGTGGGGGCTTTCCCGCAGCGAAGCGAGGACCAGCCCCCACGGACCAGCCGCCCGCCCGCGAGCGCAGATCTTCCTACAGTCGATGCGAGACTGCATCGAGGGCAAGGGCGCCCACGACGGTCTTTGCATCTTCGATCTTGCCGTCGAGGACGGCGTCGATGAGCTCGGAGAGCGGCACCAGGTCAACGTTCACGAACTCGTCGTCATCCGGAGAGGCGCCATCGAACTCGAGCTGCGTCGCAAGGTAGATATGGATCAGCTCGTCGCTAAAGCCGCAGGACGACGCGATCGTCGTGAGATACCGAATGCGGCGCGGCGTGAAGCCGGTCTCCTCGCGCAGCTCTCGCTTGGCACATTCCAGCGGATCCTCGCCCGGATCGAGCTTGCCGGCGGGGATCTCCACCGTCACGCGGTCGAGCGCGGTGCGGTATTGGCGCACCAGCACGATCTTGCCGCTATCCGTAAGCGCCACCACCGCGGCGGCACCCGGATGGCGCACGATATCGCGCTTCGAGCGGCGGCCGTTCGGCAGCTCCACGTCCAGCGAGCGCACATCCAAGATCTTGCCCTGGTAGGCCATATCCTCGCCCAGGATCTTCTCATGCAGCTCGGCATCGCGCGGATCCTCGTCGCCCAGCACCAGCATGGGCTCGCCACCCGCGAGCTCGTCATCCCCTTCGATGACCTTGGCCTCGCACTCCTCGTTGCTCATCGCATAGCTCCTCTCGCACGCAAAAGACGCGCTCCGCCCGGCCGTAGCCATGGGGATGCGCGTCTCGCTCATCTCATTCGTATGCCGGCGCGCTTAGGCGTCCCAGGCATCGCGGCCGCGCAGGGCGCGCAGGCCGATATCGCGGCGAAGCGTCTTGCCCTCGAACGCGATCTTGTCGCACGCGGCGTACGCCAGGTTGCGAGCATCCTCGAACGTCGCACCCAACGCGGTGACGTCGAGCACGCGGCCGCCGGAGGTCACCAGCTCGCCCTCGTCGTTCACAGCCGTACCGGCATGGTACACCGTCACGTTCTCCATGGCCTCGGCATCATCGATACCGGTGATGACCTTGCCCTTCTCATACGAACCCGGGTAGCCCGCGCTCGTAAGAACCACGGAGACCGCCCACTCGTCGCGCCATTCAAGCTCGACATCGCCCAGGCGCTGCTCCGCACACGCGAGCATGACCTCGACCAGGTCGCTCTTCAGGCGGGGGATCAGCACCTCCGTCTCGGGATCGCCGAAGCGTGCATTGTATTCGATGACCTTCGGGCCCGCCGGCGTGAGCATGAAGCCGCCATACAGGCAGCCGCGAAAATCGATACCCTCGCGCTGCGCCTCGGCGATGGTGTCATCCAGGATGCGGCACATCGCGGCATGCTCTTCATCGGTCACGATGGGCACGGGGCTGTACACGCCCATACCGCCCGTGTTGGGACCCAGGTCGCCCTCGAGCGCGCGCTTGTGATCCTGCGAGGTCGCCATGGGGCGCACGACCGTACCGTCCGTGAAGGCCAGCAGCGTGCACTCGGGACCGGTGAGCATCTCCTCGATGACCACCGTGCTGCCGGCGTCGCCGAAGGCGCCGTTGAAGCACTCGTGCACCGCGTCCAGCGCCTCATCCAGCGTGAGGGCAACCACGACGCCCTTGCCAGCCGCCAGGCCGTCGGCCTTCACGACCACAGGAGCCCCCTGCTCGCGCACGTAGGCGAGCGCCGCCTCCTCGTCCGTAAAGGAACCGTACGCGGCCGTGGGGATACCGGCGCGGGCCATGAGCTGCTTCGAGAAGAGCTTGGAGCCCTCCAGCTGCGCGCCCTCGGCGCCCGGGCCGAAGCACGGGATGCCGGCGGCGCGCACGGCATCGGCCACGCCGGCAACCAAAGGCGCCTCGGGGCCGATGACAACCAGACCGCAGCCGGTCTCGCGGGCGAAATCGGCAACGGCCTCGGCGTCAGCCTCGTTCAGCGAGACGTTCTCGCCAACCTCGAGGGTACCGCCGTTGCCGGGAGCGATGTAGAGCTTGCCGCAGCGCGGGGACTCGGCAAGCTTCGCAGCCAGCGCGTGCTCACGGCCGCCGGCACCCAGCAGCAGGATATCGATCGTGTTCTCGGATGCGCCCATGCGTCCTCCTTATACACGCGCAGGCCCCAAGGGGCCCGCGCACTTACACCAATCGCTCGGCATCGCGATGCCCAGCGTCATGAACTTATACGTGCGCGCGTGGACCTACCAGCTGCGCATGATGGTCTGCTCGCGGTCGGGACCAACGGCCACGATCGAGATGCGGGTCTTGGCGAGCTTCTCGATATAGGCCACGTAGTCGCGCGCCTCCTGGGGAAGCTCGTCGAACGAACGGCAGCCCGAGATGTCGCACTTCCAGCCAGGCAGCTCCTCGTACACGGGGACGGCCTTGGCGAAGCGGGCCTCGTGCTCCGGCACCGTGGTGTAGCGCTCGCCGTCAACCTCGTAGGCCACGCACACCTTGATGGTGTCGAACTCGGAGAGCACGTCGAGCTTGGTGAGCGCGATATCTGTAAGGCCGTTCACGCGGGCGGCGTAGTTGGCGATGACGCCGTCGAACCAACCGCAACGACGGCGACGGCCGGTGGTCACGCCGTACTCGGCGCCCACCTCGGTGAGCACGCGACCCGGGCCGTCCTCATAGGGCAGCTCGGTGGGCATGGGGCCGGAGCCCACGCGCGTGATATAGGCCTTCATGATGCCCAGCACGCGATCGACGTTCTTCATGCCAACGCCCGAACCCGTCACGGCGCCGCCGGCGGTGCAGTTGGACGACGTCACGAACGGATAGGTTCCGTGGTCGATGTCGAGCAGCGTTGCCTGGGCGCCCTCGAACAGGATGGACTTGCCAGCCTCCACGAGGTCGTTCAGCAGGATGCCCGTCTCGCAGATATAGGGGCGCAGACGCTCGGCCATGGGCAGGTAGGTCTCGCAGATCTGCTCGACCGTATAGGTGGGCTTGCCATAAACCTTACCCAGCAGCGCGTTGGCGCGGGCCAAGGCCACCTCGAGCTTGGAGCGGAAGACCTCTTCGTCCAACAGGTCCTGCATGCGCAGGCCAACGCGGGCCATCTTGTCCTGGTAGCAGGGGCCGATGCCGCGCTTCGTGGTGCCGATGTTGGCAGCGCCGAGGGACTCCTCGAACGCACCGTCAAGATCCATGTGATACGGCATGATCACATGCGCGTTGCCCGACACCTTCAGGTTTGCCGTGGAGATGCCGTCGTTCTCGAACATATCGATCTCTTCCAGCAGCACCGCGGGGTTCACCACGCAGCCGTTGCCGATCACCGAGATGCAGTCGGGATACATGATGCCCGAGGGAACCTGGTGCAGACCATATTTCTTGTCGCCCACCACAATCGTGTGGCCCGCGTTGTTACCGCCCTGATAGCGTACGACGCAGTCGAAATCCGGCGCGATAAGGTCGCAGATCTTGCCCTTGCCCTCGTCGCCCCACTGGGTACCGACCAACACTGCCGACGTCATGACAACTCCTCATAGAATCGAATGAACGGAGGCATACCCTCCAACGTTCCTATTATAGTTGGCGGCGCGCCCAACGCGGCGCTCACACCGTATTTGCGTTATTCGCCGGATAGCCATTCGGCTACTGCTCGTCCGCATGCTCGTTCAGTTCGTAGAACTTGGTCGAGGACGGCAGGAACACCAGGTCGACGTCGCCAATCGGGCCGGAACGGTTCTTCGCCAGCACGATACGCGTGATGCCCTCGGGCGGACGGTCGTCGCGCGTGGCCTCCTGCTCGGAGCTGGAACGGTCCAGGAACATAACGATGTCGGCGTCTTGCTCGATCGAGCCCGATTCACGCAGGTCGGAGAGCTGCGGGCGCTTACCGGTTCGGCTTTCCACCTGACGCGACAGCTGCGACAGCGAGATCAGCGGAATCTTGAGCTCCTTCGCCATGATCTTTAAGGCGCGGCTCATCTCGGACACCTCGACGGCGCGACTCTCGGCGCGGCGGCCGGCCGGAGGGCTCACGAGCTGCAGGTAGTCCAGGATTACGATAGCGCGCTCCTTGTTGTGCAGCATACGGCGCGCCTTCGCTCGAATCTCCGTCACCGTGGTGCCGGGTGTATCGTCGATCAGGATGTCGAGCTTCGACAGCTCCTGCGTCGCCTCGTTGATGTTCATCCACTCCTGCGGAGAGATGCGGCCCGTGCGGAAGTGAGACATATCCACCTGCGCGTGGGCGCAGATGAGGCGCTGCGCGATTTCCTTGCCGGACATCTCCAGGGAGAAGAAGCCGACGGTGTAACCGGCTGCAGCCGCGTTGAGGGCGAGATTCAACGCGAACGACGTCTTACCGACGGCAGGGCGGGCGCCGATGATGACGAGCTGGCCCTCGCGGAAACCCATGAGCATGCGGTCCAGGCTCGGATAACCCGTCGGGACACCCTGGGAGACGCCGCCCGCGGCGCAAACCTCCTCGGCCTCCTTGTACGCTTCGACCATGAAGTCGGTCAGCGGCTTGTACGAGCTGCGGACTTCGCGCGCAGTCACCGACAGGAGCATGCTCTCGGCGCGCTCGATAACTTCCTTGGTGTCGGTGGGCGCGTTATACGCCAGGGCGTTGATCTGGTTGGTGGCGCCGATGATCTCGCGCAGCATGGAATCGCGGCGCACGATACCGGCGTGGTGCTGCCAGGTGGCGAGCGCCAGCGTCTGACCCATGAGCTCGAGGATATACGCCTCGCCGCCAACCGCCTCGAGCTTATCGATCGAGCTCAGGTAATCCGAAAGCGTGATCGCATCGATAGGGAGGTTGCGATCGTACATATCGTGCATCGCCATGAACAAGGTCTTATGCGCAGGGCGATAGAAGTCATCGGGCAGCAGCTCCACCAGCGCCTCTTCTACCACCTCGCCAGATAGCAGCATTGCAGATAGGACGCGCGCCTCGGCCTCTATGTTGTTCGGAGGGGTGAGCTGCGCCCCGCGCTCAGAGACCGACCCCGATCCCCACGCTCGGTCGCCCCGTTCACTCATCAGCTCCATGCGGTACTCCTTATCAGCTGTCGACCATACGTTTTGAAGGTCTTTCGTTAAGAGAACAGTCAACTGGCAAGCATGTCAAGTCCATAGCCACCAGCTTCTACCTGCGGTTTTAGAACTCCACAGCAAGCTGTAGAAAACTCCAATACCGTTCTCCTGCGCAAATGCTAGTTTTCCACGTTTTCCACAATTTTTTACCGAGTTCAAAATAGTTTTCCACAGGCTGATGGCGCATCGATAATTCGCAGCCGTTGCTCAACCATAACGCGGCGCTTACGAACGCCAGTCCAAAGGCGTGATTATTTTCACAGGTAGATTGCCTGATATACACAGAGGGGCGCTTGGTTGCCCAACTCCTGCAGCACTCCTCGCAACAAAACTCGTACATGCACTTCATACGCCGTCGGCATTTCAACAGACGCCAACATGCGAACCTGTGGAAATCCACGCGCCCGCATACCTGCGTTCTTCACCGCCCAAAACGAGGTTGATAACCCGCGCCGAAAGCCCCGTGTCAAATAAAAAGAGCCCGACCCATCAGGGCCGGACTCTTTATGCAGCACTGCTTGCAAGCAGTTACTCGGCAGCAACCTCAGCGTCAGCGGCGACCTCGGCGGCCTCGGCGGCCACCTCGGTCTCCTCCTCGACCTCTTCGGCGGTAACGCCGACGAGGACGGTGACGGTGGCGCGGATCTCGCGATACAGCGAAACAGCAACCTCGTGGGAGCCGGCGACCTTGATGGCCTTACCCAGCTCGACACGCTTGCGGTCAACCTCAACGCCAAGCTGATCCTTGATAGCATCAACGATCATAGCGGAGGTGACGGAACCAAAGAGGATACCCTCGTCGCCAACCTTGGCGTCGACGACAACGGACTTGCCCTCGAGGGTCTCCTTGAGCGAGTTGGCGTCGGCAATGCGGACGGCCTCACGCTTCTCAATGTTGTTGCGACGCTCCTCGAGCTGCTTCAGGTTGCCCTTGGTAGCCGCAACGGCGAGCTTCTTCGGGAAGAGGTAGTTCTCGGCATAACCCTGAGCGACGTCTACGACGTCACCCTCGCCACCCTTGCCCTTGATCTCACCCAGAAGAACGACTTTCATGAGATCTCCTTGTTACATGCACCGTGTAATCGGCGCTTTCTTACGAGTTTGCCTGAGCGTGTGAAGAACCCCGATCAAGTTTTCGGAAGTTCGCCCACACGTCGATCAGGCCAACGATGCTCACGAAGAAGAACATCGTTTCAAGCCAAATAGACAGAACGGTCAGCGCGGTGCGCCCAAAACATCCCAGGCGCCAGCGGCCCATAAGATGCAGGACAACGCCAAACCCCTGGAGTACAAAGATGATGCGAACGCTCAACAGAACGGTCGCGCTCACCGTAAGCACTGCCTGAGACCCCGGGAACCCGGCCGCGGATGCTCCCAGTCCAAGCACAGATAGCGCCAGGACGGCAACAGGCCACAAGGGCATGTCGAAACGAGCAATGACCGGCATCCTCGCCACACCAGTGGTGCGCGCACCCATAAGGAACGAGCCGATGGCTGCAGCGAGAACATCAGATACAGAGGAGACAACGTACACGAAAGGCCAGATCGCCATAAACAGCGGCTCGAGCTGGCGAGCCATAAGCTCAGCCTGAACTCCGCCGCCGGCGGCCTCGACCACCCCGTCCGACATCGCACCAAACATGCTCTGATACACCTCGGAGACCGTGGTGCCCGCCATCATGGCAAAGCCCGCTTCGACCCCCAGGTTCATAAGGGTGAGCAGTACAACGAGCACGCTCACGCCCGTAACGTTCGCACGATGGGTGCGCATGAGCCACACGGTGCCGGCGACGCTCGCAAACGTCATCGCCACCATCGCGGCGTATGCCGGTACGGCAACAGCCGACCCGACCGCGATGATGGCGGCGACGGCAGCAGCAAGGAGAAATCCCTTGTTGCCCTGCGCCTCGACCATCTCTCGCATGCCGTACGCCGTCATCACGACTCCGAAAAACGGAACCATGGTGCCGGCCACGAAGCCGAGTGCGAGCCACACCATACCCGAGAGCAGGCGTGGATCGCGGCCCCTCATCGGACTGGGAATCGACGTGCGGTCGATTCCCGTCCCGCTCTCCTCGTTCACCATCTATCTACTCAGGCCCGAGGAATTCCTAGCCGCGATCGCGGTTGCCGCGGGAGGAAACCACGGGAACGGTGTACGGCAGGAGAGCCATCTCGCGAGCGCGCTTGATGGCGTTCGCGATGTCGTGCTGATGCTGCGTGCAAGCGCCAGTGACGCGACGGGGCTTGATCTTGCCACGATCGGTCATGTACTTACGGAGAAGCTGAGTATCCTTGTAGTCGATGAACTCGGTGTTCTCCTTGCAGAACTGGCAGTACTTACGACGCGGCTGACGTGCAGAAAAATCATTAGCCATGTCAAAATACCTTTCGCTTGGCGAGTTGCGTCAAACGCGCCCCGCCGCTCACTAAATCAGGTGAATATCCCGTTAGAACGGAATATCCTCATCGTAAACCTCGGCCACCGGAGCCACCGGGGCAGGCGCAGCGGGAGCACCCATCGGAGCGGGCTCATAGCCGCCCTGACCATATGCGGGCTGACCGTAGCCGCCCTGGCCTCCGCCTTGCTGGTTGCGAGAGAGGAACTCGATCTCATCGACGATGACCTCGAGCTTGCTCCGGCGCTGACCGTCACGCTCCCAGGAGCTGTAACGGAGCTTTCCCTCGATTGCAACCTTTGCGCCCTTAGAGAGATAGCGGCTCACAGCCTCTGCCCGGGTACCGAACATCGTGCAGTCGACGAAGTTGGGGTAATCCTCCCACTCGCCATTCTGGGGATTGCGACGGCGGTCGTTGACCGCCACGCCAAAAGACAGCACCTGAGTGCCGCCCGCGGTGGCGCGCATCTCCGGATCGCGGGTGAGATTGCCAGAAATATTGACTCGGTTGATGCTCATTCGTAACTCACTACCTCTCGCGCCCGCATAGCAATCAGCTTGCCATGCGGCGTCCAAAACAAATTCTTACTCCTGGTCGTCGCGACGAACGATCATGTGACGAACCACGGCATCGGTGATGCGCAGAACGCGGTCGAGCTCGGCGATCTGGGTAGGATCTGCATGGAAGTTGATGAGGGTGTAGTCACCTTCGGTGAGCTTGTTGATCTCGTAGGCGAGCTTGCGCTTGCCCCACTCGTCAACGTTGTCGACCTTGCCGTTACCCTCGGCGATCGTGGTATCGATGCGCTTCATCACAGCGAGACGAGTCTCGGGATCGAGAGCGGGGTCAACAAAAAACAGCAGTTCATAAGCCTTCATTTGGTCACCTCCTCCGGGCATAAGGCTCCGGGTCGTGAAGGTGCGCCCGAAGCAGGAAAGGACTGGATAACTATAGCCGCTGCGTTGGATCCGCTCAAGTTCGCGCAGCTCCGCACCGCAGTACCTCCATAATTACCAGCGCTCTCTCCACCGATGCCTATGGCCTGCCGCCATCCTCTCATGCGGCGCGACCACCTTGAAACGCGCTCGCTAACAAATATCCCCATTCGACCCTACATATCGATAACAACGCAGCTCGCTCTTGCAAGAACGCCATAGACTAGACACAACCCCGCGCGAAGCCCCCGCATTTCTCCATAAGCGGGCGACACACGAGGATGCAGCGCGCTGATCGTCCCCCTATAGCACGGTGCCTCCCTCACCAGAAGAGCGTCGCTCGTTCCTGGGAAGGGAGGTACCATACGGTTATGCCTGCGTGCTATTCTTCCTCGGTTGGCTCGTCGGATCCATCTTCATCATCGGCATCCGCGGGCTCGCCAGCAAACAGCTCGCTCACCGGCGGCAGCAAGATCGGTCCGTGCGCGGAGTCGGCGGGAGCGAGAGCATCACCGGATTCGACAGGCGACTGCTCGACGGCCGGCCCCTCATCGGAAGCCTCCACGGCCTCGTCCACGATAGACGAGGTCGCGTCGGCGCAGCCCGCATCCTCGCGCGGCGCATCCTGGACATCCTGGCCGGACGCGCACGCGTCGCCGCTTCGCGCTGCCGACGCCTCTGAACCCGAGCCCTCGGCGTTCCGCTCGAGCTCGACAGGAACATCGGGGGCCGCAGCCTGCTGCGGCGACGGAGCGGATGAACCGTTCGCCGGATGCCGCGGAACGCTGAAACCCTTGGCAAGCGGCACGCCATCAGGAAGCGGTGCCGACGAGACACCCCAGCGCGGCAGATCGAAACGCACGAACCACTGCCCCGTCGCGTTGATCGTCACCAGCTGCATGGCGGTCGAGATCGCACCGCCCACGAACATGGCTACGACGGCAAGCACCACAACGAGCAGAAGGACGGCGGGCCCCATGCCCAGCAGGGCCTGGACGAGAGCGCGCTCCACACCGTGGCCCATCATGCCGGCGCCGTATCCATAAGCCATCACGCCAGCGGCACCGCCCATAAACACGATGGCCGCCAGGATGCTCAGCACCATCGAATACAGCCAATTCACCAAACCGGCAAGCAGCGATATCACGTAGACGCGCATGAAGCCGCCCAGATCGCTCGAGATCATCTGGAAGATCCTGTCGAGTCGCCAGCCGGCAGAGAAATCGTCATACACCGTCGCGCGCAGCGACGCCACCATGATGAACGTGCCCATCAGCATGTTCACGACCTCGCATACCACCGCGACGACGCCGGCGCCGCCCATGGCGCCAACAAGCGCGATGTTGCCCAACACGCTACCGGACGTCCCAAACAAGCCCAGCGTACCGGCTTCGATGCCAAAGATGAGCGATTCGATGATGCTCAGCGCGATGTTGACGGCCAGCGAAATCACGAAGGCACGGCCGCCCGTCGTCAAGATCTTGCCGTAGTCAACACCCCGCTGCTTGGGAGCCGAATCGACGCCCCAGGCCGTAAGCCGCGCCCACTCGAAGGCGTAACCAAGCAGGACGATCTGCCCCAAAATGGGAATCCAGCCCACCAGCGTAAGAACCAAGATGGGTTTGATCCATCCCTTGTCCCGCGTCAGCATCTTCCACGATGCCTGAAAACTCAAATCATGTGCGAGCATGATGCTCCTTCCCCGTATGCTGTCCCTCGTGGCCCTCGATCGCTATTCGGGGGTCGCGTCCGAATGCAGTTCCAAGCCCAAACCGTCCAAGCTGGCGCGCTCGCGCTCGGCCTCCAAGGCAACCAGACCGGACACGATCGGCTTGGTGCCCGACGGATACAGATGCGATGCCTGTCCCACCGAGTAAAACGTCGGCGCGAACGCGTACGCACCCTCCCCGCGCTCATACGGCTGCGCCAAAAGCGCAGCGGTAACCTCCCCGCGACGAGCCGTCTCGCATACGATTGCATCTTCCCGGCCCGTTGCCAGGTCGACGTAGCCATCGTACGCCAGAACGTACGCCTCGGGTATCTCGCGGGCGAGCAAAGTCCGCACCGATTCGTACACGTCCCGGGGGTCCTCGCCCGGGTGGCCCGCGACCTCGAACCCGTCAGACGTGCACAGAATGGTAAACGGGACCATTGCGCCGTCATGCATAAGGCATGAACGCGAGTCCGCGAACGCATGCTCGAGCGCCGTGCGCTGATTATCCGTGAGCATCAGCTCGACTGCGGCGTCGGCAGCGGACGCGGTATCGGTAGCAGCGCCCGCGCAAACGGCGTCATCGATTCCCTGCTCGTCCATATGGCCTCCTCACCTCTTGCAACCTCATCCCGCACCATGCTGGCGCGTTGCCTTGAAGTGTAGCCGCTCCCACCCGGGCACAAACACGGGACGCCGAGCATTTAAGCCGCAATTAAGTCGTCTTAAGCCATTACATATGAATGGAGGAGGAGGGATTCGGGGCGGCTGCGCCGCCGACCGCTGCGGGCCTGGCGGCCCTTGCGCGCTTCGCTGGCAAATGCTCAGCGCATTTGCTCAGCTTCGCGCCCTTCCGGGTTCGAATCCATGCAGCGGCAACAAAAAGCGAGCCGCGCGGGCTCGCTTCTTAACCTCAAATGGCGGAGGAGGAGGGATTCGAACCCTCGTACCCGGGAACACCGGGTAAACGGTTTTCGAGACCGCCGCATTCAACCACTCTGCCACTCCTCCGTTGGAGTAAAAACATGGCGCACCACAAAGGACGCGCCATGAGAGTTAACTGGCGGAGAGTCAGGGATTTGAACCCTGGAGACGCTTTTGGCGCCTACACGATTTCCAATCGTGCTCCTTCGGCCACTCGGACAACTCTCCGTTAAATGCGAAAGTTATTGTACCGTAAACGGAGCGGCGTGCAACGGAAAATTTCGAACTATCAAAAACTTTTTTTGGAGCGCGACCCGTCGCAGCACAACAGGCGAGTAAGATAATCCCGCGCGCGTACCATCCACCGAGCTGCGCGCGGGAAGGATCGCATGCCATGACCCCATTCGCCCTGCCAGTCATCGCCGCCGTCACCGTTACCGCCGGCGCCGCGGGGGAACAGGTCGCCGTACCCTTCTGGCTCGAGATGCTCGCCGTCGTCGTTGCCTCGATCTCGGGCAGCCTGGCAGCACGCGAGCACAAGCTCGACTATATGGGGGGCATCGCGCTGGCGGTGACCTGCGGCCTGGGGGGCGGTATCATCCGCGACGTCATCCTGCAGTGCGGAGACGTCTACATCCTCAACCAGCCGCTCGCGCTTCCCATCTCGATAGCAACCGCAACGTGCGCGTTCATCTTCCCCGATATCGTTGAGAAGCCCGACCGCCTCATCGCCGTGCTCGACATCTTCGCCGTCGGCCTCTATGCAGCCGTCGGCGCGGACAAAGCGATGATCTACAGCCTCACCCCCATCAACTGCGTCATGATGGGCTTTTTCACCGCGGTGGGTGGCGGCATGATGCGCGACGTTTTCCTGGGGCAGACGCCCGCGATCTTCCAGCGCGGAAACCTCTACGCCCTCGCTTCGATCGCGGGTGGAGCGACCTACGTCGCCCTGGTGCAGCCGCTGTGCATCTCCAAGCCGGTCGCCCTCGTCGCGTGCGTCGCCGTGACCATGGGCCTGCGCTGGCTTTCCCTGCGGTTCAACATCCTATCTCCCACCGAGGTTAACCTCTCCAAGGTCAAGGAACCCATCAAGAAGGTCGCCAGCAGCACCAGATCGCTTGGCAGCAAGGTCATCAAGCAAGCAGCGCCGGGGCGTCGCAGCAGCACCTCCCGGAAAACGCGCAAACACTAGCACGCGATCCAGCAATCGACTTGGGGACGCATCGCGCGTTCGCGCGGCATGGGCGCCCTGCAACCCCCGCACAAAAAGACGGGTAACTCGGATGTATCTCCAAGTTACCCGTCTCTCTCATCTAGATTCAGGACGCGCGGGAGGCGCATACCCAACCGCGGCGCGGGACCCTACTTCATAGCGCGGGCGGCCGCCTTCTTGCGGTCGATAGCGTTGAGCAGGCGCTTGCGCAGGCGGATATTCTTCGGCGTGATCTCGACCAGCTCGTCATCGACGATGTACTCGAGCGCCTCCTCCAGGGAGAACGTGCGCGGCGGCACCAGCTGGATGGAGATATCGGACGTCGAGGAACGCTGGTTGCCCAGGTTCTTCGTACGGGCGATGTTGACGACCATGTCGCCGGGCTGGTTGCGCTCGCCCACGAGCATGCCCTCATAGCACTCGGTGCCGGGCTCGACGAACAGGCTGCCGCGCTCCTGCAACGTACCCAGTGCGTAGGCAACGGCCTTCTCGGTGGTCATGGAGATCATGGCGCCGTTCTTGCGCGCGCCGATCTCGCCCGCGTAGGGGCCGTACTCCAGGAAGGTGTGGTAGAAGACGCCTTCGCCGTGCGTGACGTTGAGGACGCGGTTCTTCAGACCCATGATGCCGCGCGTGGGGATTCGGAACTCGATATGCGTGACGGTCGAGCCGGGCTGCATGTTGGTCATGGTGCCGCCCGCGTTGCCGAAGACCTCGATGACCTTGCCGGCGTACTCGTCCGGGCATTCCACGACGGCCTGCTCGATAGGCTCCTGCACGTTGCCGCCCTCGTCCTTCTTGAACAGCACGCGCGGGCGACCGACCTGGAACTCGTAGCCCTCGCGGCGCAGCGTCTCCATAAGAACGGAGAGGTGCAGAATACCGCGGCCCGAGACCTCGACGCCGCTCTTGTCGGGCAGCTCCTCGATGCGCATGGTTACGTTGTTCTCGCGCTCGGTGAACAGGCGCTCCTTCAGCTGGCGCGCGCCCACGATGTCGCCATCGCGGCCGACCAGCGGAGAGGTAGAAGCCTCGAAAACGATGGACAGCGTAGGCGGATCAATCTCGATAGGATCGAGCTCGACGGGGTTCTCGGGGTCGGTGTAGACGTCGCCGATATCGGTGCTCTCGATGCCGACCACGGCGGCGATGTCGCCGGCGCCCACTTCCTTGCACTCGGTACGGCCCAGATAGTCGAATGTGAAGAGCTGCTTGACCGTGGCCATGGCGCGCTCGCCGCTGTTCTTGACCACCAGGATGCTATCGCCCTGGTGAACGGTGCCCGAGAACACGCGGCCGATGCCGATGCGGCCCACGAAGTTGGAGTGGTCGATGGTCACGCACTGCATGGCAAGCGGGCCGTCCACATCGACATCGGGGGCGGGCAGCTCGTCCACGATCATGTCGAGCAGCGGATACATGTCCATGTTGTCGTCTGCCGGGTCGAGACGGGCATAGCCGTTCACGCCGGACGCGTAGACCACGTGCTCCATGGCAAACTCGAGCTGCTCATCCGAAGCGCCCAGGTCGGCCATGAGGTCGAGGCAGTCGTTGAACGCGCGCTCGGGGTCGGCGCCGGGGCGGTCGATCTTGTTGATGACAACCATGATGGACAGACCGGTATCGATGGCGTGGCGCAGAACGAAGCGGGTCTGGGGCATGGGGCCCTCGAACGCGTCCACGAGCAGCAGGGCACCGTCGGCCATGCGGAGCACGCGCTCGACCTCGCCGCCGAAGTCGGCATGGCCGGGGGTGTCGAGCACGTTGATCTTGATGCCCTTGTACTCGATGGAGATGTTCTTGGCGAGAATGGTGATGCCGCGCTCGCGCTCCTGGTCGTTCGAGTCGAGCACGCGGTCCTCGACCTGCTGGTTGGCACGGAATGCGTCCGTGGCACGCAGCAGCTTGTCGACCATGGTGGTCTTGCCGTGGTCGACGTGGGCGATGATGGCGATGTTCCTCAGGTTATCAACGCGCATGTATTGGTCCTCGTTTCAGTTGTAACGATAACGTATGAGAATTAGGCGGGCGGTAGGTTTTCCGCCGTAACCGCTCAATTTTAACCACTCTTAGACGAGGAGGGGCTCTTCTCCTGCAGGTTCAGGCTCGCTCCACATGAAGTTCTCGCCCTGGCCGATACCCTTCACCAAGGTGAAGGCGGAATACGCGCTGGGCGCGCCCGACTCGCCGAAGATCGTGATCAGGGCGTCGTTGTACGCGCCGTCCATCCCCTGCACGCAGCCGAGATAGAGAATCGCGTAACGCACGGCCCTGCCGACGCTATCCTCGGGCGAGCCGTTCTTCGCGGCATCGGACACGAACGTGCCAGCCGCTTCGAGGCACACCTCGTCGCCGTCCTCGGAAAACGCCACGGCCGCGCGATTGCCCTCGGCATCCTCGATGCACGCAACGACCCCGGGGTCTTCGCCTTCGGATAGCGAGAAGAGGAACTCGTCGATCATGTCGCACGACATGCGGTCCAATTCGGGCGAAACGAATCCCGGCTGTCCGGCCTGCTGCTGTTGTTCTGCGGCCATATCTCTCCTTGCACGCTGCTCATGGCAATCGCCCGCGGCGGTCCGCCGAGGGCGAGCATTCTTTACAATCATCGAAAACTATAGTGCATTGCGGCCGCGATACACGTCGACTACGTGCGGTTTATCCAGAAAGCACAGCCATCTTGCCACCGCTCAATTTAGGGACAGGCACCAATCTGAGCGGCGCGGGCCCATGCGCCGGGACTATATAAAAGAAAAGGCACCCTTGCGGATGCCTCATCAGATTTAATGGTGGAGGTTAGGGGGATCGAACCCCTGACCTCAGGCTTGCAAAGCCCGCGCTCTCCCAGCTGAGCTAAACCCCCAGTAATAAACACCCCAGCGGCGACTCTGCTCTCGCTGGGGTGTCTATTGCGAAAGAAAATGTGGTGGACCTGACAAGATTCGAACTTGTGACCTCCCGGTTATCAGCCGGACGCTCTAACCAACTGAGCTACAGGTCCTTTGCACTTGTCCTATAATACAGACGACCCCCTCCTCTTGCAAGCATGAATTTGAAAAAAGTTTTGATTTCTTTTGATTTGTACTTCTACCTGGTCTTTTACCGATTTGCACGTCAAGACGCCGTGTCTCTTTTCTATTGCAACCGTAAAAGGGAACGTTCTCGGCCCCGCCTTGTAAGCGATTGAGTACTATTGCTATCCGTCTTGAGCGAGGGCTCGAGACAACGACCCGTAGTCACTTTGGAGGCGCCCGCATGATTCGCGTCGATATCGAATCCATCATCATGGCCGCTGGACCCGTCCCGTCCATCATCGTCCTGCGCGAACGCAGCCACGACCAGATCGGCGAAGCCGACCGGCGCGCCCTTTCGATTCAAACGGGGTCATTCGAAGCGGCGGCCCTAGGACGCAGCATCGAGCATGTCGAGAGCCCGCGCCCCGTCACGCATGGACTCATGAACGATATCGTCGACAAGCTCGACGCGACCGTCGCACGCGTCGAGATCAACGACGTCGACGCCCCCGTCTTCTATTCCACTATCATTCTGTCCCAAGGCGGCAGCGAGGAGATCAAGGTCGATGCGCGGCCCAGCGACGCCCTCGCCCTCGCCGTACGCTCGCGCGCACCCATCTTCGTTGAGGACGACGTGATGAACCGCGCGGGGAGCACCGCCGTCCGCAGTGCGGAAAGCAACGAAGCCGAATTCGAGCGCTTCGATGAGTTCGTGCAGACGCTCTCGCCCGAAGACTTCTAAAAAGAGCGAAGCAGCAGAGCCAACCCCATGCGTCACAGGCGCGCCGCGCCCCATCCCGGGCGCGGCGCGCTTTCATTATGCCCCGAGCCCCGCGCCGTCCCCGCCGCCCGTGAATGACCCTGGCACACGGCGCCTTATGACCGGAAGCGCTGTGCCGCCAGCTCGCGACGGGCCTTCAGCCAAAATGCAACGATGCGCCGCAGCCCCCGTAGATAGCAGCCATTCAGCATGAACACGAGCCCCTCGACCGTGCGCATCGACACGCCGCTCGATGTGAGCGAGCGCAGGGGCATATCCGCCACGATCTCGCTGATCATCTCGCGCGTCTGCCCTTCGACCTCGGCCATGGGCTTCCTCATAACACGGTCGATCAGGCGCAGCGCAAGCCTGCCAAACGGGCTCGCGTTCATATCCGCCACCGTCGAGTCGATGGTGAACGGAGTAACCTGTCGACGCGGGGGCAGAACAAGACCCGGCAGGCTTGCAAACGCCTCATCATCGAACGCCCCGGGACGCAGGTGGATATAGGCGTCGTCAACGGGCGCGAGCATCTCGGCGGAAAGCTCGGCCGGCGCGACCACGTCCCCCGCGAGCGAAGGCCCTGCAACCAGGTCGAGCCGTATGCACGCGCGCACGTCACGAGACGACGATGCCACCCGGAGCTCATAGCGACCCGCCAGAACGCGCCAGGCGCCCGCGCCCGCATCCCACACGCGCAGGGCCTCGCGCTCGACAGGCAGACGCACCGTCGCGGCTTCCCCCGCGGCGAGCTCGACGCTTGCAAACGACGCCAGACGTTGGCGCTCGCGGTACACCGGACTATCCTGCGCGGCGACATACAGCTGCACCACGTCGCGGGCAGGGCAATCGCCCGTGTTCCGCACCCGGCACACCACCTGCCACGCACCGTCTGCCTCTACAAGCTCGGCATCCCCATATGCAAACGACGAATACGAAAGGCCGTGTCCGAATGGATACGCGGGCTCGACGCCGGCTGCATCATAGAATCGATAGCCGCTCAGCACGCTCTCGCGGTAGCGCACCTCGTTATCGAAATCGGGGAATGCGGCCCCCAGCGGAGTGTCCTCCAAACGAGCGGGCCACGTCTCGGCCAGCTTTCCAGATGGCGACACCGCTCCCAGCAGCAGATCGGCCAAGGCGGCACCGCCGCGGCACCCCGCGAGATACGCCAACAGAATGGCATCCACGCGATGCCGCCACGGCAGCTCCATGGGAGCCCCGCCCTGCAACACCACCACGCAGCGCGGCGCCGCGGCCGCCACGCGCTCTATGAGCTCGTTCATGCCGCGCGGCATCACCATGAGCTTGCGGTCGAATCCCTCCGATTCGAAACAGTCGGGGAGGCCTGCGACCACCACGGCCACATCGCTCGCGGCAGCCGTCTCCACCGCTTCCCGCACCAGCTCGGACGACGTCGCCCCCGATGCACGGTCGTATCCGCGCGCATACGAAACCGCGCAGCCACGGTCGTTGAGCTCGTTATATAGGTTATCGAGGGCAACAGGGTTGATCTTGGAAGAACCCGCGCCCTGATAGCGCGGCTCGACCGCGAACTCGCCGATCAACGCGATGCGAGCGGAAGGCGCCAGCGGCAGCGTCCCATCGTTTTCCAACAGCACCGCGCTACGAGCGGCGGCGCGCCGGGCGAGCTCGAGCCCGGATGCTACAGCGGGAAGGGCTTGTTCGGCAGCGGACGATCGGCCGTTCGCGGGGGACGCGGCATCGTGCACGCGCGCCGCCAGACGCACCACGCGCATCGCGGCCGCATCCACGGATTCCTGCGGCAACCGGCCTTCCGCCACCGCCTCTTCGAGCGTTGCCGCGTAGTCGTCGCGCGGGCCGGGCATACACAGATCGAGGCCGGCGGCGACAGACGCCGTCACGTCGCTCACCGCGCCCCAATCGCTGATGCATACGCCGTCGAAGCCCCATTCGCCACGCAGCACATCGTGGAGCAACCACGGATGCTCCGAACAGTACGTTCCGTTCAGGCGGTTATACGCGGTCATCACGCTCCACGGAGCCGAACGGCGCACGATGTGCTCGAACGGCGCCAGGTACACCTCGCGCAGGGCGCGCTCGTCCACCACCGAGTTGGAGACCTGGCGGGCATGCTCTTGATTATTGGCGGCGAAATGCTTTACGCACGCGGCGACGCCGGTGCCCTGGATTCCGCGAACCATGGCCGCACCCAGTTCGCCCGCAAGCAGCGGATCCTCGCTGAAGTACTCGAAATTCCTACCGCACAGGGGACTGCGCTTCATGTTGACGCCGGGACCAAGCACCACGTGTACACCCTGATCGCGCGCTTCCTCGCCGATCGCACGGCCCACTTCCTCGACAAGCTCGACGTCGAACGAACAGGCCAGCGCGCTCGCTGTGGGATAGCACACGGCGGGATCGCTCGCGTTGATACCCAGGTGATCGGCCGCACCGGTTTGATGGCGCAGTCCATGGGGCCCATCCGACATCTCAACGGCAGGCAACCCGTGTTCGGGAAAGGCGACCGTCGACCAATGGCTCGCACCCGCCAGCAGCGAGGCGCGCTCATGCGGCGTCATCGTCGCCACGATTCCGTCGACATCCATGGCGTCTCCCGTCTCCTCGATCCTCACTCGCCTTGTTATACCCAGCGCCATGAAAAAGGCGGGGCGCATGTCATCTGCGCCCCGCCCGGCTTGGGTGTATGTCTCAACCGCGCGCGATGGCTGGCAAGCCCATCCAGCCGGTATCCAGCCCCGCCTTACTTGGCAGCCCGACGCCCTACTCGTCGAGCGGACCCTCCGCCGCCTCGCCGTCGCGAGCGTCGCCGGCATCGTCGGCCTCGGATGCCGCCGCATCGACAGCAAGGTCTTCTGGCTCCGCATCTTCATCGGACGCGGCGTCCTTCTTCTCGCTGTCCATACGCGCCACCGCCGTCACGCGGTCGCCCTCGTCTACGCTCATCATCTTGACGCCCTGCGTGGCACGGCCGGTCTGCGAGATCTCGGCCGTCTTTACGCGAAGGACCGTTGCGCCCTCGGTGATGATGAATAGCTCGTGCTGCGGTCCAACCACCTTCATCGCGGCCAGCTGGCCCTTGTGTTCGGTCATATGGATGGTGAAGACGCCCTGACCGCCGCGGTTCTGCTCGGGATAATCGGCAACCGGCGTGCGCTTGCCGTAGCCGCGCTCGGTCACGACCACCAGGTCGCCCGAACCGTTGGAGATCTCCATGCCCAGAACCTCGACGCCGTCCTTCATGCCGATACCGCGCACGCCGCTCGTGTCGCGGCCCGTCGCGCGCACCTGGTCCTCGGTGAACACGATCGCCTTGCCGGCGGTAGTGGCCATAATGACCTTATCGCCTTCGCACACACGGCGGACGTCGAGCAGGCGGTCGCCGTCCTTGAGGTTGATGGCGATGAGGCCGTCGCGGCGGCTGCGGTCGTAGGCACTCATCACGGTCTTCTTCACCATACCGTTGGCCGTGGCGAACATGAGGTACTCGTCGTCGGGGAACTCGCGGCAGGAGATGACGCTCGCGATCTTCTCGCCCTCTTCGAAGGGCAGCAGGTTCACGATGGCGGTGCCGCGGGCCTGACGCGTGCCCTCGGGAAGCTCGTGCACCTTGAGGCGGTACACCTTGCCGCGCGTGGAGAAGAACAGCACGTACTCATGGGTGCTAGCGATGAACATCTCGTCGATGACGTCGTCTTCCTTAAGGTTGACGCCGCTCACGCCCTTGCCGCCGCGCTTCTGGGAACGATAGCTCGCCACCGGGATGCGCTTCACGTATCCGGTATGCGTGATGGTGACGACCATGTCCTCATCGGCGATGAGGTCCTCCACATCCAGGTCGCGGCCGGCATTGGTGATCTGGGTACGGCGCGGATCGCCGAACTTCTTGCCGATCTCGCGCATCTCCTCCTTGATGACGCCCAGGATCTTCTCCTCGTGCGCCAGCAAGTCCTCGTAGTAGGCGATAGCGCGGCGCAGGCCGTCGAGCTCGCCCTCGATCTTGTCACGCTCCAGGCCGGTGAGTCGGCGGAGCTTCATCTCGAGGATGGCGGTGGTCTGCTCCGGCGTGAAGCCGAAGCGCTCGATCAGGCGCGCGCTGGCCTCGGCATCCGTGTGGGAGGACCGGATGATCGAGATGACCTCGTCGATATGGTCGAGCGCCATGAGGTAGCCCTCGAGGATGTGCGCGCGGGCGCGGGCCTTCTTCAGGTCGAAGCGCGTGCGGCGAGTCACCACGTCGACCTGGTGGTCGATGTAGTGGCGCAAAACCTCGGTGAGCGACAGGCACTTGGGCACACCGTTCACCAGCGCGAGCGTGTTGACGCCGAAGGTGTTTTGCAACGAGGTGAACTTGTACAGGTTGTTGAGCACGACCTCGGGGATAACGCCCTTCTTGAGCTCGATGACCAGGCGGATGCCCTTCTGGTTGGACTCGTCGCGCATATCCGAGATGCCCTCGATGCGCTTCTCGTTGACCAGCTGGGCGATCTTCTCCTGCAGCGACCCCTTGTTCACCTGATAGGGAATCTCGGTGAACACGAGGCGGCTACGACCCGTCTTGGTGGTCTCGATATGGGCCTTCGCGCGCACCGTGATGGAGCCGCGGCCGGTCTCGTACGCCTTGCGGATGCCGTCGGTGCCCATGATGAGGGCGCCGGTAGGGAAATCGGGTCCGGGCAGGAACTGCATGAGCTCCGCGACCGTGGCATCGGGGTTGTCGATGAGGTGGCACGTCGCCTCGATGACCTCGTTGAGGTTGTGCGGCGGGATGTTGGTCGCCATGCCCACGGCGATGCCCGAACTGCCGTTGACCAGCAGGTTGGGGAAGCGGGCGGGCAGGACCTTGGGCTCGGCCAGGGACTCGTCGTAGTTGGGACCCCAGTCGACCGTGTCCTTCTGCAGGTCGCGCAGCAGCTCCATGGCGGGTTTTGCCAGGCGGCTCTCGGTGTAACGCATGGCCGCCGCGGAGTCGCCGTCGATGTTGCCGAAGTTGCCATGGCCATCGATGAGCGGAGTGCGCATGGAGAACCACTGGGCCAGACGGACCATGGTTTCGTACACCGCGGAGTCACCATGCGGATGGTACTTACCGATAACTTCGCCGACGGTCCAGGCGGACTTCTTATGCGGGCGGTTGGGGAAGATGCCGCTCTCGTTCATCGCGTACAGGATGCGGCGGTGCACCGGCTTGAGGCCGTCGCGCACGTCCGGCAAGGCGCGGGCGGTGATAACCGACATCGAGTATTCGATGAAGGACTGCTTCATCTCCTGGCCGAACTCCGAGATCTGCAGCGAGCCGCCGTTGATGTCCTCGCCGGCGCTCTCGCCACGGTCCACGACGCCGAAGCTCTCCTCGAGCTCCTCGTCGTCGTCCTCCTCGTCGTCCTCGGACTCGGCATCGGGGTCGTACCCCGCCTCCTCGCCTTCCTCGGCACGAGCCAGCAGGCGCTTCAGGTCGTCGGGCATGCCCGCCGTCTCCTCCGAGCCCAGCTCCTCGTTATTCATATCGTCAGCCACGTGCTCTCCTTACTCGTGGTCGCAGAAACAAATGACCATCGCTGGTCCAAGCGGTTTTCCAGGTGCCGCAGATTGGGGCGAAAGAGAAGGGCGCGCGCCTTGCATGCGGCGCCCGACGATTGAGCCCCAAAACGCGGTGCTCGGGAAAGCGCGACTAGGCGTCCAGGAACCTGGCGTCGTGCGCGTGCTTCTCGATATAGGCGCGGCGGAATTCCACCTGGTTGCCCATCAGCTCGCGAACGGCGCGGTCGGCGATGACCGCGTCCTCGATGGTCACGCGCTGCAGGATGCGGGTCTTGGGATCCATGGTGGTGCTGGCCAGCTGCTTGGGGTCCATCTCGCCCAAGCCCTTATAGCGCTGGACGGTATAGCCCTTTCGCTTCTTGGTGACCTTGCCGCTAGCGTCCTCGTCGCCATCGTCGGGATTGAGGCCCAGGCTCACGATGGTATCGCGCAGGATCTCCTCCTCCGGCTGGCGGCCGTTGGGGTAGACGTAGTGAATCTTGTTGCGCACCTTCACGCCGAAGATGGGCGGGCAGGCCACGTACACGTAGCCGGCATCGATGAGCGGGCGCATGTACTTGTAGAAGAACGTGAGCAGCAAGATGCGGATGTGGGCGCCGTCGACGTCTGCATCGGTCATGATGATGATCTTGTGGTAGCGGGCCTTGGTGATATCGAAATCGCCGCCGTCGCCGGTGCCGTTGGTAACGCCGCAGCCGATGGCTGTGATGAGCGACTGGATGGTATCGCTGGAAAAGGCGCGATGGTCGCCCACGCGCTCTACGTTCAAGATCTTGCCGCGCAGGGGCAGGATCGCCTGGATGTCTCGGCGACGGCCGTCCTTCGCAGAACCGCCTGCCGAGTCGCCCTCGACGATGAAGAGCTCGGTCAGCTCGGGGTTGCGCTCCGAGCAGTCGGCCAGCTTACCGGGAAGGCTCGCCGTCTCGAGCAGGCTCTTGCGGCGCGTCGCCTCGCGCGCCTTGCGGGCGGCGTTGCGGGCCTTGCTGGCCTGCTGGGCCTTCTTGATGATCTCGCGGGCCTGCTTGGGATGCTCCTCCAGGTAGTCGGCCAGCCCCTCGGACACGATCTTGCGCACGAGCGCGCGCATGAAGGAGCTGCCGAGCTTGGCTTTCGTCTGTCCTTCGAACTGCGGGTCGGCCAGCTTGACGGACACGACGGCGGTGAGGCCCTCGCGCACGTCGTCTCCCGTGAGGTTGCCCTCTTTCTCCTTGAGGATGTTATTCTTACGCGCGTAGTCGTTGATCACGCTGGTGAGGGCCGTGCGGAAGCCCTCCATGTGCATGCCGCCCTCGATGGTGCGGATGTCGTTCGCGAAACTCATGACCGTTTCGGAGTACGAGGTGTTCCACTGGATGGCAACCTCCACCTCGCCGGTGCGCTCGACCGGCGCATCGGGCTCGGAGGCGCCGGATAGGTAGATGGGCTCCTTCAGCTCCTCGGGCACGGCCTTGCCGTCGTTCAGGAAGCGAACGAAGTCGATGATGCCTCCGGCGTAGCAGAACTCCTCCACGAAGGGCTCGACCTCGCGCTCGTCGGTGAGGACGATCTTGAGGTTCTTGTTGAGGAACGCCGTCTGCTGCAGGCGGTCATGGAGCACGTCGTAGTCGTAGACGGTGGTCTCGAAAATCTCGTCGTCCGGCCAGAAGGTCACGGTGGTGCCGGTCGCATCCGAGGTGCCGACCTCCCGCATCTTCTGCGTGGTAACACCGCGGCTGAACCGCATCTCGTACACGTGCCCGTCGCGGGCGACCTGAACGACCGTCTTCTTGGAAAGCGCGTTCACGACCGACACGCCTACGCCGTGCAGGCCGCCGGAGACCTTGTACGCCGAGTTGTCGAACTTGCCGCCCGCATGCAGGATGGTCATAACGACTTCGAGCGTTGGGATCTTCTTCACGGGATGCTCGTCCACCGGGATACCACGGCCGTTGTCGACAACCGTGATCGAGTTGTCCGGGTGCACGGTCACCTCGATCTTGGAGCAAAAGCCGGCCATGGCCTCGTCGACGGCGTTGTCGACGATCTCCCATACCAGGTGATGCAGGCCGGTCGAGCTCGTGGAGCCGATGTACATGCCGGGGCGTACGCGGACGGCCTCGAGGCCCTCGAGGACCTTGATCTCGCCTCCGCCGTAATCGTTCTGTGTCGCCACGCGGTTTTCCTCCCACACACGAAAGACGTTTTACTTCAATCTTTACTATGATACACGCTGTTTCGGGGTGTCACTAAATAACCCGATTACCCCTACAGCGCGTTGAGAGGCCCGTGGCGGGGCTCTTTACTCGCCGCGCGTCTTGCTCCACTCAAAGCTCGCTTTCATTGCCGATTTGAGCGCGCTGCGCAAAGCGGCGTCCTCGATGGGCGCCACCTCGCGGTCGAGGCGGTCGCTCTCATCCGACGTGAGCGGGATCCGCGGCTGCGGGGTGCGGGGCGGCGGTGTGGTGTCGATGCGCCCGCGAGGCCCCTGCGGGGTGTCCCCCACCGCCTGATAGCCCGCGCGCGAGGTCTTGAACACGATGGCGTCGACATCGGCGCCGCGAGCGGCCATGCGAGCGCGGACGATCTCGCGCAGCATCGTCATCTCCTGCGTCCAGGACGGCGAATCCATGTAAACGATCAGCTCGTTGCGCTCGGCGGCAAAGTGCAGGCCCGTGGCGTGCTTGCCCTCGCGCGTGCCGCCGCACACCGCGTTCCATGCCGAATAGACCGCACGCGTGCGCTCGGCGGCGCGCAGCTGCTCGCGGCGCTCGGGGCTGGCGTCGTCGAACAGGCGGGCGCGCTCCGCGCCCAGGAATCCCTCGAGGCTCCGCGTCTCGCGCAGCCGGTCATCGCGCTTCGCCAATATGGACCACCTTCGTTCGAGACAGCAGATCGTCGTTGAAATACCCCAGGTTGGTCGTGGTGATGACCGTCTGGACCTCGCCTTCGATAAACAGCAGGATCGCCGCGCGACGCTGCTCGTCCAGCTCGCTCATCACGTCGTCGAGGAGCAGCAGCGGTGCGTATCCCAGGATATCGCGCGTCACCGCCACCTCGGCGATCTTCCACGCAAGCACGAGCGAGCGCTGCTGCCCCTGCGACGCGTACTGGCGCGCGGGCCGCCCATCGATGGTGAAGGCGATCTCGTCGCGATGGGGGCCCACCAGGGTGAGACCGCGACGGCGCTCGTCGTCGGCGAGCTCGGCCAGGCGGGTGCGGAACAGCTCCTCCACGGCCGCGCGATCGGCGAGGTCGGGGGTGACGCCGGGGGGATCCAGCGCGCCGGCGGGGACGGAGAAGATAGAGGGCTCGTACGCTATGGCCATGCGCTCGTGCGGGGCGATGCCCTCGTACGCGCGGGCGGCATGCGAGGCCACGCGGCGCAGGAGCGCGGCGCGATGCTGCATGAGCGCGGCACCGTTGGCCACCAGGGCCTCATCCCACGCCGCCAGGAGCGACGGATCGAGCGCGCGCTCTTTCAGCAGGTTGTTGCGCTGCTCCACCACGCGTTCGTACGCCGACACCAACGCCGCGTACCGCGCGTTGAGCTGCACACCGAAATCGTCCAGCGCTCGGCGGCGCACGCTGGCCGAGCGCTTCACCATGTCAAGGTCGTCGGGGCAGAACAGCACGCTCGGCAGCGCGCCGCGCACGCCGGATGCGTTCGTCTTCTTGCCGTTGCGCACGAAGGCGCGGCGGCTTCCGCCGAGCTCGCACGCATGCTCGATACGCCGGCCCTCGCCTTCCAGCGTCAGGCGCACGAGTCCGCGTTCGTCGCCCTCGCGCAGCAGCTCGCGCGGAGCCGGCCGGCGGAACGACTGCCCCGAGGTGAGCAGCTGCAGCGCCTCGACCAGATTCGTTTTTCCCGCGGCGTTGCGGCCCACCAGGATCGTGATGCCGTCGGCCAGCTCGAGCTCGTAATCCTCGTAGCTTCGATAGCCCCGCGCCGTCAGAGTACGTGCATAGATGGCCATTAGATACGGACGGGCATGACCAGGTAGAGGTAGTTGATCCTGTCATAGCTCTTAAAGACGCCCGCCTGGTTGTAGGACTGCAGCTCCAGCGAGATCTCCTTCTCGCGAGCCAGGGCGTTCAGGCAGCCGAAGATGTAATGGTAGTTGAACGCGATCACGCCGGAGTCACCCTGGACGTCCACGTCAACCGTTTCACGTGCAACATCCTGATCGCTCGAAATGGCGGAAAGGGCCAGCGTGCCGGCATCGGCATCGATCTCAAACTTTACGGCCGAGTTATTCTGCGCGATAACGGCGACGCGCTTCAAGGCGGCGTTGAACGCGGCCACGTCGATCTTCACCGTAGTGGCGCACGCAGCGGGAAGGAGCGCTTTATAGTTGGGGAAGACGCCCTCGATGCGGCGCGAGACATACGTGGTGTTACCCGCCTCGAACACAACCTGGGTGTCGGTGGACCCCATGAGGATGGTGCCCTGGCCGCCGGTGATGGACAGCGCGTCGTTGAACGCCTCCGCCGGAACGTTGAGCTCGAAGGAACCCTCGAGCGAGGAGGTCTCCACCTGCGTGTCGCACACGGCAAGACGGTAGGAGTCGGTGGCCACCAGGCGCACGGTATTGTTTTCAACGGTCATGTACACGCCGTTGAGGACCGGACGGTTCTTATCGGTGGACGTGACGCGCCACACGCGCGAAACCATATCGGAGAGGACGTTAGCGGGTAGCTCCACCGTGGACTCCAACGCATACGTGGGGAACTCGGGGAAATCGCCGACGTCGAGCGTGTTGAGCCGGAAGGAGCTCTTCTCGCACCTGATGCTCACCTGGCGCTCCTCCATCTCGAAGGACACCGGTGCATCGGGAAGCGTCTTGGTGATGTTGGAGAGCATCTTGCACGGAACGACCATGGCCCCCTCGACCTCTACGCGCGCGGCGATGCGGTGGCGGATGGCGATCGTGTAGTTAGAGGTCTGGAATTCGAGAACGCCGTCGAATGCTCGGATGAGCACGCCCGAGAGAATGGGGAGCGTCGAAGAGCCGGCTACGCCTTTCATGACAGTAGCGAGCGCCTCGGAGAGTGCCGACTGGCTAACGGTAAACCTCATCTTTTATTCCTCTCTATATAGATATATATCTAATAATAGTAATAAGGCGGTGGACGCGGTGGATAGTTTACATATCTGCAGCTCAGGCGCTATATATCTTCTAGTTGAAGCCTGTGGAAAACCGAAGCGGTTATCAACAGGCGCCCGGTGCGGTGCGGTGTGCCCACAGGTGTCGGCAGCTCTTCAACATGATATCCAACAACTCCTAACAGGCTTCCCACAGGGCTCGTTCGAAGATTATCCCCATCTGTTTCCACGGTTTGCTAGGACTTCGTGGCGATCTTGGTTTTAAGCTGCTGTAGATCCTCGCAGATGCGGCGGTCTTCCTTCATCTTGCTCTCGACCACCTTGAGGCTGTTGAGGACCGTGGAATGGTCGCGTCCCCCGAACTCCGCTCCGATAGCCGAGGAGCTGAGCTCGCACAGCGAGTTGGACAGATATACGGCGACGTGTCGGGCGAAAGCGATGTCCTTCGAGCGCTTGGGGCCGATCAGGTCCTCATGGCTCACGTGGTAGAACTCCTCGACCACGGCTTGGACCGCGTCGATGTGGATGACCTTGTGGACCGTGTCGAAGTACTCGTCCGCCACCTTCTCGATATCCTCTGCGGACAGCTCCCGCCCCTGCTGCTCGCGTTCATAGGAGACGCTCGCGCAGCGCTCGCAGAAGCTCTCCAGCTCGCGGATGTTGTTGCCCGAGATCTCGGCCATATGTCGCAGCTGGTCGTCGGTGAGGGTGCCGCCCTGACCGCGTACGGCGTCGAGCAGCGAGGCGTCCACGTTGGCAAGGTCCGCTTCGGCTTGCACGCGGATGGAGCTCTCGTAGTAGCGCTTCAAGATCGTGTATTTCATCTCGAAACCGGGTTCCGACACCAAGCAGAGCATGCCGGCGTTGAAGCGGCTGGTGAGGCGCTCGTCCATGCCGAGGTTCTTGGGCGCGCGGTCGGACGCGATCACGACCTTCTTGTTTTCGCGGATGAACTCATCCATGAGCGAGAAGAAGTACTCGATGCTGGCCTGTTTGCCGATGATGTTTTGGATATCGTCGATGATCAGGACGTTCGCCTCGTGGTACTCGCGCAGTATCGAACGGCCCTCGGTCTTCTGCCGAGCGATCTCGTTGATGAAGTCGTCGATATAGGCTTGCGAGTTCGCATATTTCACGCGGATGTGCGGCTTCATCTCGGCGAGGTAGTTCTTGATGGCGAGTAGCAGGTGGGTCTTGCCCAGACCCGAGTCGCCGTAGATGAACAGGGAGTTGCACTGGCCCGGCTCGTCGGCAAATGCGGCGAAGCGCTGGGCGGAATGGTAGGCGTGCTTGTTCTCGTCGCCGTAGACGAAGGTGTCGAAGGTGAATTTCGAGCTCACCGGCGCGGGCGGCTCCGGAGCCGCGGTGGCAACGGCGCTTGGCGCCGCGGGCATTGCTGCCGCGGGCTGCACCTCTACCTGCTGGCCTCCTGCCGCCGCAGTCTTATTCGCGTTGAGGATGCGCATGAAGTCGTCGCGCGACATCGTGTTGGTTACGTTGACGCCGCTGGGGTCCTTTTCACGCGCGAGCGGCACGGTGCCGCCTGCGCCCGCGCCGGGGATGCTGGCGGGGAACGGGTCGGCGCCCGCCGCGGCGCCGATTGCGCCCCCGGCGGCGGAGGTCGGTGCTCCGGCGGCTGGCGGGCTTGCGGGCGGCATCGAGGGCACCGCGGCCGCGGTCTGCGGTGCGACGGACTCGGGGGCGATGGACTGGGCCGCAACGGCCGGGACCGCGGCGGCAGGAATCGCTGCAGCCAGGGTCGCTACCGGCTGCGCCGGCGCCACCTGCGGTGCGGGTGCACCGGCGGGCGGCTGGACCATCAGCTCGATGGGCATGAACGCGATTTCCTCGAGGTAACGCTCGATGATGGGTTTGTTGCGCTCCAGGAACGCCACGGCAAACCGCGTGGGGGCCTCGATGATGAGCGCCGTATCGGTCATGTCGAGGGGGCGCGACTGCCCCAGCATATTGGTGAGGCGAGCATCTTGGCCGTCGCGTTGGCAGAAGGCTACGGCGTCTGCCAACAGGATTTGCGCTTCGCTTTCCATGTTCTTCCTCTTATCGTCCGTCTAATTCACGTCTTGCCGCCTGCTAGCCCTGTTGGGATTGCAGGTTCTGAAGCCATACGCGCCCCATTTCGGTGAGCGTCCGCTTCTGCCCGCGCTTGATCACCAGTCCCGCGCCCGTGAGCGTTTCGAGCTCGCGCGACCAGGTGGGCGCCGATGAGCCGAAGGTACGTTCGAGGTCGGTGGGGCCGCATGCGTCATGTTGCTCGAGGTATTGCAGAGCGAGCATGCCGCGTTCGGATACGTATGGCTGCGCCGTTGCAGAGGCGGTGCTTGCAGGCAGGGGCGCCTGTGCCGGATGTTGCCAGGGGTTTGCGGGATATGCCGGCTCGGGCCACCCCGCCTGCTGCGGGTAGGCTCCCGCCGGCTGGTACATTCCCGGTGCGTAGGCTTGCTGTGCATAAGCTGGCCAGCCACCGTTCATGCCGGGCGCCGGGTATCCGTATCCGCCCCAGAATTGGCTCTGCGCCTGCGGTGCGGCTGGTCCCGCGTTTTGCACGCCCGCTGCCGCGCCGGGTTGCTGCGGTGGATAGGGGTAGGGATAGGGGTTCTGCTGCATGGGTTGCGTGCCCGGTGCTTGCGGATATGCGCCGGGAAGGGGCTGCCCCGGGATGCCCCCGGCGCCCTGCTGGATCGTTGGCTCCGCGGGCTGCATCGGGCTGGGGTAGCTTGCGCCCGCGGCCGCCGCCTGCGCCTCTTGGGTTTGCACGGCCGGCGCGGGCGCCGCCTGGCCGTAGGGTTGGCCGAATGCGCCCGGTGCGTGTACCGCGGCGGGCATGTATGGTTGCTGCGGGCTGGCTGCGGTCGCTCCGTACGGCACCGGGGCTTCGGCCGCCGCCGTGCCGTAGGGGGACTGGTTCGTCGGCGCGGAGGCATCGTGCGCCGACGCGGCGGCGTGCCCGCTTCGTACGGCCGCCCCGCGGGTTGCAGCCCGCTTGATCTCGCCGACGCGGGCGGGGTCGAGGCTCACGGTTACCACCGTGCCCTGCCCCAGGTTGTCCTCGATCGATACCGCTCCGCCCGCGTTCTCGAGGTACTGCTGCACCATGGGGAAGCCCGCGCCCGTGCCGCGGATGAAGCGCTTCTTGTCGCGGTCCGCCGACGTCACGCCAAACTCGAATGCCCGCTCTTTGTCCTCGATTCCGGGGCCCTGGTCGGCAAAGCGAATGGTTGCGCCGTTATCCAGGATCGAGATGATGGGCTCGACGAAATGGGCGTGAATGAAGTTTTCCACAATCTCGCGGATGACCATGAGGGAGATGGTGCCTCCCTGTTCTTTCATACACCGGTAGACCGTATTCGTGATCTCTTCCAAGTAGGTGCGCACGTCTTTGGGCGTGATTACGATCACGCGCGGTGTTGAAAGCATGTCGTCGTAGACGGCGATGCGCGTCGCGTAGCTCACCGGCGTTCCTTGGGCATCTTCGGACACCTGGCCGTTTTCCCGTGCAGCCTCGGCAAGCGGTCCTCCCGCGGCGGGCTGGGGAGGCAGGGCCCCTGCTATATGGTTGTTGTTGGGGGCGGGGTCGCCCGAATCCACAAAGGGATAGAAATCATCCACCATGGCATCCCGTTCTTTCGTTTCTGTTTCAACAGAATATCAGCTCAGGCTGAAAGCTTTCGCATCTTTCAACAAGTTTTCCCAATCGGTTGAAAACTGAAGAAAAGTCGCGAAAAGTTATTAACAACTTGCCAACAACCTGTGGAAAACTCGGTGAAAGAACGTGAAAGAAATTGTGTAGACGAATGATCTCGTGCACGAACGATGGAAATGCCCAGGGATTTGTCAATCTTTTCAGCCAGATTCATTGACATTTCCTCCAGCTATTCCCTACAATCTCTAAGCTCACATGTCTATATCTGTGAGTCTGTGAGCAGACGAAATGCACCAGGAGGATAGTAACCATGAAGCGTACCTACCAGCCCAATAAGCGCAAGCGCGCCAAGACCCACGGCTTCCGCGCCCGTATGGCCACCAAGGGCGGCCGTGCCGTACTCGCCCGTCGTCGTGCCAAGGGTCGCAAGCGTCTTACGGTGAGCGACAACTAAAGTCACGCAACTCGCATGAGGACACTGAAGTCTCGGCTGGAGTTCGAGCGTGCGTTCACTCAGGGAAGGCGATATAACCATCCCCTGATTCGAATGGTTATATGTGAAGCAGTCAACGAAGGCGATCCGGGTCGGGTCGCCTTCGTTGCTGCAAAACGCCTTGGCTGCGCCGTCGTGCGCAACCGTTCCAAGCGCGTGCTGCGTGAGGCGGCGCGCGCACTTCGCTTACCTATCGAGGGCTACGACATCATTCTGTTTGCAACGCCCAAGACGCGCACATCCCAGCCAGCTGCCATGATCGAAGCACTCGAATCCCTGCTTAAACGCGCGGGGGTAGCTTAGTGCGCGGATTTTCACTTGTTCTCAACGCTCCCAAGCGCGCTGCGATGGGGGCTGTGCGCGCTTACCAGCGCTATATATCGCCGTTGCTGCCAAGCGCGTGCATCTATTACCCCACCTGTTCACAGTATGCTGTTGAAGCTATTGAGAAATATGGTGTTCTAAAAGGCTGCTGGCTCGCCGCCGGGCGCATCTTGCGATGCAATCCCCTGCGAGTTGGCGGTTATGATCCCGTGCCCTAACAGGGCGTTTTCGTTCGGAGGATTTCAACATGTGGGATTGGATCGTTAACATTCTATTGGAGATCCTGAAGGTTATTCAGGGTTTCGCGGTCGACTGGGGCCTGTCGATCATCATCCTGGTGATCATCGTGCGCCTGCTTCTTACGCCGCTGCTTCTCAAGTCGACGAAGGCGACCGCCCGCATGCAGGTGCTGCAGCCCAAGCTGATGGAGCTGCAGGAGCGCTATGCCGATGACCCGCAGCGCCAGGCCGAGGAACTGCAGAAGTTCTACAGCGAGAATAAGTTCAACCCGTTCGGCGGCTGCCTGCCGCTGTTCATCCAGATGCCGCTTCTGCTCGCGCTCTTCACGCTCCTGCGCGACCTGCCGCATTATTTCCCGAACCACGAGGGTTCGTTCGCTTTCTTCGATATCCTGCCTAGCCTTACCACTTCTCCGGCTACCGCTATGGCCGACGGCTTCACCGCGGCGCTGCCGTACATCATCGCGTTGGTGCTCTTCTCGGTGCTCACGCTTATCCCTCAGCTGTATATGTCCCGTAATCAGACGGGTGCCCAGGCTCAGAGCATGCGCACCATGGGCGTCGTCATGACCATCATGATGCTGTTCGTCGGTTGGGGGCTGCCCGCCGGTGTTCTGCTGTATTACGATGTTTCTACGCTTTGGCAGGTTATCCAGCAGATCTTCGTAACGCAGAAGATCATCGACAAGGCCAAGGCAGAGGAAGAGGAGCGCCTGGCTAACGCGCCCATGGAGGTCAACGTTGTTCGCCGCGAGCGCAAGCCTCGTCCGCATAAGAAGAACTAATCAGGTACCTTACTAACTAGGAGGAACCATGTCTGAGCTGATGAACGACGAGACGGCCGTTACCGAGGAGGCCTCGATTGATTTTGAGGTGCTTGCGGAGCGCTATAAGGCCGGCGAGGCACTTTCCGATGCCGAGCTCGATGCTATCGCCGATATCGCCGTTTCCATTCTGCGCGCCATTCTTGGACACTTCGATGCCGCCGACTCTCCCATCGATGAGTATGACGGTGATGAGGGCGAGCTGATCCTTGACGTTACGGCTCCCGATCTTGCCGTCCTGATCGGTCGCCATGGTCGTACGCTTGAAGCTCTTCAGACCCTTTTCTCTCTGCTTGTGAGCAGGAAGCTCGGTTTTCGTTATCCGGTTGTTGTTGATGTCGAGGGATATAAGAGTCGCCGCCAGGATAAGGTTGTATCGATGGCGCTGTCTGCTGCCGCTCGTGCTTTGAGTCAGGGCCGGTCAGTGAAGCTTCCTCCTATGACCGCGTATGAGCGTCGTCTCGTCCATATCGCGCTTCGTGATAACACTGAGGTTGATACGCATTCCGAGGGTGTTGATCCCGAGCGCAGGGTTGTAATTCAGCCTCGTTAAGACAGGTTGTTTCCAAGGGGATGCTTACTGCATCCCCTTTCTTTTTGTCTCTCCTGACTGAACTTCGTGTATCGTGGATTTCAGTCAGAGATTTTTGAAAGGAAGTGTTATTGCTCATGCCCGCCGCTCGTACGATCGATCTCCAAGATTTTGAGATTGGACAGGATAGGTATGATCAGCTGCTCTCCTCCTTGAGCGCCCTTGTCGATGAGTCTGGTTTGTCGATCTCTAGAGATAAACTTGGGTTGTGCTTGGATCATCTGCTGTACGTGTGCCAGGTTAATGAATATATCAACCTGACTCGCATTACCGATTTAGATGATGCCATTGTTCTCCATATCCTCGACTCCCTGCTTCTTGAATCCTATATTCCAGATTCTGTTGAACGAGTTCTCGATATGGGTACCGGTGCAGGCTTTCCAGGTATTCCGCTTGCTGCCACAACTGAGCTTGACTATGTTCTTCTTGATTCTGTTGGTAAGAAGATCAATGCGGTGAAAGCATTTGCAGAGAAGCTTCAGCTCGGCAATGTGGCTGCTGTCCATAGCAGACTTGAAGATTACGCGCTTGAGGAGTCCGGGCGATTTGATTTGGTATGTGCTCGTGCTCTCGCATCTATGCCGGTTCTTGTTGAGTATGCTACACCTTTCTTACGCAAGGGCTCCTACCTGATGATTAGCAAGGGTAATCCTGAACAGTCCGAGATTGATGCCGGCAATGCAGCTGCAAGCATGTGCGGTCTTGAGCTTGTTTCTCATGATGAGTTCGATCTCCCACGCGATCTTGGCCATCGCTCGATCTATCTGTATAAGTCCGTGCGGGCTCCAAAGGTTCAGCTTCCTCGGCCTTCTGGCACTGCGAAGAGGACTCCTCTCGCATAGTCTGCTTAGTTTCACGTGAAACATTTTCATGCCGGCTGTGGGAACGTCCATAGCCGGCATTTTTGTGATTCGAGTTGTGCGTAATGATGTCTTTCAAGTTAGCGTTGCCGCTCGATAATTTGGAGCGCTTGCTTCAAATTGACATGTCTGCAGTTCCATCGCAAGCATTGCGTCAAACTCTGGCTTAAATGCCATTTCGAAATATTAATAACCTGCGGTGTTATGATTATTTCAAACCACAGTGATGTTGCACGGTAGTTTTACTTGAGCTTGTGATTGTATTTCTAATGACTGCAGACTCCACAGTTGTTGATGTTGAGTCTGCTTAGTGTCGGTCAATATCGGTGGTTATCATTCCAATGGTATTTACTCAATCCAAGTATCTGTTTTGATCGCAATATGGTTGAATGTGTCTACGTATTCATGGAGGTAGTCGTTTGAGACCTCTGTTCGGAACAGCAGAACTCTATACTGTGTATTAGTGTATGTCGATATAGTCGCTACTAATTGCTATTGTTGACTGATTTAGTTAACTTTATCCTTCCTTGTCGAGCTCTTCGGCTACATCGTGTCCGCTGATTTCCGATATTCCGGTTATCGTAAGTCTGTAATACAACTGTCCACCATTGCTTGCGCTCTTTGCTTGTACAGCGTATGTTTCACGTGAAACCAATTCAACGGACATCGTTAGAAACTGCCGAAATGATATAAATTATCGGTTTGCATATAATGATGCATGCAATATCTGTCAAATTCTGCTTGACAACATTAGTCGTAAGATGAATGGCGCTAATTCGACATGAATATTGTTTCTCAAGTCCCGCCATCCTTACTCCCTGTCTTTGAATGATATGGAATTTGACTCCGGATTTCTAAACTCAGCTAACAGTTGATGCTGCTAGTAAGTGTTTCACGTGAAACACTTACTAGCAACGCTGATGTTAGGTCTATATTCGACAATGGTGAGCTTGCTCGGCTTTCATTTCGGATGGATCACCATCTGACCGATTGTATTAAGTTCCGTCAAATTCTTACGTTGTACAGCTATGAATTGAGTTGTTTCACGTGAAACAATGATATTTGAATGACATCTGCTTCTGCATCTCGATGTATGCCACTGATACAACTGGAAGATCCGAAGTGGTCTTGGAATCAATCTGGCAGCTTTGCGTACTTGTGAGTCACTGCACATAATGTTTCACGTGAAACTATGTCTGCTTATTACTTTTTTCAGTAAAACCGGATAAGTTGGCAGTAAAAGTGGCGGCCAGCATCCTAAGCCGAATATAACTCGTAAGATTGATTTGTAAGTCACCATGGTGATTACTGATACGCTTATTGTTATAAGGCATTTTGAGCAGCACATTATGTGGTTGACAGCTACTACGGACCGTTTTCGCTTTCCTCACGTAAGACTATTGCATTTAGCCTGAGATTTGTTGTTGGATGATGATTCATGAGGAAACAGAGTCTAGAATGTGAGATAGTTTCACGTGAAACAATTCATGTTGAACAGGAAAATACAGGTTAGGAGCGGTGCGTGACCTATAAAGACGTAAAGCGATCCAAGGCTGAGAAGGATACGCGCATAATTGCGATTATCAATCAAAAAGGCGGCGTTGGAAAGTCAACTACTGCGGTAAACCTTGCTGCTGCCCTCGGTGTTCAAAACAAAAAAGTCCTGATTGTTGATTTTGACCCGCAGGGCAACACGACGAGTGGCTTTGGAATCGATAAAGAGCGGCTTTCGCAGTGTGTCTATGATGCAATTCTGAACGATGTTCCTGCGGAGGAAATCATTCAGGATACCCCTTGCAAGCGCGTGTTTGTGGTTCCAGCAACTATTCAGCTTGCTGGTGCAGAAATCGAGCTCGTAAGCGCCATTGCTCGCGAGACGCGTTTGAAAGATATGATAGATCCAATTCGCGACGAGTTCGATTTCATCTTTATCGATTGTCCTCCTTCGCTTGGACTGCTTACGATCAATGCGCTTGCTGCCGCGGATAGTGTGCTCATTCCGATTCAGTGTGAATACTATGCTCTTGAAGGTGTGACAAAGCTCCTTGAATCGATGCGCATGGTTAAGGGCAGGATCAATAAATCCTTGGATACGTTCGGAATTCTGCTCACGATGTATGATTCCCGAACTTCTCTCTCGAATCAGGTCGTTGAGGAGGTTCGCAATTACTTTGGTAACTTGACATTTAAGACTTTGATTCCGCGCTCAGTAAAGATTTCTGAGGCTCCTTCCTATGGTCTTCCGGTTACGAAGTATTCTCCATCCAATAAGGGTGCGCGAGCATACGTGAGTCTTGCAAGGGAGGTAATCCGTCGTGCCTAGTCCGAAGAAAAAACCAGCTCTTGGCCGTGGTCTTGGTTCTTTGATGGGCGAAGCCCAGTCGGAGACTGGCTTTAGCGCTTCAGCGGATCAGAAACTATCTATTGATGAGATTAAACCAAATCCAAATCAGCCTCGTACCCACTTCAATGAGACCGAGCTTGAGGAGCTGAGTGAATCAATTCGCGAACATGGGGTGCTTCAGCCCCTGTTGGTTCGTAAAAAGGGTTCCTTCTACGAGATCATTGCTGGCGAGCGAAGGTATCAGGCATCGCTGATGGCGGGGCTTACTGAGCTTCCGGTGATTATCAAGGATGTTGATGACCAGGCGGTTATGGAGATTGCTCTGATTGAGAATCTTCAGCGCTCTGATTTGAATCCAATTGAGGAGGCGCGTGGCTATAAGCAGCTGTTGAAGGCGAGCGGTATGACTCAGGAAGCTCTGTCGAAGGCTGTGTCAAAGTCTCGCTCGAGCATAACTAATTCGCTCCGTCTTCTTGATCTTCCCGATACAGTTCAGCAATACCTCTATGACGGAAAGCTTACGGCAGGTCATGCGCGCGCGATTCTGGCCGTCCCGTTCGATGATCAACGGATCAAGCTGGCTGACAAGGTTGTAGCTGAGGGTTTGTCAGTTCGTGCGACCGAAAACCTTGCTCCATTGTTTTCTGTCGGCGATGTGCCGCGGACGCCACGACCCGTCACACCTCAGTCGTATAAGAAAGCTGCTCGCTACCTGAGGCAGGTATTCAATACGAATGTGCGTGTGAAATCGACGCGAGGTAAAAATAAGATTGAGATTGAATTCAAGGATGAAGAAGAGCTGAGCAGGATTCTTTCGCAGGTTATTGAAGGCGATGACGAATGATGCGTACGACAGCAAGAGAGATCGCCGTATTCGCTATAACAGCGTTGGTTGTTGCCGGCGCTGCTGCGGCGACCGTCGTGGCATGTGATCAAGAGGTTCGAGATAGTTTGAAATCTCTATTCAGTAAGGCGCGAGGCGAGTCGAAGGCGGCCGCAGATACATTTACCGAGGATATGATGTTGAAGAAGGCTCGGCTTAGGAACGATCCTTCGATTAATCAGTCCTGGACTGAAGGCCAGTGGGAAACCATCAGTTAATTAGGTACCGAACAAATTGCTTGGTGATCGGATTGCTGCGGCGATTGGATGCTATCCCGGACTATGAGAAGAGCTGCCAATTGGCAGCTCTTCTGTTCTATACGAGGGTCTAGCCGTTCAGACGTGTCTCACTGAGTAGTTGCAGGATTCGGAAATGACACAGTGAGATGATGGTTCAGGTCGAGAGGGGCTTGGCTGGATGGTGACAAAGGAGCCCGAGTAGATGTAAAATGCAACTAAAGGTGAGGCATAACTGAAAGCATGATGGGTTCTTCCTGCCATCGAATGCGGGCGCCTCGCAACGCCGGTTTGAACAACGTGGTGTCCCTACCGGCGGTTATGTAGTGTTCCCCTATTCTTTACGCTCGTGATCGGAGCCCTTCCAAAGGCTTCGAGCGAGACAAAAAAAACGGGGCCCGAAGGCCCCGAATGTTTCATGTGAAACGGTGTCTGCTCGTGTTAAGCGTTCGGCAGAATGATCTTCTTTGCGGAGTTGCGCCGCTGCTTGAGCTGGCCGCATGCGGCGTCGATATCGCCACCCCTAGAGTGGCGCACGGTGGTCTCCACGCCATACATGGTGAGTCGGCGCTGGAGGGTCTCAACCTTTTCCATCGGCGAGGGCTTGAGGGGGCTGTCAGGGATGTCGTTGAGCTGAATCAGGTTGACGTGGCACAGGGTTCCCGTGCAGAACTCGATAAGAGCTTCCATTTCGGGATTGTTGTCGTTTACGCCGTCGATCATAGCGTATTCGTACGTCGGACGACGCCCGGTCTTCTCAACGTACTGCTGAATGGCCTCGTGCAGGCGCGGCAGCGTGTATTTCTTAACGCCGGGCATCAGCTTGTTGCGGGTGCTCTGAACGGCGGAGTGCAGTGAGATGGCAAGGGTGAACTGTTCGGGAAGCTCGGCAAAACGCTTGATGCCAGGGATAATTCCGCAGGTAGAAACCGTGAGATGGCGCGCACCAATCTCGAGGCCGCCCGGTGCGTTGAGCATGCGCAAGGCATCGACGACATTGTCGAAGTTCATAAAGGGCTCGCCCTGACCCATGAAGACGACGCTGGTCACGCGCTCGCCGAAATCGTGAGCAACGTGCAGGACCTGGTCGACCATCTCCTGGGCCGTGAGGGAGCACGTGAGGCCCGCAAGACCGGTGGCGCAGAAGGCACAGCCCATGGAGCAGCCCGCCTGAGATGAGATGCACACGGCGAGCTTGTTGCGAGAGGGCATGCCGACGGTTTCAACGGACGTCCCATCGCTGAACTGGAGGAGATACTTGCGAGAACCGTCCTTGGATACCTGTTTGGCGATCTCAACAGGCGTGTTGAAAGAGAATCGCTCGGAGAGCTGCTCGCGGAAAGCCTTCGGGAGGTTCGTCATCTCATCGAAGGAGCATACGTTCTTCTCGAAGATCCACTCTTTCAGCTGCTTCGCTCGGAAGGCGGGCTGACCGAGTTCGCTGGTGAGCTCGGAGAGGTCTTCGATGGAGAGCGAGCGAATATCGCGCAGCGGTTTTGTACGTTCCATTTGGAGCCTTTCGGAAGGGGGAAACGAGTTGGTTCCTTATACAATAAGGTATCTGTAGCTATAACGGGGCGCACTCGATATCCGTATGGAAAAAATGCAGGATATCGCCGTCTTTTCGTATGAGATGGAGGACAGAGAGATGGGTTTGGTGGCTAGGGAAGACGCACGTATTGCCGTTCTGGCGGGCGGCAGCTCGAGTGAACGCGATATCTCGCTTGCATCGGGCGGCAACGTCGTCGCGGCTTTGCAAGAGGCGGGCTTCGGCTATGTCGAGCTCGTCGACCCGGCATCTGATGACTTCGTTCACCATCTTGCCGACGGCTCGTTTGACGCCGCGTTCATCGCCATGCACGGCGCCGGAGGTGAGGATGGTAAGATTCAGAGCCTGCTCGAGTATCTTGGTATCCCCTACACCGGTTCCGACGTCACCGCAAGCGCGTGCGCTGCCGATAAGGACCTTTCCAAGCTTCTGTATGCTCGGGCGGGTATCCCCATCGCGCCCGGCGTTACGCTCAAGCAGGGCGATACGATCGACGTGGACGAAATCCTCTCTGTCGTTGGCGAGAAATGTTTCGTGAAACCTGCCGTGAACGGCTCGAGCTATGGCATTACGTACGTGAAGCGCGCCGAGGATCTGCTTCCCGCAATTGAGTATGCCTTCACGTTCGACACCAAGGTGCTCGTCGAGCGCAAGGTGGAGGGCGTTGAGATCACGGTGGGCGTGTATGGCGGCAGCAGCGTCGAGGCGCTGCCGATCGTCGAGATCCTGCAGCAGGAAGACGCCGAGTTCTTTGACCTGCGTGTGAAGTACATCTCCCCCGATAAGATTCATCGTATCCCGGCTCAGATTTCCGAAGCTGATTACGCCCGCGCCCAGGAGCTGGCATGCCGAGCCCATCGTGCCCTGGGATGCTTCGGCCTGTCGCGCAGCGACTTCATCGTGTCGGCCGACGGTCCGGTGATCCTTGAGACCAATACCATCCCCGGCATGACGGATACCTCACTGTTCCCCGATGAGATTCGCCATACGGACCACCTGGTGTTCCCGGAGGTCTGTGCGAGCCTGGTCGAGATGGCCGTCGAGCGAAGCGAGCAGTAATGAGCCTGTCTGCAGCAAGGCTAAGCAAATTCGAGGCCGCGGTGCTTCCCGGCACCCCATCATTCGTGATAGAGGCGTATTCCACGCTCGAGGAGCGCGCCCGGCATCGTTCGTTCGGCTTGATCGAGGACGATGTCGTCGTGCTCGATACGGAGACCACGGGTCTTTCAGTGCGCGATAACAAGCTGATTGAGATCAGCGCCGCCCGCCTGCGTGGTCGGGAGGTGGTCGAACGATTCGATACCTTCGTGAATCCCGGGATGTTGATTCCGCGGGAGATCACGGCGCTTACGAGTATCACGAACGCAGATGTGGCCGATGCTCCCGCGAGCGTCGAAGCGGTGGCCGCCCTGGCGGAATTCGTCCAGGGCGTGCCCGTTATTGCCCATAACGCCGTGTTCGACCGCTCATTTATCGAGGCCGTGAAGGGCGGCGTGCATGTGAGCGATATCTGGATCGATTCGCTCGCCCTGTCGCGCATAGCCTTGCCGCGCCTGGCGTCGCACAAGCTCTCGACGATGGCCGAGCTGTTCGGATGCGATGCGGTGTCCCACCGTGCTGCGGATGACGTGGATGCGCTGTGCGGCGTATGGCGCATCCTGCTGTGTGCACTTGCCGATCTGCCTGCCGGACTTATGCGCCGCCTTGCGGATATGCATCCCGATGTGAGTTGGTCGTACCGGCCGATCTTTTCGTTTTTAGCCGGAGAGAATCCCGATGCGGTGTTCTCGCTGCCCGCCGCCCGCGCCGACGTGGTGCGTGCGGACACCTCTCCCGAGCGCATCGATGCAGACGAGCTGCCGGTTCTCCATATGCCGCAGCGTGCTGAAATCGAGGCGTGCTACGCGCCGGGTGGCCTGGTGAACAGGATGTATCCCACATACGAGCCGCGGCCCGAACAGATCGAGATGGCCGCCGAGGTGCGCGATGCCCTGGCAACATCCACGCATCGGGTGATCGAGGCGGGTACCGGCGTCGGTAAATCCATGGCATACCTGGTTCCGCTGGCCGAAGCCGCGAAGCGCAACAATATCACCGTGGGTATCGCGACGAAGTCGAACAACCTGGCCGATCAGCTTATGAATCAGGAGCTGCCGAAGCTCGCGCGCGAGCTCGAGGGCGGCTTGACGTACTGCGCGCTCAAGGGGTTCGATCACTATCCGTGTCTGAGAAAGCTCGAGCGCCTCACCCGCGCCCGCGAGATCGTGACGGATCGCGATCCCGCCGATACGCTGACGGCCATCGCGGTGATCTACGCATTTGCATGCCAGTCCCCTTCGGGCGACCTGGATGCCCTGGGTATTCGCTGGAAGAGCGTGAACCGCGCGGACCTCACCACGGGGTCGCGGGAGTGTGCGCGCAAGCTCTGCCCGTATTTCCCCGACAAATGCCTGGTACACGGCGCGCGTCGACGCGCCGCGCGCGCCGATGTCGTGGTGACCAACCACTCGCTGCTGTTTCGCGCCGTGGCGTCCGGAGGCAAGATCTTGCCGCCTATTCGCCATTGGGTTATCGACGAGGCGCACTCCGTGGAGCGCGAAGCGCGCCGCCAATGGGCGCTGAGCGTTTCGGCTGAAGAAGCTCGGCTGCTCTTCGAGCGCTTGGGCAACGAGCGCACGGGCGCTTTAGGCGCTTTGGTAAACCAGCTTGCGGGCAGCGATGCCGCAACGTTGTTCATGGGAATCTCTGCCAAGGCGACGTCTGCCGTCCAGCGCGCGTCGCTGGCCATGGCCGAGTTGTTCGAGGCCGTCCGAGACCTGGCGGGCCGGCAGCGGACGGCGGGCGGATATGATAACGCCAACGTGTGGATCGGCCCCGAGATGCGCGATGGCGTGGCCTGGGCCGCATTCGCCGAGGTTGCGCATACGGCTCTGGACGCCCTGGACCAGGCGCATAAGAACCTGGCATCGCTTGTCGAGACGGTTGGTGCCGAAAAGCCGGAATTCGTGGTGGATGTCGCCGACGGCGCCCGCCGCATGAGGGAAGCGATGGACGCACTACGGCTTATCGTGGACGGCACCGATGAGCGCTACGTGTATTCCCTGCAGGTGAACCGCAGGCTGCGGGCAGGCGGCGAGGCCCTTACGGCCGAGCGCATGGATATCGGCGAGGCGCTTGCGGAGCAGTGGCTCCCCGAGGTTCATAGCGCGATCTTCGCTTCGGCAACCATGACGGTTTCGAAGGACTTCACCCATTTCAATCATGCGGTGGGCCTCGACCGGCTGTCCGCGGGCTCGCACAAGACGCTGCGGCTGGATTCGAGTTACGATTTCGACCGCAATATGGCTGTTGTCGTGGCGGGCGACCTTCCGGATCCGCGCAATCGCGAGGCGTACCTCGACGCCATGGAACGCCTCCTGCTCGACGTTCATCGCGAGATGGGCGGCTCCACGCTCACCCTGTTCACCAACAGGCGCGACATGGAAGAGCTCTACGCGCGCGTCGAGCCGCAGCTGGCGCGAGATGGCCTTGAGTTGGCCTGCCAGCTCAAGGGGTCGAGCGCCAAGCAGCTGCGCGATCATTTCATTTCGGAGGAGTCCTCGTCGCTGTTCGCGCTCAAGGCGTTTTGGGAGGGCTTCGATGCGTCGGGCGACACCCTGCGCTGCGTGGTGATTCCGAAGCTACCGTTTGCAAGCCCCACCGAGCCGCTGGCATGCGAGCGCAATATTCGCGAGGACCGTGCCTGGGCGCGCTACGCGCTACCCGATGCGGTTCTTGAAGTGCGGCAGGCTGCGGGAAGGCTCATTCGCACCTCGACCGATAGGGGCGTTCTGGTGCTGGCCGATTCCCGCTTGCTGAGCAAGGGATACGGTAAGAAGTTCCTCGCCTCCCTGCCCACGGGCTATCAGCAGATAGCCGCAGGACAGGTCGGTCGGTACCTCCATATGTGGCGCTCGTCTCACGAGTGACGATGCTGACGGGAGAGGCTTCTTGCGTATGCGAGGAGCCTCTCTTTCATGTCGGCGGGGCTTGCGAGCACCGCCGCGCCGCCGCTGGATAGGATCCGGTCGAAGAGCCAGGTCTCAGATGCCACGGGGACGCGCAGTTCGACGCGTCCGTCGTCGAGCGGAATCCGTTCGAGTCCCTGCGTCCAGGCGAGTTGAGCGGGAACGAAATCGGTGGCGAGGATGACGGTGGCAACCGCGCCGTTTTTCGCAACGCTTTCGGATGCGGCCTCTTCCCGTATGTCGTGCGCCTCGGCCGAATCGTCGGTCAGCTCCACCTTGGCGATGCGATCGAGGCGGTACATGCGCTGCGCATCGCGATCGATGTCCCAGGCGATTAGATGAGCGCTGTCGGCTTCCGTGGAGATGCGAACGGGATCGATCGTGCGCCACGATGCGGCGTCTTCGCGCGCGGAGCGGTACAGGATGCGGCAGCGCACACCGTCGCCGATCGCTTCGTGCAGGGGCTGATAGTGCCGCCCAAAGACCGGCAGCGATCCCAGGGTGGAATCCTCGAGCTGAAGGCGACCCAGGGGAAGCAGCGCGTCCGCAGCGCGCTCGCGCACGTCGTCGCTGATGTTCAGGCGTCCGAGCACGTGGGAGAGCACGGTGCTCTCTCCCAGGTCGAGGCGGATGGTTCCCACGAGGCCCGCGTTGCCTTCCAGTGCGATTTCACCGTCCTCGCAGGCGATGGCGGCGTGCGCGCCCGAATGGGAATCGGAGAGCGTGGAGACGCAGTCGACCACATCGGCGAGCTGTTCGGCGGTGAGGTTCAGGGCGGCTGCGGCCTGCGCGCGGGACACGCGATGGTTCGGTGCGTTTGTGAGCAGCTCGAGCAGGTTGATGCCGGCTTCGATAACGAGGTCGCCGGGTGTTTTCTTATGCGCGGTCATGGGCGGCCACCACCTTTGCAATCTGGTTGTTCCATGCTTCGACGAGCCCGCGGGGCGACAGCGGACGCATGCCCGTGCCGGCGTGCCCCAATGCGAAGGAGGCCGCTGCGGTCAGGTCGCGTGCCGGGATGGTCCAGGTGCGCTCGCCAGCGCTGCCGGTGCCGAGCGATCCGCGACCATGCGTTATCGCCTCGATTTCGGCTGCGGGAAGACCCTGCGGAAAGGTGAAGGAGGCATCAACGGCCTGGGTGTCGGCAAGGTCGAAGGGCAGGAACTGGTAGTCGGTCACGTTGAAGTCGTCGGGGATCGCGTAGGCCTTTCCCGGTTTGTTGACGCTGCGCACGCGGTCGACGCGGAACGTGCGCGCGGCTTCGCGGCCGTGGTCGAAGCCGACGAAGTACATGCACTCGTCCTGGGCGAAGAACCCCCATATATCAACGGATCGCTTTTTCGTGGTGGCGCCCTGTGCGTCGGTGTAGGTGAAGACGGCGTTCTTCCGCAACGTGAAGGCGGCCCACAGAGCCTGGAACACAGGATCGCCGCCGGCGGCGGCGTCCGAAGCGGCTGTGTGTCCCGCGGCCGCTGCGCCCTCGTTGTCGAGCTTCGCGATGATGTGCACGAGCGCGCTGCGATACGGGATGCCGGGTTGCCCCGCGTAGTCGCGAAGCGCCGCCAGGAGGATATCGGCGTCGTCGGTGGTGAGGATGCCGAGCTCGGCCTGGGTTTGCGTGCGGTCGATAACCCAGGAGCTCTCCTCGTTCTCCGTCGCGCCCTCAGCTTTGTGCTCGACGACGTGCACGCCGAAACGCGCCAGCTCATCGCGGTCTCGCTTGAATTTGCGTTTGTCCGAATCGGGATTTCCCGAGTTATAGCCCAGGTCGGCGTCGAAGATGATGTGGCTGGTGCTGATTGGCGTCTTCGATGCGTTGAGGACGAAGAACAGGTTGAGGATGCGCCGGGCCCAGTCGTCGTACCCAACGGCCTCATCCGCGGCTGCATCCCAGCCGGAGTTCGGGTGGCGTGTGCTGTCCATGTACTCGCCTTTCTTGCGTGATGGGTGGCCGCATGCATGGCTTGGTTTGTTTTCGCAGGTATAAGGCGCGTTGGACCACGGCATGCATGCGACGCGTGCGTCTGGATTGCATTGTAGTCGAATCCCGGCCCGCTATGGAATGCGCAGTCGCGATGCTGTTTGGTTCCGTGTCCGCGCGATGTGGTGCACCTGCATATAAGTAAGGGTATACTTTCGACTATATATAGGCTTACCGTGGGAGCGGTATGCTTGGACTATACGAATCAATGATGTGGAGCCCACATGGCGAATACCAGAAAGTACCTCAATCATCTCCTGCAGAACACGGGGATCACGCCCGCATGCAGTGAGGAGGAGCGCGCTGCCGCCGACATCGTTGCCACTATCTTCAGAGATCACGGATTTCAACCTGAAATCCAGGAGTTCAGCGCATCTTCTGGCGGCAAGATCGCCCAGGCGGTCTATGGCATCCTGGTCTTTGTCGGCGCCATTCTCATGGGTGTCGGCGGGTCCGTCGGCTTGGTCGGTTTGGTTCTGACGCTCCTCGGCGCCGTTCTCTATGTGCTCGAGCGTACGGGTCACCCCATGTTGTCGCAGTTCGGCAACGGTGGCCTGAGCCAAAACGTTATCGCCTACCATCAGGCTTCGGGACCGCTCGCCTCGCCGCGCAACCGCCCCGTCGTCGTGGTCGCCCATTACGACTCGCCGCGCGCGGATTTTCTCTCCCAGGCACCGTTTGCCAGCTATCGCCCGATCATCGTCAAGCTGCTTCCCTTTGCCATGGTCGTGCCCGCGCTGATCGCCGTGGCGTGCCTCTTCCCCGTGCCCGTTGCCGCTAAAACCGTGCTGTGGATCATCGGTATCGTGGTCGCGTTGGTACCGATGGTGTATTCGGTATCCATTCTTGCCAACAAGTTCATCCTGCCGTATACCTCCGGCTCGGTATGCAACAAGTCTTCCGTTGCCGCAATGCTTGGCGTGATGGATGCCGTCGCCCCGTTCGAGGGCGCCCACGAGTTCCCCGCGGACAAGCCCTTCCACGAGTTCATGGAAGAGCAGCAGTCCTATGCGCCGGTGGAGGATGAGTTTGGCGATTTCGAGGACGAGGGGCGGATGGAGCCCGCATACGGCGATATCCAGCCTGGTCAGGAAGTCCCTGCTGCCGCCAACACGGCTGTTGAGCCGGCTGTGGCTCCCGAGCTGATTTCCGATCAACCTTCTTCGGCCACGTTCGAGCTGTATGATGACGAGCCGCTGTCTGGCGCCACTACCACGATGACGCGCGACGACCTGGTTGCTGCCGGTCTTGCGCCCGTGGAGGCGCAGGGCGCTGATGCCGACGCGCTTGCCGATGCTCCCTATGTGCACGAATCCGAACCTTCGGTCGCTCGTGGTGTCGAGTCGGAACCGGAGCCCGAGCCCGAGCCCGAGCCCACGCTGCCGCGCAATGCCGTCGGCAATCTGCGCTATGGCGCCGATATCATTCGAGCGCTTGGCATGGTTGGGGAGGACTGCGCGTTCTTGTATTCCGCCGATGCGCTGCCCGTGATGCCCGAGCCCGTCCAGCAACCCGTGGGTCCTGCGCCTACTCAGGTCTCCGAACCCGTGCATCGAGAGGAGTCCCGCGAACAGCAGGCTCCAGCTTTTGAGCCCGCACCCGTCCGGGTCGAGGCATATCACGTGCCCGAGCCCGTTCCCGCGACAGAGCCCGTTCCCGCGCCCGAGCCGACCTATGTGCCCGAGCCGGTCCGCGCTTCCGAACCCATGGTTCCCGAGCCCGCTGCGGAGGAGCTCGCACAGCCCGAGGCGTCTTTCAGCCAGCAGGCATACGACGATCCCAGTATGTGGGAGGCTCCGCAGACCTTGCAGGGCGAGGCATTCGAACAGGTAGACGAGATATCAGAGGTTCTTGAGCCCACGCCGTTCGACGGCGCGGATTCCTTTGACGACCTTGCCGCGTCCGTCGCCAGCGAAGCCCAGGACATCGTCGATGAGCTTCCGGCTGAAGCCGCGGCCGAGGATGAGTTCCCCTCGCCGTACCAGCAGGTCGAGGAGGATACGAGCGACTATATCCTCGAGGCCGAGTGGGAGGTTATCGAAGAGGAGCCCGAACCCGAGCCGGAGCCCGTCGATGCCGAGGTCGAAGGGGATCTTGTTCCCGAAGCTGACACCGAGGACGATGAGCCCGTTGCAGAGGATGCTTCTGTCGAGCAGGCTGACGTTGCCGGCACCGTATCGATTGATGCTTCCGAGATGGACGGCGCCACCGCTGTATTCTCTATGGACCAGCTCGAGCACACGGCGGTCTTCGGTTCTTCGCCGATCGAAGCCGAATCGACCGAGGCTTACGACGAGGAGCTCGTGGAGGATGAGCTTCCGTCCGTCGATGCGACCGAGGTTTTCGAGGCCGTGGCGATCGAACAGCAGATAGACGATCGTGTCGAAGAGGATGCAAGCGAGGGCTTCGAGGCTGAAGCGGTTGACGAGATGCCCGTCGAACTCGATGACCATGAGCTGTCCAGCGTCGCCGATGCATCCGATGGGTCTTCGGAGAATGGCTTGCAGTCCGATGAAGCACCCGCTGAGGAGGAATCTCGGATCGCGCTCGATCGCACGATGCCCGCTGCGCCGGTAATCGCTTCCGATCAGCCCTCCGCCGAGCCCGCGGCCGCTCCTGGCCAGACGATGGCCGTGCCCGCGGCGGTCGAGTCCCGCTCCGAGCAGCCCGAAGCGGCTGATGCTGCGACGATGCAGGCCGAAGCGCAGCCGGCTTCCCGTCCACAGCGCGCCCTTAATATTCCATCTATCGAGGCTTCCCAGCGTCCCGCCCCGCGCCGCATTCCCAGCGTGCCGGGTATCGAGGCCCTGCAGCAGACTTCGAGCCGAGCGCCGCTGTTCGATCTCCCCGACCCCTCGGTCAAGCCCGCCGATCCCTTTGCTCCCGCTCCCGCTTCCACCACGTCGGCCGCCACGCGCGGTTTCTCGGTTGTTGAAAACACCTCGGCAGGCGCTCAGTTGTCTTCCAACCAGGAGAGCAAGCCCGAGGAAGCGAAGCAGGCTGAATCCTCGAAGACATCCACCCCGACGGAGAAGCCGCGCCGCGGTCTCGCCCGTTTCTTCGGTAGGAAGAAGAAGCAGCAGGATGACAGCATGAGCGGTTGGCTCGGCGTCGACGATGATTTCGATGCCAAGCGCAACGGCAACGAGATTGGTTCTTGGGACAATTTCGACGACGACAACGGTTGGAAGGGCGGCGCCGCGGGCCCTGAAGGCGTAGGCGAAGACGAGCTGCGCGACGCCATCACGTCCATGGGCGACGAGGAGCTCCTCGGCCATGATATCTGGTTCGTCGCCACCGGCGCTTCCGAGTGCGGCAACGCCGGCATCAAGGCCTTCCTCGATACTCATCGCGATAAGCTTCGCGGCGTGTTCCTCATCAACCTCGAAAGCGTTGGTTCCGGCCAGCTGGCCGTTCTGGCAAGCGAGGGTGAACAGCGTGTCCTCAAGGGGGATAAACGCATTCTCAAGCTCGTGCAGCGGGTATCCGCCGACTTCCATCATGAATTCGGCGCCGTCGATATGCCCTTCGTGGATACCGATGCGTACGAGGCCATGTCTCGAAGCCTGCGCTCGCTTACCATCGCCGGCATCGATGGCTCTCATTTCGCATGCTCGCATAGCGAGGAGGACCAGCCGTACAACGTTGACGAGGGCAACGTAGCCCTGGTATCCGATGTTGTGACCGAAGTCATCCGCCGCTCGTAGCGGATGGGGAATAGCATGGCATGAAAAAGGACCCGTATGGGTCCTTTTTCATGCCGGTGGAATAAGCGGCGGTATTAGCGGGTGCGCAGAAACGAAATGATGTCGTCGGATTCATAGAGCGGCGACCCATTGATGAACAGGCAGGGTACCTGGCGCTTGCCACCAACCTCCACGAGTGTCTTTGCGGCCTCTTTGTCCTCGTTGATGTTCTTGAGCGTGACGCGGACAGACATATCCTTGAGAGCGTTGAGCACCTTGATGCAGTAGGGGCAATAGGGGCTGTAGTACAGTTCGAGCACGGCGTGCTCCCTTCCAAAACGGTTGATGAGAGAATCACATCAACCGTGTACCCAATTTCTGCAAGATGCTCGCATATGTTGGCTTGCCAGCGTAGAATGTCGGGTATTACGTAGACGTATGTGCGGATCTGGTTTATCGGAGGGCTTGTGTTTGCATTCATGAGGCGTCACTGGGCTGCATATCTGATCGGTGCCGCGCTGGCCGTTGCCATGGGCTTCGGTGTCTCTCATTTTCTTGGGGAAAAGTGGTCGACTCCAGCTGATGTGCGCGCTGAGCGCGTTGCGGCCGAAAAATCAAACAAGAAGGCTGCTGATCAGCTGGCGGATATGTCCGATGGCGAGCTTTCTTCCTCCGATCCTTCTGATTCCGCGGACGTGCCCAGCGAATAGCTCTCCTGGGGGCTTACGTATATAACGAGGGTCCGCTCCCTCCCCGCTCGCTGGTTCTTTGTGCATGTCACCAAGGTGAGGGCGCTGCGTGCCCTGCTTATAAGCTCGTCGCAATCAGATTCGGCTACAGCGGCGTCCTTCTTGATGGCGTGGAGCCATGTGCGCAGCTCATCGGCTGTGGCGAAGGAGAACCGCTGAATGGTTTCGTATGCTTTGTCGACGCGACAGGCGAACGCCGGTGTAAAGCTGATCATGCAACGGCCTTGTTGGAACCAAGTCGCTTCGCCCATTTCGCTGAATACATCCGCTTTGAACGCTCTGGCTAACGAGGTAAACCCCAGTCCCGGTATACCGAGATTGTGTCCGTAGACCATGAGGTGGCGCGTTTCCGTGCAGCGCGCATCTAAATATGGCGTTCCCGTCCGTTTTGGTTGGCCATCGATGCCATGTCGCAGATACCAGTCGGGTGGTTGGTTTGGCGAGGGCTGAGCTATCCAGGTTGATATGCCGGCGCTTTCTACGACGAGGTGACCTACGCCAGCCCCTTTGGAGTCGGCTTTGCTATCGGTTTGAAGATGTCGTTCTATCGGTTGGAAATGCGATGGCGGGTCGCTGCAAACGGGCACCGCCGAGCTGAGGACCATGAAGCAGGTGAGCGCCGTATAGGCGCATAGGATCAGGAGCAGCGGTCGATGGCCGCGCCGGCCGCGCGCATGCACGCCACGGCCGGCGCGGGGAGCCCTTACCGCTTCCGCCTTGTCGCAAGGGTTACCATGCATAGGCATGCGAGGCCTCCAACGATGAGAGCGGGGGTAAGCGGGAAACCTGTGTTTGCCAGTTCCGGTCCCTCGTGCTTGGGCGTCTGGGTAACGTGATCGCTGTCGTGATCCTCCAGCTGCTCGCCCCCTCCGTTTCTATACAGATGCACGGATGCCTCGTTCTCCAGGTGCGTTCCCTCCTGATAGGCGTTGGTAAGGCGCATGGTGAGAATCGCGGGTGCATCCGCGCCATCTTCGTCATCTGCGGGAATTGCACCGCAATCGTCATGCCGGTCTTTTATATGGCTGCGGTTCCATCCGTCCGAGCGCGTGGTGAACCCGTCATCTACGCGTCCATATTCCATGCGGATGGCAACGATTTGCTCCCCTGCTTTCAATTTGAGCGCATCGACTGCGAGCTCGGTGGGTGCGTCGGCTCGCAATCCCTGGGCCCATAGCGTCCAGCCGTCGTATGATAGCGAGCGCCCGTCGGTTCCAAGTACCTCAACGACTTCGGGTTGATCGAGCCAAGGGTTGGTATGCCCATCGTCGCGCGTGGCATTAGCGTCGCTGGTAGTAGGGGCTCCTGCGTTTTTGGTTCGATACCAAACGTTGACCAGGCCGTCGAAGTCTCCGTGCGCTACGGGCGTCGTAAGGGATTCGAGCGTGGCGAGGCCTGCTTCGGCGGCGGCCAGGCGGTCGTCGATCGTAAACTCATCAACCCAGGTATTGCTCGTATTGCGCGCATCGATGCTGTATCGATAACGGCCGTCGGGGGACGCGGTGACCGCTGCCTTGTTGGCGCCATCTCCGTTTTCAACGGTATTGGCCGCAATGGGGTCGGCAATCTGCTGTCGCTTGTCGATTTCTCCGGCTATCTCGATGGGTTTGTTATAGAGCGCGACATGCTGGATCTCGCCGGTTGGGAGCACCTCGAAGGTGCAGCTCGATTCATAGTCATACGTGCGAGGCGTGAGCCGTTCCACCAGGGTATAGATGCCAACGGGCATCTTGTCGATGCGGTGTGGGGTATCCCCGCTCACCCAGCTGCACACCTCGTTGCCGTCGCTATCGAGGATGCTCAAGTGGGCTCCGGGCACCTCTTCTTCCGTCGTTATATCTCGTTTGGAAACCTCCATCTTCGTGTAATCGTTTTTGAAACCGAGGTGATGGTCGGTTTCCCCGTCAACGCGCCCGCGTTCATCGACATGGAGGTCGATAACCCGGTCATCCCTGAGGAACCCTGCAGGGGCATCGAGCTCGCAGAGGCGGTAGGAGCCGCGTTCGATATGGTCGAACACGGCGACCCCGTGCTCGTCCGTTGTGGCTTCATGCAGCGTGGCACCCGGTTTGAGCAGGATGGGCGCGGCTGCCATAGAGCCGTCCTCGAAGGTGAGATAGCACGGACGGTTGGCTGCAACGGTGCATGTACCCACGGGTTCCGAGTTGACCAGCACATCGTAGGTTCCGCTTGGGATACGCTCGATCATGTAGGCGTTCCAATCGGATGAAAGGACCGCCTCGATGGGCTTTACCAGAGCTTGCGACTGCTCTATCGACCCCGTCAGCCCAAAGAGGCCTCCGCGTACCTGCACGGTATAGGAGTATCCCGCCTTACATTCGAGCGGTAGCACGAGGCCGTGCTTATCGTCGCCCTTGTTGGTTATTCGGACTTCATAGTTTCCCGGGGTGATCCAGCTGCCATGTTGGGCGGAAATATGAGCGCCTTCGTCGTCAACGATGACGGCGGCCGCCCCGCTGGGAAGGTCGAAGAGTATTTCCGCGGTCGTGAGGGATGGCTGAACGGCAACGGTCAGATCATCGCTGGATGAGCGGAGGGCGAACGAGCTGTCGGGTCCATCCGTCGGCGCGGGCAGCTCGTCCCGTGTGTTCCAAAGACCGTAGGTCACGCCGCGCAGCGGGTCGTTCGTGCCGGTGACCGTCTTGTCGACCGTTACGCGCGTCGGTTTATCCTGCGTATCGGCATGCTGATGGACAACGGCCGCATGTTGGTCCCGATAGCTCAGGATGAAGGGAATGGGGGTATCGTCGAGGGCATGGCCCTGTGGCGGCACGGATTCGATGAACGCATAGTGCGCCATTCCGGAGCCAAGGGGAAGGTCCTCTATGCTTCCGGTGCCCGTATCGTCGGTGATGACTCGTCCGACAGTCTCGCCTTCACCAGCTTGAACGATCCCGTCGGGTGAAACCAGCGTCTCAAGGGCCACGACGTCGTATTCGGCGCCGGCCAAGGCCTCGCCCCCATCTGCACAGGTCTTGGTTATGCTTGCGGTTCCTCGGGCCTGGTTGTCGGCCACCTCGACTACGCATAGGGGTGCGATTTCGCCCTGGTCCGCCGCGATCTCGAAGCGCACGTCCGTTTCGGCGAGGATGTAGGGCGGTTGGGCGGCGGTTTCGCGGATGTAGTAGACACCGGTGGGAAGGGGTTGTGGCAGCGTGACGCTGCCGGTGGCATCGGTGGTGAAGATGCTTGTCGAGCCGTGCTCGGGATGCCAGGCCTCTAGTTCGACGGGTTCTTTTTCATTGTTGAGCAGCTGGAACGAGAATCCAGATAGTGCTACGCGCTCCCCGCTCGCGGCGTCGGTCTTTATAATCTGCACGCGCGACATCAAACGCGTGTTGTTCACGATATAGCGCAGGCACACGCCGTCTGCGAGCTGCTCGGGGGCGATGTCCCAATCGTCCACGCGCTCAAAGCCCTCGGGTACGGTCGATGCCACCTCGCGAACGGTATATCCCTTGGGGTCGTATGGTAGAGCCCCGGCAAGATCGTCGGTCTTGTCGCCCGCGCCGAACCAGTGTCCCCTAGTTGATGCAAAGCCATCGGCGCCCGTCGTGATGGTCCCCATGATGCGCTGCGATGAGCGCGAAACGATCTCGAAGGACACACCCTCTGCCGGGGTTTCGAGCTGGGAGCCATTGCCGGCGCCTTCATCGTTGAACTTCGCGATTTCGATATCGAAGGCAACGGGAGCTTCCATGAAATCGTCTGTTGGCTGTAGCTCGACGATACCCAGGTCGTTCATCTGGCCTGGCTGCGCGGTATAGGTATGGACGTTCGGGTCGAGCAGGTATCCTGCCGGTGCCTTGGTTTCTACAATCTGAAACGTGCCCAGGGGGATATCTTCAACGGTGAGCGATCCGTTGTCGTCGGTTGTGGCGTCCGTGCTCCATCCTGGTGCGGAGAGGGAGGTGATGCGGTATTCGGCGCCTTGAAAGCTCAGGTTGTTTTGGGGTCCGCCCTGGGTCGCTGCATCTTTCTTTTGAAGGACGAGGCGAGCACGACCAGGTTTGTCTTCAAGGGCGACCGATCCGCCATCGTCGCCGGTGGTGAATGGAATCTCTCGAGGGTCGAGTGCGAAGCCCTGGGGAGCCTTGGTTTCCTTGGCGAAATAGGAGGTGCGAGGTTTTAGCTGAAGCGACGCTGCGCCCTGGGCATCCGTGGTGATGCTGCCGACCTTTTCACGGGTGTCCCGCAGATGGATGTCGTAGCAAGCGCCTTCGAGCGCATAGCTGTCGTTGCCGTTCGTGACCTCGGCGCATGCGGATGTCTTGTTGAATCTAACGGTTCGAGATTTCTCGACGGTAACGATAGATTGATGCTCGAATGCAGGGATGCCGTTCGCATAGGTGGGTGTTTTGTTGAGCCAGAGGCACGAACAGCCTTCCTCGACACCTCCTCCGCCCGCCTGCTTATAGGCCAGGGCTTCTTGATAAAGACGCCATGCAGCGTCCTTGATGCGTGGATCCTCGATAAGGTTCCACCGTTCCATGTAGGCTTTGTTGCCGTGATAGGATGAGCCATCGCGGCCTACGTAGGTGAGTACGTCGGCGCGCTGGTCGGCGATGGCAAGCCATACGGCGTGCGCCGTTGCGGCTTCGGAGCGGCCCGCGTCAAGGCCGTAGACGGAATCGATCACCTCGCCGTCGTAGCCATGCCACAACACGTAATCGAGCTCGGGTATCTTGAGATCGCCGTAGTGCTCGAGCTTTTGGCCAACAACCGGCTGCCGCAGCCATCCTTGCGCGCAGTACGCAACGTTGCCCGTGCCGGCGCTACCGCGTATGAAATGCATCGAGCCTGTTGAATATGGATTGTCGACGAGCGAGGTGATCGACAGGATGCCATCGCCGGCCGCGCGTATAGCCTGCGGCATGGTAAAGCCGCCAAGCGCGAGGATCACGGCGATGAGAAAAAGGGTTGGTAGGGCGAATCGCTTGCGAATCATATCTGCTCCCTCCAGTAGCGATGGAAGGGCAGCTTAAACCCGGCGATTCTAAGAAAAACCGAACGATGCTAACAGCCGCCAAAAACGATTGCGAGCTCGATTCGAACAAGGCTTACATCCGCAGCTCAGGAGCCATGGGAGCGAGCGCTGCGGGGTATTCCCCGCACACGTGCGTGGCTGGGAATTCACGAAATGAACCATAAGAGAGACGGGCGCCGGCATGGCACCGCATGGAAAGCAAATGACATCTTGCCGTGCCTCGACCCGCGGGATATACTCATCAGGTGCACAAGTTGCACCATATCGCGGGCATCGCCAAGTGGTAAGGCATCAGCTTCCCAAGCTGACACTCGCGGGTTCGAGTCCCGTTGCCCGCTCCAGAAGAGCACCGAGCCCGGTACCGTAGCAGGTACCGGGCTCGTTTCATGCAGATGCCGGGGGCTCGCCCTATTCCTCGAAGGACAGGTGCTCCAGGCGGTCGAAGACGCTGTCGATGCGCGTGAGGAAGTCCCAGGGATCAAAGATCTCATCGAGCTTCTCGCTGGTCACGGTGCACTCGGGATCGGCTTCCAGGCGTTCGCGCAGGTTGGGTCCGGCTACGGCGTTGTGAACGTCGTCCCATACAGCCATGGAGTTGCGCTGCACGATCTTGTATGCGTCCTCGCGCGTGATACCGGTATCCACCAGCGCCAACAGCACCTTGGACGAATAGATGAGCCCACGCGTGAGGTCGAGGTTGGCCTGCATGCGGGCGGGGTACAGGATGAGTCCGTCCACGATGCGGATGAGACAGGTGAGCATGTGGTCGAGCGCGATGAAGCTGTCGGCCTGCGCGACGCGCTCGGCGGAGCTGTGCGAGATGTCGCGCTCGTGCCACAGGGCCACGTTCTCGAAGGCGACCTGGGCGTTCGACTTCACCACGCGCGACAGGCCGCAGACCTTCTCGAGCGTGATGGGATTGCGCTTGTGCGGCATGGCCGAGCTACCCTTCTGTCCCTTACGGAAGGGCTCTTCAACCTCGAGGGTGTCGGTCTTCTGGAGGTTGCGGATCTCGGTGGCGATACGGTCGCAGGTGGCGGCAGTGGTGGCCAGCACGCCCGCCACGTATGCATGGTGGTCGCGCGAGATGACCTGGGTGGACAGCGGGTCGTGCGCGAGGCCCAGGCGCTCGCATACGTACTCCTCGACGAACGGGTCGATGGAGCTGTAGGTGCCCACGGCGCCGGAGATGGCGCCCACGGCCACGTTCTTGCGCGCGTCGATGAGGCGGTCGAGGTCGCGCTTGAGCTCCCAGGCCCAGCTGCCGAACTTCATGCCAAAGGTCATGGGCTCGGCGTGGATGCCGTGGGTGCGGCCCACGCACAGGGTGCGGCGCTCCTCGAAGGCGCGGCGGCGGCAGATCTCACCCAGCTTGCGCACGTCGTCGATGATGATGTCGCAGGCCTGCGTGAGCATGTAGCACAGGGCGGTGTCGCCCAGGTCGGAGCTGGTCATGCCGTAGTGGACCCAGCGGCTGGGCTTGGGTTCGCCCTCCGGAACCTCGGCATCGATATGCTCGCCCATGTTGGTGAGGAACGCGATGACGTCGTGGTGCGTGACGGCTTCGATGGCGTCCACCTCGGCGCGGTCAAAGCCGGCGTGCTCGCGGATCCATGCGGCCTCTTCCTTGGTGATACCGCAGGTGCCAAGCTCGGCCTGCGCCTCGCATGCCAGCACCTCGATCTCCTGCCAGATGGCGTACTTGTTGTCGAGCGAGAAGATGTGGCCCATCTCCGGGCGGGTGTAACGATCGATCACGGATGACTCCTTTTTGACGATGCGCGCGGCGGCGCCGGTTCGTGCTGACGACTATTGTACCGTGCGCGCCGAGCGGGGCGGGTTTGACACGGTGCACGGCACGGGGGCGCTCCGGCTATTCGATCTCGCCCAGCTCCCTCATCTCCTGGTCGACGCGCTCATCGCGCAGGGAGCAGTTTTCGGTGAGCAGGCAGTTGGCGCACATGTAGTCGCATGGGATGTAGTCGTTCAGCTGCGCGAGCGAGAAGCCCTTCACGCGCAGGCAGTAGTCGCCGATGAGCGCGCGGACGGCTTCGGTGCCGTAGAGCAGCGTGTAGCGGCGGCTGGAAGGCAGGCCTCCGAGCCGCTCATCGAGCTCCTCCTTCGTGATGGCGAGGGCCTGCTCGAACGTCATGCCGCGCAGGCGCTCGGCGAGGGCCGCGGCGCACCCGATGGCGGCTAGGCAGCCGTGGCTGCGAAAGCCCACCTCGACGAACGTCTCGGTATCGGGGTCGATGCGCGCGAACAGCTGCATCTGCACCGTGCCGCGCTTCTCCTTGCCCACGCTGCAAAACGCGTTGGCGCCTTCGGGGATGCCGAACGCCGCGGTGTCGGCGATGATATCGAGGGTCGCATCGGCGTATTCGGTGATGGGTGCGTCGTTTTCGATCTGGTACATGTCGGGGGTGCGGAGGAACGGCGTGTCCTCGGTAAGGCGCTGCTTGGCCATGGGGATACCTTTCGCTTGAAGGGGTGATGGTTGGGGCGGGGCGCCCGCCTACGGCGGCGCTACGGGTTGCGGACCTTCTCTACGCCGTACCACTCGGCAAGCGCTTTGCCCTGCGCATCGCTCAGGTACAGCGTCGAGTAGAAGAATGTCTCGTTTTCACTGGTGAGGCACGTGTGAATGTCGCTGAATGCCTCTTCTCCCTGAAGCTGCTCGAACAGGTTGCGGGTTTTGTCGGTGGGCCACAGGTAGGGCGGGTTCATGAACGAGAGGATGGAGACGGGTCGCGGATAGGTGCGCGATTCCGTGCGAACGACATCGATGAACGTGGTGATATCGTCGTTTTCGGCGGTGAGGAAGAGGGCGTGAGCGAAGCTGTTCGAAAGCAGCGGCTTGGAATACAGGTAGATGGCCTTCTTACCATAAAGCAGCACGATGTCGGAGACATCGGGCTCGGGCAGGAGCTCGCCTTCATCCGGCTCTCGGCCCGCGAGCTGCACGTCGAGCGGCGCCGGTGCGCTCATCTGGCCGATGGCGGGGCCGTCTTCGGCGTGCTCGTGTTCCTCGATGTAGCCCACGAGCGTATCTTCGAAGGGGACGCCATCCGGTCCTTCGGGTGCCAGAGCCAGCCGCTTCCAGCGCGCAGGCGTGGTGAGCTTGCCTTCGTATGAACGTTGGCGCAGGTCGGACAGGGCGCGGTCCATAGCGCGGACGCGCTCGTTGTGGGCGCGGACCGCCTCGAGTTCACCGGTGGAGAGCTCGGGTGCGGCCTGTTCGTCCGCGGCGGCTTCGACGCGCTGGTCTTCTTCCGGAGTCATCGCATACCTTTCACAAAGCCAGGGGGTCGTGTACACATATGCAAGCAAGTGTAGTACAAGGTATACTAACCTATCGCTTACAACGGTTTGCCTGGTGACTCCTTGCAGGTCGCTGGCTATACGATGCAGGATGGAGCGCAGGTTAGGTGCAGGGGAAAGACGCAGAACAGCAGATGCCGCCGCTCGGGTTCGAGGCGTACGGCGTGCTCCTCCACTCCGTCCTGGGTTTGGCGTTCGCCTCGTCCGTCGTGAACCTCTGCGTGCAGGCCGCGCACGCCACCACGGGCACGTCGATGCTGTCCGGATGGATCCTCTTCGCCTCCGCCTTCGTCATGGGCCTGTTGTTCTTGTCGACGCTGGTAATCAAGCGCTTCACGAAGCGCTCCGTGTCGCTGGGCGTGTTTTTGGCGATTCATCTCGCCGGCTTGTGCTCGCTGGTCCTCGCCCTCGCTTCATGGGGTCCCGCCGACCCCGATTCCACGCTGGGCTTGGCTCTGGGGACGGGCGTTACGGTGGGTAGCACCTATCTGGAGTTCTACTGGTTGCGCAAGCTGCGCGGCATCTCGGCGCAGGCGGCGTCGGTCGTGGTGTTCGCGGCCCTTGCGCTTGCCGAGACCATCACCTACATCCTGAGCTTCTCGGACAACGCGTGGTGGTATCTGGCCGGTACCGCGCTCACCTTCGGTCAGTTCGCCCTGGTGAGGTTGTCGCGCACGATGGACGCGCCGAGCGACTCGTTTCCCGCGGTCTCGGAGCTCTACTTTGGAACCGATGAGAACCGCTTCTCCAACCGCAGCTTCCTGGCCGTGGCCGCCGCGGGCATCTGGCTCATCTCCATTCCCATGGGTATGGGCCGCGGCTTTCCCGCGGGCGACCCGGTGTATATGAGCCTGGTTCCGCGCTTCCTCATCCTGGTGTTCGTGTGGATCGTCTCCCTGCTATGGGTGCGCAACGGCCTGCGCTCGCGCATGCGGGCGCTCACCACTAGCATCTGGGTGGTCATGCAGGTGCTTTTGGCCTTGGGCGCGGTCTTCTTCGCTATCTGGCCCAAGACGGTTTCCATCGGCGCGTCGTTCGTGATGGCGTCGTCGCTCGTGCTCAACGCGTTCGTGTGGTATCTCACCATCGCGTTCATCAGCTTCGGCTGGCGCGATCCGTACTACTACGCTTCCGCCGCGTGGATCGCCATGAACGTGCTCACGGTGTTGGGCATGCGGTTCGACGCGCTGCTCGACCGCATGATGCCCGACAACGCGCCGGTCATCATCTCCATCATGAGCTTGTTCGTGCTGGCGTCCGCCCAGCTGGTGTTCACGCGCCTGCTCTCGGCTCCCAGCGAGGCCGTCGAGGCGAGTCGGGCGCGCGGTCCCATCACCGAGGACGACGTGCGCAAGATTCCATTCATGGGCGTGTTGGCAATCGCGCCGCAGCAGCAGGCGCCCATGGTGAATCAGAAGCCCGACGTGCACACCGCCACGTCCGTGATGAAGATGGGCCAGCGCTTCGGCCTTACGGGCCGCGAGGTCGAGGTGCTCACGCTGTATGCGCTGGGCCATACGCAGGCGCGCGTGAGCGAGGAGCTACAGCTCTCCACCAATACGGTGCACACGCATATCAAGCGCGTATACGAGAAGACCGACCTGCATTCCCGTCAGGAGATCTTGGATTACATCTCGGAGTACGGCGGCTAGGCGCGTCCCGCTTCGTCGGCGGCCCGTGCCGCCGCGATCTGCTGCGCGGCGGAGTCGTCGAACATCTTTCTCTCGCAGGGCGGTAGCATCGCGCGCAGGCGGTCGCGCTCGGTATTCATGCCGATGAACACCTGTCGCATCATAGCCAATACCAGGTATCGCCCCTTGCGGGTGAGCGTGAGCTCGTCGGCGTTGTTCGTCGCGAACGCGCCGTTCGCCGCGAGGTAGCCATACTCCATGGGCAGGTCGTATTGGATGTAGCGGCCGAAATCGCGCTTCCACGCGCGGTTGTCGAGGCGCAGGCCAAACAGCTCGCGGCCCATGCGGTAGCGCTTCTCGTTGGCGGGTCCCATGTCGATGCGGGCGGTAACGCTCGTCGCGTGTTCCCCGACGCGCCGGCAATAGCCCGCCAGGGAGGAGTCGTTGGCAAAGATCTGGTCTCCTAGGAAGGAGTACCCGCCGCATCCCGCGGCCACGTATTCGCCGTAATCGACCACGTATTCATCGATCATGGCTTGTTTATCCTGGGCGAATGTATAGACGTCCGAGGCGTGGAAGCCCGCGCCGCCCGCTGCCGTGTCGGCCGTCATGGCATCGAAGATGGCATGGTAGAGGCGCTGCTCGCGTGCGGGGTCGACCTTGCCGTGGAAGCACGTCTCCATGAGGCGCTCGCTGCCGGGCGAGGTCATGAGCGGGTAATACGTGATCTGGTTGGCGCCCGTGGTGCGGAAGGTCTCGATGTCCCGCAAGACCATTTCCTCGGTCTGTCCGGGGAAGTTGAAGATCATATCCACGTTGAAGGTACCGAACATATCGTGCGTATTCTGGATGCGCTCGACGATCTGCTCGGCGCTGCCGTTTTTTCCATAGCGATCCATGCGCTTGAGCAGCGTGTTGTCGAAGCTCTGCACGCCCACGGAGAGTCGCTGAACCATAGCGGAGAGGCGCTCGAGCCGCGTGCGGTCCAAGTGCGGAGGATTGGTCTCGCATGACACCTCGCGGATGCTGGGGAACAGCTCTCGCATGTAGTCGATGGTGCGCTCGAGTTCGTCCATGAGGATGGTGGGCGTGCCGCCGCCTATATAGGCGGCGGGTGGTTGGTAGCCCAGGTCGCGGATCATGGCGAGTTCGCGATGGAGTGCCTGGAAGTACCTGCGCGCGGCGTCCTCGCGAAGCGGGAAGCGGGTGAAAGAGCAGTAGGGGCACAGCACGTCGCAAAACGGGATGTGGACGTAGAGCAGGTGCGCGTGGCCGGGGTTCGGCGCGGGAAGCGTGCCGGGGGCGTTTGTGGAGCGGAGCAGCTTGCGGGCACCGGCGCCAACGGTTGCGGAGAGGAGTCGTTCGGAAAGCATGGGACCTCCGGTTGGGTGACGGCCGCCTCCCTTCTCCCATGCCGTGCGGATGGGCGGGGAGGGGCAGGGCGAAGGGCGCGGCGTCGGCTTGGGAGCCGATGCGCCCGTGCGTACTGGTGGCCCATTGTGCGCCCCGCGCGGCGTTTCGTCCGTACCAGATGATCCTCTCGCGCCGTCCGAGCCGACGCTTCGCGCGCGGCGTGCCGTCGAACGGCGCCCGTCCTTATCCGAAGGGTGCGGAAAGGCTGCGGCGTATGGTGTTTTTGCGCGGCGCTCTGCCTTGATAAAGCGTTTGCTGTTGCTTTGCGCGTGCGTGCTACCAAAAGATAACCGCAGGTAGAGGGGGTACCCTATAACAGGTGACACGATTTTTACCTATCTGGCGCCCGCCGAACGGATTACCCCGAAAGCAGGTGAGCCCCTTGTGCGTCCGTCATGCACAATACAACCTGATGAGTCCTGTCCATAACGCCTGTGGTACGGATTCAAGGATATGGCGCGGGCGTCGTCCCGGACGTTCCGCGTGAAGTAGTAAAGGGAGGGAACTATGAAAGAGAACACCGCTTTGGAGCAGGTTGGCTCCGGCGCGGATCGCCTCGACTCCTTCTTCACCCGTCGTGGGTTCGTGAAGGTTTCGGGCGCATTCGTGGCGAGCATGGTGGCGCTCGGTCTCCTGCCGGACACCGCTGCTGCGGCTCCCACGAGCTCGAAGGGAAAGGTCGATTATTACGCGACCCCGTCCCACGTGCTCAAGGTGAACCGCGCCCGCTGCACCGGTTGCCAGCGCTGCGAGATGAGCTGCACGCTCCTCAACGACGGCGTGTCCCAGCCGGCCGCTGCGCGCATCCATGTGCACGACGGCTACCAGTACGGTAAGGAGCTCGGCTCCGGCGACGGCATCTTCTATTCGTGCGAGTGGAACGTGCGCGCCTGCCACATGTGCAAGACCGCGCTGTGCCAGACCGCGTGCCCCCAGGGCGCCATCGTCACCGATGACAACGGCGTGCGTCGCGTGGACGCCGAGAAGTGCGTCGGCTGCGGCACCTGCGTCGCCGCCTGCCCCTATCACATGCCCGTGGTGAACACCGTTACCGGCAAGTCTTCCAAATGCATCGCGTGCGGCCGCTGCGCCGAGCAGTGCCCCAACGGCGCGATCGAGCTCATCGAGTGGGAGGACGTGAGCCACTCCTCCGGCCCCACCAAGCAGGAGCACCCCTGGCCGCTCGTCTCCGAGCAGCAGGACTTTGTTGCCGGTGGCAAGATCGCTTAAGAATAGGAGAAGTAAATGGCTGAAACCTCTTACGGTTGGGCTGGCTGGATCGCCCGCGTCAACCTTACGAGCGGTGAGATCACCGAAGAGTCCGATGTCGAGATGCAGAAGGACTACATCGGCGGCATGGGCTTTGCAAACAAGATCATGTACGACGAGGTCCCCGCAGGCGTGAAGTGGATGGACGAGGAGAACAAGGCCGTTCTCGCCGTCGGTCCCCTGACCGGTTCCGGCGTGCCGCTGGCCGGTCGCTCCACCTGGTCCACGCTGTCCACCTTCACCAAGGACCACCTGGTTGTCGACTGCCACTGCGGCGGCCAGCTGGGCGCCACCCTCAAGTATTCCGGCCACGACGGCTTGATCATCGAGGGCAAGTCCGACAAGCCGGTCTACATCCTCATCGAGGACGATAAGATCTCCATCGAGGACGCCTCCGCGCTGTGGGGCAAGGGTGCGCGCGAGGTCAACGAGGCCCTGTGCAAGAAGCACGGCCTCGAGTGCTGCGTGGCCACCATCGGCCCCGCCGGCGAGAACATGCTGCCCTACGCCTGCGTTATGAACAGCCGCTCGCACTCCGCGGGCGCCGGCCTGGGCGCCGTCCTGGGCTCCAAGAAGTGCAAGGCCGTCGTCGTCAAGGGCACCAAGGCTTGCAACGTGGCCGACCCGCAGATGGTCGCCGACCTGTCCGATTACATGATCGCCCAGGTCCTGGGCTCCAACAACAACCATGTCGTGCCGAGCACCCAGCAGTCCTGGGCCGAGTACTACGACAAGGGTTCCCGTTGGACCGCTCGCAAGGGTCTGTACTGGGCGGCTGCCGAGGGCGGCCCCATCGAGACCGGCGAGCCCAAGCCCTTCGAGCCCAACACCATGGGCTACCGCTGCATGAAGTCCACCAAGGACCTCGGTCCCGCGGCCGAGAAGTACACCGTGAAGATGGCCGGCTGCCACGGTTGCCCCGTGCGCTGCTATGCCCAGGTGAAGGTGCCGCAGGTCCAGCAGGCCACCGGCTACGAGTCCTCGGGCAACACCTGCGTCCCCAACTTCCCCTTCACCGCCTACATGCAGCCCATGTGGCAGGTGCCGGGCATCCAGGAGGGCGAGAACAAGACGCTTACCGATCTGTCCGTCTTCTATAACCAGCTCATCTCGGTGACCGTGGACGACCTGGGCCTGTGGTGCAACTACGCCCAGCTCTACCGCGACCTGGCTTGGACCTACAAGGAGGGCCTGCTCGCCCAGCACTGCACCCCCGAGCAGATGGCCGAGTACAACTTCGACGCCATCTTCGCGGGCGACCCCACCTCGTTCATCAAGATCTTCCTCGACATCGCCTCCAACGACACCGAGAACAAGCCCATCTCCTGGCTTGGCCACGGTCCGTACGTGTGGACCGATGCCGACCACTGGAACCGTCCCGACTGGTTCGATAACAAGGCGTCCAAGCTCATCAACTATCGCGGCTGGCCGGTCCACCATTCCATCGAGTGCTTCGCGCAGGTGGGCGGTCTGTACAACATGGTGTTCAACCGCGACAACATGATCCACTCCGCCGTCAACCTGCAGGGCTGCGGCCTGCCCATCGAGCTTAAGAAGCAGATGGCTGCCGAGATGTTCGGCGGCGAGGACGCCATGGATCCGGACAAGAACTACACCCCCATCAACGAGCACAAGATCGAGTTCGCCTGGTGGAGCATCGTCACCGACGTTCTGCACGACTCCCTGTGCCTGTGCAACTGGGTGTGGCCCATGGCCATGGCACCGGCCAAGGAGCGCAGCTACCGCGGCGACCTGGACCTCGAGGCCCAGTTCTACACCGCGGTCACCGGCCAGAAGGTGACCATCGACGACCTGTACAAGGCCGCCGAGCGCATCATGACCCTCCAGCGCGTCAACACCGTCCGCGGCATGACCGACAAGGACGGCAAGATGGGCTGCAACGACATGCGCAACGTGCATGACGTCATCACCGAGTGGGTCTTCACGGAGGATCCCGACATCAAGCCCTTCACCCCGGGCACCGACAAGATGGAGCGCGAGGACTGGAAGAAGTCCCTCACCATGTTCTACAAGCGCTTCGGTTGGGACGAGAAGCTGGGCTGCCCCACCAAGCAGTGCCTGGCCGACCTGGGCCTGGAGCAGGAGTCCAAGGACCTCGAGGAGCTTGGCCTGCTGGTCGACGGCGGCGTTTCCTACGACGAGCGCACCCGTAAGTACGACGGCCTGCTGAAGAAGTACTGCGGCGACAACCCCGCGCTGAGCGCCTAAGTGGTCTCGAAAGGAGAAAACAATGGCTGACGAGATCAAGGAGAGCACGGAGGCTACCGAGTCCGCCGCTCCCAAGAAGAAGAAATTCGATTGGAAGGGCAAGCGCCTTCCGATCGTCATCGCTGCCGTGGTCGTTGTGACCGTGCTCGGCGTTGCCGGCTGGGCCTGGCATGCGACCCCCGAGTTCTGCGATGCCGTGTGCCACAGCACCATGGGCAAGTACTACAAGTCCTACACCCAGGACACCACGTCGCTCGCCTACAAGCACCGCGGTACGACCAATAACCAGTGCCTGGGCTGCCATGAGGCAACCCTGCCCCAGATGATGCACGAGGTCCAGGTCCAGCTGTCCGGCGACTATCCGCAGCCGTTCGACAAGGTCACCTTCTCGAACGACTTCTGCCTGCAGAGCGGTTGCCACCTGGGCGCTGGCGTGATGCCGGGCGCGACGGAGTCCTCTACCAAGGACTTCCCGTTCGACCCGCATAGCGACTACCACGGCGTGCAGCAGTGCAACTCCTGCCACCTCATGCACGACGAGCCCGTCTTCACCTGCGCTTCCTGCCACCAGGTAGGCGCCTGGGAGGGCGAGGGCGGCATCCCCGAGGGCTGGGTCATGGAAGACCTGGGCAACGGCAAGACCGGTGCCGTTCCCGAGGGTTGGGCTACCCCCTTCACCTTCGAGGCCTCTTCCGGCAAGTAAGGTATCGGGTCCCGATACGGCGCGTACGCGCGATCGAACCATGGACGGTCCTCCGCAGTGGAGGGCCGTCCTTTTATATATGGTGCGAACGCGTGCCGGCGGCACGTGTACGCCTTCGTGGAAGATTGATGCCGGGTTGTGCGGACGCGTAGGCCGCGGGGATAATGGCAGGGACCGAACAAGGAGGTTTTAGATGATCACGTACGATTACAAGCCGCGCGGCGTGTGCGCACGCGCCATCCATGTCGAGCTTTCCGACGACGGTTCCACGGTGGAGAACGTGTTGTTCGAAGGCGGTTGCAACGGCAACCTCAAGGCCATTTCCAAGCTCGTGCACGGCATGCCCACCGACCGCGTGGTTGAGCTGCTGCAGGGTAATACCTGCGGTCCGCGTTTCACATCCTGCGCCGACCAGCTCACCATCGCCCTGCGCGCGGCTGCGGCGGAAGCGTAGCGGCCATGGCGTGGTGCGATCGCGGGCACAAGGGTATAACGCGCCGCGGCTTCGCGTTGGGGGCGGCTGCAGCGGGCACCGCCGCCGCGGTGTTGAGCGGTTGCGGGTCCGAGGGCAAGAAGGTCAAGCCCACTTCGGGCGAGCCGCAGGTCGTCGAGGACTCCTCGCAGATCATCGACGCGCTCGAGGAGTTCGAGGGCAAGGACACGGGCCTCAATCCCGTGAAGATATGGAACCTGCCGCTCGGTACGGTGTTGTTCCACAGCGATGGCTCCTGGGCCGCGGCCATGATGGCACCCGAGTCCGCCCAGCACGTCAATACGCTGGGCGCGCTTTCGGTGATCGACGGCTCGCTCGTTACGCTCAAGGAGGATCCCACGCTGGGGCGCACGTACGGCTTCTTCGACGTTCGCTGCGGTTCCGGGGTGTACGCATGGATCGAGATCGACTACGCCACACGTATCTGGGTTCTGCTTGCCCAGCAGTTTAGCGGCGGGGCGCTGTCGGGTGAGCCGGTCCAGCTCGATACCGGTGACAAGAATTGGGAACCTCCGCTCTTCACCTGCACCGGCCCCACGGTGATATGGCAGAAGATGCCGCTTGCTTCCGGCGACCGCCGCTCGTCCGATTCGCATTGCTATCGCTGGTCGGTGGGGGATGCGAAGGAAACCGAGGTGTGGAGGTCCACCGGCCGCTTCGCCACGCCCCCGCGCGTTTCGAATGGGATCCTCACCATCACGCCGCGCGTGCGGAACGAAGAGGGTACATACTACGGCCTTACCGCGGTCGACCTGCAGAGCCCGAACAACACCAAGCTCGACCAGCTGGTGCTGCCTGCATCCGTGAGGCCCTTTGAAGCGGTGTACACGGGCGAGGTCTTCGCCTTCTCCATCGAGGCGTCGTACGATTCCGCCGGCAGCCTGGGCAAGATGGGTACGTTCGTGGGGCGCGAGGGCGGTCCGTACGTGTACTTCAGCCGCGAGCCCGCCGCGCAGATCGCCTACAGCGGCACGAGGTATCTCGTAAAGACGCAGTCGGCGCATTACATGTTCGACCCCGCCAACCAGCTGCTCGACTCGATCTCGTCGCCCGACCGCTCGCTGGGCTTCGGCGACTATCCGGCGAGCGAGGGCAGCGTGAGCACCTTCGTGACCTATGCCACCGTGCGCGATGCCAAGGGCATCCCTTCGGGCGTGGTGGCCCGCACGTTCGAGCTCTAGCGAATCCTGCGGTTCCGTGAACGCACGGCGTTTGCGGGACCGCTATGCGTTGTGGGCACCGTCGCGGCCCGCCAGGCGCTCGTTGGCGCGTTCGATGATGAGCTGTTGGACGCCCTCGGCGCATGGCGTCGGCGGTTCGGGGTCGTCGCGGTAGGCCGCCAGCGGTTTTTCGAGCCACTGAATGGACAGCCAGCGACCAAACTTGCTTGCGCACGAGCGGTGCTCGCCCACCACGCGATAGCCATGGCGACGGTGGAAGGCGATGGAGCCGGTGTTCTCGGAGCAGATGCAGGCTTCGCTCGTAACGATGCCGCCAGCGCGCATGATATCTTCCAGGCAGGACAGCAGCTCCGCGCCAACGCCGTGGCCCGTGCAATCGTCTGACAGATAAATCGATGTTTCGGCCGACCATTGGTAGGCCGCACGGTGGCCGAACGCGCCGTAGGTGGCAAAGCCGACGATGCGCCGGTCGTCGCTGTGGACGCCCGCGCCGCCCGCTTCCACCACCAGGTAGGTGGTCGATGCGAGGCCATGGGCGATACGCTGCGCGTAGTCGTCGACGCTGGGGACTGCGAGCTCGAAGCTCACCGTGGTGTCGCGCACGTAGGGCGCGTAGACGTCGAGAACCTGCGCGGCATCGCCGGGGCGCGCCAGCCGAATGCGAAAAGTCACGGCGACCTCCAGGTGAAAGAGAAAAAAGGAGTTGGGCATAATAGGAACCTAAGGGCAGGATAACCGTATTCTGCCTCATGCGGAGCACATTCCAACCGCTGGGGTTCTCCGTTAGCAAGTTTAGCGCCCGCTGCGCTAAAATGGACAGGTTATGTGATTTATAGATTAGGAGGCCTCGCTATGGCTTCGGACGCAAGAAAAATTCTGCTCGTTGAAGACGAGAAGGCTATCCGCGATGCCGTTGCGGCCTATCTCGAGCGCGAGGGCTACTATGTCGTGGGCGTAGGCGACGGGCAGTCCGCTGTCGAGGAATTCGAGAAGCACCAGTTCGACCTTATCGTACTCGACCTCATGCTCCCCAAGCTGTCCGGCGAGCGCGTCTGCCGTGCGATTCGCGACACCTCCGACGTGCCCATCATCATGCTCACCGCTAAGGGCGAGGTGGAGGACCGCATCATCGGTCTCGAGCTGGGCGCAGACGACTACCTCATCAAGCCGTTCTCGCCGCGCGAGCTCGTGGCCCGCGTTCGAGCGCTCTTCCGCCGCACGCATCTGGCCGACGAGCCCCAGGTCGAGGTGCTCGACTTCGGCGACCTGGTTATCGACATCTCGGGTCACAAGATCTTGGTGGACGGCCACGAGGTCGACCTCACGGCGTCCGAGTTCAAGCTCCTCACCACGCTTGCCCGCCATCCCGGTCGCGTGTACAACCGTATGGAGCTGGTCGAGAAGGTTCTGGGCTACGACTTCGAGGGCTACGAGCGCACCATCGATAGCCACGTGAAGAACCTGCGCGCCAAGCTCGGCGACGATCCCAAGCATCCCAAGTGGCTCTACACCGTGCACGGCGTGGGCTACCGCTTCGAGGCCCCTGCGAAGCCGGCTGAAGCTGGCGAGGGTAGCGCGAAGTAATGCTCCCCGCTCAGTTCACCATCGGGCAAAAGCATAAGCATACGGACGAGGCGAGTTCACGCGCAAGCTGGAACACGCCTCGTTCCGATTACCGCACCGTTATGAGCTACGGCATGCGCATGGCGGTTTCTTTTGCCCTTACCTCGTTTATGACCGTGCTTGTTCTGGTGTGCGTGGTAACCGTTGTATGGGGCGGCGCGTTTTCCGACTACACCAGGGCAAACGTGGTGGAGATCGCCGAGCTCACGGCAAGGAAGCTTGCCGAGGGCTATAACGAGACGGGCTCGTTTTCCACGGCGGCGCTGGCGTCGGTGGCCGAGTCCAACCTGCTATCGGACGATATCGGCATGCAGGTAGTGGATGTCGATGGCGATATCCTCTTCGACGATACCTGGCCGGCGAGCGCCCTTGCCGCGGAGACCGAGAAGGATTCCGCGCCGGGTTCGGGAGCCGGTTCGGCGCCTGCGCCCGCTTCCGAGAAGCGGCGTCCGCATAGCCTGGTATCCACCGCGCCCACCGATAAGGAGGGGGCGGTCTCCGAGGAAATCGTGGATGCCGAGGGCAACCGCGTGGGAACCGTGCGCCTATGGGTCCTGGGTAGCGACGCCTTGCTCACCAAGGCCGATGCTGCCTTTCGCGAGAAGACCTTCCACGCCATGGGCATGGCGTCGTTCATAGCCATCGCCATAGCGCTGGTCATCGGCTTCTTCGTATCCAGCATGCTTACCAATCCCATCCGCCGCATCACCACTACGGCCAAGCAGATCCGCGACGGCGATCTTTCGGCCCGCACGAATATGCGGGGCGACGACGAGATCGACCAGCTGGGCGAGACCTTCGACGAGATGGCCACCTCGCTCGAGAAGGACCTGAAGCACGAGCGCCGCCTCACATCGGATGTCGCGCACGAGCTTCGCACGCCGCTGCAGGCCATGCTCGCCACGGTCGAGGCCATGCAGGACGGCATCTATCCCACCGATGCCGAGCACCTCGAGACGGTGGCGTCCGAGACGCGTCGTCTCTCGCGCCTGGTCCAGCAGATGCTCGATTTGTCGCGTATGGAGAACCGAACGGCACCGCTCAACCTGCGTCCCGTGGATGTGGCCGCCCTTGTGCGCAACATCGTGAACACGCAGCACCAGCTGTTCCATGCGCGCGACCTGCACCTGCGCTTTGCCGACGAGACGATGGGCCGCAGCGCCACCATCGAGGTCGATTCGGATATGCTCACGCAGGCCGTCATCAACCTGATGAGCAACGCGATGCGCTATACGCCCGAGGACGGCTGGGTTGTCGTGAAGGTGCAAAACGACCGTCGGCATCTGCTCATCTCGGTATCGGATACGGGTATCGGCATTGCCAAGGAAGACCTTTCGCGCATTTTCGGCCGGTTTTGGCGCGCCGACGCCAGCCGTGCGCGCGAGGCGGGCGGTCTTGGCGTGGGCCTGGCGGTGACGAAGCAGATCGTCGAGCGCCATCATGGCTTCATCTCGGTGGAATCCGAGCTGGGCAAGGGCACCACGTTCACCATCCACCTGCCGCGCGAGCATGCAAGCGATCCTTCTAGCACCGGGTCGCATGCCTTGATCGAGTAGACGCTCGGAGGGGCCGGGGCTCGCGCATGCGGTGCGGTTGGCTCCGATAATCCCAGCGTAGACACAAGGTACCCATCGTTTGAGAATGATGGGTACCTGTTTTATTTTGATACCAACGATGGTAAAGTGACTTTCGCCAAAGAACGCATATGAAGGAGTAGAGGACACGTGAGCACCCGTAGCCCCATGAATAAGCGCAACCAGGAGCATGCCGGCGTTGGCATGACTCGAAAGTCCGCAGGTTCGGCCAAGCCGGCCCGCGCCGCCGCCGCGTCGGTGCGCGTGGTTCCCGCCAGCTCGAAGGAGAAGCGCAAGCAGCTCGAGCGCGGCGAGGACCTGTCTAAGCTGACCAAGGAGGAGAAGAAGGCGCGCAAGGCCGAGCTCCGTCGTCAGGAGGACCGCGTGTACGCGGCGTCCAACATCCTGATGCGCGAGGACGCCGACTATCCCAAGCGCCGCAAGGTCTTCTGGGGCATCATGATCCTGGGCATCGTGTTCATCGCCATCGGCTGGGCCATGCTCATGTTCTTCGGCGATGCCGCGGGCAGCCAATACCAGACGCTCGAGATCATCGCCATCGCACTGGCCTACGTGTGCATCATCGGCGGCTTCATCTACGACATGGTGCGCATCCGTCCCATCCGCAACCATGCCCGCGCCACGGCCGAGGGCATGTCGGACGCCAAGATCGACGACGTGCTCGATCGCGCTTCGAAGAAGGACGCCGAGAAGCGTGCCGCGCGCGATGCCAAAACGCTCGAGCGCAAGAACAAGTAAGAACGATTTTCCGGGTACAAAGGGGAATCATAGGACGGGTGCGTCGCGCGGTGGTGCCGCGGACGCACCCGTTTTTCAACGCAAACAGGAAAGGGGGCCCGCTATGAGCGAGCTCAAATACAGTCTGGAAGAGGTCCGCGTGGGCATGGAGCGCCTGATGCCCAGCATCGAGCGGTACGCCGAGCTGGTCGTCCGCAAGGGTGTGAACGTGAAGGACGGCCAGGAGGTCGTGGTGCAGGCCCCGGTTGAGTGCGCTTTGTTCGTGCGCCTGCTGGTGGCGGCAGCGTATCGGGCCGGAGCCGGCCATGTGACGGTGATCTGGAACGATGACGTGGTGACGCGCCTCACGTACGAGAACGTCGAGACCTCGTGGTTCGAAACGGTTCCCTCCTGGCAGCACGAGCAGTTGGACTCCCTGGCCGAGCAGGGCGCGTGCTTCATCTTTGTGGAGGGCGCCGACCCCGAGGCGCTCAAGGGGATCGATTCGGCAAAGCCCGCCGCCGCAAGCAAGGCGTGCAACACGCAGTGCCGTGCGTTCCGCCATGGCCTGGACTTCAACATCAACCCGTGGTGCATCGCCGGCGCCCCCGTGGCCGCATGGGCGCGCCACGTCTTCCCGGGAGAGTGCGATGAGGTTGCCGTCTACAAGCTGTGGCAGGCCATCCTCTCGGTGGCGCGCGCGGACGGTCCCGATCCGCAGAGCGCTTGGGAGCTGCATGATGCAACCTTCGAGAAGAACCTGCGCCTTATGAACGAGCGCCACTTCGACGCGTTGCGCTACACGGCCTCCAACGGCACCGACATCACGATCGGCCTTACAAGCAAGCACCTGTGGGCGGGCGGTAAGTGCGAGACGCCCGACGGGCATCCGTTCTTCCCCAACATCCCCACCGAGGAGATCTTCACCTCGCCCGACTGCGAGCGCGCCGACGGCATCGTGTACTCGGCGCTGCCGCTCATCCGCCACGGTAACAAGATCGACCGTTTCTGGCTGCGTTTCGAGAACGGTAAGGTCGTCGACTTCGACGCCGCCATCGGCCGCGATACGCTGGCGAGCATCCTCGATACCGACGAAGGGGGCCGCAGACTGGGCGAGGTGGCGCTCATTTCCAAGAACACCCCTATCCGCGAAAGCGGTCTGCTGTTCTTCGATACGCTCTACGATGAGAACGCCAGCTGCCACTTGGCGCTGGGCTCGGGTTTCAGCGAGTGCTACGAGGGCGGGTACGAGATGTCCAACGATGAGCTGCGTGCTGCCGGCATGAATATCTCGGCAACGCACGTGGACTTCATGATTGGCACCGATGACCTTGCGATCACGGGCATCGATGCCGACGGCAACGAGGAGCCGGTGTTCGTGAACGGTCAGTGGAGCTGGGAGTAAGGAGTGCCGCGTTCCTGGACCCTTGCTGCGCGTGACCGTGGTACAATGCCTGCTGCGGGCCGTTAGCTCAGCTGGCAGAGCAGGGGACTTTTAATCCCAAGGCCCAGGGTTCGAACCCCTGACGGCCCACCATCGCATGAAAACGCGAGGACGCATTCGTCCTCGCGTTTTTGTTTTTATATGGCGCTGCTCGTTGGGCGGGGCGCGTAGCGGTTTTGGGCGCAGGTGGCCTGCCTCTTGCTGCACCATCTGGTTGCGCAGCGGCCTTACCTGCCGACAACCTACCGATAACGTAACAAATAAAACGCCTGCGAGGACGCCGGTCCTTCATGGGATGCGTTGCCGTATCATCAAAAGCATGGGTGCTTGCGCATTCGGCAAAACCGCTGTCGCCTCTGCGGCGGCGATATGACTTTGGGGAATGAAGGGAAGGCAAAAGCTATGGTAGATGTGCATGAACTGCTTGATACCTGGATCGCTCACGTAACCGACGAGGAACTCCTTGCCGAGCTTCGCGCCATGAAGGAAGCGGGCGACGAGGACGCGATCACGGATGCGTTCTTCCAGGACCTTGCGTTCGGTACCGCGGGTCTGCGCGGCACCATCGGCGCCGGCACCAACCGCATGAATATCTACACGGTCGGCCGCGCTACCCAGGGCTTCGCTGACTACCTGGTCAAGAACTTCGAGAACCCTACCGTTGCCATCGCTCGCGATAGTCGCAACAAGGGCGAGCTCTTTGTAAAGACCACCGCCGCCATTCTGGCCGCCAACGGCGTGACCTCCTATGTGTATCCCAAGATCTCTCCGGTGCCCACGCTGTCCTGGGCCACCCGCTATCTTGAGTGCTCCGGCGGCATCTGCATGACGGCCAGCCACAATCCCGCGCCCTACAACGGCTATAAGGCGTACGGACCGGATGGATGCCAGATCACCAGCGAGGCTGCTGCCGCTATCTCCGCAGCTATGGAGGCATGTGATCCGTTCGCCGACGTGAAGACCATGGACTTCGATGCCGCAGTGGAGCAGGGTCTGGTCAAGTGGATCGACGACGAGGTGCTCGACGCTTACTACGACGCGGTCCTCGCGCAGTCCATCAACAACCTTACCGACGAACAGATCGCGGCCGCACCGCTCAAGCTCGTCTACACGCCGCTCAACGGCACCGGCCTCATTCCGGTTACCACCGTGCTCGCCCGCGCCGGCGTGACCGATGTGACCGTGGTTCCCGAGCAGCGCGACCCCGATGGCGACTTCCCCACCTGCCCGTATCCCAACCCCGAGATTCGCGAGGCCATGCAGAAGGGCATCGACCTGTGCGATGAGGTGCACCCGGACCTGCTGCTGGCTACCGACCCGGATGCCGACCGTGTGGGTGTGGCCTGCGCCGATGGCTATGACTACACGCTGCTCACGGGCAACGAGATGGGCGTTCTGCTGCTCGACTACATCTGCAAGATGCGCGCCGAGCGCGGCGAGGACCTCTCCAACAAGGTTGCCGTGACCACCATCGTTTCCTCCGCCATGGTGGATGCTTTGGCCGATGAGTACGGCTTCGAGCTGCGCCGCTGCCTTACGGGCTTCAAGTATATCGGCGATATCATCACGAGCCTGTCCGACGCCGGCGAGGTGGACCGCTACATGTTCGGCTTCGAGGAGAGCTACGGCTACCTGTCCGGCGACCATGTGCGCGACAAGGATGCCGTCAACGCGTCGCTGCTCATCTGCCAGATGGCCCAGTATTACAAGCTGCAGGGCAAGAACCTGGTTCAGGCCATGCGCGAGCTGTACGAGAAGCATGGCTTCTACCACAACCGCACCATCTCGCTGAGCTATCCCGGCGCCGACGGCGCAGCCAAGATGGCTGGCATCATGGCGGGCCTGCGCGAGAACGCCCCGGCCGAGATCGCCGGTTCGAAGGTCGAGGCCGTGGTCGACTACGCTACGTGCGTGAACGGCCTGCCCAAGGCCGATGTCATCGAGTTCGACCTCGAGGGCGGCAACAAAGCTATCGTACGCCCCTCTGGCACCGAGCCCAAGATCAAGCTGTATGTCTTCGCCAAGGGCGAGGATGCCGCTGCCGCCGATGCGTTGCTCGACGCGATCGAGGCTTCCGGGCGCGAGCTGCTGTCGTAAGGGAGCGCGTCTGATGCCTGCATGCGCGCTCGCGGCGACGGCGCGGTGTTGTAGCGCGTACTGCTATACAGGGTCCACCGAACTGGTGGGCCCTGTATTTTTATCCAATTGTTAAGGCTTGATGGAGGATCGGGCCTGAGCGGTAAAAAATCGGTACCGAATGGTTATTGCGGTTTATTTTCCGCATAACCCAGACGCTACCCCCTTCCCCCTCACCAAATGATATTGAAATTGTTTACTTATATCTGATACTGTCATGCGTAAGACAAATGAATCTGGAGAGCTCTAAGCTGTGAGGGGATGGCTTATGAAGCACTTGAGAAAGATCGTCGCCGTTGTCGCTGCAACGGTGATCGGCGTCGCGGCGCTTATCGCCGCCCCCGCCCCCGCGCGCGCCGGCGCGGGCTCGCTATACATCACGTCATCGCATGGTGGCGATGCGGCTGTCTACGATGCGTATCGCATCGCGGATGATGCCGCATTGCCCGATAACGCTCAATTTAATTGGCCTGGGCTTTCCGGCGTATCGCTCGACGGCTACGAAACGTACCCGGCGTACGACCCCGCATCTCCGAACTCTGCCCGGGATGGCCGCGCGTTGGTGGAGCGTGTGAGCGCAGACGTATCGGTGGACAACGCCGGCGTCCTCGCCCATGCGCTTGAGGGGTATGTGGTGCCCGGGGCCGCGCCGGTAGCGCGCGTGAAGGCTGATGGGCCTGCGGTTGCGGTACCTGACGGATGGTATCTGCTCCGGGCACATGGACGCCGCACGCTCTTTGCGTGGGTGGACGGCGGTCCTGTCGAGCTGGGCGATAAGTCCGATACCCCGGTGGTGGGCAAGCAGGTGAGCTCCGGCGCCGGCTGGGGCCGCTCGGCTGTTGCGGGCTCGGGCCGCGTCGTCTCCTTCCGCGTCGATGCCGCGCTGCCGCTGTCCATGGAGGCCGCCCGCGCCTATCCGCTCGCCATCGACGACTCCTGGGACGAGGGCCTCGTCCTCGATACCGATAGTATCCGCGTGGAGCTGCTGGCCAACGACGAGCCCGCCCGCGACCTGACGGACGCCGTCGAGGTCGAGGTATCCGATCGCTCTATCCGCGTGGGCTCCGATGATCTGCACGCCCTGGGCGCCGAGCCGGGCAACGCGCTGCGTCTCTCCTACAAGATGACCATCGCTCCCGGCGCCAAGGTCGGCGCCGCCGGCCTCTCCAACTCGGCCCATGCCGGCTACGAGGCCTGGACGGGCCACTGCCAGACGCCGGCCGCCGCGGCCCGCGTCTTCGCGGCCAACCTCAAGCTCTCCAAGGTCGACGCCTCCGGCGCCCCGCTCGCGGGCGCCGTCGTCGCGATCCGTCGCGGCGGCGAGTGGTTGCACGCCGACGGTTCCTTCGGCGCCGAGTCCGCGCGCCTCGAGCTCGCCTCGGGCGAGGACGGCGCGTTCCCCGCGCTGCCCGTGCTCTCGGACGGCTCCTACGAGGTGGTCGAGCTCTCCGCACCTAAGGGCTACCGCGCTGCCGATCCCGCCATCTTCCAGTTGGGCGTACACGCCGGCGAGGGTGACCTCACGCTTGACGCCTGGGCCTCCAAGCCGCTGCGCGTGGCCGGCGTGGACGCCGAGAGCGCCACGGCGAGCCTGGAGCTCGTGAACGAGAAGGCCGCCTCCGGCTGGCCCGGCTTCATCCCGCAGACCGGCGATACCGCTTGGTGGCTCGTTGCCGCCACGCTGGTCGTCGCTGGCGCCGCGGTTCTGGTGGCCGGTGCCCGCCGCAAGTGCCAGAGGGCGTAGGGGCGTCCTTCTATATACGGTGTCAGACGCGGATCGTGCTGTATTCCGCGTGGCATATAAGGTTCGGTACATCACTATCTCGAAAGGGGAGAAATACGTGATGGAGAAGTGCACGATGAATGGGTTGAAGCGCCGCGCCGCGGTGCTGGCCGTTACCGCCGCTCTGGGCGGTAGCGCGCTGCTGGGTGCCGCTGCACCCATGACCGCTTGGGCTGCCGGTGCGACCGGTACAGTGACGATCCACCCCGCTGCCGGCAACGAGAAGACGAGCTATCAGGCGTACCGTCTGTTTACCGCCGTGATCAATGACAAGGACAGCGCTGCTTCCAAGGTTGATTGGGATGCTTCGGTGGATGACGGTAAGAAGGATGCTCTCATCGCCAAGATCAACGAGCTCACCAAGAATGGCTATGACCAGTGGGTTGCCAACAAGGGCGACAAGAAGCTCGCTCAGAACGTGCTCGAGTACATCAGCGGGCAGATCACTGCTTCCGACAAGGTCGACATCAAGGGCCAGGGCTCGCTTACCGCTGGCACCTTCGGCATGAAGCTTGCGACTTGGATCGCCAACGAGAGTGGCATTCAGCCCGTTGCCGAGGTCAAGCCCGACGCCGCCTTCACCAATGAAGAGGGCTACTACCTCTTCGTGACCAAGGCTGCTTCCGGCGCTGTTGCCACGTCCCCCATCTGGTTCCCGCTCGGTGGCCGTGCCAACGAGGTCTTCGAGAAGGCCAGCGTCCCCACCGTCGACAAGACGATGGGTGGCGCCGAGGCCGGTTCCGGCCAAATCGGCGAGGAGCTGCCGTTCGTCGTTACCGCCACGCTGCCGGGTAACTACAACTCCTACAGCTCTTACGCCATGACCATCAAGGACACCCCCACCAACCTCGCTATCGTCGAGGGCTCGGTCGTGGTGAAGTCCGGCGATAAGACGATCACCAACGCCGAGGGCGTTTCCGTGAGCGTGACCGGCACCGGCATGACCGTGAAGATCAACGACCTTAAGAAGGCTGATCCCACTGCAACCAATGCTACAAAGGTTGTCGTCGAGTACAAGGCTAAGCTCACGCCCGCAGCCAGCAACAAGCCCGGCGCAAACGCGAACAAGGTCGAGTACGAGTACTCCAGCAACCCCGGTGTGACCACCGAGACCATCACCACCGCCGATCCCGAGGGCGCTGTGCCCGTGTACACCTTCCTGCTGAACCTCTCCAAGAAGGACAAACACACGGATGTGAATCTGGATGGTGCAGAGTTCATCATCAGGAACGAGGCTGGTAAGTATTACGACAAGGACGCAAAGACCTGGTCGCTCGACGAGGCCGCTGCCAAGGCCAAGCCGCTCACCACGTCCAACGGTACCCTGTCTGTTATGGGCATGGACGAAGGCACCTTCACCCTCACCGAGGTCAAGGCCCCGGAGAAGTACGAGCTCCCCAGCAATCCCAGCGTCACGATCAAGGTGACTCCCGACTATAACTTCGACGGTACCCTCAAGTCGCTCGCCGTCGAGGCCAAGGGTGACATCGTGAGTGCCAAGGACGAGGTCGTTGCCGACAAGGCCGAGGGCACGCTGTCCGTCACCGCCGTGAACGACAAGAACGTTGCGCTGGCTATGACCGGTGCCGAGGGTGTTGGCATGGCTGGTGCCGGCGTCGTCGCGCTCGGCCTGGTGTGGTACGCCGTGCGCTCGCGCCGCGATCGCGCCAACCAGCAGTAACGGAAGCCATCGAGTGCAATGGGGTATCAGGCTCGGCATACGCGGTATGAATCCGGAGCGGCATCGCATGGCGATGGCGTTCGCCGTGATGCGGTGAAGCGACCCTGCTCGGGTCGCCGCCGGCTGCTGCCGGTATTGGTGATCGTGGTTGGCGTGCTGATGTGCCTGGCCCCCATTGCGACCGATCTGTATTTCCGCCTTACCACGGAGTCCGAGGTCACTCAGATGACGGATACGGCGGGAACCGTGCCCTCGGAAGAGAAGGAGCGGCTGCTCGCCCAGGCGCGTGCGTACAACGCGCGCCTGGGCGGCTACGTCGATGAGACCGCTGCGGGTGTTACCGATATCCTGCCCTATGAGGAGCAGCTGTCGCTGAATGGCGAAGAGGCTATGGGCTGGATCGAGATTCCGCGTGCCAACATCCAGATGAAGGTGTACCACGGCGTTGGCGAGCCCGCGCTCTCCGCGGGCGTCGGCCACCAGCCCGAGACGTCGCTGCCCGTTGGGGGCGCTCGCTCGCAGTGCTTCCTTACCGGCCATTCCGGTATGCAGCAGCACCGGATCTTCGACGGTATCCGCGCCCTCGAGGCAGGGGACGTGTTTGCTGTGCATATCCTCGATGAGGTCTTTGCCTATCGCGTGACCTCGTGGGAGATTCTCGATCCGGGTTCGGTTGACGTGACGCCCCAGGACGGCGATCGCTGCACGCTGGTTACGTGCACCACCACTCCCGACGCGCTCAATCCCAAGGGGCGTATCGGCGTGAACGACAAGCGCCTGCTGGTATATGGAGAGCGCTGCGAATATGATCCGGCTGAATTCGAGCAGACGCAGCCGGATGTTTCGGCATATGTAAATGACAACACCAGGCCGGCTCTTGTGGGCGCCTGCCTGATCTTGGCATTTGCTGCCATGTTGCTTATTGGACGATGGATGCGCAGGACGGGCCGCGGCGGCTCGGCCGATCGCGCAGAGGAACGGTAAGGCGAGGTACCGTATGAAGAACGAGAAGAAGCAGCTGGAAGCTCCGTGGCGCGTGGCGATTTCGCGCGCGATGGGTGCGGCCAAAGACGGCGCCAAGCGCTATGCTCGGCCCGCGCTGAGTGGCTTTTTGGCGCTGACCATGGTGATCGGGTCGGTGCCCGCGCCCGCATACGCCGAGATGATGGACGAGGCGGCTCGCTCGATCGCGCTTATGGCGCAGGACGACGAGGACGCGCCGGCTGCAGCTGAGCGCGCGGATGATAAAGGCGCATCGACGGTTCAGGATACGAGCGAGCAGCCCGGCGCTGACGACCCGGGCGAGCGAGCCGCCGCAGATGAACCTTCCGTGAGCGCTCCGGCGGCGGACGCTGCTGCCGATGTTGCTGCGGATGAAGCGCCTGCAGCGCTGTTTAGCGCAAGCGACGACCTTAAAGCCGTTACCGTGGGCGGAGACGCGCTCGCCTCGCGTGCCGCCGCGGTCGACTCGCTCAAGGCCGTCGGTGTTTCGGCAAAGGACGCCGAAGAGGCTGCCGCCTCTGTAGATGCCGCCATGGATACCTTGCTGGCTCCCGCCGCCGGCAACCGCGCCACCGCGGAGGGTATTGTCTTGGAGTGGCTGAGCGAGGGCGACGTTCCCAGCGGTGACGCCAGCCAGCTCGTGTTCAAGCCGAGTGATGACGACGCGGTGTCCATGCGTTTGCGCCTCACCTACGCCATCATGGGCGAGCGCGAGCACCAGCCTGGCGAGGTTACCATCGTGGTGCCCGCGAACATGTTTATCGACCGCGCCGGCAAGCCCGAGGGCGGCATGGCGCTCGCAGTGCCGGCCGAGCCCGTCGAGACGGCGGGCTGGAATTACCGTCTGGTCATGAACGGCAGCGTTGCCGAGTACCATATCGTGAACACCAAGCGCCTCAATGCCGCCACGCAGGGCTTTATCGATTTCGAGATCAAGGACGTCGAGCCGATCACGCAGGTTGACATGAAGCCGAGCGCTCCGTTCGGGGTGAAGCTGCAGGTCGTTGAGTCCGACGGCTCGGAGAGCGCGTTTACCAGCAACGAACTCACCGCGGTGTTCGATACGCATGCCACGTTGAAGTACGCGACCAAGGGCGCGTCGGATAATCCGTACTACGTTGATGCGGCGGATGAACGCGTGGCCATCGCGCACGCCGCTTTCCCCAAGGCCGAGGGCTTCGTGGTGGTGCCGTGGTACTTGAGCGCCCGCATCGATGCGAACCAGCCGTTCGGCCTTACGTTCAACGACCAGCTTGCCGGCACGCTGGAAGGCGTGATCCTGCACGAGAACGCGACCGACAATGGACGCGCGGTCGAATTCAACCAGGGTGATGGACTGCTTTCCTTCCAGGTGGGCACCGTGCGACTGGAATCGGCCTATCCTGTGGAGCAGTTCGAGGAGAACGGCGAGTACGTTTTCAAGAACAAGGTGACCGCCGCGATTCGCGAGTCCGACGAGAGCCAGGACGGCACGCCCAAGCCCGAGCAGACCGATGATTACCTCGCCGAGCGGCGCTGGACGTTCCATAAGCCGCAGTTCGTCGATCCCAAGGACCTGTTCGAGCAGGTGCATATCGGTAACGACAACAAGGTGTATAGCGGTGACAGCTACATAACCCACGGTCGCGGCTCGGGTTCTCCTTACGGCGATCTTGACGCCTTGGATTATTCCTACGACGGCTACTACGGCCTGTACGGCAGGGGCCTCAATGAGCTTCGTGCCGGCCGCGACCTGGAGATCTCCTACACGTTCGGCATGGATGCCCGTGTGCTTCCGTGGACCTACGAGGCTCCTGGAGGAGCGGTCGAGGGCAACCCGTTGGGCGTGCTGGACAATTATAGTAAGAAACCGGTGACCGTTGCCGTTGAGGAGCAGGAGCTCCGCTTTGGCGATAAGGCGCTCGTCGCGGGCGAGGATTTCGACTACGCCTCCGTTGCCCTTCCTCGAATGCCGAGGGTATACCGGGCGAAGGCGATCAACCTGAAGCCCGATGGCACGGTTGACTTCAGCCAGCGCAAGGACGGTACGGTTTCATACGAGACCGATGATGTTGCCACGCATATTCCGACCGTCGGCATCGAGGTGAAGACCAAGGGCGACGCCGCTTGGCGTCCCTATGCCGTGGCGAACTGGACCAGCGGCAAGCTGGAAGTGAGCTTCGCCGATGGCGGCACGCAGTCCGATGCCGTGGTGGCGCTACCAGCGCAGACCGTGGGCGTGCGCTTCGCGAGCACCTCGAAGGCGGCCGCGCTGAGTTTTATGGGCCGCGTGGGCGTTCGCCTGAAGGCCGATGGCGCCTTGAAGCAGCTGGTTGAAGATGCGTTCGCGAAGAGCGAGAACCCCAGCCTCGAGCTTGAGGCGCTGGCTTCGATGGCCGTGAGCAACGCCGACGGGGCTTCGGTGTATAGCGATTCCGCATGGGCGACCGATCGCCTTATGGGATTCGTGGACGATATGCGCGCGTCGATGCGCACGGGAGTGAAGCGCTTCACGGCCGAGGATGTGGACAAGGCGAACAATCGCGTGAAGGTGACCTTCACGGCCCAGGTGCACAAGCGGAGCGTCGTGGAGGATGAGGACATCTACAAAGAGGCGCTCGAGAGCGGCGAGCTGAGCGCCGAGCGTTCGGGTGTGTGGTACGACCTGCTTCCCGCCGGCATGACGCCGGTGCTTGACTCGGTGAAGCTGCGCTGGGATGACAGCATTCGTTCGGTCAACGCGATCGAGGACTTCCGCGGTACGGGTCGTACGCTGCTGGTGGTCGAGGCTGACCTTACGCCTTTCGCTCAGCCATATCAGGCCGAATGGGGTCAAACGAAAACGACGTACTACGAAGATGTGCCGCGCATCACGTTCGACGCGTGGTACGGTTCGGGCGATATTGCCGATTTCGGCCGCGACTTCCATAACATCGCGATGTATCGCTCGGCTAACGAGGAGATCGGCACTGTTGACGGCTATCGCGGCGAGGCCGACGACCCGCGCGGTACGCAGAACAAGGGGACCGCAGGCGCCTTTACGGGCGAGGATGAGTCGGTTCTGGACGCGCTTACCGATATCGACGGGGTACAGCCCGAACACAACAGCATGCTTTACGCCGGCGCCAACGGCGAGGTCGATCCGCTGGAGCACGGCAACGTGGGCCTTACCAAAGCGGTTTCGGTGAACGCCGAGGATACCTGGGGCACGGGTAACAACGGCGACAAGGCGCGCAACGTATATGGCGGCGGCACGTATACGTACCGTCTCTCCACCACCACGTCGGATACCATGACCATGAAGGGCATCGTGCTGTACGACGCGCTTGAGAGCTATAAGCCGGGCGAGGATGCCGATGCCGCCGATAAGGAAGCCCCGCGTTGGCGCGGCACCTTCAAGAGCATCGACGTGTCGCAAATCGAGCGCCTGGGCGCGAAGCCCGAGGTGTACTACAGCACGGTGCGCTCGCAGGACGGCTGGGGCCCCGAGCTCTCCCAGGGCGACGGCGCCATCGTGGAGAACATCGATCAGACCGACCTCGGCAACACGGCGGTGTGGACCAAGACCACGCCCGCCGCGCTCAACGCCATGACGCCTGCCGAGCGCGAGCGGATTTCGGCTATCGCGGTCGATGCGACCAAGAAGGCCGACGGCTCCGAGTTCGTGCTTAAGGGTGGCGCGACGCTTTCCGCGTTCATTCGCATGGAGGGGCCGAGCATCGAGGAGGCCGATGCGCTCATCGCGTCCGGCGCACGTGCGCTCAACTGCGTCCACATGGCGAGCCAGGAGAAGATCGCTTCCGAGAAAGAATGGTCGGAGCGCCGCTTCGTGCGCGAGGGCTACACCACGGTGGGCGTCAAGCCGTACATTCTCTCGGTTTCCAAGACGTGGGAAGACGATGGCGACCGCGACGGCATCCGTCCTACCGAGGTGGGCATGCAGCTTGTGGCCAACGGCGAGGACGTTGCTGGCCAGCGCGTTATGCTGAACGAGGCGAACAGCTGGACGGCGAGTTTTAGCACCCTGCCGTATGTGGACGAGCAGGGCAAAACGATTATGTATACCGTGCGCGAGGAGCCCGTGGTCGCGGGCTACCGTGCAAGCGTGGCGTTCGACGGCGAGACGTTTGCGGTGACAAACGAGCATGGGCCGGAGCGCACGACGATCTCTGGCCATAAGGTCTGGAGCGGCGACAACGAGGACGTGCGCCCGCGCAGCATCGAAGTCGAGCTGCTTGCGAACGGCAAGCGTGTCGGCAAGCGCACGGTCCGCGGAAACGATTGGGCGTACTCGTTTGGGGACCTGCCCGTCTACGAGGGCGGTCGGCCCATCGATTACCAGATTCGCGAGGTGGCGATCGGTAACGATGCCTACATCACGAGCGTCGAGGGCACCGATGTGGTGAATACCTATCATCCGTACGGCGACCTGGTGATTTCGAAGAACCTGAAGAACGAGGAGTCGCTCGTGAGCGACCCCGACTTTACGTTCAAGGCGACGTTCGAGCGCGATGGCGAGCCCGTGTTCGACGAGCTCTCCTACGAGGTGACGGGTCGTGGCATCGATCCCGCCGCGCCCCGCACGGGCACCATCGCTACGGACGGGACCTTTACACTGAAGGCCGGCCAGACCGCGCGTATCAAGGACGTGCCCGCAGGCGTGTCCTATACGGTGCGCGAGATCGAGCTGCCCGCCGGCTACTCTGCGGTGGGCTCTTCTACCGCCACCGGAACGATCAGCGCCAATACGGACAACGAGCGAAACTTTGTCAACGAGTACGAGGCGCGCGCGACCGTGCAACTGGGTGCTACCAAGCGCCTGGTTGGCAAGGCCATGAAGAACCGTGACTTCGTGTTCGAGCTGCGCGACGAGACCGGCGCGCTGGTTCGCACCGCTGCGAGCGGCAGACCCGGCGAGCCGGTGCGCGATGACGCGGGCAACGTCGTGACCGAAGCGAGCGTTCGCTTCGGTGCGCTGCAGTTCGACGAGAGCGATAGCGGCACGACCTTCGTCTACCAGATGACGGAGGCCGATGGAGCCATGCCTGGCATGCAGTACAGCGATGCGGTCTACACCGTGCGCATCACGCCGCACGACCAGGGCGATGGCACCATGACGACCGACGTGGTGATCGAGGATGCCGAGGGCGTTGAGCTGACGGCCGATCAGAAGCCGCTGTTCGAGAACGTGTATGTCGCTACGGGCGAGGTGGCCATCCAGGCTTTCAAGAAGCTGAAGGGCGGTAACCTTGCCGACGGCCAGTTCGCCTTCGATCTCGATGAGGTTGTAACCGCCGAGGACGGCTCGACGTCGCTTGTTTCCGTGCAGCGTGGCGTTACGAACAATGCAAAGGGCGCCGTGGCGTTTGCTCCCATCGCGTTTGATCAGACTGCCATCGACTCCACGCATCTCTATGCGATCCACGAGGTCGATGCCGGCGATACGTCGATTGAGTACGACGTGCATTATGCGCTCGTGCAGGTGAGCGTTGTGGACCAGGGCGACGGTACCCTGGGCTTCGATATGGCCTTTGACGGTTTGAGCTGCCCGTGCTTCGTGTGCGGCGGCGATGGTTCGCTGGAGGACGGTGCCGCTTGCGCTGCCTGCGACAAGGGCGAGATCACATCGAACGCCGACGACCTCACCTTTGTGAACAGCTGGCGGCCCGCGGGCCTGGACATTCAGAAGACCTGGGCCGAGGGCTCTGGTGCCACCGACCCCAAGCATAAGTTCGAGTTCGAGCTCGAGCTCACCAACGAGCAGGGCGAGCCGGTCGAGGGCCTCGACTTCGAAGGCGCCCAGATCGTGCCCGTTGCGAATGCGCAGGGCGAGGGCGCCGCTGCCGGCGGCGCGGCCCCCGCGGTCGCCGCGGCCTCTGGCAAGGATGACGCACAGGCCGTCGACGAGCCCGCCAACAATCCCATCAGCGCGTTCGGCACCTGGGCGCTCGACGCCCTGGGCTCGCTGTTTGCTCCGCAGGAGGCCCATGCCGCCGAGCCGCGCGAGATCATTACGGGCGACGAAGGCGACTGGCACTGGAGCCTCGATACCGAGACGGGCGTGCTTACCATCGGTGGTACGGGCATCAGGCCCTCCAGGTGGTACAACAACGTGATCAACGCGGCGAGGAGCGTGGTCTTCGAGCCCGGCTCCGTCGCGGTGACCCTTGGCGGCAGCTACGGAGGCCTTTTCTACAAACTGGGGAATGTCACGTCGATTGACTTCACCGGTCTCGATACCTCTCAGGTGACGAGCACGGAGAGCTTGTTCGAGGGTTGCGCCAAGCTTACAACGATCAACTGGGCATCGTTCGACACGTCGAACGTCACCAGCATGGTGGAAATGTTCTACCGCTGCAAAGCGCTGAAGACGCTCGACCTTTCGAAGTTCAACACTTCGAAGGTGACTAACATGAATCGGATGTTCGCGGACTGCTGGGAGCTTGCCGAACTCGACATCACCGGCTTTGACATGACGAAGGCCGCGAATGTAACAAATATGTTCTATAGCTGTAAGGCACTTACGGCCATAGACCTGTCGCCGCTTGCATCGATGGCAGCGACGGACGTGACCGGCCTGCTGTCGGGCTGCGCATCGCTGCAGACGGTTGACCTTTCGCCGCTGAGCGGCATCGCCCTCACGGGCGTGAGGTCGCTCTTCGCCGGCTGCTCGGGTTTGAAGACCATCGATTTGTCACAGCTGAACACCAAGAATGTTAAGAGCATGGACTCCTTGTTCGCTGGTTGCAAGAGTCTGGAATCGCTCGATCTCTCTCTGCTCGACACCAGTAGCGTGACGATCATGTCTAATATGTTTGGTGGTTGCACGGGCACGGTGCCCATCGATTTGTCGCCGCTCGACACCAGCAAGGTCGTGGACATGGGCAGCATGTTCTCTCGCGCGAACCTCGACATTTTCAATGTGTCGGCGCTCGATTTCTCAAGCGTGACCGATGTAGACCGGATGTTTAATGGAGCAACAAAGACTGGCACGTTCGTTCTTAAGATGGACGCCCCCAAGCTTGTAGAGGGGCGGGAGATGTTCCGAGAGACGAATCTGACCTCGGTGGACCTTACGTTGAACGCAGCATCGCTGGATTCGCTGTGGATGATGTGCTGTGATTCCCCGAATCTCGAATACGTCAAGCTACAAGGCGATGTGCCGAAACTGAGGACAATCAATCAGCTGTTCAGGGGTTGCCCGAATTTGAAGACTATCGATCTATCGCAGTTCCGTGCCACAAGCCTTGTAGACATGGCGAGCATGGCGAGGGGCTGTGGATCGCTGACACAGGTTGATCTGGGCGGTATCACGTCCGACAAGCTCGAAGATCTTGATATGGCGTTCCAGGGATGTAAGAAACTGGCGTCCATCGATCTTTCTCGTTTCAACACGGTGAGCATGCTGTCGATGGATCGAATGTTCCAAGACTGCGCGAGCTTGACCGCGGTCGACTTCTCGCATTCAAGCATGCCCAAGATTTCTAGTTTCGATTACACGTTCTCGGGATGCACGGCTTTGACCTCCGTTGTGTTCCCCGAGAAGATGGACGGCGGCGGCCGCAAGATCAGTGGTTTCATCGAGACGTTCAAGAACTGCACGAGCTTGAAAGAGATCGACCTTTCCTTCCTGGGGCATGTTGCACCGAGGTATTTCGATGACCCCATCGAGGGCTGCACGAGCCTGCAGAAGATCGATGTGTCGTCCATCGACACCTCGAATGTCTACATTGGTAACTTCGGCTACATTCAAAATAGTCAGCTGTACTCCGTCACGCTTTCCGAGCATTTCAACTTCAGGAAACCCGAGTGGATTAACATTCCGGATGATCCGTCTGACAGGGGCACGATGTGGATCAGGGTTGATGAGGGCGGAAACCCTGTTGGCCAGTCGTTGAGCACCGATGCTCTCGAGGAGAAATACCCCGGCTGCGGCGTTGGCACGTACCAGTGGGATACCTTCAGGACCATCAAGTTCGAGCTGAATGGTGCTTCTGGTTCGGCGCCCGATCGCAAGGTGAATATCTCGGGTGACATCGAGTTCACGGTTCCCGAGACCGTGTACCCGGACCACCGCTTGGTGGGTTGGACGTATAGGAACACGACGATCCCGGTTGGCAAGGACGGTGTTGCGCGCCTGTCCAAGGAAGAGGCGCAGAAGCTGTTCGGTAAGAACAAGACCATCACGCTGGTCGCTCAGTGGCAGGAGGTCTTCGAGATCACCGAGCCTTCGCGCGGTGTGTATCGCTTCAAGGTCCCTGCCGGCCATGTGCTGCACCTCCCCGACGTCATTCCGTCGGGCACGAGCTACACCGTGCGCGAGCTCGGCGAGGCAGGCTATAAGCTGGTCGAGTCGTCTGGTACGACCGGCATGGTGAGCGCTGCGGCCGGTAACAAGCCGGTGGCTGCCTTCGTCAACGTCGAGCTGGACCCCAGCGAGGCTCCGTCCGCGCGCGCCGAGGTGCGCGTGGCGAAGATGCTCGACGGCGCTGCCGCTTCGGCTGCGGATGCCTTCCAGTTCGAGATGGCCGGCTACGACCCGGCGGCGAATGCCGACAACGGCTCTTGGACCGCTGCGGTTGCCGATGGCGGCCAGGTGCTCTTCCCGGCGCTCGCCTTCGATGCGGGTGACCTGGCGGGCGAGGCTTCGAAGCAGTTCGTCTACACGGTCCGCGAGGTGGCTGGCGGCAACGACGCCATTGCATACGACAACGCGACCATCACGGCAACCGTGACGGTTACGCAGGGTGCCGGCGGCGTGCTCTCGACGTCCATCGCGTATGCGAAGGATGATCAGCAGGTTGAAAAGCCCGTCTTCAATAACGTCACGAAGCCTGCGACACTCTCGATTTCCAAGGCCGTCGAAGGCGCGGCTGCGCCGGAGGCTCCCTTCTCGTTCCGCGTGCTGGTGAACGGCATGCCGTATGAAGGCGCCTATAGTGTCGACGGCGTTGTCGAGCAGGCAGCAAAGGGCGTCGTAAAGGTCGCGGGCGGTAAGACCGCGGTGGTCGAGGGCCTTCCCGCCGACGGAACGTACGCGGTGGAGGAGATAGATCTGCCTGCGGGCTGGAAGCTTACGGGTGACGCTGCTAACAAGGCGGGCCAGCTTGTTGCGGGCGCGACCGCAGAGCTGCGCTTTACGAACACGTATGGCTTTACCGCTGCAGGGGCGGCGCAGCTGGTTGCTCACAAGTCGTTTGCGGGCGGCCGCCTTGCCGACGGCATGTTCTCCTTCGATCTGTACAAGGGCGCATCTGTTGCTGACGGCGTTCTTGTGGGCAGTGCGGTGAACGGACCCGTTGACGTTGCGGACCAGGTGATGGGGCCGGATGGCACGCCGGTTGCCAATCCGTATAAGGGCATGGCCCCGGTCTATTTCGGCGAGCAGCTGTATACGGCGCCGGGTGTGCATGAGTACACCATGGTCGAGCGTGTGCCCGCTGATGCGGTGAACGCCGAGGGCGTGCGCTATGCCGACGCGATGGACGAGCAGCGTGCCGCCGGTGGCTTCGCGCTCGACGGCGTGGTGTACGACTCCACGGAGCATCATGCGACCGTGACGGTGTCCGATAACGGCGACGGCGCCCTGGCGTGCGATGTTGCGTATGCGGCTGGCGCAGGCGCTGCGCTTGGCGCGGAGCCGGTGTTCAGGAACACGCCGCAGCGGGTGGGCCTCGAGCTCATCAAGAAGGTTGCCATCGAGCTGCCCGAGGGCAGTCCGGCGCGCGATGCGATCTTCACCTTCGATATCCAGCTGAAGGATGCCAGCGGCGCGCCGCTGCGCGATCAGGTGTATCGCATCATCGCTGCGGACGGCACGCAGAGCGAGCCCATGTTGGTGTCCGATGGCGGCACCATCGAGCTGCGCGCTGGCGAGCGGGCGCTGTGGACCGAGCTGCCGTTTGGCGCTTCGTATTCGATTGCCGAGCGGCCCATGGCTGGCTGGGTGATCGACGAGTCTGCAAGCAGCGGCGATCTTGCGGGCGCGCTTACCACGGTTGAGAAAACGGCATCGGTCACGGTGGCGAGTATCTACCGGGCGGAAGGCACGGTTCCGGTGCGAGCAACCAAGAAGTTCGATGGCGCGTTGGTCGACGACCAGTTCGTGTTCGATATCATCGAGGTCCGAGCGGGTGGCGAGCGCAAGGTGGTGGCCACGGCTCGAAACAAGGCCGACGGCTCCATCGATTTCGGCGAGCTTACGTATGTATTGGAAGATGTTGGCCATCGCTATGCATACGAGGTGATGGAGCGCGATCTTGGCGAAAAGGGCGTTGTGTACGACGACACGGTCTACAACCTTGAGGTCGTGCCGCAGGACAACGGAGACGGAACGCTCACATGCAATTGCACGATCATGTGCAATGGCAAGCGCGTCGACCGCATCGTCTTCACCAATAGTCGTACCCTTGAACTTCCCTTTACGGGCGGTGCCGGTACACAGCTGGTGGGACCGGCCGTCCTCGCTCTTGGCTGCATGCTGTATCTGGTTGATCGCCGCCGCAGGGCGCGTTAGCGTTGCGAAGGTAGCGGCATATCGCCGTGCGGCGCGCGCGTGGGTTCGCGCGCCTGCGCAGCCAGCCTCCGAGATTGGCGGCAGCGCTGGATAGGGGGTTTGCCGCCCCTGCAGTAAGAAACGCCCGAATGTCGCACGCGACATTCGGGCGTTTTTGTTTGGGAGTCGCCGGTGTCGCGGATGCGGATGCTCGCAACGCGAGAGAGTCCCAGCGTGGTGAGATGTATTGGTCTTAGGAGGCCAACTGGGAAAAACAGACGTAAACTGGCATCATCATGAAGACGGCCTTATCCTTCGCTACGATGGGCTTGCCGGATTCCCAAGGTAGGATGCGCATGCATCGTTGGTAGCCGCTGATCACACGCCCCTGCAGGCCATCGACTTTCGGAGGCGCTCGTCCGTTTGGGTCCAGGCTGTGCCGCGAGTGCGGTGTGGCGAGCGGCTGGTCGCGGGCGGCTGGTCGCGGGTGGCTGGTCGCGGGCGGCTGGTCGCGGGTGGTGACGCCTATCCATTATGTATCTGGTTTGAATGAACATCGAGACGGCATCCAAGGCGCCAGCGCGACACATGGACGTGATCCCGACCGTAATCGAGGAAATCGCCTGACGGGATGGACGCGATGGCAGAGAATGCAAGTTTTGAGTCTTTCGCTTCCTCGACAAAGATGATGCATAAAGAAGATGCGCGTCACATGTCCAGTAAATGGGGTAAAAGCGGGGTTTAGTTGATCAAAAATCAGAACGGGATGCCCGGTGTGAAGTATGAACTATGTTCAATCTGATAAATAAGCACCGCCAGACGCGGCCAATAGGCTTGAAAAGACTCAAAAACAGCATTTGGTGCCAAAGGTGCGCCGTCAACGCCGTCGTGATCGAAGCGCGGCAAAAATGCTATGCACACGTGCCTTCAAAGTATGCAATTGAAGCACTGACAGGGTTCAATGCAGCCGGTTAAGGTGATCAAGGACGGTCCGGCTTGGTGCAATATGCGATTGTCGGCGTGCATGGATATGAGAAGCGCCCCGTGATACGGGGCGCTTCTGAGGGATGCTGCGGTAGCGGTTGCACGCGCCGCAGCGTCTTGGTATCGGGGGTGCGTCAGTCCGATGCGCTACTGCTTGCGGCGACGGAACAGGCCGGCGAGGGCGGCGGTGAAACCGCCGGCGCCGAGCAGGCCTGCAATTGCGGTGGCGTCGCCGGTCTGGGCAAGGTTGCCGTTGCCGCCGGAGCCGTTGCTACCGGTACCGCTGCCGGAGCCGCTGCCGTTGCCGGAGCCGCTGCCGCTGCCAGAGCCGCTGCCGCCCTGCTCGGGCGTGTTGGGCTGCTCGGGCTGCGGCTGCTCGGGATCGGGCTGGCCGGTGGGCTCCTTCTTCAGCCCGTCGATCGCGTCGGCAAGCGCCTTGGCGGCATCGTCGAGGTCGGCCTGCGTGGTGGACGTGGCGGCGTGGACCTTCTCGGCATCCGCCAGGGTCTGCTCAAGCTGCTTCCAGCTGTCGGCCGTGTAACCTTCGGGCGCAAGCGCCTGGGCGCGCGCGATCACTTCGGCCAGTGCGGTGCGGTCGAGCACGTGCTGCTCGAGCTTCTCGATAGCGGCGTCGAGCTCGGCTGCCTTCTTGTCGAGGTCGGCCTGGCTGATCTTGTTCACATCGACCTTCGCCACGGCGTCGCGCACGGCGGCGAACTGCTTCCATGCATCCTTGTCGTAGCCGATCTCGTCGAGCGCCTGTGCGCGGGCCACGCCGGCCTCCCAGGCGGTCGTGTCGATAACGACGACGCTCTGGGTGAAGGTCTCGGTCGCGGCCTCAAGCGCTGCGGCGGCCTCTCCCAGCTTGGCGGGGTCGTTGGCGTGGTCCGTCAGGGCCTTCTTGGCGGCATCGATGCTCACCGTGAGGGCATCGGCGGCAGCCTGCGGGTACTGGCCGTTGAAGTCGCCCACGGTGGCGCCGTCGAGCAGCTTGGCGGCGGCGTCGATGGCAACCTGCATGCGGTCGCGGGCGTCAAGCGAGCTGCTTGCGCTTTCGAGCGCGGACTTGAGGGCGGCGGTCGCCTCGTCGAGCTGCGCCTGCGTCACATCGCCGTAGCGATCGGCCACGGACTTGGCAGCCTTGATGGCTTCGCCGAGCGACGACGCCAGGTCCTGGTGGCCGTTCTTCTCCAGCGCGCCCCTGAGGGCCTCGGCGCGGTCGATGGTGCGGTACAGCGGGACTCGGTCGATGGTCACGAACGCGGTGTTCCAGAACGTGCGCTCGGCCACCTTGAGCTGCGTCGTCCACGTGGCGGCCTCGGCCGAGTTCATGCCCTGCTCGATGGCGGCCTTGGCCTCGTTGACCTTGCCCATCAGCAGGTCGCGGGCATCGGCGCGGTAGTTGCCGGCGAACTTGCCGAAGGTGAGCTTGCCAAGCTTCTTCTCCAGGCCGGAGATGTAGCTCGAGAGCTCGGCGGTACCGTCTGCCTGGTACAGGTAGACCTCGTTGAGGGTTACATCGCCCTCGTTGAGAATGTTGATGCGCACGGCATTCACCAGCACGGCCTCGCGCAGGCGCGCGAGGATCTCGCCGGCAACGCGCTTGTTGGCGGAGTAGTCGGCGATCTGCTTCCAGCTGTCCTCGGCACCGTCCTGGCCGGGCACGAGGCCCTCGACGGTGAATCGCAGCGGCTGCTGCAGCGGTTGGAACAGCAGGCCGATGGCGTTGATGTCGCGCGCCTTCTCGAAGGTGAAGGTGAGCTGCTTGTCGGCCGCGGCGGACAGCGTGACGCCCGTGGCGGGATTGCCGTCCTTCAGCGCATCGAGTTTGTCCTGGGCGAGTGCGGAGCCCTGGGCGGCGCTCACGGTTGCGTGCGACGCGGCGTTATCGGGCGTGCTGTACACCTCGATCTCGCGGACGAGCGGCCATGCCTTCTGGCCGGACGACGGGATGCGGGCATCCTTGATATCCATGCGGATGGATTTGACGGCGCGGCCCACGGGCACGTTGATCTCGATGCCCTGCTCCTTCTTGAGGTCCTCGGCGCTGCGGGAGTACACGGTGGTCTTCTCGCCGGCGGCGTTGGTCACCACCAGGTCGAACTGCATGCTGCGGTCCTTCTGGCCCTTCTCGAAGCACAGGCGGATGGAGTCCACGTAGCGCTCTTCGGGCAGGTCCAGGTTGAACCACGCGGGCACGGCGCCGTTGTTGGAAACCCAGGCGGTATCCTTGCCGTCTACCAACGCGGCCTTATCCTCGGGCGCGGGCTTGGTCGCGGAGGAGGTGATGGTGGCGGTGGCGGCGATGTTGGCGCCCGTCATGCTCTGGCGCTCCTCCTGGAGCAGGTCGAGCTCGGCCAGCGCGGGCCAGGCGGTGCCGCCCACGGAGCCCACGAAGTCCACGCGCACGGCTTTGACCTCGTAGCCCAGGTCGGCGGTGTATGCCTTCTCCAGGCTGCCGGCGTTGTTGGACTGGTCGACGAGTACGCGCTCCTCGTTGTTCGGCAGGATCGCGGTGACCTTGAACTTGAACTGGCGGCCGGCGTCCTCGAACAGCAGGCGCACGCGGTCCACGCGCTGCGGCTGGCTCAGGTCGACCCGGTACCAGTTGGGATCGCTGCCGTTACCGACCCACAGGGTCTTCTCGTCGCCGTCGATGCCGGCGTTGAGGTCGCGCCCGGGTTCGGTATTCTGCGCCGACGCCTTCGCGCCCCGCGACAGGTTCTTGTAGCTCACGGTGGGCGCGTTGGCCGCCATGACGCTCAGCTCGTAGATGCCGGTGAGGTTTTCTCCGTCGGTGGAGTTCACCTTGAAGCGCATCTTGCTCGCCAGCACGTCGCAGGTGATCTCGTTCTTCGAGCTCACATTCTGCGCCGTGCTCTCGCCGACCTTCACCCACTCGTCGCCCACCAGCGCGGTGATCTCGTAGCGCAGGGGGAAGTCCGCGGCGATCTGCTGCAGCGTGATGCCAGCGCCCTTCACCGCGTAGGTGCCGCCCAGGTCGATCTCGAGCGTGGCCTCCTGCTTGCCGGGCGTGGTCCAGCCGGAGTCGGTGTTGCCGTCGGTGAGGTTATCGACCTTCTGCTGCGTGTCGACATCGGTCACGACCTTGCCGCGCGCGAGGTTCTGCAGCTCCTCGGCCTGCGCGTCGCCCACGATGCCGTCCATGGCGGTCACGGAGTAGCTCTTCATGATCTCCTGGGCCAGGGCCTTGGGGTCCTCGGCTGCGGGCTTGGTGGCGAAGCCGTCCTTGTCCTGGTCGCTCTTGCGGTTGGCCCATTCCCAGCCAAAGGTGAACCAGTTGAGGTCCTGCGCGCTACCGCCGTCCTTGAGGGCCTTCTTGCGGGCGTTGGCCCAGGCCTCCCAGCGCGGCTTGTAGTAGCTGCCCGTAAGGCCGGACCACTGGCGGTTGGAGTAGTCGATCAGCGAGCCGTTCTTCTCCAGGCCCCAGGTGGTGATCAGCGAGCGCGCGTTGAGCTCGAAGAGGTCGGCGGTCCAGTCGTCGGCGTCCGTCAGCAGGGTGCGCGCGTTTTCGATCCACGTGCCCAGCATGAAATCGCTGGACGTGGACAGCATGCGGTCCTGCGCGTCGAGCATCTTGAGCATCTGGTTGGCCAGCAGCTCGAAGCGCTCGGCGTTGCGCTGCTTGTAGGCGTCGCCGGCGAGCGGCTGGTACTCCTGGAACGCGTTGGCCAGCACTTGGCGCATCACGTCCACGAAGTCGTAGCGGAACGCCTCGGAGTCCTTATACGTGTCGTAGCTCTCGATGAAGAGCTGCGCGGCGCGCTCGAACTCCTTCTTGTCGTAGTCGATGTCGCTGTGGCCCCAGGTGGAGGCGGCGTTGATCTTGTTGTCGGACGGGCGCGCGTTCATGATGGACTCGCTGGCGCCCTGGTAGTACTCGCCGTCGACGTGCTTGTAGGCGGTGTCGAGCAGGATGTCCCAGGCTTTCTGGATCTTGGCGTCGGTGCCGCCGTAGCGACGCTCGACGTAGCTGCGCGTCCAGGCGCGGTAGTCCACGGGGTCCTGCTCCCAGGTCATGTCGAAGAGCAGCTCGTAGACGATGGGGGAGTTGTCGATGGCCTCGGGCGTGATGCCGATGCCGCGCATGTACTTGTTGGAGTTGTATGCCTGCGGGATCTTGGTGGCCAGCACCTCGGGCACGCCGTCCATGCCCATGCGGCCGCCGAAGTTATGCAGCATGTTCCATACCCACGGTACGTGCTGGTTCTCCATGGGGCCCGCCTGCGAGCGCAGGTCGCTCTGCAGGTCCAGGACGAGCGCCTGCTCCTTCTTGGCGAGGCCGGAGAGCTTGTTCTCGTCGATGCCCCACTGCCACTGCTGCATGACCCAGACGGCCTGCGGGTCGTAGTCGAGCATCTTCTGCTGTACGGTGCGGTAGATGTCCACGATGTTGAAGCCCTGCGGCACGGTGCCGCCCTCGTGGAACGGATCGACGGCGTAGAAGTGGGAAACCTTGCCGAAGATGCGCTCCTGCGCCTCGTAGAACGTGGTGCCCACCTTCTGGAAGTAATCTTCCTTGCCGGCGGCGCGGTCAGCGTCGGTGAGGTAGGTCTTGATCATGTAGGGGCGCGCGAAGCCCGACCACGAGCCAGAGGACGCGGCGACGGAGTTGGGGTTCTTCTGCTGGAAGTCCGTGGGAACCTGGCCGCCGAAGCCCTGGATGACCGGGTCGATACCGTAGGTCTGCATGCGGTCGTGGATCCGGCGCGCCAGCTCGACGCGCTGCTCGAACCACGAATCGGGCAGCGGGCCGCCCACGGAGTAGAGGTTCTGCATGTAGAACCAGGCGAAGTACGCGGGGCCCGAGAGGTACTCCTGGACCTCCTCGTTGGTGTAGTTGTACTGCAGCAGCGTCTGGCGCAGGACCTCTTCCTGGCCCACGATGTCGAGCACCAGGTTAACGCCGTTCATGGCGCACCAGTCCAGGAAGGGCTCGTACTCGTCCCAGTTCCAGAAGGCCATGGTGTAGGAGTAGGTGCAGAAGTTGAGCGCGTAGCGGTACTCGTAATCGGTGAACTTGAGGATGCCCTCGCCCACCGAGGGGAGGGTGGCGGGCATGTCGAGCTGCGAGCCGAAGAGCGGGTTGTAGTCAACCTTGCAGAAGTTGCGCAGGTAGCAATTGAGGCCGGAAGCCAGCGAGATGCCGTCGTTGCCGCGGACCTTGATGCGGCCGTCGCCGGCGTCGGCGATCTCGAAGACATCCTTGCCGTCGAGCTGGTCGCGCAGCTCGAACACGAACTTGTCGCGCCACTCGGCACCCAGCACGCGCTCGACCAGGTTGCCGGCTTCGTTGACGACCTTCTTGTTGGCGTAGGCCTTGTCGGTCTCGAAGCGGTTCCACTCCTTGCCCCACGTGCTGGCGGCGAAGTCCTGGACCTCGATGGCCGGCTTCTTGGCCACGGCGTTAGAGACCTTCTCGCCCAGGAACGAGACCTCGGCGATGTTGACCTGCTGCGAGCCGGAGTTGAAGCTCACGCTGATGCGCGCGGCGCACGCCTCGGTGGGCTCGATGTCGAGCTGATCGGCGTTGGCGGTGGCGGGGTTGTTGTTCGCCTTGTAGGCCACCTTGTTATACGTGGAGCCATCCTGGCTCAGGTAGACCTCGTAGTGGTAGTACGAACCCGGGACGTTCTGCAGGGAGATGCTGCTGATGCGGTACGTGCCGTCGAAGGCCACGTCGATGAAGCGGCGGTAGTCCTGCATGGAGTTCTTGTCCGGCGACTGCCAGTAGGTGTCGGCGCGGCCGTCGACGGCGAGCGCGGCCTCGTGGCCCGAGGCCGAGGCGGCCTTCACGGTGAGGCCCGTGAGCTGCTGCGGCGCCGCGAACGCGATCGACGGGTACGCGAGCGCGCCGCAGGTGACGGCTCCAGCCGCGCCGGCGAGGGCGATGAGGCGGGCGGCCTTGCGCCACACGCGTTCTACGTGGATGGGGTGGGTCATGTAGTGTCCTTTGTTCGATGCCCCGCCCCGTGGCGGGGTGTCCAATATGGCCCGTACCTGCAGCGATGCTGCAAGCTAGGTGCGACTCGGCAGAATCGCACATAACGAACTATTTTACGGTGCAACCTACTGGGAAATGGGGGAGAAAAAAGGACGAGAGGACCCGTTTGCTCATGCAAGGCCGCCGTGTTGGGGCGCATGTTGCGAGGGCGGGCATGAGGGCGTCGGCGTGCGCGCGGGCGCGGGCGCACGCAGGTGGAGCACTCGCTTGCGAGAAGTTCTGGTGCACGCGCCCCAAGTGCCGCCCGGGGCGGGCGCGCGCCGTTAGCGCATGCTGCTGATGAGGCGCGCGCGGCGGATGCAGGCGGGGACGCGTTCGAGCAAGAGGTCCACGTCGGCCGCGGACACATCGTCTGCCAGGGAGAAGCGCACGCTCCCGTGCGCCCAGGTGGGGTCGGCTATGCCCAGGGCCGTTATGACGTGCGAGGGCTCGGTGGAGCCGGTGGCGCAGGCCGAGCCCGCGGCTGCGGCTACGCCCGCGCGGTCGAGCAACATGACGAGCAACTCGCTATCGCAGTCGCGGCAGACGAAGGACGCGATGGAGGGCAGGCGGTGCTCGCTCGGCGCAGGCCCGGTGAGCTGCACGTTTTCGCATGCGTCTAGGATGCCTTGGATAAAGGCGTCGCGTAGGGCCGCCACGTGGGCGGCTCGCGGCTCAAGGTCCGCGCAGGCCTCTGCGAGCGCGGCCGCCATGCCCGCGGCTCCCGCAAGGTTCTCGGTGCCCGCGCGCAGGCCGCGCTCCTGGGCGCCGCCGGTGATGAGCGGCGGGATGGAGAAGCCGGGGCGCAGGTAGAGCGCGCCTATGCCGCGCGGTCCGTGGAACTTGTGGCCGGAGAGCGAGAGCGCGTCGACGCCCAGGGCCCGTGCGTCTACCGGGATGTGGCCCACGGCCTGCACGGCATCCGTGTGGAACGGGACGTCGAATTCGTGGGCGATGGCGGCGAGCTGCGCGATGTCCTGCACGGCGCCCACCTCGTTGTTTGCCAGCATGATGCTGACCAGCGCCGCGGGGGGCGCGTCGACGCCGGCGGCATGGTCGGCGGCGCTGGCATCCCGGAGCGCACGCCGCAGGTCGGCGGGGGCTACGAAACCCTCGGTATCTACGGGCAGGTGCATGATCTCGACGCCCGCGCGCTCGAGCTCGTCGCAGCCGTGCAGAATGGCGTGGTGCTCGATGGCGCTTGTAACGACGCGCACCCGCGCGCCGGCGCCGAATTGGTCGCGAAAGCGCTGGACCGCGCCGTGAAGCACCCAGGTGTCGGATTCCGATCCGCCGCTGGTGAAGAAGATGTCGTTAGGGGCTCCGGCGCCCAGGCAGGTTGCGATGCGCGCACGGGCGTCGGCAAGCGCATCGGCGGCTTCGCGCGCCACGCGATGGATGCCGCTGGGGTTGCCGAAGGTGCTGGTGAGGAAGGGCATCATGGCTTGCAGGGCGGCGGGCGACAGCGGCGTGGTGGCGGCGTTGTCGGCGTAGATGTACGGCTCTGCGGAAGCAGGCATGGTTGATCCTCCGGATGGGCGCGCGGGCCGTGACGCGCGGCCGGCGGGTGGATGGGGTGCGGCTCGGGCCGTTTCGCGTCCGCTGCCCGCGTGGGGACCGGGGGCGTGTCGCTGCGACGCGGGCGGTTGGCAGTCCGGGTAGTCGGCAGTCCGGGCGTCGCGCGTATCGGCCTGGATGCGGGTTAGCGCAGGAACAGGAACCAGGCCGCGGCGGCCAGGATGAGGGCGATGACCGCGACGACCGCTATGGTCTTGGTGCGCCGGCGACGGCGCTCGTACTTCGAGGTGAAGATGGTGTGGCCCGGTTTAGGTGTTTGCAGGTAACGCTCGGAATGCTGAAGGCCCTTGTAGCGGCCTCCCGTCGCCTGCGGGTGCTGGGCTCGTTCTTGCTGCTGGCGCTCGCGTGCCAAGGCGCGCTCGCGGGCCTGCTCTTGCGGGGTGAGGGGCAGGTACGAGGGATCGGACGTGGCCGTTCCCATATGACGCCGCCCGTGCGGCTGTTCGCTGGCGTCGCGCGTGGACGGCGACGGTTCGTCGAATGCGGTCATGATGCCCCTTATCTAACAGGCGAGATTGCAACCATTGTACGTGTGCCGTCCGCGACGCGTTTTTCTTTCGTGTAAAACCCGAGGCGTCTCCATATCCGTATCACAGCTGGATGTGAATGGCTCGACCTGCCAGAATCCAACAGATTGCTAACATCTTAGTTAGATGCACTTAGATTTGATGAATATATGACGCTTAGAAAATATGAGGGATTCTGTTTATCGGCGTGGGAGCGGGGAATAAGAACCCTGTCCAAAGAAGACCGGGCCCCATGCAAGGCCCGGCAATCACAGAGGAGTGATTCATATGGCTAGCATGGTTCCGTATCGTTCTGTTTTCGGCGTTCGCCCCGTTGTCCCCGCCTCGCTGTTCGACGCGTTCGACGACATGATGGATTTCTCCAACAACGCCATGGCGTCCAAGGCGTTCCCTATCGACGTCGAGGATCAGGGCGATGCCTACGAGGTGAAGGCATATCTGACCGGCGTGAGCAAGGACGACATCGATGTCGAGCTCAACGAGGGTCGTCTCTCCATCTCCGTGAACGTGGAGGAGTCCGAGGAGAACAAGGATAAGAACTATCTGCAGAAGGAGTTCGTGTCCTACTCGGCAACGCGCGGCGTCTACCTGAAGGATGCGGCGTGCGAGGGCCTGACCGCCCGCTACGCCGACGGCGTGCTGACGGTTTCCGTTCCCAAGTTCGTGGAGAAGAAGAACGTCACCAAGGTTGCGATCGACTAATCTGCACAACCAGACGCTCCCGGTCATAGAGCACGAGGGCTCCGGCGCTGATGAACTGCCTCCCATTTCTTGGACACGAGAAATGGGAGGCACTTCAGACGCGTCGGAGCCCTCGTTTTTGATATGGAATGCGTGGATGCGGGCGAACGCGCGCGAGGGGGCATTTTGTACGTATGGGTTTGTGACGCTTAGCGGGCCAATGGCGCCACAAATTCATACGCACAAACGCCGCATGTGGCAAAAACCATACGTATGCGCACAAATGGTGCGGAAACCATACGCACGAGCGCTGTACAGGGCGAGAACCATACGCACAAACGCCGCATGTGGCAAAAACCATACGTATGCGCACGAATGGTGCGGAAACCATACGTACAAACACCGTTCGCGGTGGAAGCCATACGCACAAACACCGTACGGGGCAGAAACCATACGTGCGGGCACGAAGGCGCGTGCACACGGCCAATCGGGCGCGAGACCGCGGGGACGGCCGTGCTTCACGCTACGGTGAGGGGGCGATTTTGGCCCGCGGGGCGGATGGAGAGGGTCGAGCCGTCGGCTCGTGTCCGGACGGCGGCGGTTCCGAGCTGGTCGATCAGCTCGGCATCCAGGCCTGCAGCCAGCGCACGCACGGCGAGGCTCGGGCGGTTGTTTTCCTGCGAGATGTGCATGGCGACGAGTTGCTCGGTCGCGCCGGTTACGAGCTGCCGCGCGGCCTCGGCCGACTGCTCGTTCGAGAGATGACCCTGCGCGGAGGCGATGCGATCTTGTAGGGAGAGCGGATAGGGGCCGTGGCGCAGCAACGCGGGATCGTGGTTGGATTCGAGGGCGAGGATGCGCGCGCCGCGCAGCAAGCGCCCCGCCTCGGCGGGCATGACGCCGGTGTCCGTCATGAAGCCGATGGCGTCGTTTTGACCCTCGATGAGCAGGCCCACGGGATTTTCCACATCGTGCGAGGTGGAAAACGCGGTGATGCGCATGCCGGCGAGCTCGAGCTGGTCGCCGGGATCGAACTCGTTGGCGGCAAGGTCGCGCGTGGCCGCTCGCGCGGCGAGCGTGCCGCGGCTTGCATAGAGCGGTGCCGGGAAGGCTCGGAGCCATACGCCCAGGCCCTTCGTGTGGTCGCCGTGCTCGTGCGTGACGACGACGCCCCGTACGAGCTGCTCGTCGAGCCCCAGCTCCCGCATGCGGGCGCGCGTCTCCTTGCGCGACAGGCCGTTGTCGATCATAACGAGGCCCTGGCCGCTCTCGACGATAGCGCAGTTTCCCTTTGATCCGCTGGCTAGCACGTGCAGGCGCAGGCGGCCGTGCATGGGTGCGGCGCCGGTGCGGACGACTGCGGGTAATGTGGGCGGGGTGGCGTGCATGCGGCTCCTTATGGATACAATGACAACGTGATAACAAGGAGGTCGTATGCCCACGGTTGCCCAGTATTGCGCACAACACAATGGAACATCCCGCAAGCCCTCGCGCCCGAATGGCGGCGAGCGCAGCGCTCCTGTGGTGCTCATGGTATCAGGCGGCGCGGACTCCACGGCGCTGGTGCTGATGGCCTGCACGTCGAAGCTGGATATCGCCGACGGCCGCGGCGTCGCGACGATCGCTCGCGAGCGGCTGCACGTGCTGCATGTCAACCATCATCTACGCGGCGCGGCGTCCGATGCGGACGAGGCGTTCGTCCGCGACCTGTGCGAGCGCTACGGGTTGCCGCTGTGCGTGGAGCATGCGTCGTTCACCGAGCTCGACGGCCAGAATCTGGAAGCTGCCGCGCGCGAGGTGCGCTACGCCGCCGCGCGCCGGTTGGTGAACGACCTGTCGCGCGAGATGGGTACCGCGCGCTCGGCGGCACGCATCCTTACCGCGCACACCTCGAGCGACCGCACGGAGACGTTCTTCATGAACGCCATCAAGGGCTCGGGGCCCGCGGGCCTGTCGAGCATCCCGCGCCGCCGCAATATCATCGTGCGCCCGCTCATCGACAGGACGCACGAGGACCTCGTGCATTACCTGCGGGTGAACGACCAGGCGTGGCGCGAAGACGAGTCCAACCAGGACACCGCCTATCTGCGTAACTTCATCCGCCACAACATCGTGCCGCTGGCCGAGGCGTGCAACGCCAACCTCGAGCGCGCGGTGTGCGCGTCCTGCGACATCCTGGGCGACGAGGACGCGTTCATGTCTCAGCTTGCGGCTACGGCGCTGCGCGTGTGCATGATCCGGACGCAGGAGGGGCTGCTGGTACTGGACGGTAACAAGCTGGCGGCCTCGGAGGTGGCGGTGGCTCGCCGCATGGTGCGGCGCGCGGTGGGCATGCTCGACGCCGACGCGCGCCTGGAGATGCGCCACGTCGAAGCCGTGCTCGCCCTGGTGGGAGCGGGCTCGGGCTCGACGACGTTGCCCTGCGGGATCGATGCGCGCATGGAGTTCGGCGCGCTCTCGCTACGCACGCGTGCCGCCTGCGAGGAGTTGGCGGCCGGTTGGATCGAGCTGGACGAACCCTTCGCCGTTGCCAACGGCTGCTTGCTTTCGGCGCGTGTCCGCCGCATCGTGCCAGGTGACGACCCCGTGGCGCTGGCGCGCGAGGCCTCGGCGGACGAAGTCGGCGCGCTTGGCGGGGCGGCCTCGGTGTGGGTCGACGCCGAGTCGCTCGGCTACGCCGAACGCGACCTTGAGGGTCTGTGCGGCTCCTGCCGCAGCGCCGTGCCCGTGGCGCATCGGCCGCGCCTGTGGGTGGATGCGCCGGCTGCGGGCGACATCATGTGCCCGTTGGGCATGAGCGGGCGTACGAAGAAGCTCTCGGATATCTTGGGTGCCGCCAGGATTCCGGTTGCGGAGCGTCCGCTCGTCCCGGTGTTGCGCACCACGCCGCAGGGCGCCATCGTGTGGGTTGCCGGGGTGCGTGTGGACGAGCGATTCAAGTGCACGCCCGCCACGCGCTATGTGCTCCAGCTGGAGATGCGCCGGGTTATCGCGTAAGCGTGGCGTTTTGGGCCATTGTTTCATCGAGCCTGGTAGAATTGGACAATTACGCTACGGTTGTAGCTACTGCCCCGCTGCTGGACGGCAGCGAGCGTAAGGCAGCAGTTGAATCACACAGAAAGGGTTGCCATGGAAGCACTGCATCCGGACGTTGAGGAAGTACTGTTCTCCCGCGAGGACATCGCCGCTATGGTCAAGCGCATGGGCGAGGAAATCAAGCGTGACTACGAGGGCAAGGACCTGGTGCTGATCGCCGTGCTCCGCGGTGCCGTCGTCTTCATGGGCGACCTCATGCGCGCCATCGAGGCGCCGCTCGCCATCGATTTCATGGCCGTGTCGAGCTACGGCGACGGCGTGAAGTCCTCGGGCGTGGTTCGCATCGTGAAGGACCTCGATATCGATATCAAGGGCCGCGACGTGTTGATCGTCGAGGACATCCTGGATTCGGGCCTCACGCTCAAGTACCTCATGAAGAACCTGGCCAGCCGCCAGCCCGCCTCGCTCGAGGTGGCCGCCTTCCTGTGGAAGGATGTCGAGGGCCGCACCACGGCCGTCGAGCCGAAGTATGTAGGAACGCACTGCCCCGACGCGTTCGTGGTGGGTTACGGCCTCGACTATGCCGAGCGCTATCGCAACCTCCCGTACGTGGGCGTGCTCAAGCCGGAGGTTTATTCGTAATATGTCGGAATCGTTCAATCGAGCGAGTGAGGGCGTCGTGCTGCGCGCGCAGGACGGCGAGCAGGACGAGCAGGCGGAGCGCCAGAAGCCCGAGCAGGGTGCACCCGGTCCGGCCGATCGCAAGATGATGGGCCCCAACCCCGATGGCGGCCAGGGAGGTCCCGGCATGGGCGGCTTCGGCGGCCCGGGACGCCGCGGTACGGGTCCGTCGCGGGCCAACTGGCTTTACTTTCTGGTTGCTTGTGCGCTGCTCGCCTACGTGTTCTTCAGCCTGGGCAGCAACGCGCGCGGCGTGAAGAGCTCTGTCGAGCTTCCTACCAGCGAGTTCGTTTCGGCTGTGGAGGACGGCCGCGTGGAGAGCGCGACCTACACGGTGATGGACGGCAAGCTGGCCGGTTCGTTCTGGGAAAAGAAGAAGGACGTAGGCGACGAGAAGAAGGCGACCGCCTTCACCTCGACCTATGTGGGCAACGACTCGCTGTCCGAGCTCATGGCCAAGCATCCCGAGACGAAGTACGAGGTCGACACCAAGGACCCCGATTTCCTGGCCGACCTCCTGATGGGCCTGCTGCCCACGGTGGTGCTGGTGGGACTCATGTTCTACTTCATGCGCCAGATGATGGGCGCCAACAACAAGGCCATGCAGTTTGGCAAGACCGACGCCAAGACCACCGCGGCCACGCGTCCCAACGTGAAGTTCAAGGACGTGGCCGGTATCGACGAGGCCGTGGAGGAGCTCGAGGAGATTCGCGACTTCCTGTCCGAACCCGAGCGCTTCCGTAAGCTCGGCGCCAAGATTCCGCGCGGCGTGCTGCTGGTGGGCCCTCCGGGCACCGGTAAGACGCTGCTGGCCAAGGCGGTTGCCGGCGAGGCGGGCGTGCCGTTCTTCAGCATCTCCGGCTCCGATTTCGTCGAGATGTTCGTGGGCGTGGGCGCGAGCCGCGTGCGCGACCTGTTCAAGAACGCCAAGGAGCAGTCCCCCTCGATCATCTTCATCGACGAGATCGACGCCGTGGGTCGCCAGCGCGGCGCCGGCCTGGGAGGCGGCCACGACGAGCGCGAGCAGACGCTCAACCAGCTGCTCGTCGAGATGGACGGCTTCGAGGACTCCGAGAACGTCATCTTGATCGCGGCCACCAACCGCCCCGACGTCCTCGACCCCGCCTTGCTGCGTCCGGGTCGCTTCGACCGCCAGGTCACGGTGGACCGCCCCGATGTGAAGGGCCGCGAGCAGATCCTGCGCGTCCATGCCGCCAACAAGCCGTTGGACGAGGACGTGAAGTTCGACAAGCTCGCCCAGCTCACCGTGGGCTTCACCGGCGCCGACCTGGCCAACCTGCTCAACGAGTCCGCGTTGCTGGCGGCGCGTCGCAACCGCAGCCTCATCTCGATGGACGAGATCGAGGAGTCGATGGAGCGCGTGATCGCCGGACCCGAGCGCAAGGGCCGCGTCATGAGCGAGCACGAGCGCACGACCATCGCATACCACGAGAGCGGCCATGCGTTGGTGGGCCATGTGCTGGACAACGCCGACCCGGTGCACAAGATCTCGATCATCAGCCGCGGTCAGGCGCTCGGCTACACGTTGCAGCTTCCCGCCGAGGATCATTTCCTCAAGACGCGCAACGAGATGCTCGACGAGCTCGCCGTGTTCCTGGGCGGTCGCGTCGCCGAGGAGCTCATGTGCGACGACATCACGTCGGGCGCGAGCAACGACCTCGAGCGCGCTACCAAGATGGCGCGCGAGATGGTTACCCGGCTGGGCATGAGCGACGAGCTGGGAACGATGGTGTTCGGCGAGGCCAAGCACCAGGTGTTCCTTGGTCGCGATTACGCCGATCACCAGGATTACTCCGAGGAGACGGCGCGTCGCATCGACATCGAGGTCCAGCGCATCATGCGCGAGGCGCACGAGCGCGCGGTTCGCATTCTGGAGGCCCGTCGCGATCAGCTCGACCTGATGGCGCAGGTGCTGCTCGAGCGCGAGACCGTCGAGGGCGATGCGGTGACGGCCCTGCTCGACAACGAGTGGGATAGCTATCTGGAGCGCGAGGTCGATATTCGCGCTGCGAAGGAGGAGCGCAACGCCGCCGCCGCGCGCAAGCCCAAGCAGGGCGACGAGGAGATCGCCGCCGACGCAGCCGCGTACGCCGAGGCCGCCGTTGCCGCCGAGGCCGAGCGCGATGCCGAGGCCGCCCGCAAAGATGGGGCCGCGGCCGATGGCGGAGATGCTTCCGTCGACGCCGGGGACGAGGCGTAGCCCGGGCTTGCGTAGCTGCTAGCCTTACGGCGCTGTCGGTCTAACGGCCCGTTCAAGAACGACGTGCTGGAACAACGCCGTATCGGAAGAGTGCTGCATCGGAAGAACGCTGCAGTGGAACAATGCTGTATCAGGGGATCCCGCTCTTCGCGAGCGGGATCTTCCTTTTTTAGAGCGGTTTCCAGTCGCTTACCGGGAGGATTTTCGTTCGAGGACATGGTGGCCGCGGATTTCTGACGGCTGGGCTGCGAGGCCGCGTTTCCCGACGAACGGGCTTGCGCTCGCGGCGTTAACTTGTGCGCATTTCAGCAAGGCTCTTCGTCCAACCGCGGCGGGGCGGGTATAGTGGGATGACGTTGCGCTGACGCTGGCTTGTTGCTACGCGTCGACGGGCTCGTCGGGCCCGCGGGGCGCGCGTTGTTGTCAATCGTCATCGAGGAGGACCGCTGTGGCCGGATTTATCTCGCGCGCCAAAGAGGTTATGCACCGCAAACGGGTCGAGGAGCCCAAGGTGTTCATGCTGTATTTCCTGCTGAGGGCATTGGTGCTCGTCACGCTTGTGCGCTCGGCGTTCCTGGGCCACTACGAGCATATGATGCTGTGCGTGCTCACCCTGCTCCTGCTGTTGCTGCCGTCTCTTATCGAGCACACGCTCGACATCGAGCTGCCCGACCTGCTGGAGTCCATCATCCTGCTCTTCATATTCGCTGCCGAGATACTCGGCGAGATCGATGCCTTCTATATCCGCATTCCGTTCTGGGACACCATCCTCCATACCACCTGGGGCTTCCTGTGCGCGGGCATCGGCTTTGCGCTGTTCGACATTCTCAACCGCAGCGATTCATCGAAGATCAAGCTCACGCCGTTGTACATGGCGATTTCGGCTATCGCGTTCTCGATGTGCATCGGTGCCTGCTGGGAGATCTTCGAGTACTTCGCCGATTGCTTCATTGGCGTGGACATGCAGAAGGACACCTTGGTCCAGGGCATCAACACGGTGTGGCTGGATCCCACGAACTCCAACATCACCATTCCCGTGCGCGATATCGTGTCGAGCCAGATCAACCTGGCGTCGGGCGAGGTTATCCCAATTCCCGGCGGCTACCTGGATATCGGCATCCACGACACCATGGCGGACCTGATCGTGAACCTTATCGGTGCGCTGGTTTTCGCGGTGCTGGGTTTCGCGTACGTGAAGACGCGCGACCACAATTCGTTTGCCGCGCGCTTCATTCCGCGGGTCCGTCGCGCCCGCGCTCACGAGAAAGCCGGCCGCTAGGGTCGGCGCCGGCCGACCACGCGGCTGCGGTGTATCCCCGCCGCCCGGTATGCCAAGAAAGGGGCTGCAACCAGATGACGTATGAGTTTCGTTGCGACGCGCATACGCATACGCTGTATTCGCGCCACGCGTATTCGACAATTATGGAGAACCTGCAGGCAGCGCGTGCTGCCGGCCTGGAGCTGCTGGGGTCGGCCGACCATCTGAGCGGGATGCTGTTCCCCACATCGGACATTCGTAACTACCAGTTCTTCCTCAACATGGACGTGTGGCCGCGCGAGCATGACGGGGTCGTGCTGCTGCGCGGTGCCGAGGTGGATATCCTGGGCTTGGATGGGCGGTTGTTCGGTCAGGACATCCCGGTCGACGCCAGCATTGTCGGACGTCTGTACAAGGAGGAGAAAAGCCTGTTCGAACGGCTGACCGAGCCGCTCGATTACGTGGTGGCGAGTGTGCATAACAACGCGTTCGCGGACGGGGCCACGATGGACGAGACGACGCAGATGTATCTGAACGTGCTGGCGCAGCCCAAGGTGTTCATCCTGGGCCATGTGGGGCGCTCGGGCGTGCCGTTCGATCTGGATACGGTGCTTGCCGCCGCGCGCGACGCCCATAAGCTCATCGAGATCAACGAGCACAGCTTGCAGCGCGGGGCGACGAGCGGCGCTTATCGGAGGTGCCGCGATATCGCACGCCGGTGCGCCGAGCTGGGAGTGGGCATAACCGTGTCGACGGACGCGCACATCGCGTGCGACATCGGTCGCATGCCGGCGGCAGCCGAGATGCTCGCGTCGATCGACTTCCCCGAGGAACTGGTGATGAACCGCAGCGCTGCCGCGTTCTTGGGCGAGCTGGCGGCGGCCGGCGTATGCGACCTGACGGAGCTGGCACCGAGCGCGTAGCGCGGGATCGCCGGGTGGCTGTAAGGCTAACAGACGACCTTGCGCCTGCGCGCGGCCTCGCGTAGCATCGTTCGCATACAAAAGCACCCAGCGAAAGGAGCTGCCCGATGTTGAAACGCACCTTGCAGGAGGACCTCGATCGCGCCATCGCCTTCCACGGCCATCTGTGCGGCGGTCAGATGATCGGCACCCGCATGGCTCGCCTGGCGCTCGAGTACTTCCATATCGAGGACCCCGATACCTATCGCGACTTGATCGCCTTCGTGGAATGCGACCGCTGCCTGGCAGACGCCGTGATCTCGGTGAGCCATTGCCATCTGGGCAAGCGCCGCCTCAAGTGGTACGACTACGGCATCATGTCGGCAAGCTTCTACGATATCGCCAGCGGCAAGGCGATTCGCATCTCGCAGCGCCAGGACGTGCCGCGTTGCCCCAAGGGCGAGGACGTCGTCGCGTTCTTCAACCAGTATTCCGATACCGAGCTGTTCCATGTGCACGAGGTCGAGCTGCCCGATATGGACGAGTGCGACCTGCCCGGCAAGCCGCGTGTGACGCAGGTCTGCGAGGCGTGCGGCGAGCGCGTGCACGACGGCCGCGGCGTCGAGCGCGACGGGCATGTGTATTGCAAGCGGTGCGCGGGCGAGCACGTCTACTACGTCGAGGGCGCCGAGCTGACGCCCGAGCAGATTGTCGCCGGCGCCTAGCCGGTTGTTTTGGGCGCCGGCCGACGGCTTAGCCCGGAGGGCGTGCGCGAAATGCAGCGGCTCGCTGCGTCCATGGTAGAAAAGGCGGCGTGGCCGGGGCGGGGATCCCGGTCACGCCGCCTTTGCGTGTGCGCGAGCTGCTGATCGGCGGCGTTCGCGCGAAAGCTGGCGGAGCGCGGCCGGCGGCTGCGGCGGCGATACCGGCGCGCGGCTCGGGGCGGCGGGGAGCTCGCCCGAATGCAGCCCGCGCCGGGGTTTCTTATAAAAATGTAAGCAGGTCATCATAGCGGCTTCACGAGCGCCCGTTATCCTCGGGTGCACACAAGGCAGGAGAGGAGGCCGCGCGTGATCGACGTTCGCGGTATGAGGCGACTAACATGGACGGGCATCCGGCGCGCGATCGCGGTGGTGCTGGTCTTGCTGGGCACGGCGGCGGCATCTGGGTCGGCCGTGCTCGGTATTCGACATGGTCAGGAGCTGCGCGGTGCCGGAGCGGTCGATTCCCCTGCGATTCCGGATACGGCGTATGCCGGCGAGCTGCCGCGCGTCGGCCGCTTCGAAACGGATGTGACGTATAGCTGCTACGGGATGGCGGGCAACGGCGAGGTCTCTTCGCATATGCTGTGGGACGATGCATGGTTTGACGGCGACCCTCGGGTGTACAACCACGATCTTGCTCGCGCGAGCTCGGTGCTCGCCGCGCTGGCGTACGCGGAGTCGGGTTTCTACCAAAGCGGTTCGAAGACCCCTCCCTACATGGAGAACGTCCTTCACCAGCTGGGGTTCGATATGGTCGAGACGGGGTCGTATCGTTTTCGCAGCGAGGTTGTGGACGAGGTGCTCGACGTGATGACGCAGCAGTCGGACGGCGTGGCATACGGGCTGGCCCGCAAGGAGCTGATGCCGGCTCCGGACGGCACCCCGCGCGAGCTCATAGCAGTCTCGGTGCGTGGAAGCTACGGATCGGAATGGCTCAGCAACTTCAACCTGGGTGCGGGCGAGGCCGCTGCGGCTGCCGAGGCGCTGGCAGATGAGCGGTCGCACGACCATACGGGGTACCAGGTTGCGGCTTTGGAGATCCTGGGCGAGCTCGATGCATGGGTCGACGAGGCCGACGCGCGCGGGGCCGAGGTGTCGGTGCTGCTCACGGGGCACAGCCGCGGCGGTGCCGTGGCGGGCTTGCTAGCTGCGATGCTGGACGATCGGGCGGCGGCGGGTACGGGCGAGGATGCGCGGACCGAAGCGGACGCCGCCGCGCAGGCTCCCATGCAGCGTGCACCGCGGGTTTTCGCCTATACGTTCGCGTCGCCGCGGACGACGCTGAACGCGCGGGGAAACGACGCTCGGTATGGGAACATCTTCAACATCGTGAATCCTGCCGACTTGGTGACCAACCTGCCGCTTGAGAGCTGGGGTTACGTGCGCTACGGCGTCGACGTGCCGCTGCCGTCGCTCGATGACGAGGGCTTCGGCGAGCGGTTTGCCGCCATGCAGGACGCGTTCGAGCACCTGACGGGCGGCCGCGATTCGTATGATGCCGAGGCCGAAACGGCGATCGATGGCGTGGTAGCGGAGCTCGCGCGTACGGTGCCGACGGCCGGTGCGCTGATGACGCCCCGCGGCGTGGCCTCGGTTGCCGCCGCATGCGCGCTGCGCATCAACCCGACGCGCATCCTGCGCGGTCACTATCCAAGCGTGTATATCGCCTGGATGGAATCGCTGCCGGGGCTGGCGGTTGATGCCGGCCGCCCTGCATAGCGTTCCCAAGGTGCGCGCTGCCAGATTCGAGCCGCCGCGAGCATCGCGGGATGAAAGCGTTTGGGATGCCCCCGTTCACGCGGTTTTTCGACACGGCCAGGGGGCTGCGGCGCTTGCGGTTGGTCCTATCGGGAGAAACTCGGCTGCTCTTCCTTGGGTGCGCGGATTCCTGACGGTAGGGATTGGTGATCCGGTGCTGCCGGGAGGTTTGCGGCGCATGCCTGCACGTTGGCGTGGATTCCTGACGGTGGCGGGCGGCAACCGCGGATTTCTGACGGTAAAGAGGCTGATTTCGCCACGTAGGCGGGAGAAAACCGCGGCACCCGCGCTTGCTGGGAGGAATTCGAGCCGAAGTCCATCTAGGCGAGTTTTTCTGACGGCAAAGAAGGGTTGTCCGGCGCAAGGCAGGTCGACAGGCCGGTCGGTCTGGCAGGAAGGCCGACGGTCGGCAGGCGAGGCAGCCCATCGGACGGGCCAACAGGCAGGTCGGAGCGACAGGCAGGTCGGTTCGGCAGGCAACCCACCGACAGGCAGCCCGCCGGCAGGCAACCTACCGACCAGCGGCCTTCTAGCCCCGGCGCTCGAGCACGGCGACGGTTTCGACGTGCTCGGTGTGCGGAAACATGTCGACAGGGGTGAGTCGCAGGAGCTCGTAGCCGGTTGATAGGAGCTGTTCCAGGTCGCGTGCCTGCGTCTCGGGGTTGCAGCTCACGTAGACGATGCGGCGCGGTGCCAGCGCCGCGGCGGCGCTGAGGAACTCCGGCGTGGAGCCCGCGCGCGGCGGGTCGATGGAGAGCACGTCGACGCGCTCTCCTCGCGACGCCGCTTCGAGCATGTAGTCGGTGGCGTCCCGGGTGAGGAACTCCGCTGCGTTCGATAGCCCGTTTAGCTCCGCGTTGCGTCGCGCGTCGGCGATGCCGGCGGGGTTGCGCTCGACGCCCAGCAGCCTGATGTCGCGACCACGCTCGCGCGTGGCCGCCGCGGCGCACAGGCCGATCGTGCCGCTGCCGCAGTACGCGTCCATGAGAACGTCCCCTGCACGCAGGTCCATGCCGTCGATGGCGAGTTGGTAGAGCACCTCGGTCTGCTGGGGATTCGTTTGGTAGAACGCGGTTGGCGAGATGCAGAACGTGCAGCCCAGGAGGCTGTCGGCCATATGGTCGGGGCCGCGCAGGATGCGCGTCTCGCCGCCCAGGATGGCGTTGGTGACGCGCGGGTTGACGTTTTGGGCGACGACGGTGATACGGGGGTCGATCTGCTGCGCGCGCTCGGCGAGCTCGTCCAGATGCGGTACGTCGCGCCTGCTCGTGACCAGCGTGAGCACGCCCTCGGCCGATTTCCAGCCGAGGCGCAGGACGGCGTAGCGCAGCAGGCCCTGGTGGGTGTCCTCGTTGTATGCGGAGATGCCCAGATCCTGCGCCGCCGCGGCCACGCCGTTGAGGATGGCGCGCGCACCGGGCGCCTCTACCGCGCAGGAGGGCACGGCCACGATGTCGTGGGTGCCGCGGGCGAAGAAGCCGCAGGAAACGCCTCCATCCGCGGTGGGCGCGAAGGGGGTCGCCGCTTTGTGGCGGAACGCGCGCGGGGCGGGCAGCTTGCCGTCGTCGCAGGTGCCGCCCATGCCTCGGATGGGGTCGAGCGCGAGCTCCGGAGCGTGCGCGGACAGCAGCGGCGCGAAGAGCTCTTCCATGGCCGCCTGCTTGCGCGCGAGCTGCTTTCGATAGGGCAGGTTGAGCCATGCGCAGCCGCCGCATGCGCGCATGACGGGGCAGGGGCCGTCGCCGCGCATCGGGGTCGCGGCAGGCGCATCGCGTTTTTTGCGGCAGCGCGCCGGGCGCGGATCGCCGCCGCGGCCCACGGCGCGGCGGTCGCGGTTCGCGTTGCGGTTGCGGGCGCCGCGGCGCGCTCGATCATGTGCTGGGGAATGCTCGTAAGTCACCGGGGTGTGCTCCCTCTAACGTGCTCTGGCGGATGGTTGCTCGGGTGTTTCACGGTCTGCATCGCGTTTCCGACGCGCCTGCCCCGCGGCCTGGATCGCCGGTGCGTGCCGGGCGCTCGACGCCGTATTGCCGGCGCGCGGGCCGCTGTCCGCGTCGCGCGCTGCATCGCGCCCGCCGCGGTAGGCGTAGGGGCTTCGGCGGCGACCCGCCCGAACGGGATTCAAGCATAGCAAACGCGGGCCGCCCGCCGAGTGCTCTCCATCGTGTCCGCATGCTTTGATACGATGGAGCGCAACCATAGGAAGCCGTTGGCGGCAAGGCGCGGGAGGGATGCATATGGCGGCGGGCGATGACGGGAAGATCATCAAGCTATCGTTGTTTTCCAAGGTGAGAAACCTCAAACCTCTGCCAGGCCAGGAACGGGGCCGTGTGTTCGCCCTGGCCGATTGCATCACGCCGCAGCCCCAGAAGGGCATGGGCTACCTGGTGGAGGTGGTCGCGCCGCGCCGCGTGAAGGTGGTGGCCTGGCTGGCGCTGGGAGGCAATATCTTCGCGTGCGACGAGCCGGTTCCAGACTGCCTGAATCGCGAAGCTGCGTGCGGCCTCACGCGAAGCGACGATAACGTGGCGTTTTACGTGGACGCGGACGGACGCGTCGCCCTGACCGCCCGTTTCGGCCAGGACGAGAAGACCGGCCGCCTTACCGTGAGCAGCAGCAGGCACGATATGGGGCCGTATGCATCGGGCTCGTACGACGTGGACGAGATGGGCGCCGCGTGCTTCGTGGCGCACTGGCTGCTGCCACGGGAGCGCGGCGAAGCGTTGGTCTTGGAGACGGTGGGCGATGTGCTCGACGAGCTCATGGGCGCGCCGTATGCCGATTCGATCGACGCCTTGATCTACCGGGGCGAGAAGGATGACGCGAGCGGATTCGAGCGCTTCGCCGCCCGGTCCCTGCTTGCGGCGGGGGCCGAGTACGTGCGCCCCATCGCCGCGACGCACGAGATCGACCTGCGCCGCCTGGCTTCGACGGGCATGTTCTGGACGGGCTACAGCCGTGAAAACATGGTCGATCGCGAGGTCGATACCCTGCAGGCGGTGGAGGGCGCGCTCAACCGCCTGGTGTTCATCGACCGGATGCTCTCCGACGACGACGGCGCTTCCCCGTTCACCAGCTCGCTGAGCGAGGACGCTTGCGAGGCCGTGGCCCGCACCGCGCTGTGCGCGTTTCCCTCGGGCGCCGAAACGCGCCTGCGGGGGTGCGAGGAGGCGAGCCCGTTTTCCGAGGTCGCCGGCGCCGTGGCCGCGCGCGGTGGCGAGTGGGACGTACGCACGCGCTTCGCTGCGGGGGCGGAGGGCCTGCGCACGCCGTTCGGGTTCGATTACACCTTCGACTGCGATGCCCGCGCCGGGCTGTTTGCGATCGACGCCACGGTGCCCGCTTCGAGCGCCTGGCCGTTCGAGCACGACGGCGAGCGCGTGGAAGCGCGCCGCTGCTATGCGCTGCGCCTTTCCGTATTGCTGGCGGCGGTGGCGTTCGGGGCGGGCGTTGGCGTGACGCGCGTGGTGCTGACGCTGCACGAGCGCCTGCTGTCGGGCGGCGCCGTACTCACCATCGCCTACGACCGCCGGCCCTTCGCCATGGGCGTGCTCCCGAAGGTCGCCTCGCATGCGCTGCTTGAGGAGAAGCTGACGTCCGCCGCCCTGATGGAGATGGTCTCTCCGCGCGCGCATCGCTTTGCCACCGAGCTCGACGGCGTGTTCGAGGGCGTGGATCCGCTTGATCCCGGCATCCCCTGCCGTATGGTGCCCACCGCCGAGGACGACCGCCCGCTGCCGCCGGCGCTGGCCACGTTCCTGCGCGCCGATCGCGTGTGCGACCTGGATGTATACGGATCGGGCGACGACCCGCTTCGCGAGCGTTTTCGCGAGTTGCTCGCGCGCGAGGAGGACGGCGATTCGTCGGTGCTCAGCGAGGTGGCCGATCTCGTTTCGGCCTACGATGCCGCCGATGCGCTGCAGGGCGATGACCGCGTGCCGCTGTATTGCTGCAACATGGCATCGCGCGTGCTGGCCGGCGGCCTGGAGCTCGAGGGGCAGCAGCGGTTCCGCAAGGTTCCCGACTCGGCGTTCGACGCCCGCTCGGTGCTGTGCCGCATGTACCGTGAGCGCGACAATCTCGAGGACGCCCTGCAGCTGGCAATCGAGCTCGTCGGCCTGGCACCCACGTCGTTCAACGCCTACCATTCGCTGGCGCTCGTCTATCGCGATATGGGCAAGATGCCCGAGGCGGTCCAGGCGCTTATCGAGGGGTTGAAGGTTGCCTCCGTGCCCACCGATGTGGCCTGCTGCTACTATCGCCTGGGGTATTTCTTCTGGCAGATGGGGCAGCCCCAGCTCGGCCTTGCCTGCTACGCGCTGGTGCGCCGCGATTCGATCTTCTACGGCGAGGCCCAGCAGGAGATGGACGAGCTCATGCGCGAGAACCATCTAAGCCGTAAGCCCGCGCGCGACGAGGCGCAGGCGATCGCACGTGCCGAGGGCGTGCCGCTGGCGCCGGTGTCGTCGCTGGTAGAGGCTGTGGCCACCGCGGCGTTGGGGCTGGTTGACGCCGGCTGCTTCGATGCCGCGCTCATGCTCGTCCACTTCCTGTCGTCGACGGACGTAGGCCCCAACAGCTACGACGTGCTCGCCTCGGTCACGCGCTCCCTGCAGGGGGTCGGCCGCCCCGTGCGATAGCCGCCGGCTGCCTGCCCGCCCTTTACCGTACGCGAGCGCGCACTGGGCGAAAGCGGGCGGTTACCCCTTGCGCGGAGGGGTAGGCTCGGGTCATACGGCTGTCGTGCGGGGTTGCACAAGGCACCTCGTCACGCGTTTTCGGCGCGCATCGCTGCGTGCCGGGAAAGGGAGGTGTCCCATGGGTGCGCCCAAGACTGGCAATGTGAGGAACGTGGTGCTCGTAGGCCAAGGCGGGGTGGGCAAGACCTCGCTCGCGGAGGCCATGCTCCACCTGTCCGGCAAGACCGCTCGCCTGGGCGGTCACGGTGGCACCAAGCCCACCCTCGATTACGACGCCGAGGAGGTCAAGCGCGAGTTCTCGATTTCGACCTCCATCGCGCCGATCGACTGGAAGGGCGCCCGCATCAACGTGCTCGACGCCCCCTGCTACCCCGATTTCATCGGCGATGCCTACGCTGCCATGAGCGTGTGCGAGAGCGCGCTGTTCGTGGTGGACGCCGCCGAGGGCCCGCAACCCACCACCGTCAAGCTGTGGTATGCGGCCGAGGACCTGCGCCTGGCGCGCGCGGTGTTCGTCAACCGCGTGGACAAGGAGAACGTCGACTACGCCATGTGCATGGAGATGCTGCGCGAGCGCTTCGGCATGCGCCTGGGCGCCGTGACCCTGCCCTGGGGCACCGGTCCGGATTTCCATGGCATCATCGACCTGGTCCGCATGAAGGCTCGCCAGTGCGACGGCACCGCGCAGACCGAGTTCGACATCCCCGAGGAGCTGCGCGCGGAGGCCGAGGCCGCGCATGAAACGCTGTGCGAGCTGGTTGCCGAGGCCGACGACGAGCTTATGGAGAAGTATCTCGAAGGCGAGGGCCTCACGCAGGAAGAGGTCGAGAGCCTGCTGGCCACCGCCATCGCCAAGCGCCTGTTCGTCCCGGTGTTCGCCGGCAGCTGCACGCAGGAGCAGGGCGTCAACTCCCTCATGGACGATATCGCCACGTACTTCCCCGCGCCCACCGATTACGGCGAGATGCCGCTGATCGACGGCGATACCCTCAAGATCTCCTCCGATGACGACCGCCCGGTGGTCTTCGTCTTCAAGACCTTGAACGACGCCCAGCAGGGCCGCATCTCCTTCATCAAGGTGCTCACCGGCACGATCGAACCCGGCATGGAGCTCGTGAACGCGCGCACGCGCAAGGGCGAGCGCCTGACGCACCTCAACGTGATGTGCGGCCGCGAGATGACCGAGGTCGGCCATGCCTACGCCGGCGACATCGTGGTGGTGCCGAAGCTCTCCGCCGAGACGGGCGATACGCTGTCCGTCTCCGGCAAGGTCGAGGCTGCGGCGTTCAAATTCCCCAACTCGCAGTACCGTATCGCCATCGAGGCCGAGAACCGCTCCGAGGAGGACAAGCTCTTCACGTTCATCGAGAAGGCGTGCGAGGCCGATCCCACGATGAAGATCGAGCGCGACGAGGAGACCGGCCAGACCGTGGTGTCCGCCGTGGGCGAGGCCCAGGTATCCGTGCTGCTCAATCGCCTGGAGGAGCGCACCAAGGTCGAGGCGCACATCGTGCCGCTGCGCATTCCGTATCGCGAGACCATCCGCCGCGTGGCGAGCGCGCAGGGTCGCCATAAGAAGCAGACCGGCGGCGCCGGCCAGTTCGGCGACTGCTGGCTGCGCGTCGAGCCGCTGCTCGACGGCACCGAGTACGAGTTCGTGGACGAGGTCGTGGGCGGTCATATTCCGCGCTCGCTCATCCCCGCGGTTGATAAGGGCGTGCAGGAGACCATGAAGGACGGCATCATCGCCGGCTATCCGCTCACCGGCCTGCGCGTGGCCTGCTATGACGGCTCGTATCATCCGGTCGACTCCAACGAGATGGCGTTCCGCACTGCGGCGCGCATCGGCCTGAAGAAGGCATGCGAGGATGCCGATCCGGTGGTGCTCGAGCCCATGGAGAACATCACCGTGACGATTCCCGAGAGCTACGCCGGCGCCGTGATGGGTGACGTGTCGGGTTCGCGCGGCCGCGTGACCGGCATGGAGACCAACGACCGCGGCGACACCGTGATTACGGCCACCGTACCCTATGCCGAGCTGGTCGACTACGCCACGCGCCTGCGCTCACTCACGCGCGGCACGGGCGACTTCGTGATGGAGCCCGCCGGCTACGAGCAGGTTCCCTACGACGTGCAGCAGAAGCTCGTGGACATCTACGAGCACATGCGCGCCCAGGGGCGCTAGGCATCCCGGCGGCCCCGGTTCCTTGCGAGCCGGGGCCGCCGTGCGAAGGCGTCGCGCGCGGTGATGCCGTTCGCGGAATTGCCCGCAGCCGGGGCGGTTTCCCAAGTACCCGCTTTATCTGCAGGGATGGCTTGCGCCGCCGGTGTCTGGCTCATTTCGCGGAGCCGTTCGCGGGCAAGTGTCCGATAGAGCGGCTTGTTGGTATGCAACATCTCATACCATTTGATACTCAGGAGGCGCGCCAGGTGCGCCCTTCTTTTTATTGGAACCCGTAGGAAGGGGGAATGTACATGCATTCCACAGGTATGAAGGGGAGGGGAATCCGCAAGGCGCTCTCGGCGGCGTTCGTCGCGCTGGCGGCGGCGGCCATCGCTGCGCCGGCGCCGGCACGGGCTGCCGAGCAGGCCTATAAGGTCTATCCCACTCCGCAGGCGCTCGAATACGGTACCGGCGAGGTGGTGCTGCCCGAGACGGTGAACGTCGTGGTCGAGCCCGGTATCGACCAGGAGACCCAGCGCCGTCTCGACGAGACGCTCGCGTTGAAGGATATCGCCTCCAAGAAGGTCGAGCAGCCCGGAACCGACGCCGCTGCCACCGAGGTGCTGGTGGGCATCAGCGGGTCGAAGGGCGCGGTCGACCAGCTCGTCACGGCGGGTGCCGTGACGCCGAGCACCGAGCTCTTCACCAAGACCGACGCCTACCATCTTGCCATTCAGCCCAAGACCGATGGGGCCCCTGCGCGCATCGTCGTCGTGGGTCGCGATACCGACTCGGCATTCTACGGCCTGAGCACGCTCTTCCAGATTTTCCAGCAGGCTCCGGCCCGCTCGGTGCGCGCCCTTGCCGTGAATGACTGGGCCGACGTGGAGACCCGCGGTTTCATCGAGGGCTACTACGGAAACCCGTGGAGCACCGAGGACCGCGTCGAGCTCATGCGCTGGGGCGGCTATTACAAGCAGAACGCGTACGTCTACGCGCCCAAGGACGACCCCAAGCACAACGCCGAGTGGCGCGAGCTGTACTCGCCCGATGAGATCGCGAAGATCTCGACGCTGGCCAAGGCGGGTAACGATTCGAAGTGCCGCTTCGTCTACGCGCTGCATCCGTTTATGAACCAGCCCCTCTCCTTCTGGGATTACCAGAAGGACCTCGAGGTGCTCAAGGCAAAGTACCTGCAGGTCATCGATGCCGGCTGCCGCCAGATCATGCTGAGCGCCGACGATGCGCGCGACCAGGGTTCCAGCAACTACACCAAGCTGCTGAACGATCTCACCGCATGGCTGCATGAACTGCAGGCGATGAAGAACGAGGACGGTACGCCGAAGTACCCCGGCCTTAAGGACACCATCCCGTTCGTCGCCGCCAACTACGCGCAGGCGGGCGAGTACTGGTACAACCAGCTTCCCAAGAACGTGAAGCCCATCATGACCGGAACCCGCGTATGGGGCAAGGCCGATCGCTCGACCATCGCCACCTTCACGCGCAAGGCGGGCGTCGCGCCGTTCATGTGGATCAACTGGCCCTGCACGGACAATACGCGCGATCACCTTTCCATGGGCGGCTACGAGAACGCTCTGGGCGCCGACGTCACCCCCGGCTCGCTCGTGGGCTGCGTGATCAACCCCATGCAGCAGTCCGAGCCCAGCAAGGTCGGCATCTTCCTCAACGCCGATTTTTCGTGGAAGAACTGGACGAGCTACGAGCATGCCGACGAGGTGTGGCGCGATTCGTTCAGCCACGTGGACAACGGCACGCCGGCTGCAAGCGAGGCGTCTGATGCGCTGCGCACGCTGTCCGAGCACATGAAGTGGTATCAGGGCGGCGGCGTGACGTTCGAGTCGCGTGAATCGGAGTCCGTGAAGCCCATGCTCGACGCCTTCCGCGCGAAGGTCGAGAACGGGACGGTCAAGGTCGAGGATATCGACCAGGTCGAAGAGCTGTTCGGCCAGATCGCCGCAGCCGCTCAGACCTATCGGTCGTCTGCGGCCAACAAGTCCATGGCCAAGCAGATCGAGCCCTGGCTCGGGTTCTGGTCGGACGGCATGGGCGCGGCCCAGCATTATCTCTCCGCGCTCCGCGCGCGCCTGACGGGCGACAACGACGCGCTCGTTATCGAGTATACGCAGGGTAAGGAGCAGTTCGATAGCGCGCTGCTGCACAGCTATCCCTATGTTGCCGACATCCAGTACGCCCGCGCCGGCACCCGTGCGGTGTGGCCGGTCGTCGAAGCGCTCGGCGAGTACCTGCGCCCCATCGTGGGCGAGGTGACCGGAACGGTCGACGTGGTCACGTCCATCGAGCTCAAGGGTCTGGCCACGAGCGGCAACCCTGCCAACGTGATCGACGGCGATCCCGCAACCTACGCTCATTTCTCTGGTAGCAACCCCACCACCAACGTGAACGTGGGCGACTCGTTCACCATTACGTACGAGCCGTATCAGCGCGCCGACAGCGTGAAGTTCGTGCAGTCGGTGCCCGCGTCGCGTCCGCAGGACGTGCTGCGCGATGCGTTGGTGGAGTACACCACCGACGGTACGACCTGGGTCGAGCTCGGGCACGTGAACGGCGATGCCGAGCAGACGCTCAAGTTCGCCAAGGCCATGGACCTCAAGGGCCTGCGCTTTACCAATAAGTCCTACTACAACGGCTACTGGCAGGTGAACGAGGTCGCCACCTCGGTGTCCGCGGCCAAGCCCTACGAGGCGTTCGCAAGCGTCGAGCCCGCGGCCGGCGACGTGTCCGCTATCGTGGACGGCGACGCTAAGAGCGGCGTCAGCTTCGACGTGAAGGACGAGGGCGCCCAGGCGGGCCTGACCTATATGAAGACGACCGAGGTCGGCGTGGTGACCGTGGTGCAGGGCGCCAACGCACGCGCCGGCAAGCTTGAAGTGCTCACGGGCGGCACGTGGACCGCTATGGGCGACGTGGCCGCGAAGGCCGAGCAGACCATCACGCTCAGCTCGAACGTCGCCGTGAACGGCGTTCGCATCGCGGTTCCCGATGCCGGCGCATGGGACCTCAACGAGCTTACGGTTCGCCGCCTGCCCAGCAGGGTGTCCCCTGCTATGGATGCGGGCATGTCCGCCTACCAGTGGTATACGCTCGACAAGATCGCCGATGGCAACCCTTCGAGCTACGCGCACCTCAAGAACACCGAGCACAACAACATCCGCGCCAACGACTGGGTGGGCCTGACCTTCGAGCCCGCAGCGCGCATCGGCAAGATCACGTTCGTGCAGGATAACGATGGCGGAGACGTCATCGTGAAGGGCAAGGTCGAGTACCAGGCCAAGGATGGCAGCTGGCACAAGGTGGGCGAAGTGACGTCGGCTAAGACGCAGACGTTCGAGTTCGCCAACGTGAACGCCCTGGCTATCCGCGTGACCAACCTCGAGAACACCGCAAAGTGGTGGAAGGTCTTCGAGCTCACCGCCGAAGAGGGCTACGAGAGCCCGGCCGGCGCCGTGGTGAGCGACATCGAGGGCCTGACGCTCGCCGGTGCGGCCGATAACGCATCGGCTACGATCTCGGGCGGCAAGGTCGTGATCCCCGCCGGCTCGTATGTGGCCATCGACCTCGCGTCGGTTCAGGCGAACATCACGGTCGATACGGAGACGGCTGCCGCCGTCGCAAAGGCCGGCTTGACGGTCGTTGGCTCTGTGAATGGTCTGAGCTGGGATGCTGCTGGTGAGTCCGGCATCGCCGCCGCTCGCTATGCGGGTCTGCAGAACAAGACCGACAAGCCGATCGAATTCGATTTCTCGGCAACGCCGTTCAAGGTGCTGTATCCGGGTCTTGCCGGTGACTTCACTTCTACGGCCCAGCCGGTCGACGAGGGGCATGCGCCCGAGGCCATGCTCGATGGCCGCATCACCACGTACTGGCGCCCTGCTGCCGAAGCGGGCAAGCTGACGTATCACGTTTCGGATCCGCTGACGGGCGACCTGCCGCGTGACGGCGTTCGCGTGATTTCTTCGGGCGTGCCGAACGGCGCCAAGGTGAGTGCCACCGTATACGACGCCGCCGACTATAGCTCGACGCGCGAGGTCGAGCTCGGCGTGCTCGACAAGCCCGTGAAGGACTTCGTGTTCTCGAAGGCCGCGGGCGGCGCGTTCTTCGGCGTGAAGGATCTCCATGTAAGCTGGGAAGGCGGGAAGGTTCCGTCCGTGGCCGAGCTCGCGCTGCTCGACACCGCGTTCGAGCCCGCTCCCCAGCCCAAGGAGTTCACCGTCACCTTTGATTACGGTTACGAGGGCGCCGAGCCCGCGACCGTGAAGGTCGAGGACGGCAAGCAGGTCGAGAAGCCGGCGGACCCCGTCCGCGAGGGCTACGTGTTCAAGGGCTGGTTCAACGGCGAGGAGGCGTACGACTTCGCGGCCGCCGTGAAGGCGGACCTGACGCTCACCGCCAAGTGGGAGAAGGCCGTCGAGCCCGAGCCCGAGGTGAACAAGGCCGCCCTCCAGGCCAAGTACGACGAGGTCAAGGACATCAAGGCCGACGGCTACACCGCCGACTCCTGGAAGGCCTTCGAGTCCGCCCTCAGGACCGCGAAGACGGTCCTCGAGAGCGACAAGGCCGGCCAGGCCGACGTCGACCTCGCGTTGCAGATGCTCGCCGACGCCCATGCCGCTCTGAAGAAGGAAGAGGCCCCGCAGGTCGACAAGGCGGCCCTCGAGGCAGCGGTCGAGGAGGCCCGCGCCCTCAAGGCCGAGGACTACAAGACCATGACCTGGCACCCGTTCGCCGACGCCCTGAAGTCCGCCGAGAAGGTCCTGGCCGACGAGAAGGCCGACCAGAAGACGGTCGACGCCGCCGCGAAGGCCCTGGCCGACGCCCGCGCCGGCCTGAAGCCCGTCGAGAAGGTCGCCTTCGTCGACGTGGACGAGGACACGTCGCACAGGGCCGAGGTCGAGTGGCTGGCCGCCAACGGCGTCAGCAAGGGCTGGGATAACGGCGACGGCACCTTCGAGTTCCGCCCCTACGCCACGGTGAAGCGCGCCGACATGGCCGCGTTCCTCTACCGCCTGGCTGGCGAGCCCGCCTTCGACGCCGAGGACGTCGCCTTCACCGACGTGGACGAGGACACCCCGCACCGCGACGCCATCCTGTGGCTCGCCGCGGAGGGCATCTCCACCGGCTGGAAGGGCGCCGACGGCAAGGCGGAGTTCCGCCCCTACGCCGAGATCACCCGCTGCGACATGGCCGCGTTCCTGTACCGCATGGCCGGAAAGCCCGAGTTCGAGGCCAAGGACGCCTTCTCGGACATCGCGAGGGACACGCCGCACCGCGAGGCCGTGCTGTGGCTGGCCGCCTCCGGCGTCTCCACCGGCTGGACCGCCGGGGACGGCACCAAGACGTTCCGCCCCTACGACCGGATCGTCCGCTGCGACATGGCCGCGTTCCTGCAGCGCATGGCGGAGAAGGACCTGGTGGACCTGAAGTAGGCAACGCCCTCTCAGAAAAGGGACAGGCACTTTTCCGAGAGGGGCGCGCGCTCGGAAAGGGGACAGGCACCTTTCCGAGCACGGGGCCGCTGCCGAGCGCCGCCCGCGCCGCCGGGGGTCGCGGTCCCCGGCGCGTGCCGGGGCGCTTCCGCCGACATATCCCCGACGCGAGGGGGCCGGCTTCCGGGCCGGCCCCCTCTTCCATGCCGCGGCCCCTCGGTGCCGCCTTATCGAGAGGAAAAGCCGCTCCATTCGGGAGCTCTTCCGGAAACCTGACGCCGGCGGCCCGCGCCCGCGCTTTCCTGACGCCATCGGGCCCTTCCGGGCCCTCCGGGCGTCAGGAAGCCGCGGTCCCGCGTCCTTGTCGGGAGCGATGCGCGCGGAGGCGCCCGCGGCCCGCGGAAAACCTGTCGGGGAGGCCCCCCGCCGCGCCCCGCCGGGAGGAATCGTCGCCGAACGCCGTCCGCGCGCGGAATCCTGACGGGAAGAGCCCCCGCCGCGTCGCTGCGGGTAAGCCTGCGGCGCCATGCTGGATCCAATCGAATGACCGTCTCCTCAATGGGCCGGGCGACGTGCCCCCCATCGTGCAGTCTTCTCGTTTCACTTCAAAAAGCCTTGCGCTGTGTATAGGTGTATATACTGTATCTATCGAGTATATACACCTATACTCGGTCATGGCGCTCCTGGGACGTCAAGGGGCGCTGTGCGGGCCGGCATAGGGACGCCTTGCCGGCGCAGTAGGGAAGGATTCAATTTCGTGGAAATCATCATTTCGAATTCGAGCACGAAGCCCATCTACGAGCAGATTTCCTCGCAGGTGAAGGAGCAGATCATGTCGGGGGCCCTGGCTCCCGCCGAGCAGCTCCCTTCGATTCGCGCATTGGCGAACAGCTTGCGCGTGAGCGCAATCACCACCAAGCATGCGTATGCGGACCTAGAGGCCCAGGGCTTTATTGAAACCGTACAGGGCAAGGGAAGCTTCGTTGCCGGTGGAAACGCCGAGCTGCTTCGCGAGGAGCGCTTGCGTCAGATCGAGGACAAGCTGGGGGCTGCCATCGATATGGCGCGCTCGCTCGACCTGCCGGATGACGAGCTCATCGAGATGATGAGAACCTTGTTGGAGAGTGACGACTAGCTATGGAAACAACGGTTTACGGCGCTCCGCTCATCGAGGCGCGCGGCGTGACGAAACATTACGATGGTTTCACGTTAAACGACGTGTCGCTCGCAGTTGAGCCGGGGCAGATCGTGGGCTTCATCGGTCAAAACGGCGCGGGAAAGTCCACGACGATCAAGGCGTTGCTGGGCCTCATCTCGATGGATGGGGGCGAGGCGCGCATCCTGGGCGTGCCGGCATGCGAGCTGAAGGGCGCATCGTCGCGCATCAAGGAAGAGGTCGGCGTGGTGTTCGATACCGTGTCGGTGCCCCCGCACCTTACGGTTGCCGAAGTCGGCAGGCTCATGGCATGTGCATACACCACCTGGGATGCCGCCGCGTTCGAGCGCTATCTGGGCTGCTTCAAACTCGAGGGCGCCAAAGCGGTGAAAGGACTATCGCGCGGCATGGGCATGAAGCTCAGCCTCGCCTGCGCGCTCGCGCACAGCCCGCGCGTGCTGATCCTGGACGAGGCGACCGCCGGGCTCGACCCCATGGCGCGTGACGAGGTGCTCGATATACTGCGCGCCTTCGTGGCCGTCGAGGATGCCGAGGGCCGTCTGCGCAACGCCATCCTCATGAGCAGCCACATCACAAGCGATCTTGAGAAGATCGCCGACGAGGTCGTCTGCATCGACGAGGGGCGCATCGTGTTCAGCTGCGCGAAGGATGAGATCACGGACCTGATGGGCGTGGCACGTTGCCGCGCGACCGAACTCGAGGAAATAATGGCGGGGATGCAGGCTCCGGCCGTCCTGCGTGCGATGCGGCACGAATACGGCATCGACGTGCTGGTCCCCGATCGCTTCAAATTCGCTCGCTCCTTCCCCCAGATTCCGTGCGACCGGGTGACGATCGACGATTACATGATGCTTTCGCTCAGGGGCGAGGAGCTCGAGCTGCGCGGTGCGGCGCTGAAGGGAGGCGAGCGGTAATGCTTCGTATGATGAAGATGGAGTTCACGATATTCACGCAGTACCTCAAGACGATGCTGTTCACGATGGCGTTCACCATGGCGTGCATCGCGGTGGGCATGGGTACGGTTACGGCGCTGCCGTCCATTGCGTTCATCATGATGATGTTCGGCATGTCGACGACAGGCTCGGCATATGACGAACAGAACGGTTGGGGTGCGTATCGCCTGGCGCTGCCCGTGTCGCGTCGCGATGTGGTGCTGGGCCGATACGCGTTCAACCTGATCGTTGCGATCGCGGCTGCCGCGGTCACGTCGGTGCTCGTCGCCCTGCTGGTAGGGTTCGGACAGGCGGCGCCGCTTACCGGGCGTCTCGCGGAGATGCTGTCGTGGGGCGACGAGGGGATCATGCCTTCTCTTGCGGGGCTGCTTGCTTGTGCGTGCATCGGCTTGGCGTTGAGTAGCGTGACGCTGCCGGCGTACTTCAAGTTTGGACAGACCAAGGCGACGCAGTGGCTGCCGTTCATCATGCTGTTGCTGAGCGTGGCGCCGTTCGTCGTCATCGGCCTCATGGGCGGCGAGGCGGCGGCGCTGCTCGACCGGGCCATGATGGCGTCGCGGCAGACGGGCGGTTTCGGCGCGCTGGGGCTGGGCGTTCTCGCTATCGCCCTGGCGGCGTATGCAGCGAGTGCGTTTGTTTCGGTCAGGCTCTACGAGGCGCGCGACCTGTAGCGCCTATGGCGACGGACCGAGGCTTGCAGTTCGTTTGCTGCTGGGTCGACTGCCATAGCGCGCCGGGACCGCGCGTGGGAAAGCGGAATACAGCGGGGCGTTTGCCATAAGGCGGGCGCCCCGTTGCCGTTGCATCGGATTTTCGCATCGGCGTTGCCCGGCGCGCACCAATCGCCGTGGTCGTTTGCCAGGGCTTTCTTCCTGCGGTCGCGTCGCCTTCATCGGCCCCGCCGGCTGTAGCCGCTCTGGCGGCGCGCCCCGCTCCACGGTCATCTTCGCCCACGATCCGCTTGTGCCGTTTCCGTCCCGCTCGCCCCGCCCTAAACACTGGATTAGAAAACAAGACGAAGCGCTTACATCGCGCACGATGGCCTAACAATTCTTACAAAGAACTCGCCGAGGCTTAACAGCGGCCCACCGAGGCGTTAACACGTGCTCCCCATACTTGTGTTGCGGCCGCATTGCGGTCGTTTTGCTTTCAATACGTGATAGGAGCCAGTGTTTATGACACAGCATGCGATGAGCCGTCGTAACTTCGTTCGCTTTTCCGTGGTGGGTGCGGGAGCCGCAGCTGCAGCGTGCTCGATGCGCCCGGCTACGGCCGCTGCCGCCACAGCCGGCGCAGCGGAGTACCCCAGCAAGATTAAGATCGCCCACATCTCCGACCTGCATTATTTCTCCAAGACCCTGTGGTCCGATTGCCATGACTTCATGATCGCCGAGAACTCCGACCGCAAGATGCTCCGCGAGTCCGGTGCGATCATCGACAAGGCCATGGACGAGATCGTTGCCTATCAGCCCGATATCGTGATCGCATCGGGCGACCTCACCAAGGATGGCGAGCTCACCTGCCATCGCGAGCTGCACGAGAAGTTCATGGCCGCCCGCGACGCGCTGGCCGCCGCCGGCAAGAACACCCTGTTCTGCGTCATCAACGGCAACCATGACATCAACAACGACGACAACGGCCGCGACTTCTCCAGCGGCACCGCCGAGCACACCGACCTGGTTGATCCGCTCGCGTTCAAGGAGCTGTGGAAGGACTGCGGCTACGACGCGGCCATCGCCAAGTTCGACGAGGGCGGCGAGCGCGGAGGCAGCCTCTCGTACGTCGTGCGCCCCGCCAAGGGCATCACGATCATCGCCGTCGACTCCTGCAAGTACTCCACCGACCAAAACGGCCTGGACCGCGACGAGCACGTGACGTCGGGCGTGGTGGGCGAGAAGCTGCTGTCCTGGGTGGAGAACCAGGCCAAGCAGGCCCGCGCCGCCGGCGACATCGTCCTGGCCACGCAGCACCACGGCGTCGTTCCCCACTTCGATATGGAGCCGCAGCTGATGGGCGAGTATCTGGTGGACAACTACGAGGAGTGCCAGCGTCGTTACGCCGACGCCGGCATTTCGGTGGTGTTCACGGGCCATATGCACGCCAACGACATCGCGAGCGTCACGACGAAGGCCGGCAACGTGTTGTACGACGTCGAGACCTGCGCGACCGTCACGTATCCGAGCGATATCCGCTTCGCCGAGCTGTCGTGGAAGCGAGTCGCCGGTACCGCCGACGTCGATGTGACCCTGTCACTGGAGAGCCACGCGCTCGGCTCGGTCGATTATCACGACTTCGCGACGGGCGCGCTGCAGCGCATCGACGATATCACCGCTTACGGCGACGAGCGCCTGCTGTCAGTCGAGGTTGTGAAGACGATGATCGCCGACGCCCTGGTGGCGCCCATGCTGGATGCCGCGGCCGATAACGGCGGCGTGAAGCCCTTGATCGCCAGCCTGCTGTCCGGCATGGGCGTGGGCGACGGCACCGCCGAGGCGCTCGACCCCGCGCTGTTCGCCATGGTGCACGGGATGCTGCCCCAGTCGCAGGATGCGGCCATCATCATCGAGCTGCCCATCATCGGCAGCGCCGGCATCTGGGCGAATCCCGAGAACCAGCGCGTGATGGTGCAGAAGATGGAAGCGGGCGCCGGCGTCGAGCCCATCGCGCTCACCTTCGATAGCAAGACCATCGCCGCTCTGCGCGTGGCGCTGGTGAGCGAGCCCATGGCTACCGCGGCGGGCTGGTCGTACTACATCACCGCCGAGTCGCTGGCCAAGTTCCTGAGGCCCGTGTACGAGGGCATCGATTCCCAGATGCTGGTGGACGGCAAGGAGAACGCGCTCGACCTGCTGCGCAGTCTGGTGGAGGTTCTCGTTACCCAGAACGCCTCCGACGGCAAGACGCTGTTCGACCTCATCAAGTTTGCCTACGGCGACCACCTGTTTGGCGATGAGACCTGCCCCGCATGGGTCGAGGCCGCTACGGCCAACATCAAGCTGACCGGTGCCGATCAGGATGGCAATCCCGTGTCGGACGGATCGCTCATCAGCTTCCTGCGTGCGACGATCAACGATTCCAGCAACCTGGGCAAGCTCAACGCCCTGCTGGCGAAGATCAAGATCAAGTTCAGCGACCTGTTGGTGAAGGAGAAGGGCAACATCGCCATCGATATCGCTCTGGGCGCCATCGGCAGCCTGAGCGCTATCCTGGGCCTGCTGGGGGAGAGGCCGGGCGACATGGTTCCGAATATCCCGTCGCTGGCGGAGCTTGCTCATGGCGCGCTGTATACGCTCACGCATGATGGCAACATCACCGCCGACCGCGCGTTTGGTTTCGGCGCCGCGCTGGTTGATCCTGATTGGGTGCCTGGCGGTGCCGGCGGTTCGGGCGACGGCGGCCATGGCGGCAGCGGTGGTAGCGGCAACAACGGCGGCGCTGCCGGCAATGGCGGCGCTGGCTCGACTGGCGGCGCTGGCTCGAAGCCGTCCCCGCAGCGCCCGGGTGCTGCGTCCGGTGGCGCGCTGCCCAAGACGGGCGATGCCAACCTGGCCGGTGCGGCCGCCCTGCTGGGCATGGGCGCCGTTGCGTGCGGTGCCTACGGCTACAAGATCGCCCAGGACCAGAAGGAGTCCGAGCTCTAGGAACGACGCCGGGCCTTGCGCCGAACGACATACATTTCGATGGGAAGGGGGGCACCTTGGTGCCCCCCTTCTTCGTGTCGCAGTGCCTCGGATCGGGGGGGCGGGCGCGTATTTTGAGGCTGCGCGCACCTTGCCGTCCCGAGCGCCTTTTAGTCGGGTCCCGCCTGGTCGGCTTCTGCCTCAGAAACGTGCCTGTCCCCAATCTGTGCCGGCGTCCTGCGTGTCGGCTGGTATTTTCCTACCAGCGAAGGGGGAGATAAATAGGCGTGTTCCCGTTGGAGTCAAAAGGGCGCGTGCTATCATATGGGCAGTTCATATGGCGCCCCTGCGCTTTTGCTCGAGGCATGAGAGAGGACAACAACATGCTGAACGCGATTGAGATTTCGCCTAATGTCTGGTGGGTCGGCGGCATCGACTGGAATGAGCGCCTGTTCCACGGCTACACCACCGAAGCGGGCATCACCTACAACGCCTACCTCATCATGGACGAAAAGATCACCCTGATCGACACCTGCAAGGCCACGTTCTCCGACGAGCTCGTGCAGCGTATCTCCCAGGTCGTCGATCCGTCCAAGATCGACGTCGTCATCACCAACCACGTGGAGATGGACCATTCCGGCTCTCTGCCCGTCATCCATGCCATCGCACCCAACGCGCAGATCTACGCGAGCGCCGGCGCCGGCGTGAAGGAGGTTTTCGCCCACTTCGGCATCGAGGCCACGCCCGTGAAGAGCGGCGATACCCTGTGCATCGGCGAGCGCACCCTCACCTTCGTGACCACGCCCATGGTTCACTGGCCGGACAACATGGTCACCTATTCCGACGTGGACCAGATCCTCTTCTCTAACGACGCCTTCGGTCAGCATTTCGCCACCACGAAGCGCTTCGACGACGAGAACGACCTGTGCGAGATCATGAAGCAGGCCAAGAAGTATTACGCCAACATCGTGTGGCCCTATGGCATGCAGGCGGGCAAGGCGCTGGCCGCGGTGAAGGGCCTCGATCTGAAGATGATCGCCCCGAGCCACGGCTGCATCTGGCGCTCCCATATCGATAAGATCCTGGCTTGCTACGAGGACTGGACTACGTACAAGACCGAGGAGAAGGCCGTCGTCGTCTTCGACTCCATGTGGCACTCCACCGAGAAGATGGCGCGCGAGATCTGCGACTCGTTCATCTCCGAGGGGATTTCGGCCAAGCTTATCGATGTCAAGGCAACGCATATCTCCGACATCATGACCGACATGTGCGACGCCCGCTATGTTGCCATCGGCTCGCCCACGCTGAACTCCAACATGCTGCCTACCGTAGCGAGCTTCTTGACCTACATGCGCGGCCTGTCGCCCAAGAATGACCAGCGCATCGGCCTGGCGTTTGGCTCCTACGGTTGGGCGCCGCTCGGCCCCAAGCAGGTGTACGAGGAGATGGAGAAGGCCAAGTTCAACCTGCCCGTGCCGGTGATCACCCAGCAGTGGGTGCCGAGCGAAGACGACCTGTCCAAGCTGCAGGTCACGGTCAAGCAGATCATCGAGGACGCTCGCGCTTAAGCGCGTCGTCGCGAGCACAGCAATATCAAGAGGCGGGCGGCGCGGTGCGCCGCCCGCCTCTTCTTTTGGAGCGCTTCGGGCCCGTTGGGTGGTTTGGGGATGGGGTATGCAAGCGGATGCGCTGGCATCTGGCATTTCGCAAGTGGTTATGCATCGATAATCGGAACGGAATCGTTCAATTTCGTGAGGATGGTCAAATTGCCCATCTGCGTGGCCCTTCGAGAGGCGTTTTGCCTCCGTTTATGCACGCCTTTGAGCGATTGCGGCATCGTCTCCGTTGCCCTCACCGGGCTTTCTTCAGGGCGACGGGCGGGAACAGCTGGAAAACATGGGTGGTGAGGGCCGCTTGAGCTTGCCAGACAACCATGTGCCAATCGGAATGCCGCCTTTGAGACAGCTGCGGCTTGTGAATAATCCTCAAATCTGCCACGCAGTTACCCGATTTGACCACCGCAGAGAATGCGAGTCGTGCCGGCTCGAAGTAGAATGCTGGTATCGCCTAATTCATACATCCAACAAGAGGGGACGAGCATGGAACAGCAGCCCGCAAAGGTCTATTTCACCAACCTGCGATCCCATGGACGCGAGAGCCAACTCGACAAGCTCAAGCGCCTCATCCGTCGCGCCGGCATCGAGCAGATTGACTTCGAGAACAAGTTCGTCGCCATCAAGATCCACTTCGGCGAGCTTGGGAACCTGTCGTTCCTGCGCCCCAACTACGCCCGTGCCGTCGCCGACGTGGTGAAGGAGCTGGGCGGCATGCCCTTCCTCACCGATTGCAACACGCTCTACGTGGGCAGCCGCAAAAACGCGCTCGAGCACATCGACTGCGCGTACCAGAACGGCTTCACGCCGTATGCTACCGGCTGCCAGGTCATCATCGCCGACGGCCTCAAGGGAACCGACGAGACCCTCGTCCCGGTGAAACATGGCGAGTACGTGCAGGAAGCCAAAATCGGCCATGCGCTCATGGACGCCGACATCGTGATCAGCCTCACGCATTTCAAGGGCCACGAGCAGGCCGGGTTCGGCGGCTGCATGAAGAACATCGGCATGGGCGGCGGCAGCCGTGCCGGCAAGATGGAGCAGCACGCCGCGGGCAAACCGAGCGTGGACGAGGCGAAGTGCATCGGTTGCCGTGCGTGCGAGCGCATCTGCGCACACGATGCGGTGAGCTTCCCCACGACCCGCGAGCGCACGCTCAAGAACGGGCGCGTGGTGGAAACGCCGGTGGCACGCATCGACCATGACCGGTGCCTGGGCTGCGGTCGCTGCATCGGAGCGTGCAACCAGGACGCTATCGAACCCGATTACGACGCCGCCGCCGACGTGCTCAACTATAAGATCGCCGAATATACGCAGGCCATCGTGCAGGATCGTCCGCACTTCCACATCTCGCTTGCCATCGATGTGAGTCCCAACTGCGACTGCCACGCCGAGAACGATACGCCAATCGTGCCCGATATCGGCATGTTCGCGAGCTTTGATCCCGTGGCCATCGATCAGGCCTGTATCGATGCGGCGCTGGCCATGCCCGCCATGCCCAATACCGAACTCACCGATATGCGCGCCAAGCTCGAGGCGGCTGGCGACGTCCCCGAGCGCTGCGAGCACGACCACTTCAACATGACGCACCCGGACACCAACTGGCGCTCGATGATCGAGCACGGCGTGAAGATCGGCCTGGGTACCAGCGAATACGAGCTGATCGAGGTCAAGTAGCGCCGATTTTCCGCGGCGGTGAACGCTCGGCCCGTTGCGCCGACTGCGGGACCGGGCGTCTGCATGCGTCAGCTGCCGGTCGGGTCGGATGGTGCGGGCGCCGCGTCCGTGCGCCTGGCGCTGCCGCGGCCGCACGCCCTGATGCCGAGAGGAGGGGTGCGCAGGCGTGCGCAACGCGCGCGGGCTCGCGCATTTATCCGAGGCGGGTAAGGACCTGGTAAGGAACGTGGAAGCGTCGGCGCAGAAACGGTGCGCCTTTCTGCGTTTTTGTCCAATTCTGCTATAGTATGCAAAAACGTTTTTGGAGGAATCTCAGCATACATGCCAGATACGAGCGACAGTTCCAAGCCGCGGGAAGAGTCCGCGGCGCCTCACAGAGCATCTTCCGGGTCCGCCGATGCGGACGCGGTCAGTCCTGGTGGCTGTATAGATTCCACTGATCAATCCACAGCTTCATATGGCTCCGGCGGCGCGACCGCATCGGATGCCGTCGCGCCCGTCGATGCCTCCACGTCGCTTGCGACGGAATCCGAGCCCGGCTGGGCTCTCGACGACGCGATCCTGGCGGATGCAAGCGTCTTGCTCGAGGCCGCTCGCGAGAACGGTGCCTCGACCGAGGCCCTCGCCAACGCCGAGCATGCCGCCGAGATCGCGGCCTCCAAGGCCGCCGTCCGCGCCGCGCGCCGCGCGCTCGAGAAGGCCAAGGCCGACGATGCCATTCCACGGTACACCTTGGGGGAAGAGATCTTCAACGCGGTGAGCCACGGCGTGGGCGTGCTGCTGGGTATCGCGGCCCTGGTGCTGCTCATCGTGAAGGCCGCGGTCTCCGGCGGGCATCCCGCCGCGCTGGCCGCGGGCATCATCTACGGCGTCACCATCATCTTGGAGTACCTGTTCTCCACCCTCTACCACGCCATACCCGCGCGCGGTGCCAAGCGCGTGTTCCGCATCTTCGACCACAGCTGCATCTACCTGCTCATTGCGGGTACGTATACGCCGTTTCTCCTGGTCACCCTTGCCGATCACGACGGCTTCGCCCTATGCGTGGCGATGTGGGTGATCGCTGCGGCGGGCATCCTCTTCGAGCTCGTGGGCCAGGAGCGCCAGCCGCGCTGGGTGACCATCCTCATCTATCTCGTTATGGGATGGATGGTGGTACTCCGCCTTCCGCAGCTGATCGCCGCCCTCGACCCCATCGGCCTGGGCCTGCTGCTTGCCGGGGGGCTGTGCTATACGGTGGGCACCGCGTTTTATGCAGCCAAGAGCATCCGCTATATGCACAGCGTCTGGCACCTGTGGGTGCTGGCCGGTAGCGTATTCCAGTTCATGGCGGTGATCCTCTTCGTAATCTAGCGCCTTCTCATTCGGCATCCCGTATCGAACCCGTTTCCTTTGGAGGTTTAACGCGTCCCCATGGACATAACCATCAGCATCATCACCACCGTCGTGCTCACGGTCATCAACGGCTTCTTCTCGATGTCCGAGATGGCGCTCACCACGGCCAAGCGCGCGGTCCTTGACCACGAGGCCGAGGAGGGCGACCGCCGCGCCCGCCGTGCGTCCGAGCTCGCGGCCGACTCCGGCAACTTCCTCGCAACCATTCAGGTGGCAATCACGTTGGTGGGCTTCGCGTCCTCGGCGGTGGCGTCGACGAATCTGTCCGACCCGCTGGCCGACTGGCTGTGCAGCTTCGGTATCGAGCCGCTCAGCATGGTGGCGCGCGGCCTGGCGCCCGTGCTCATCACGCTGGCCGTTTCCTACCTGTCCATCGTCGTGGGCGAGCTTGTGCCCAAGCGCATCGCCCTGGCCGACGCCGAGGGCATGGCGAAGCGCGTGGCCCAGCCGCTCACCGTGTTCCAGAAGATCGCGCGTCCGCTGGTGTGGTTCACGCAGGCCTCCGCAAACGGCCTGGCCCGCCTCCTGCGCATCAAGAGCGGCGATGACCGCCAGAACGTCTCCGAGGAAGAGATCAAGTACATGATCAACGAGCAGGAGACGTTGCTCGATGAGGAAAAGCGTATCATCCACGAGGTCATGGACCTAGGTGACGCGGTGGCGCGCGAGGTCATGGTGCCGCGCGTCGACGTGACGATGGTCGAAGACGACCAGACGGTTGCCGAGGTGCTGGCCCTCATGCGCCAGACGGGCTTCTCCCGCATGCCCGTCTACCACGAGGACCCCGATAACATCATCGGCATCGCGCATATCAAGGACTTCATCGGCCTGGTGCTGGATGGCAAAGCCGACGAGATGGCGTCGGACAACCTGCGCGACGCCGCGTTCGTGCCCGATACCAAGGACATCCTGCCGCTGCTTTCCGAGATGCAGACCGCGCACGATCAGATCGTGGTCGTGGTGGACGAGTACGGCGGAACGGCCGGCATCATCACGGTGGAAGATATCGTCGAGGAGATCGTGGGCGAGATCGAGGACGAGTTCGATCCCGATAACAAGTACCTTACGCGTCTGTCACCCCGCGAGTGGCTGGTGGACGGCCGTTACTCCTGCGACGACGGCGTCGAGCTGGGCTGGCCTATCGAGGAGAGCGACGACTACGAGACCATCGCCGGCTGGATCTTGGACCTGTGCGACTCCGTGCCCGATATCGGCGAGGTGTTCGAGGTTGATGGGTACAAGTTCAAGGTGCAGTCGATGCGCGGCCAGCGTATCTCCCTCATTCGCGTGACCGCCCCCGAGGAGCCGCAGGCCGCGGCGCCGGAGGAGGACGAGGACGAGGCGAGGCGCCCCTCGCTGCGCAAGATGAAGCACGAAGACGAGTAGCCCCGTATAGGCGGTACCCGCACATAGGAAAGGACTGGATCCATGGCTGAGCTGTTCAACATCATCAAGATCTCGGTGGGGGCCGACAAGCTCACCGCGCGTGTTCAGGTGAACCCCGGTATGCCGGTGCGCACCTGCGAGGATATCGAGGCCACGGCTCGCGTGTACTACCTCGCCCCGGCCATCGCCATGCACGCGTGCCTGGGCGACGCCGGCGAGCATTTTCAGGATTGCATGAGCGACACCGAGACCGCGCACCTGCTGGAGCATCTCACGGTGGAGATCATGAACGAGACGGGTCTGGTGGACGGCATCGTGAGCGGGCGCACGCATGCGGTTCCCGGTGAGGAGCGCCTGTTCGATATCGATCTGTCGTGTCCCGACGACGCGCTCACCGTGGGCTCGCTGTCGTCGGCGACCTTCATGATGGATTGGGCGTTCCTGCATGCCAGCCAGCCCGCGCCCGACTTCCCCGGGACCGTGGCGGCATTGCGCCACCTCATGCTCAAGCTGCGCGGCGAGGACGAGGAGACGGGCGAGCAGGCTCCCGATCCGCAGATGGTCGAGGTTGCGTACGAGGAGGGCCAGACGCGTGCGGCTATGAACGAAATGGGCTCGCGCGCTCTGTTCGGCGGTGCGGCCGCGGAGGTTGACGCGCGCTAGCTGTTGTGTGCCGATAGGTTGTTTACGCCGTAGACTCGCGACATGGGCGGCAGGCCCCCGCACGCGCTGTGCGGACGCGACCAATTATAGTGCTCGATGAAGGCCGGGAGGGCGTCCGCCCTCTCGGCCTCGCTCTCCCACGCCCTCCCGTACTGCCACTCCTGGGCGATGGTGCGGTCCATCCGCTCGACCTTGCCGTTCTGCCAGGGGCTGAACGGCCTCGTGTAGACGTGCCGGACGCC
>NZ_VOWY01000020.1 GCF_008014645.1 Collinsella sp. BA40
CGATGGACCATGCTGAAAAACGAGGGCGGCCATGGTTGACAAAACCATAGAGACACCCCCCTTGCGCCAGATTCCTCCCGACAACAAGCGTCCGGCGCGGTTTTCTCCCGGGTAGAAGCCCGATCTTGCGTCCGTACCGTCAGGTTTCCGCGGGCCGACATCCCTGCCGTCCGTTTTCCGCGGCGAAACGGCCCGTCCGCCATGAAGCTCCCGACAGCCGACGACGGCGCATTCTTACCGTCAGGTTTTTCGCCCATGCAGCCCTGTAGGCCACAATCTTGCCGCCAGGAACCGGCCCCGGTTCGCACTCGCTATTCGTCGAGAACCCGCGCGGCCAAGGCGGCGGACAGCTCGACGAAGTCCCCTCGACGCTCAACCCGGTCGGAGCCGTTCCACCACCGCAGCATGCTGCGCACCACGCCGCCGGCTGCAAAATCTGCACGCTCGACAAGATCGGCTGCGGCCGGGGCGCCGGCCTGCAGATGGCGCACCGCCCCCTCGTAGAATGCATCCGCCACCTTCTCGCAGATTACATCGAGCAGCACGCCCGACAGCGAGCTCGAGAAGATGTTATCCATCAGGGCCTCGTGCTCGAGCAGGTAATCGGCAAACTCGTACAGCACGGCGCGGCGCTCGCCCGCCTCATCGGCCTGCTCGCCCACGTTCTGCAGCGCACGGTGGCCTCGCTCGACCATCTGGCCGCGCAAGCTCTCGACATAGAACGCAAAGAACTCCGACTTATCGGCGAAGTGCTTGTAGAACGTAGTGCGGCGAATCGTCGCCTCCTCGCACAGCATCGCCACCGACATGTCCTCGTAACGACGCTCGGACAGCAGCTTGGTGCACGCCTCGATGAGCGCGGCGTACGTTTTCTTAACGCGCAGATCCATATCTCAACCCCGACCGGTCTTTCACATATCATAGTGACCTGTTAGTCCAAGTACTTCATTTTGTCTCTTAGCATACGCTTGTCAACAAACGATATCAGTAGGCTGAAGCACCATGGCTGCGAATGCACCGGCTGTCCGCCTGCATCGTCACCGCTTCGCATGCGGCGCGGGCCGCGTTAAAAGCGCGTGGACGCACCGGCGGTCCGCCCGCATCGCCACTGCTTCCGCTCGCTCCGCGCGGACCCGCAGCCGCGCGAAAGAAGCGGGTATACTGTGCTCAACTGCGCGCCGCGCACCTTCTGAGCGCGCTCAAGGAGACAGGGGTTTTCATGCTTCCCATCATCATCGGCATCGTCTTGGTCGTCGCGATCATCAGCGCCGTCGCCGGCATCTACAACAACATGGTCACGCTGCGCAACCGCATCGACAACGCGTGGCAGAACATCGATACGCAGCTGCAGCGCCGCAACGACCTCATCCCCAATCTCGTCGAAACGGTCAAGGGCTACGCCGCGCACGAGAAGGAGACGCTCGACGCGGTCACCTCGGCGCGCAACGCCGCCGTCTCCGCAAGCACGCCGGACGAGAAGATCGCCGCCGACAACGTCCTCACCGGCGCCCTGCGCCAGCTGCTGGCCGTTGCCGAGGCGTATCCCGACCTCAAGGCCAACACCAACTTCAGCCAACTCCAGAGCACGCTCGAAGATACCGAGAACAAGATCTCCTACGCGCGCCAGAGCTACAACGACTGCGTGCTCAAGTACAACAACGCCATCCAGACCTTCCCCGGCAACATCTTTGCCGGCATCTTCCAGTTCAAAGAGCGCTCCGGCTTCGAAGCAGCCCCCGAGACGCGCGACGTCCCCCAGGTGAAGTTCTAGCAACCACCCCGCGCCCTCGCGGCGCATCCATCGCATGCGCACGCGCCCCGCGGAACGCCCTGAACTGCGCCCTATTTCTTGGACAAGGAACTAGAAGTCCAACAAATGGGAGGCAGTTCAGAACGCCCGCGGGGCGTTTTCGTATGCTCGCACCGCATTCGCGCCGCGGCTTTTGGCGAGTAGCTACAATGAAGCCGAACGCCCTTAGGAACCGTGACCGAAGCTACCGAGGCAGCCATGAGCACCCATCCATCCGACTCCGTCCGCCATGACGACCAGAGCACCGCAGCCGACGACCGGACGCGCGGCGGTTCCGCCGTCGCGCAGAAGCGCTATATCCCCGCGCTCGACGGCATCCGCACCCTCGCCGTCTGCGCCGTCGTGCTCTACCACCTCAATCTCCCCTGGATGCAGGGAGGCCTGCTGGGCGTCACCATGTTCTTCGTCATCTCGGGCTTCATCATCACGCGCCTGCTGCTGCGCGAGTTCGATGTGACGGGCCACGTCGACCTCAAGCAGTTCTGGATTCGCCGCGTACGGCGCCTGCTTCCCGCCATCGTCGCGCTCGTCGCGGTAGTCATCGTTCTGTGTGCCGCCTTCAACCACGTGATGCTCACCAAGATGCGACCCGGCATCCTGCCGTCGCTCTTCTTCGTCAACAACTGGTGGCAGATCGCGCAAGATACCTCGTATTTCGCCGCCCTGGGCGACCCCTCGCCGCTCACGCACTTCTGGTCGCTCGCCATCGAGGAGCAGTTCTACCTTGCATGGCCGCCCCTGCTGTTCGCCATGCTGTCGCTACGCGTCAGGCGTCCGCAGGTGCGCCGCGCCGTGCTCGTCCTCGCCTGCGCCTCGGCCCTCGCCATGGCGCTGCTCTACACCCCCGGCGCCGACCCGAGCCGCGTCTACTACGGCACCGATACGCGCGCGTTCTCCCTACTCCTGGGCGGCTGGTTCGCTTTCATCCCCGACCGTGCCCTCTTCCCGCGGCATCTGGCAAGCTATTGCCTGCGCGGGCGCCTGCCCCGCGTCGCATCCGAGCGCGACGGGCGCGAGACCGACCTTGTGGGCTTCGCGGCCATCGGCGGCCTTCTGGCGCTCTTCGCGTTCTCCAACGGCTATTCGGCTTTCCCATACCGCGGCGGCATGCTGCTATGCTCGCTGCTCACGCTCGCGCTCATCGCCGCATGCATGCGCCAGGACGGCCTGGTGGCGCGCATCCTCTCGTGGAAGCCCCTGGTGTGGCTCGGCAAACGCTCGTACAGCATCTACCTCTGGCATTTTCCGCTGCTCGCGCTCATGAACCCGGTTACCGATATCACCACCGATCCATGGTGGGAGACGCTCGCCCAGCTCGCCGTGGTGCTGGCCGTAGCCGAGCTCTCGTACCGCTTCATCGAAACGCCGTTTCGCCATGGCCTCATGGGCACGCTCGCACACGAGGTGTGCGCAGGCACCGCGCCCGCGGCGATCGTACGGCAGCGGCCCGTCGCATTCGGCAGCGCCGTCATCGTCCTCGCCGCCGCCGGGCTCTCGCTGGCCCTCGTTCCCAAGACGGACGCCCTCAGCACCGAGGGCGCGGCGTTGCTCGCCCAGGGCGACGACGAACAGGATGCCAGCGCAGCCCCCGGGGAGACGGACGCCGCCACCTCGGATGCTCCTCAGTTCGCCGACACCGCATACGACGTCGTGATGGTCGGAGACTCGGTCTCGCTGCGCACCATCCCCGATTTCCAGCGCACCTTCCCGCACGGGCTCATCGACGCCAAGAAGAACCGCCAGTTCGTCACGGGCATCGAATTGATCTCGACCTACCTGGACAACAACCAGATAGGCAGGGTCGCCGTTATCGCGCTCGGCACGAACGGCCTGGTAACCGATGGCGATATCGACGCCATCATGAACCTGCTCGGCCCCGACCGCATCGCCGTATTCGTCACCACGCGCAGCCCGCAACCGTGGGTGGCTCCCACCAACGAGGCCATGATGCGCGCCGCCGAGCGCTACGGCAACATCCGCGTAATCGATTGGTATGCCCTCAGCGAGGGGCGCAGCGAGCTGTTCGACGGCGACGGAACGCACCTGTCGTCCGAGGGCGCTGCGTACTACATCCAGCTCATCTACGACGCGGTAAAGAAAGACCTGCCGCTGCACGCGGAAGACCACGTGGAGCAGCAGGTCATAGAGGCTGTCGATCGCCTGGGCCGCAACTGGCTCGACACCGTTGCCGGCGGGTCGCTCCAACACGGAGGCGCGCCCGAACCCGAGCCCGCCGGGCGCTAGTACCCCAGCGCTTGCAGGCCAAACATCACGGCGGTGAGCACGGTGATGAGGATGATCGTGCCCCAGGTGAGCACGTTCCACGCACGGCCGTTGCGATACTTGCCCATGATGTGCTTGTCCTGGGCGATGAAGACCAAGAACACCAGCAACACGGGCAGCAGCACGCCGTTGATGACCTGCGCGCTCATCATGATCTGGAACAGGTCGACGCCGGGCATGATGACCAGCAGCGCGGACGCGGCGATAACCGCGGTGATAATGCCGCGGTAGACGGGCGCCTCGTCCCAGCTGCGATCGGCGCCGCGCTCCCAGCCGAAGGCCTCGCAGATGGCGCTCGAGGTCACACCGGGCAGCACGCACGCGGCCAGGAAGCTCGCGGCAACCAGGCCGGAGGCAAACAGAATCGTGGAGAACTCGCCGGCGATGGGCTCGAGCGCAAGCGCGGCATCCGCCGCGTCGGCGACCTCGATACCCGCCGGATGCAGCACGGCGCCCGTGGTCACGATGATGAACCATGCGATGGCGCAGGCGATGATGGAGCCCGTGGCGGTATCGATGCGCTGCAGCACGATGCCGTCCTCGTCGATGTTCTTATCGACCACGTTGTTCTGCGCCAGGAAGATCATCCAGGGCGCGATGGTGGTACCGATGGTGGCGACGAGCAGGGAGACGTACTGCGGCTCGTTCACCAGATGCGGGGTGACGGTTGCCAACGCGACCTCCCCCCAGTTGGGCCCCGCCAGGAACGCAGCCACGATGTACGTTACGAACACGCAGCTCACCAGCAGCAGGATCTTCTCGATACGGCGAAAGCTGCCGCTCATGGTGAGCATCCACACCAGCAGCGCCACCAGGGGAACCGACACCGTCTTGGGCACGCCGAACAGCGCCAGGCCGCTCGCGATGCCCGCGAACTCGGAGATGGTCACGGCCGTGTTCGCGATGAGCAAAGCACCCATGGCCAGGGCGCTCTTGCGCACGCCGAACTTCTCACGGATAAGCGAGGCGAAGCCCTTGCCCGTAACGCAACCGCAGCGCGCCGCGGTCTCCTGCACCACGATGAGCAGCAACGCCATAACCGGCAGCATCCACAACGTGCCATAGCCGTAGCTCGCGCCCGCGCTCGAATACGTTGCGATGCCGCCCGCGTCGTTACCCGAGAGGGCCGCCAGCAGACCGGGGCCCATGGCACCCAGCACGGCGGCGACGGTCAGCTTCTGTTTAGTCTCTGGTTGCATGCTTCACCAGCCCGTCCTACAACAAGGGCACGGCGCCCAGCACCGTGTACGCCAACGCCGCGAGCAGGACCGCCGCGAACGTGAGCGACGTGCCCGAGGCCGTGTGGTCGCGATCCTCGCCGCGCACCAGCACGGCGAAGTAGATCACCGCGCTCGCATACGTGGCCGTGATCACCAGGGCCGCGTTGCGGAAGCAATCCATGTACGTGGCGATGACCATGGGGTCGCCACCCGCGAAGATCGTGGTTGCCATGAGCTCGCCGCACAGGTACACAACAGCGGCCAGCACCAAGCCGATAAGCGTGGATTTAAGGAAGAATCCCAGATAAGGACGGGGTTCGTCCTCGCGGTCGTCGTATTCCAGGAAGCTGTTCTTCACAAAGGCCGTCATGCGCATGGCGGCCAGCAGCACCACCGGCATGATGGAGATGGGCATGAGCGCGAACAGGCCCTCGCTCGTGATGATGCGCAGCGCGTCGGCGTCGGCGGCGATGCGATCGGGCGCCGTGACCGCGATGGCGGCGATGGCGCAGGCCGCGATGGCCCACACCGCGATCCAGTACTGGCGCTGGGCGAACCACACGAAGGTATGCGCCGACTCGCCCGTAGTGGACTCGCCCGAGGAAAGGCCGGCGATCTGCAGGTCCTCCTGATGCTCCTCGGCAATGACATCCATAGCGTCGTCGAACGTGACGATGCCCAGGATATGGCGGTTCTCATCGCACACCGGAATGGCCACGAGGTCGTACTTGGTCATCTCCTCGGTCACCTGCTCCTGATCGAGATCGGGAGCGACCCACACCACATCGCGGTAGGCGAGCTCGGAGAGGCGCGCATCGTGATCGGCCACGATGAGCGTGCGCAGCGACAGCACGCCGGTAAGCATGCCGGACGGGTCGGTGGTGTACACGTAGTAGACGCTCTCGAAATCCTCGTCGAGCTTCTTGATGGCGTCGATGGCGTCCTGCACGGTGGCGGTGGAGGGCAGCGCCACGAACTCGCTCGTCATGATGCGGCCCGCGGTATCCTCCTCGTATCCAAGCAGGTTGCGGATGGCCTTCTCCTCCTTGACGCCCATGAGGCGCAGGAGCTTCTCGGCTTTCTCGTTGCCGAGCTCCTCGATGAGCTCGACGGCGTCGTCGGGGTCCATGAGCGCGAGCATCGAGGACGCGTCGCGGTCGGTCATGCCCTCGAGCATCTCGGCCACGAGCTCGTCGTCGTCGAGCTCGGCGATGGCCTCGGCCGCCTGAGCGGTATCGAGCTGCGCGAACACCTGACTACGCAGACGAGGATCGAGCTGCTCGATGATGTCGGCGATATCGGCCGGGTGCAGCTCATCGAGCGTCTTATGCGACACCGAGAGCTTGATGTTCTGCGTGGAGCGCTCCAGCAGGTCCATATATGACCAGGCGATGATATCCTCGCCCAGCGGCTTGCCCACGGCCTTCGCCATGCGCTCGACGACGCGCTCCAACGCGGGATGAATCGCGCGCAGCAAGCCGCGAGCGCCCACCTCGGCGCCGAGCAAGCGCAGCTGCAGCTGGTTTTCACCCGAGACCGAGAACTTGATATCGTTTACGCGCACGACCTTCATGCCCTGCGTGTCCACGATCTGCTTGTTGAGGATATCGCGCGCCAACAGCACCTCGTCGGGCTGCAGGTAGGAAAAGCGGATGTCGGTATCGGGGCAGTTGAGGTACACGCCCGTATCGTCCACATGGTCGACGTACTTGCGCCAACTGATCATAAAGGGCGTCTTCCCGGGCCCCTGGAAGGCCAGCGACGTCACATGGGGGAAGACCTCGCCGGTGGCGATGCCGAAGTCATTGACGATGCCGAGCTTCTCGCCGTTCACGTCAAGAACGGGAAGCCTGAGCATCTCGGAAAGATAGTTCATAGTTCTCCTTCGCCAATACGCATATGCATACGGTACGGGACGCGCGACCCCGCGCGCGCCGCAGCGAAGGGCGGCACAGGGTCAGCAGCTACTGTGTGGTCGAGGTTTCGATTTCACCTTGAGCCTTTCTCGTGACCCTCGTTACAAACAAAAGCGGTCACGGACGAGCCGTAACCGCTCTTTACTATAGCATCCATGCGCGGAGCACGGCCAGGTTTTACGCAAAGCTTGCATGTCCGCAGGCATTCGGACGGCATTCGCTCCTAGGCCGCCGGCGGCAGCTCCGCCCCCTCGGGCATCGCGACATCCCCCTCTACAACTGCATCGGGGAAGCGGTCGTCCTTGTCCATCAACTCGCTTACGGTGACCAGCTCGTAGCCCGCACCGCGCAGCCCATCGATGATGCCCGGCAGCGCCTCCACGTCTTGCGCTCGGTTACCGCCGCCGTCGTGCATCAGCACGATCGCGCCGTTAAACGCGTTGTCCAGGACCATCGAGGTGATGGCCGCCGCACCCGGACGCTTCCAGTCGAGGGTATCGATGTTCCACAGCACGTTGCAGCTTATAAGATCGCCCGCACGCGCCCAGTCGTTCGCAGTGAAGGCGCCGTACGGGGCGCGCATCATCTGCGGGCGCACCCCCGCCGCGGATTCGATGGCGTCGGCAGCCGACGTGATCTCGGCTCGTAGTGAGGGCGCATCAAGGTCGGGCAGGTACTGGTGCGCGTTGGTATGGCTCGCCAGCTCGTGGCCGCCGTCGACCAGCTGCTTGGCATACGAGGCATAGCGTGCCTCGCTGCTCCCCAGGTTGAAGAACGTCGCCTTCGCCCCCTTTGAGGCCAGGATGCCCAGGATGTCGGGCGTATACCCGCTCGGTCCGTCGTCAAAGGTGAGCGCGATGTACTTGCCGGCGCCCTGCGGCTTCACGTTGAGCGACGACACCACCATGTCGACCGGTGCCTGGACGATCTCCTTGTCAACGGTCTCGCCCGAGCGTTCGCCCACCGTCACGACCTTCTTGCCCGGGACGCCCCACTGCGAGACGAACTGCACGGCGCCGCCCGATTCCATCGTGATACCCGGCGCGGCCGCGACCGTCTGCTCGAAAGAAGGCTCGGTGCGGTCGGCACCCGCCGACACCTCGAGCTCGGCGCCTTCGGGCACCTTCGTGTCTGCAAACCGGCTCGAAGCGAGCTCCTCGCCGTTCATGCGCACCGTACAGCGCTCGCCGCCCGCCTCGTCGAGCACGGCGCCGCCCAGGGAGAGCAACCTGCCCGGCGGTGCGTCGAAGAACGCGCGATCTTCCAGAAGCGCCTGCACCGACGTGTTCACCAGCATCGTCTGCCCCTCGCCGTTCACGGTGATGGGAACCGGACGCCAGAGGTTCCAATAGCACAGCGCGAGTACCGCGCATACCGCCAGGCCTATCACGGCGAACGGGGCCAAGCGCGTCGAAGCCGCACCCGATGGCGAACCCGCAGCCGGGCGCGGATGCGGTTTCTGCGCGGGAGCGGGTGCCCCTGCCCTCTTTGTCTCCTGCTTCATATGGCGCCTCCACGGTCATGCATGCGTTAACGCTTCCATTGTGCCCGCTGGCACGGACATCGGACGGCCTTCGGCGCCAGTATGACAAAACTGTCAACAAGACCCCTCATCGGCAACGGCCGGCCGGCCGTGGAACGACCGCGCGCAGACGCGCTACTCCTCGGTTTTGGCGACCCGCGGTAGCACCGCATCTTTCGGCATCGAGACCTTGCCGGGCGTCGGCAACGCCTTGGCCAGGTCATCGTCGGTGGCAATCAGCTCGGACAGGCTTACGACCTCGTAGCCCTCCCGGCGCAAGCCGTCTAACAGCGCGGGGAGCGCTTCCACGGCCTGGCGGCCCGATGATGCGTTATCGGTGAGCAGCACGATGCTCCCGTTTGAGACCGAACCCAGCACCGAACTCACCACGGCATCGGCGCCCGGCAGCATCCAGTCGCCCGAATCGACGTTCCACGACACCGCAGCCCCCACCATGTCCATGGTTTCGGCCCAGGTGCGCTCGGAGAACGCCGCGAACGGGGCGCGCAGCAGCGCCGTTCGCTTCCCCGTTGCCTGCTCGATCGCGTCGAATCCCGCGCTGATCTGCTTGCGCGCAGCCGATGTAGACTGATCGGTAAGGCTTTTATCCTCATACGAGTTGGATCCGAGCTCGAATCCGGCTGCCGCGATAGCCTTCGCCGCGTCCGCGTGCTCCTCCACCGCGTTGCCTGCCAGGAAGAACGTCGCCGAAGCGCCTTTTTGCTGCAGGACCGAAACGATCTGCTCGGTATATTCGCTTGGACCCTCGTCAAACGTAAGCGCCACGTACTTCTTGCCCTTGACGTCGGGATTCACCGAGGCGCGCGCAACCACGCAATCAACCGCGTCCTTCACCACGCCGCGATCGAACGTCTTGCCCGATGTCTTACCGGTCCACACCTCGCTGCGGCCGGGCACGCCCCAGGTCTTCACGTACTCGATCGCGCCGCTGCCCGTCGTGACCAGCTTGGGCTCGATGGTCGTCGCCTGCACCTCATGCGGTTCGTACTCGTCGCGACCGTCGCCGATCTCGACCTCGTCGTGTTCTTGAAGCCTGGTTTCGACCAGCTTGTCGTTATCGACCTGCCTTCCGTTGAGCTTCACCGAAACGCGCTCGCCACCGCGCTTGTCCAACACGGCATCATCCACCGCCAGCAGCTTGCCCGGCGTGGGCTCAAGCCCCTGGTCTGCGATAAGCTGCTCGATGGAGGAGTTGATACGCGCCTTCGCATCGGCGCCGTTCAGCGTGATGTCGACGCTTCGATTCATATACCAGATGACGCTGGCGACGAAGAAAAGGAACGCGCAGCCCACGGCGATGAACGCATAGGGCCTGCGCGAGTTCTGGGGGCGCCGCGACCCCATCTGCCGCCTGGTCTTGCGGCCGAATCCCTGCGAATGATGCAGGTACTGAACGCCGGGCTTGCGCACCCGGCGCCTATTCGCGCTCGGCAGATGCTGAGCAGCGCCCGGCCGATACGCCGGGCGCTTCTTTGTGGAGTAGGAGGTGGTGTAATGAGGCAACGAATCTCCTTATCCCCTGTTCGCCGCGGAGCGAACGCGCTTTTATTTCGATGGCGGTTTCTTCGGGGACGCGCCCGACGCCTTCTTGAACTCGCTGGCAAACGCCTGGAACATGCCGGTGGTCTTACCCAGCTGCTTGCCCACGGCGCGGGCGGCGGACCCCTGCGAAGAGCCGCTCTTCTTGGCGGGGGCACCCTTCTTCTTGGCGGGGGTGCCCGCGGCCTTATGGTACTCGTCCGAGAACCCCTTGATGGCATCGCCCGTCTGGCCGATGCGCTCGCCCAGAGCACGGCTGCCCTTGGTCACCGCTTCCGAGCCCTTTTCATCGAGCGTCTTAGCGCCCTTCTTCACGCCCGCGCTCACCTTTACGGACGCCTCGGCGGCCTTGGCCGCAGCACCGCCCGAGAACTCGAGCGAGGCCGCCTCCTCGGCGACCACCATAGCGCCGCGCCTGTAGCCGATCATCATGTCGACCGGCATGGCGATGTGGCCGATCAGGGCGCTCGACGCGGCTCCCGGTGTGATATAGAACTCCTGCACGGCGCCCGTGCGAGGATGACACGTTACATCGGAGCAGTAGCCGAGCTTTTTGCCCGTCTTGGTCACAACATCCATGCCCGTCCAGATGATGCACGAATCCAGATCCACGCCGAGGCGTTTCGCCGCCGGGGTGTCGTAGGACTCGCGTGCATCGGCAACGACCAGCTGGCCCTCGCGCACATCGATGGCGTCAAGCGCGACGAAGCGGTCCTCTTGCTTGATCATGCCGGCGATGTCGGGCAGCTTCACCATGAAGCCCACCACGGTACGGCCATCCGGCGTGAACACGGGCAGATGGACCTTGCCCAAGCGCTTGAGATCCTTGAGCGTTCCGTCCTTCTTGACGCGCTGCTCGTCGGGGACCAGCTTGTAGATGCGAACGCCTTGGAAGTCTGCGGTGCGCATCTACGCCTCGACGGGAGCCTCGGCCACGGAGCTTTCCACGACGACGTCCGCAGCGGGGGTTACGTTGCCGCCGGCGATGGCATCGTTGAGCGACTCGCGCAGCTGGTCCATACGCTCGCGGGCGAGGTCGACCTTTGCGCGCAGCTCGTCGGTCTTGGCGTCCATCATGGGACCGAAATCGGTTGCGGCGGCGCGAGCCTGGTCGACGCCCTGCTCGTACATGTCGCGCGCGGAATCCCATGCGTCATTCGCCATATCGGCGGCCATGGCGCGCGTCTCGGCACCGGAGCGCGGGGCGACCAGCAAACCGATGATCGTTCCTGCAACGGCTCCCACAGCGGCGCCCGTTACGAAAGCAAAGCCTTTACCCATATCGATATCCTTCCACAAGTCACGATTCGACCTTGTTGATGAACCATTATACCCAGCTGCGCCGAAAACACCCACGCGTGCGCATTTTAGCGTCCGTTGCGCTAACAACGCGCCGTCCCGATCGCGATGCCTCCGCAGTCCGCTAGCTGTTAAGTGCCAAGACGTTGTTTACATCTCGATGGTGACAAATAGGGAGGGCTCCC
>NZ_VOWY01000021.1 GCF_008014645.1 Collinsella sp. BA40
TTGCCACACCCCCGCTCCCCCGCCGCCGGGGATATCGTCCTCCACAACTTGAACACATCTAATACCGTCCGCCGCCTCGCAGCGCCCGCCGCCCGGCATCTCAGTCCCCCGCGGGCCCATCCGGTGGGCGCCGCCCCGCCCGGTCGGGGCGCGACCATAAAAAGACCCCGTCCCCTTGCAAACGAAGGGAACGGGGTCCTTGCCGTTTTCAGAAACGCGGGCGATGCGCCCTAGCGGCGCAGGCCGCCGCGCTCCTCGACGGCCTCCCAGAACTCGTCGGCGAAGCGGGGGTCGCTCGCGGCCATGAGGGCGTTCGTGGCGATCCAGCCGGACGGGGTGCCGGTGTCGTAGCCCGAGAGCGGGTCGATGACCACGGCGTACATGGCCTCGCGCTCCAGGCTGCGCGCCATGGCGTCGGTGAGCTGGATCTCGCCGCCGCAGCCGGGCTCCTGGTCGGCCAGGAGCTCCATGACCAGCGGGGACAGCAGGTAGCGGCCCACGATGTAGAGGTTGGAGGGGGCGTCCTCGGGGGCGGGCTTCTCCACCAGGCCCGAGACGCGCCACACGGCGCCCGGCTCGCAGTCGCCGGCGCCGGCGCAGCCGGTCAGGGTGTCGCAGCGCTCGCCGGCGATGACGCCGTAGCGGGACACCTCGAAGGGGGCGCAGGGGGCCACGGCGATCACGCTCGCGCCGGCGTGGGCGCGGGACACCTCGAGCATGCGGGTGCAGATGTCGCGGGCCGGGACGACGTAGTCGCCCAGCAGGACCAGGAAGCTCTCGCCGGCAACGGCGTCGGCAACCGAGCGGATGGCGTGGCCCAGGCCGCGGGGCTCGTACTGGTAGCGGAAGTCCACGGGCATCTCGCCGGCGGCGGCGACGGCGTCGGCGTAGGCCTTCTTGCCGCGCTCGCGCAGCAGGCCCTCGAGGGACTTGTCGGGCTGGAAGTAGTTGAGCAGCTCGGGCTTGCCCGGGGAGGTCACGATGACCGCGCCGTCGACCTCGCTGGGCTCGAGCGCCTCCTCGACCACGTACTGGATGACCGGCTTGTCGAGGACCGGGAGCATCTCCTTGGGGGTGCACTTGGTGGCCGGCAGGAAGCGGGTGCCGAGGCCGGCGGCGGGGATGATTGCCTTCATGGCATTCCTTTCAACGATTCTACGCGTCTTCGCGCATACGGCACGTGCAGTCACGCACATCGGGTGCCGAACGGAGATAAACAAACTCGTGTTCAAAAAGCATACCGTTTTGTACGAAAACTGCCACCGCTTTAGAAAAAATGCAGCTTAACTACGCAGCTTCCGACTATTTGTCACACGAAAGGCGCAAATTCGACGCAAATCAACCGCCGCCTGCAGATACGATGCGCCCCGAGCGCGCGAAGCACCCCGCTCTCATAAAAACGAAAAACGGGACCCAGAAAAACTGGATCCCGTTTGCATGCGAAAGAAAATCGCGAAGCAGCTGCAGGCGATGCGCCTGCAAGAAACTACTTGAGGGAGACAGCAGCGCCGGCAGCCTCGAGCTTCTCCTTGGCAGCCTCGGCGTCCTCCTTCTTGGCACCCTCGATGACGGCCTTGGGAGCGCCCTCGACGACCTCCTTGGCCTCCTTCAGGCCAAGGTTGGTGAGCTCGCGGACGACCTTGATGACCTGGATCTTGTTGTCGCCGAAGCCCTCGAGCACGACGTCAAACTCGGTCTTCTCCTCGGCCTCCTCGGCAGCGGCAGCGGGGCCGGCAACAACAGCAGCCGGGGCAGCAGCGGAAACGCCGAAGGTCTCCTCGATAGCCTTAACGAGCTCGGAAGCCTCGAGAAGGGTCATTTCCTTCAGGGCCTCGATGATCTCTTCGTTGGTAAGCTTAGCCATTTCTAAGTCCTTTCAGTTCCCCTGCATCTACGCAGGGAGAGCAATTAAAGTACAGCGCTTGCGCGCACAGGTGCGGCCGCCTTGGGCCGCGGTAAGGAAGCCTATCGCTAGGCTGCCTTCTGCTCGGAGATCTGCTGAACGGTGCGGGCGAGACCAGAGGAAACGCCGTTGACGCAGACAGCGATGTCGCGAGCGAAGCCGTTGATAAGGCCGGCGATCTGACCCAGAAGCTGATCCTTGGTGGGGAGCTCGGCGATTGCGTTGACCTCCTCGGCGGAAACAGCCTGACCGTCGGAAATACCGCCCTTGATCTCGAGAACGCCCTTGGACTTCTTAGCGAACTCCTTGAGCGCCTTCGCGGCCTCCACGGGCTCGTTCTCGTAGAACACATAAGCCAGCGGGCCGACGAGCATGTCGTCGATGCTGGGCTGCTCCTTGTTCTCGAGGGCGATGCGGACGAGGTTGTTCTTATAAACCTTCATCTCGGCGCCGCACTCGCGAAGCTGGTGACGCAGCTCCTGCGCCTGCTTAACGGTAAGACCGTTGTAGGAAACAACGAACAGACCGGCGTTCTTCTCGACGTTGGCCTCGATCTCGGCGACCATATCGATCTTGTACTGCTTTGGCATAGGTACACCTCCTTCATATCTTTCTCGGGCACTTTCCGCGCCTGACTTGGCGGGGGTGTGTCTCGAAAAAGAAAACCCCCGTGCTGCAACAGCGACGGGGGCGAGAAGACATACTGCTCGACCACCTCGGCTGGCGGGAACTCCCATTAAGCCTTGGGGCAAGCCCCGCGGCACCTGCTGTCTCTGGCAGCGGATTCGTGCGTGATCAGTAGAAGTATGCCGAACGGGGTTTCACACGTCAAGGATAAAGACCATCATCACAAGCCGTACACATTGGCGTCGTCCGATGCGCGGACCCCGGGCGACGCCAAGCCACCTCGCATCTTGCGCCTCCCCCTTCCGGGGCATACGCTTGCTAACCAGGGAGCGCCCGCCGTCCGGACGGCGCGCATGTAAGCAGGAGGGTGTTAGAAGATGGCCACATCGCAGAAACACGCGCATGCCGGCGAACGCCCGCACGGCGTTGCGCGCACGATCTTGGCCCTCGACGTCGCGGGCGCGCACGCGACGGGTGCGGCCGCGGCGCTGCTGGCCGATTTCGAGGATGCGCTGCTCGCCTACGACCATCTCTCCGCAAGCGCGCTCGATGCGACGGGTACGGCGGAGCCCCCGCGCTTCCACCACGCATCCCTTACCGCGCTGCTTGAAAACGACCAGATAGACGCCTCGCCCGCGCCGTGCGATACGATCGTTGCCGCCCTCGAGGTCTCAGACGACACGCCTGGCGCCGCCCTCGGGTCCGCGCTCGACGCCCTCGCGCGCGCGAACGCGCTCGCCCCCGGTCAGCGCGTCTACGCCATCGCCGTGGCCGATGCCCCCGCGCCGAGCGCCGCGCACCCCGGCCTCGAAGCCGTTGCCGCGTGCTGTCGCGAGCGCGACCTCGCCTGGATGGGCGGGCTGGCCGCGGGCAGGGCGAAGGCCGTGGCGGCGCGTTCTGTCAAACCGCGCATGGGCCGCGCCCGCCGCGCCTGCTCGGAGGCCCTGGACCGCCTCATCGGGGCAGCGCGAGCCGGCGTGACCGTATCGGCGTCCGCGGAGCTCTTCGGCGCGCGCGACGCCGCGAGCGCGGGCGACGTCATCGACGTGCCAGACCCCGCGCCCGCCATCCTCTACCGCCTGCTCTACCGCTAGGAGCCGCGCCCGCGGGCACAGCGGACCCGGGCCGCATGCCCGTCGGGCCCGCTATGCGTTCGAACCGCTGCCTCCCATGCGGCGCTCCTCGTCCACCGAACGGTCGATGCGCCCGCGAAAGAGCACCATGGCCGCCAGCGAGCTCACCGTGACCAGCGCGCTCGCCAGCACGAGCGTCTCCTGCACGCCGATGAGCCCGGCGAGCACCGGCGCCATGAGCAGCGGCACCACGCCGGCAGCGCTGTAACCGCAGCCCATCACCGCGCTCACGCGCCCCAATGCCGACAGCGGCGCGTGCACCTGGACCAGCATCGTTTGCAACGGGCCGATCACACCGAACGCGAAACCCAGCATGATCTGACCCGCCAGCGCCACGACCACGCTCGACGTGCCCACGTACACGAGGCAGCCCGCGCCCATGCCGAACAGGGCCCAGAGCAGGCTGCGCATATTCGTGCGGCGACCCGGCAGCCGCATGAGCAGCAGCGAGCCCGCGATCGCGCCCACCCCCGAGGCACTCGACAGCCAGCCCATCCACTCCGGCCCCACGTGCAGCACGTCGCGGTAATAAAGAGACTCCAGCGGATCGAACGCGCCGTAGCCGAAATACGCCATGAAACCAATAGCCAGCAGCAGGCTCAGCGAAGAGCTGGCCGCCACCGCGCGAAAGCCCGCGGTGAGCGAATTGCCGCCGTCGCTCCCCTGCTCGGGCATGCGCTGCGGATGAAAGCCCGCCGCCGGCACCAGCCCCAGCAGGGCGCATGCGGCGCCGAACAGGAAAACGACCTGCGGCTCGAAGATCATGGTGACCATGCCGCCGACAAGCGGACCCACGACCACGGTGAGGTTGGTGGCGGCCGACAGCACGGGGTTGATGCAGGCGAGCTCTTCGGCGTCGCCCGTGAGGTACGCGGGATAGGAGCGCGCGACGATATCCTCGACGCCCCATGCCAGGCCGAAGACGGCCGAACACATCAGGATGCCGGCGACAGAGGATGAAAAGACCTGGAACAGCGCGGCGGAAACGCAGGTTAGGGCCACGCTGATCGCGAAGTGCCGCCGCGGGCCCCACGCATCGAGCACCGCTCCACCCACGAAATTGCCGCCCACGATGGCGAGATTGATAAGTCCCACCGAGAACGTGGTGGACAGCGCATCGCCACCCAGCGAATAGGTGAGCGTGCCCAGAATACCGATGAAATACGAAGCGAGCATGCCCACGTGCGCCAGAAAACGCATGGCGACCAGGCGCTTCGCCATAGGTGATAGAGAGATGAGCTTGTCGAACAGCGTCCTCATGCGACCCCCTCCCTCGTCCCCCGCCCTATAACCGCGCGGGGAATTCGCGTAATTCTTCAACTGTGGCAGAGCGACACGGCAGCGTCAAGAACACGGCCGGCAGCGGCGTGGGTGACATGGTCACTGACCGCGCGGGGCGCCGCGGCGTACAGTGGGGACGACCACTGAGGAAAGGAGCACGCGATGGGACTGTTTGGATCGCTGTTCGGCAAGGGCATCGATGCCCATATGGAGGAGGCGCGCGCCACCGAGGGCGCCGTCGTACTCGACGTTCGCACGCCGGAGGAATTCTACGAGGGGCACATCGAGGGCGCGCAGAGCTTCCCGCTCGCCGGCATCCAGTCGGTTCTCACGCGCATCCCCAGGCGCGACACCCCGCTGTTCGTCTACTGCCTCTCGGGCGCCCGCAGCGCGCAGGCATGCCGCGTACTCGACCAACTGGGATACTCGGCCGTCACCGATATGGGCGGCATCACCCGTTGGAGCGGCGCTATCGTGCAGGGAAGGAAGTAGAGCCATGAAGGTTGTCATCATCGGCGGCGTCGCCGGAGGAGCCACCGCCGCCGCGCGCCTGCGCCGTCTGGACGAGCAGGCCGAGATCATCATGATCGAGCGCACGGGCTACGTGAGCTATGCCAATTGCGGCCTGCCGTACTTCATCGGCGGCGCCATCACCGAACGCCGCAAGCTCACGCTGCAGACGCCCGAGAGCTTCCACAACCGCTTCCGCATCGACGTACGCGTGCGCCAGGAGGTCGTGGCCATAGCCCGCGCGGCACACGAGGTGATCGTCCGCGATCTCGAGACCGGCGAGACCTACGCCGAGAGCTACGACAAGCTCATCCTCTCCCCCGGAGCGCGCGCCGTCGTGCCCGAGCTGCCGGGCGTGGACGCCGAGCGCCTGTTTACCCTGCGGACCGTGGAGGACACCTTCCGCATTCACGGCTTCGTCGAGCGCGAGCAACCCCGCTCGGCCGTGGTGGTGGGCGCCGGCTTCATCGGCCTCGAGATGGCCGAGAACCTGCGCGAACGCGGCCTGGATGTGACGGTGGTCCAGCGCGGCGGTCACGTGATGCCCAGCCTGGACGCCGATATGGCCGCGATCGCCCATAACCATCTGCGCAACCACGGTATCGACCTCAAGCTCGACGCCAACGTGGAGGCCTTCGAGCCCCAGGCGGACGGCAGCATGCTCACGCGCGTCGAGGGCTCCGAGCCGCTCTCCTCCGACATGGTGGTCCTCGCCGTGGGCGTGGCTCCCGAGGGCACGCTGGCCCGCGAGGCCGGCCTCGAGCTGGGCATCCGCGGCTCCATCGCCGTAGACGAGCACATGCGCACGAGCGACGAGGACATCTACGCCGTAGGCGACGCCGTGCAGGTAAAGAACTTCGTCACCGGAGACGATGCGCTCATCGCCCTGGCCGGCCCCGCCAACAAGCAGGGGCGCATCGCCGCCGACAACATCTGCGGCATCGAGAGCCGCTTCAGCGGCAGCCAGGGCTCGTCCGTCCTCAAGCTCTTCGACCTCACGGTGGCCGGCACCGGCCTCACCGAGGTCGCGGCGCGCGCCGCCGGCATCGAGGCGCAGCATGTGGTCTTGTCGCCCGCCAGCCACGCGACGTACTATCCGGGCTCCAGCAGCATGACCATGAAGGTGCTGTTCGAAGCGGGCACCGGCCGCATCCTGGGCGCGCAGGCCATTGGAATGGACGGCGTGGACAAGCGCATCGACGTGCTGGCCACGGCGATCCGCGCGCACATGGACGCCACCGACCTCACCGAGCTCGACCTTGCCTACGCACCGCCCTATTCCTCTGCGAAAGATCCGGTGAACATGGCCGGCTACCTTATCGAGAACATCCTCGAAGGCCGCGTGGAGCAAGTCGATTGGAACCGCGCGATCGCGCCGGCCGGCGATGAGGTGGTGCTCGACACTCGCACGGCGGGCGAGTACGCACGCGGTGCCGTCGACGGCGCGCTGCACATCCCCCTGGACGAGCTCCGCGAGCACCTGGACGAGCTGCCGCGCGACAAACGCCTGCTGGTGTACTGCCAAAGCGGCCTGCGCAGCTACGTGGCCTGCCGCATTCTGGCGCAGCACGGCTTCGCGTGCGCCAACGTAGCCGGAGGCTACGGCTTCTACCAGGAGACGAGGCTCGACGCCGAGCGTCGTCGAACCGACGTGGCCGACTGCGGCGTCGCCCTCTAGCGTATGGACTGCCGCCCGGGTGGTCGCCCGCGGGCAGCGCGGCCGCACGCGGGCGATACGGCCCGGCTCCGATCAAGATGCTTCGGAGCCGGGCACATACCATTCGAACGCACCGAGCCTGCAGACAGGACCCTCGCGCGCCGCTCGCCCGTACGGCAGGGATGCGGTTGCTTTCGGGCGCCGCGCGCCGTAGGTTTAAGGAAGCATGAACCCTCTGAAGCGAAGGCGGCCTGAACCTATGGATTTCGCGACCAACCCCACCATCGCGACGCAATCGCTCGCCGCCACCCTTCCCTTCTGGGACCAGCTCTCCTCCGCCGAGCGCGAGCACCTCGCGCGCGCGACGCGCCTGCTGCGCGCCCGGAACGCAGAGCGCATCCAGGGAGGCGGATCGGGGTGCGCGGGCGTGGTGGTGGCGCTCAGCGGAAGCCTGCGCGCGTACATGCTCTCGGAAGGGGGCAAGGAGATCACGCTCTTTCGCGTGGAGGCGGGCGAGAGCTGCGTGCTGGCGGCCTCGTGCATCCTGCCTATGATCACCTTCGACATCGCCCTGGATGCCGCCGACGACGTGGAGGCGCTCGTCATCGACCCGCGCCTGTTCTCGCAGCTCGCCCAGGAGAACACTGCCGTCGAGGCATTTCTATACCGCCAGACGGCGCAACGCTTCAGCGACTGCATGTGGGTGATGCAGCAGGTGCTGTTCTCCAGCTTCGACGCGCGCCTGGCCACCTTCCTGCTCGACGAGCTCTCGCGCACCGGCAGCGAGCACATCGCCGTGACGCACGACGAGATCGCGCGCCATCTCGGCAGCGCCCGAGAGGTGGTCTCGCGCATGCTCAAGTACTTCGAACGCAAGGGCTTGGTGGCGCTCGGCCGCGGTGCCGTGGATATCATCGACCGGCGCGGCCTGCTGGCGCTCGCCACCGCGTAGCAGCGCACTCGTACGTATGCGTTTAAACCGCTCAGGACTTCTAAAACGGTCCAAATGCATACGTGCGATCTACTAACTTGCAAAAAGCATACGCACGATGCGGCATCGGTCGAGGGCGCGGCCCGAAACCGGACCGCACGGAGCCCCTAGCCCTGGCGCGGGCGCTGGAACAGCGCCGAGAGCCCGTCCTTGATACCCGCCGCGGCATCGCGGGCGATTCCGGCCGCCGAAATGGCGGCGAGCCTCCCGATGGCCGGGCCGATGACCTCGCGCGCCTCGTCATCGGCGTTGCGCGTGGCCTCGCGGATGAGCTGCGCGGCCTGCGGGCCGCCGCCGAAGATCTGCCCGGCGTTGCTGGCGCCCGACGACTCGAGCGCGCGGAACAGCGCGTCGATGAAGCCCGGGAGCTCGTCGCTCTTAAACGATGCGAGCCACTCGCCCATCACCTCGTGCGTGCGACGCGCCGCCGCGCCCACCTGCGGCGAACCGACGAACGCACCATCTTCGATCTCCCAGGTAAACACGCTATGCTGGTCGATTCCCACAGCCGATGACAGCACCGCGGTCTCGGGCGCCACCGCATCCATGAGCATGCCCACCACCGAGTCCATCGGCACGGTGCGCTGCAGGCGCCCCTCGAGCTGAGCGCGAGCGCGCAACGCGGCCTCGTCCTCCAAGAAGCCCGGTTTGAACCCGGGGCCGTCGTGGTCGAATACCGCCGCGATGCGTGCGCGGACCGCATCGGAGCAGCGCAGCGCCGCGTACGTCGCCAGGTTGCCGCCCTTGGAATGGCCGCCCACGTACAGGCGCGGCGGAAGATGGCGCGCGACGAGCTCCAAGTAGGCCGCCGCCATGCGCTGCGCCGGAACCGGCGGCGTCACCGCCATGTCGAAGTTCTCGCGCCAGCCCGTGAACGACGTGTCGGTTCCGCGAAACGCGATGTAGGCCCACGCCCCGGGCAGCACGTAGCACGTGGCAGAGAACTGCACGCGCTTGTCCTCGTCGAGAAGGGACACGTAATCGCGCAGCTCGAGCACGCGAAACCGAGGGGACGCCGCGAGCGCGGCGATAGCGCGCTTGATATTGACCTGGTCGAGCCCCGTAAACATCGTGCCGAAGCGCTCGGCCGCCAGCAGGTCGCCCACGTGCGCGGGGCGCGTCAGGCGCGCCTGCATGCGATCGGCCAGCTCGTCGGCTTTATCCGCCATGCGCAGCAGGAACGAATCCTCCGCACCCGGCATGGTAGCGCCCTGCACGTCGATGCCGCCCACGCGGCGTAGACGCTCGACGTCACGCTCGCGCAAGGGCGGCACGATGCCCGCGGCCTCGACCATCGCCAGCTGAGACAGCGCCGCCGAGTCCACCGGGCTCACGAAAGCCTCGTCGAACGGGCGCAGCTCGGTTTCCAGATATTCGAGTAGATGCAACACACCGACCCCTTCCCCATGGCGCGGCTCACGTACCAGGCTTATACCCGCCAACGACGGCCTGCGCCGCACGGCCATCAAATGAGAACAAGCCCGCTTCGAATCCCCTTCGAAGCGGGCTTGTCGCGTTCATCTGCAAGCGCTCGCGCGCGGCGCGAACCCTACTCGGCGCCCAGCGCGCACATGGTGATGTAGTTGTACGGCTGGTTGAAGTGAGGAAGGAAGAAGATGTCGAGAAGCTTGAGCTTATCGATGGTCACACCCTCCTCGATGGCCAGGGAGAACATGTGGATGCCCATGGAGATATCCTCGGTCGAGGCCATCTGGGCGCCCACCACGCGGCGGCTCTCGCGCTCGTAGACGATGCGGATCTTCACGCTGGCGTTCTCGCGCATGAAGCCCGGGCGCTGCAGGTCCTCGTAATCGGCATGGCAGACGTCGAGACCGGCGCGGGTGGCCGCGGCCACGGACAGGCCGGTGGACACCATGTTGTAACCGAAGATGGAGATACCGTTGGAACCCTGGACGCCGATGGAATCCAGACGGGTGCCGCCGATGTTATGACCGGCCACGATGCCCGAGCGCACGGCGTTGGTGGCCAGGGCGATGTAGGTCTCGGCGTTCAGCGCGTTGGACCACACGGTGGCGCAGTCGCCGATGGCGTAGACGTCCGGATCGCTCGTGCGCTGGCGGCGGTCGACGTGGTAGGCGCCGTTGGAGAAGAGCTCCAGATGGTCGCGGCCCAACTCGTTGTTGGGGATGAAGCCGATGGCGTTGATCACCAGGTCGGCCGGATAGGTGCCCTTCTCGGCCTCGATGGCGCTCACACGGCCGTTCTCGCCATGGTAGGCCACGACGCGCTCGCCGAAGTGGCACTCGATGCCGTGGTCGGCCAGGTTCTTATCCATGACCGCGGTGAAGGACGGATCGTAGTAGCTGGCAAGCGACGTAGGCGCGATGTCGAACAGGCGCACCTCCTTGCCGCGGCGCTTGGCGGCCTCGGCGATCTCGACGCCGATGTAGCCGGCACCGATGACGGCGACGGAGCGCACGTCGTCGCGGCTCATCCAGCGGTCGACCTCCTGGCCCTGCTGGAAGAGCTTGAGGAAGCTGATGCCCTCGAGGTCGCAGCCGGGCAGCTTGGGCGAGATGGGCAGCGAGCCGGTGGCCAGGACCAGCTTGTCGTAGGTCTCGTCGAAGCAGGTGCCGTCGGCCTTCTGGCAATGCACCACGTGATTGGCGAAATCGATGGAGGTCACGGACGTCTCGAGCGAGATGCGCGCTCCCTTGGCCTCGAAGGCCTCCTTGTTGGTATAGAACAGGTTCTCGTACGAATCGATCTGACGGCCGACCCACAGCGCGGTACCGCAGCCCAGGTAGCTGAGGTTGGTGTTGCTGTCGATCATGACGACCTGCTGGTCCTTATAGTTGTCCAGCAGCGTGTTGGCCGCAGCGATACCTGCGTGGTTGGCACCAACGATAACGGTCTTCATAGACGGTTCCTTTCGGGAGCACGCATGGAGGCGCCGGTGCGGCTTCTGGCGCCGCGTCCCCATGCATTGCAGCTTTATACCGCGCAGTACCATATCCTATTTTGCTAGTAACATTATCGTGATTTTTGCGACAGATTGTTTCCCTCGGTAAACGGTCGTTGCACCGCGATCGCATCGCACGCCGCACCGATGGCCCGCGAATCGACGGGAGGGGCCGGGAGGCGGTGTCGACACCGCGCCCCCGGCCCCTCCCGGCATGTTTCTTTCTAGCGTCTACCAGCTGATACGCTCGTAACCGTCGTTCGTGATGACCAACTGGACCTCCCACTGCGCGGAATCCGAGCCATCGGCCGTGCGCACCGTCCAGCCGTTCGCGTCGCTCATGTCGATACCCGGCTCGCCGGCGTTCACCATGGGCTCGATCGTGAAGCAGAAGCCGGGCGCCAGCACGGTGCCCTCGCCCGCCTCGCCCACGAAGCCCACGAACGGGTCCTCGTGGAACTCGCAGCCGATACCGTGGCCGCCGAACTCGCGCACCACGTTGAAGCCCGCCGCCTCGGCGTGCTCCTGCACCGCATGCGCGATGTCGCCCACGTGGCCCCACGGCTTGATGGCAGCCAGGCCCGCCTCGACGCACTCGCGCGTCACCTCGACCAGGCGCCGGCGCTCGGCCGAGACCTCGCCGATGCAGAACATGCGCGAGGAATCCGAATAGTAGCCGTCGAGGATCGTGGAGCAGTCGACGTTCACGATATCGCCCTCGTGCAGCGCCTCGTCCTCGGACGGGATGCCGTGGCATACCACGTTGTTCACCGAGGTGCACACGCTCTTGGGGAAGCCCTCGTAGTCGAGGGGCGCGGGAATCGCCCCGTGCTCCACGGTGTACTCGTGCACCCAGCGGTCGATATCGGCAGTGGTGCAACCCGGGGCGATGCGCTCGCCCACGTAGTCGAGGGCGCCCACGTTCACCGCGGCGCTGCGGCGAATGCCCTCAAGGTCCTCGGCCGTCTTGAGCAGGTCGCGCGGGAGAACCTCCTCGCCCGCCTGCCACAGCTCGTCCAAACGCTCGTCGATAGCCAGATGGCACTTCTTGTATTTCTTTCCGCTGCCGCACCAGCACTCGTCGTTGCGACCGAACACGGGTCCGTTATCGTACATTGGATCACTCCTATCGTCGTCCGTAGGCCATTATGCCCCCGATTGCCCGCCGGCATGCTCGCGAATCGCGACGCGGCCGGGGCGGGGCGTCCTACATGCGCTCCGCTATATCGAGCACCATGCGCTCGGTCTTCTCCCAACCCAGGCACGCATCGGTGATGGACCTTCCGTACACGCCGCCGTCGACCGGCTGGTTGCCATCTTCCAGATAGCTCTCCACCATGAATCCGCGCACCAGGCGGTCGACGTCTGCGCTGCGGCGGCACGAGTCGAGCACCTCCTTGCAGATACGCGGCTGCTCGAGCGGGCGCTTGCCGGAGTTGTCGTGGTTGCAATCGACCACCACGGCGGGGTTGGCGTACGCCTGCGCCGTATAGCGCTCCGCCAGGCGCTCGAGGTGCTCGTAATGGTAGTTGGGATAGGTGCGCCCGTCCAGGCCGATGTAGCCGCGCAGCACCGCATGGGCCAACGGGTTGCCCTCGGTCTCGACCTCCCAGTTGCGGTAGATGAAGCACTGCGGGGCCTGCGCGGCATAGATGGAGTTGAGCATGACCGTGGTTGACCCGGCCGTGGGGTTCTTCATGCCCACGGGAACCGAGATGCCCGACGCCACCAGCCGGTGCTCCTGGTTCTCCACGGAGCGAGCCCCCACCGCCACGTAGGACAGCAGGTCGAACAGATACTGGTTGTTAGCGGGATAGAGCATCTCGTCGGCCGTGAAGAAGCCCGTCTCCTCGATCACACGCAGATGCATGCGGCGGATGGCCTTCACGCCCTCAAGGAGGTCGTCGGCGCCCTGGGGGTCGGGGTTGTGAAGCAAGCCCTTGTAGCCCGTACCGCGGGTGCGCGGCTTGTTGCTGTAGACGCGCGGAACGATGAGCAGCCGCTCGCGCACGCGCTCCTGCAGCGCGGCGAGCCGCGTCATGTACTCGAGCACGGAATCCTCGCGGTCGGCCGAGCACGGGCCGATGATGAGCAAGCGGCGGCGGTCCTCGCCTCGGAAGATGGCGGCGACCTGCGCGTCGAGGGCGCATTTGGCGCGCACGAGCCCGGGGCGCAGCGGCATCTCCTCGCGGATCTGCTTGGGGATGGGCAGCTGGCGCTTGAACTGCATAGACATAGGACCCCTTCGGTATCGCGGACGACGCCGCGCGAATTCCGGCGCACGGGCGGATCGACCGGATCGGTGATGAGACGAATTATGCACCCGCAACGGAGCACGGTGCGGCAGCAGGGCGCGCTTACATCCAAGCTGCGGGCACGCGGGGTACAATGACCCCATGGTCCACGCCCGCAACGAGGGCACGTTCCCAAGGAGACACCATGGCCAACGATTTCCTCATCGTCGTCGACATGCAAACCGATTTCGTCTCGGGCTCGCTGGGCACGCCCGAAGCGCGTTCGATCGTTGCCGCGGTCGCCGAGCGCGCCGCCGCGTTCGAGGGCACCGTGGTGTTCACCCGCGACACGCACGACGCATGCTACGCCGACACGCAGGAAGGTCGCTGCCTGCCCGTCGCGCACTGCCGACGCGGCACGTCCGGCTGGGAGCTCGTCGACGAGCTGGAGCACGTGCGGCGCGACCGCGATTGCCTGGTGTTCGACAAGCCGTCGTTCGGCTCGCTCGAGCTGGCAACCTGGCTCGTCGAGCAGGACAGCGTCGAGCCGATCGACTCCATCGAGCTCGTGGGTCTGTGCACCGATATCTGCGTGGTCAGCAACGCCCTGCTCATCAAGGCGAACCTGCCCGAGGTGCCCCTGCGCGTCGAATCCTCCCTATGCGCCGGCGTGACCCTGGCTGCGCACGATGCCGCCCTCGCCACCATGCGCAGCTGCCAGATCGAGGTGCTGTAACAGTGTCGAAGCGCCTCTAGCAGACGCCCTGCCGCGACAGGAAGTCGAAGGCGAGGTCGACCCAGGCGCGCACGGAGCGCTGGCGCTCGGCGTTCTCGGCCTCGGTGTTGCGGTTGGCCATGGACAGCCCGTGGCCGCCTTCGCTGAACACGTGCAGCTCGTGGGGAACGCCCTCCGCGGCCATGCGCGCCGCGAACGGATAGACCTGGGCGACCGGCGCCGTCTTATCGTCCGCCGCGCACCACACGAACGTGGGCGGCATGCTGCGGTTCACGCTGGTGGTGGGGCAGATCTCGACGAGGTGCTCGTCGGTGGCCTCGCCGCCCGTCACCATGGCGAGGAAATCGTTGAGCAGGTCGCGGCCGGTCTTGCCGCCGGTCTTGGGGACGCGCAGGTCGATGCGCGGGTCGCGCGTCTGCTGGTCGCGCAGGTAGGCGAAATCGATCACCGGGTAGCACAGGATGGCGGCGTCGGGACGGATGTCGTCGGGGCGCGCGGCGGCCAGCGCCGCGAACGGCCCCTTCTTCCAACCGCACGCCAGGGATGCGCAGATGAAACCGCCCGCAGAGAAGCCGATGGCCACGACCTTCTGAGGATCGACGTTCCACGCCCCCGCGTTGAGACGGATGGTGGCGATCATCTTGGCAAGGTCGGCCTGCGGGTTGGGATACGAGACGTCGCCGGTGGAACTCGTCACGTAATCGAGCACGAAGGCCTGGAAGCCGCGGCTGAGGAATTCGAACGCCACGGGGTCCTGCTCATGGGGCGCCACATGCGTAAAACCGCCGCCGCCGCAGATCACCACGGCCGGACGCGGGCGCGCGTCCGCCTCCGGCAGCTTCTCGGCCAGGTACGCGGTATAGGTCGCCGGATATACCGGCGTGGTCTCGTCGCCCCACAGGGCGTGCTGTTCGATGATCATGTACGCTTCTTTCTGCTTACATCCGCCATGCAGGCGAATCGCGGGCCGTGTGCCATGTAAAAGGGGCCCGCTGCTCGCGAGCCCCGTACGGGTTGATTAAAAATCGCAGCTACCGACGGTGCGCGGGTGCGGCAGGACGTCGCGGATGTTGCCAACGCCCGTGAGGTACATCACGAGGCGCTCGAAGCCCAGACCGAAGCCGGCGTGCTTGCAGGTGCCGTAGCGGCGCAGGTCGAGGTAGTACTTGTACTGCTCGGGATCCATGCCCAGCTCGGCGATGCGGCGCTCGAGCACATCGAGGCGCTCCTCGCGCTGGGAGCCGCCGATGATCTCGCCGATGCCGGGGACCAGGCAGTCGGCCGCCGCGACGGTCTTGCCGTCATCGTTCAGGCGCATGTAGAAGGCCTTGATCTCGGCCGGGTAGTCGGTCACGAACGTGGGGCACCTGAAGTGCTCCTCGGTGAGGAAGCGCTCGTGCTCGGTCTGCAGGTCGATGCCCCAGCTCACGGGATAGTCGAACGTGTGGCCGGCGGCGACGGCGTCCTCGAGGATCTTCACGGCGTCGGTGTAGGTCACGCGGGCGAAATCGGAGTTCGCCACGTGGGTGAGGCGCTCGATGAGGCCCTTGTCCACGAACTTGTTGAGCATGGCGAGCTCGTCGGGGCAGCGGTCCATGACGTCGCGAATGACGTATTTGAGCATGTCCTCGGCCATGTCCATATCGTCGGCGAGATCGGCGAAGGCGATCTCGGGCTCGATCATCCAGAACTCGGCGGCATGGCGCGTGGTGTTGGAGTTCTCGGCGCGGAAGGTGGGTCCGAAGGTGTACACGTCGCCGAAGGCCATGGCGAAATTCTCGGCGTTGAGCTGGCCGGACACGGTGAGCGAGGCGGCCGTGCCGAAGAAGTCCTGGCTGAAGTCCACGTTGCCCTTATCGTCCAGCGGCGGGTTGGCCGGATCGATGGTGGTGACGTGGAACATCTCGCCGGCGCCCTCGCAGTCGCTCGCGGTGATGATGGGGGTGTTCACGTAGACGAAGCCGCGGTCCTGGAAGAAGCGGTGGATGGCGGCGGCGGCTACGGAGCGTACGCGGAAGACGGCGCGGAACAGGTTGGTGCGCGGGCGCAGGTGCTGCTGGGTACGCAGGAACTCCACGGTGGCGCGCTTCTTCTGCAGCGGGTAGTCCGGGGCGGAAGCGCCCTCGACCACGATCTGGGTCGCTGCGAGCTCGAAGGGCTGAGGCGCGTCCGGGGTGAGCTTGAGCTCGCCGGTGCAGATGAGCGCCGCCGAGACGTTTTGATGCGCGATCTCATCGTAGTTCTCGAGCGCGTCGCGGTTCATAACGACCTGCAGGTCCTTGAAGCAGCTGCCGTCGTTGAGCGTGACGAAACCGAAGTTCTTCATGTCGCGGACGGACTTGACCCATCCGGCAACGGTGACCTGCTGGCCGCCGAGCGCCTCGGCATCGGCGTATAGCTGGGCGATCTTGGTGCGATCCATACCAAACCCTTCCATCATGTGCTGATGACGTTAATGTTCCGACCTCTTATTCTATCAGCTGCGAGATTCAGTGCGGCGCCGTGCAAATGTTCCGATTTTTCCCATCGATTCTCGAATTCTCTCGGTACACGCTCCTTTTTAGCGTGAGATTCCTGGGCAAACGCCGTCCCCGCACTCGGTCTACCCGGCGTTTTTCAAAAACGATGGGAAAATTCGCCAGAATTGCGCACGGAGCCGCCCCGCACTCGGCACCTGCATCGAAACGCATGGTGCCCCGCAAGCCCCTGTTGACATATTATTTAGATTGTTGTCTAATTCTTTAATCGTCAGCGCGCATCGAACTGCAGCGAACAGCGCGCCGATGCCGTTCCAACACACGAGATAGGAGCACCTATGGGAGGAGAAGCGTTCAAGGCGCTCGCGGACCCCACGCGACGACGCATCCTCGAACTACTGCGATGCGGCGACCTCACAGCGGGTCAGCTCGCCGAGCACTTCGACATGACCAAGCCATCCATCAGCCACCACCTCAACGCCCTCAAGGCAGCCGGGCTCGTCGACGCCGAACGCGCCGGGCAGTCGATCGTCTACAGCCTGAATACCTCCGTGCTGCAAGACCTTATGAGCTGGTTTCTCACCTTCACCGACAGGAGCGATTCCAATGACCGATAACATCCACGACAAGCAGGGAGCGGCGCCCCGCGCCAACGGCGAGCAGCCCGAAACGCGCCGGACCTCCCCCATCGGACGCCGAACGCTGATCGCGCTCGCAGCCCTGTGCATCCTCAGCTTCCTGGGGCACCTCGCCCTGCTACCGCAGCTACCCGACATGGTGCCCACGCACTGGGACGCCGCGGGCAACGTCGACGGCTGGAGCAGCCGGCTCTCGACGCTCGGCCTCGACATCCTGCCCCTCGGCCTGCTCCTCCTCTTCCACGTGCTTCCCGGCATAGACCCGCGCGGCCGCGCATACGAGCGCATGGGTTCGTTCTACACGGGGTTCGTCGCGGTCTTCACGCTCTTCATGATCGGGATGACATGGACCACGGAGCTCGTCGTATTCGGCATCATGCCGCAAAACGGCAGCCCCATCGGAATCATCGTCGGCACGTGCCTGGGCCTCGGCCTCATCCTGCTTGGCAACTACCTGCCCAAGGTCAAGCGCAACTACACGTTTGGATGCAAGACGCCATGGGCGCTCGACAGCGACCAGAACTGGCGGCTCACGCATCGGTTCGGCGGTACGGCCATGGTCGTCGCCGGCATCGCCGTCGCCGTATCCGGGCTGTTCTCGAAGCAGCTGGGCGGCGCGGCGCCAGCAATCCTGCTGATCGCGGTCATCGGGTCGAGCGCGTCCATCTACCTGTATAGCTACCTCGTATTCCGCCACGGCAACAAACCGCTGCGCGTGCGATAGACCGGGCGGTCCCGCCATGCAAGATGCCTCCCATCGCTCGAGGGCCGTACCCGGGCGATGGGAGGCAATCTATTACGCGAGCGAGGCGTTGGCGCGAGAAAGCGGACGAGAGACGCCGACCGGACTCGAAAGGGCCCGCGGGCGCCTACACGGGACTGGGGGAATCGTCGCGGATGACCGCGCGGGCGATCATCGAGAGCACCGCGATCGCAACGACGCGGGCATCGTCGAGCACCTCGACATCGTACACGTCGCCGCGCAGCGCCGGGATCTGCTTGGCGCGCGCCATCACCCGCCCGCCTTCCGTGCGAATCTCGAATCGGCTCGTCCATGCACGGCGCGTCACGACCATCCATCCCTGCGGCTGCACGCGGATGACCGCCTCGTCCGTCTTGGCGGACACGCGAAACGAGCGCTTCAGGTCCATCGACACCCCGCTGCGGAAGTCTATATGGTGCGCGCGGTCCTTATCATCCGACCGGCTCGTACGATAGCATGCGACCTCGGTCCCCGATGCATCGACCACGCGCGTCGTACGCGGAGACGACAGCGGGTCGGTGTGCGCGGTGAACAGCACCTCCCCATCGACGGTCGAGACCTCGAGCCCGCTGTGCACGCTGGCGAGCTTGGACGAGATACGGAGCTTCATGGTTCCTCCTTGCGCTGCGAACGCAACCTATAAGCCTGCCATGTTTATTCCCGTTTTCCGCCCCGATGCACACATCTCCGTGCCACGTTCCCCGCAGGCATGCCGCCTGCAACGAAAAACGGCCGGGAGCGCACCCGCCCCCGGCCGTCATGGATACTCGTGGCGCACGGTCGGCCCCGCATCGGCAGCGGGACGCGTGCCTAGCTCAGCAGCATGCGGTCGTTTGCCAGCTCGCCGCCGGAGACCTCCTCGAACTTGCGAAGCAGGTCGGGAACGGTCAGGCGCTTCTTCTCCTCGCCGGCCACGTCGTAGATCACCCGGCCGTCGCACATCATGATGAGACGGTTGCCCAGGCGAATCGCATCGTTCATGTTGTGCGTCACCATGAGCGTGGTGAGGCCGCGCTCGGCCACGATCTGCTCGGTGAGGTCGAGCACCTTCGCAGCCGTCTTGGGATCGAGCGCCGCGGTGTGCTCGTCGAGCAGCAGCAGCTTGGGGTCGGTGAGCGTGGCCATGAGCAGCGTGAGGGCCTGACGCTGGCCGCCCGAGAGCAAGCCCACCTTGGCGGTCATGCGCTTCTCCAGCCCGAGACCCAGGCGAGCGAGGAGCTCGGGATACTCGTCCTTCTCCTGCTTGGTGATGCCCCATGCCAGGCCGCGGCGCTTGCCGCGGCGGCGGGCAAGGGCGAGGTTCTCGTCGATCTGCATATCGGCCGCCGTGCCGCGCATAGGGTCTTGGAACACGCGTCCCAGGTACTTGGCGCGACGGGGCTCGGACAGGCGCGAGATGTCCACGCCGTCCAGCTCGATGGTGCCGGAATCGAGCGGGTAGACGCCGGCGATCATGTTGAGCAGCGTGGACTTGCCCGCGCCGTTGCCGCCGATCACGGTTACGAAATCGCCGTCGGCAAGCGTGAGGTCAACGCCGGTGAGGGCGCGTTTCTCGGTAACGGTGCCGGCGTTGAAGGTCTTCTTCACATGGGACAGCTTAAGCATCTGCCTCACCGCCCTTCGTGTAATGAGCACGCAGCTTGTACTTCTCCCACACCACCGGTACGCACAGCGCCAGCGCCACGATCACGGCGGAGAGCAGCTTCATATCGTTGGCGTTCATGCCCATCTGCAAAACGACGGCACGGATGAGGAAATACACCACGGAACCGGCCACGGCCGAGACCAGGCGGCTCTTGAAGCCCACGAGCTTGCCCGGGGTGAGGCGGCCGAGCACCTCGCCGATGACGATGGCGGCCAGGCCGATCACGATAGCGCCCGTGCCCATGCCGATATCGGCGTATTTCTGGCTCTGGCAGATGAGGCCGCCGGAAAGGCCCACCAACGCGTTGGCGAGCATGAGGGCGATCATCTTCGTCTTGGCGGTGGAAACGCCCAGCGCGCGAATCATATCCTCGTTGTTGCCGGTGGCGCGCAGCGCGCTGCCGATCTCGGTGCCGAAGAACCAGTACAGCGCGGCGATGATGGCCACCGCCACGATGAGGCCCACGACGATGGACGCCACGTTGGCGGAGAGCCCGGTCATCTCAGTCATGCGAGAGAAGATCGTGTCGCTCTGCAGCAGCGGGGTGTTGGACTTGCCCATGATGCGCAGGTTGATGGACCACAGGGCGATCTGCGTAAGGATGCCGGCGAGGATCGCGGGGATCTCGAGCACGGTATGCAGAAAGCCGGTGACCGCTCCGGCGACCATGCCGGCGAGCATGGCGGCGACGATGGCGATAAGCGGATCGACACCCGCCACCACCAGGACGGCGCACACGCTGCCGCCCAGCGCAAAGCTGCCGTCAACCGTCAGATCCGCAATATCGAGCAGCTTATAGGTGATAAACACCCCAAGTACCATAATGCCCCAGAGTATGCCCTGGGAAACGGCTCCAAGTAGAGCTCCGCCCATCTCGTCCCTCCTTGCCAGGTAAGTTCGCTGAGCCAAAAGAACCCCGGCGGTCATGTCCGCCGGGGTCGCTTCGCACAACGATGCTATCTATATGGCTGTTAGTCTAACATGCGCGCGCACGGGCCCGCTGTCGCATCGGTGCTCGTAATGCTTCAGAAATATGCGGCTTCGACCAACCGGGGCGGCTGAAAGCCGCGATCCCGCGAACTCGTGGCGGCGAAAGCCGCCTCCGCATGCGCGAACCAGGACCTACGCGCTCACGTCGGTACCGCCGTCGGCGGTCAGCGGAGCCGTATCCACGCCCAGCAGCTCGGCGGTCTTGCCGTTGAACACCACATCGCACTCGGCGGCGCTCATCTGCTGAACGGGCATCTCGGCCGGATCGGCGCCATCGGCCAGGATCTGAATGGCCATCTCGCCGGCGCGGCGCCCGAGCTCCTCGTAGTTGATGGAGATGCTCGCCAGGCCGCCGGCCTCCACATGGGCGACCTCGCCGCAGATGGTGGGGATCTTCGCCTCGTTGGCGATCATGGCGATGGTCGTCATGGCCGATGCGATGGTGTTGTCCGTGGGCGTGTAGATGGCATCGACCTTGCCCACCATCGACTCGACGACCTGCTGCACCTCGTTGGAGCTCGAGGCGGTGAACTCCACCGGCTCCAAACCGAGCTTCTTGAGCTCGGCGCTCGCCAGGTCGATCTGGATCTTGGAATTGGGCTCGGCGGTGCAGTAGAGCAGACCGACGGCCTTGGCCCCGGGCAGCAGGCGCTGCAGCAGGTCGATCTGCTCGGCCACGGGATTCATATCGGAGGTGCCCGTCACGTTGCCGCCGGGGGCGTCGCCGTCCTCCACCAAGCCGGCGGCCACGAAGTCGGTGATAGCGGTGCACACCACGGGGATCTCGGACGTGGCGCCCACCATGGACTGGGCGGCCGGCGTGCCGATCGCCAGCACCAGGTCGCAGCCGTCGTTGACGAACTTGCTCGCGATGGTCTGGCAGGCCGACTGGTCGTTCTGCGCGTTTTGCTGGTCGATTGCGACGGCGATGCCGTCGGCCTCGAGCGCGGCCACGAAACCCCTGTTGGCCGCGTCGAGCGCGGGATGCTCGGTAAGCTGCAGCACACCCACCTTGCGAGCGCCGGCAGCAGGGGTCGACCCGCCCTGCGGCGCGTCCTGGCTCGAGCAGCCGGCGAGCCCCAGGCCGCCGGCGACGGCCAGCGCGGCGGCGCCGGCAAAGCCCTTGGCGAACATACGACGGGAGCAAACGATGCGATCCATGGCGAATCTCCTTTGATAAGCGCGTCTGGCGCGGGTACGGGTCACATATGCGATAAGCGGACCATCCGATACGGTCCTATACGAGAGGGCCGCACTGCCCCGCCGCCTTGCCGGCAACGTGACGGTGCGGTCCCCCGGATATGACCCTGCGTGTCGAAGAGCCCTAGACGAACCGAGCGTCCTTCAGAGCGGAAACGTCGATACCGAGCGCGTCAGCGGTTGCCTTGTTCACGATAAGCTGGCACTCGTCGCTCGACAGATACTCGATGGGCATCGTCGCGGGGTCCGATCCTTCCTTCAGAATCTTAACAGCCATCTGCCCCGCTTTGTAGCCCAGGTCGCGATAGTTGATGCTATACGACGCCAGGCCGCCATCGCTCACCATGGTGTCGCAGCCCGCGATGACCGGCAGCCCGTTGTCGGTTGCGACCATGGAGACCGTGGCCATGCCCGCGGCGATGGTGTTATCGGTGGGAGCGTAGATAGCGTCGACCTTGCCCACCATCGACTCGACCATCTGCTGGATCTCGTTGGAAGAGGACACGGAATAGCGCTCGTGGGCGATGCCCGCGCGGTCGAGCGCCTCCTCGGCAAGCGAAACCTGCACGTCGGAGTTGGATTCAGCCGAGCAATACAGGATACCCACGGTCTTGGCATCGGGGATGAGCTGCATGAGCAGGTCGATCTGATCGGCCACCGGAGTGAGGTCGGAGGTGCCGGTGACGTTGGCGCCCGGCGCCTCGTTGGAGGCCGCCAGGCCGCTGGCCGCGTAGTCGGTGATGGCCGAGCCAACCACGGGGATCTCGGTCGTGGCGCCCGCGACGGCCTGGGCCGCCGGCGTGGCGATGGCGAACACGAGGTCATCGCCATCGCTCACGAGCTTGCTGGCAATGGTCTGGCAGGTAGACTGGTCGTTCTGCGCGTTTTGCTGGTCGACCGTATACGGGATACCCGATTCGTCGAGCGCCTCGATGAAGCCCTTGTTGGTCTGGTCGAGCGCGCCGTGCTCGGTAAGCTGCAGCACGCCGATCTTGTAGGAGCCGTCGGAGCCGGGAGCGTCCGCAGAGCCGCAGGCGCTCAGCGCGAGCGCGGTGCACATCGTGGCCGCAAAAGCGGCGCCCCTTCGAACGAGGTTGATACGCTTCATGGCAACCATCCTTTCACTGTGCCCGTGCGGTCGCGCTCACGGCTCCGCCGTTTTCATTCGTCCCGCCGCGCGTCGTCGCGCCGCGGCTTGGCACAAGATGTTAGCGAGTACGCGCCCGCCGTTGCGGCACGGGCCCCGAGGACACAGGTTGTTAACCTTGTGCCGCCGTCCGCATTCACGAGATGCGGGCGCGCGCGGCGCGCAAGCGGGTATCATGGGCGGTATCGACGACGTGAAGGAGCAGCATGAACGACATCATCACCCAGGCCGTGCATATCATCCAGCTCGATTGGGTCCAGAAGGCCTTCTGGACCGTGCTGCTCGTGCTGGCAACCAGCCTTGTCTCCCGCGTGACCTCGCGGGCGCTGCGCCACCTGCTCAACCAGGACAGCAACCCGCTACCCAGCTCGTCCATCATCATCAACATCGCCCGCACCACCATCTGGGTGGTGGGAGCGAGCATCGTCCTCGACGGCATCTTCGGTATCAACGCCAACGCGATCATCACCACGCTGGGCGTCGGAGGTATCGCCATCTCCCTGGGCTTCCAAGACACGCTGTCCAACCTCATCGGCGGCCTACAGGTCACGTTCATGGGCATCGTCAAGCCTGGCGACAACATCGAGGTCGGGGCCGAATCCGGCGTGGTGCAGGATGTCAGCTGGCGCCACACCACCATCCGCGACATCCTGGGCCAGACGGTCATCATCCCTAACTCGATCATCTCCAAGACCGCGCTCGTGCACCTGCTGCCCGCCAGCCGCGTGGTGGTGCCGTTCGCCGTGCCGCACGCCGCTGGCGCCGACGGCGATGCGCCCACCGTGACCTGCGACACCGACCAGATCGCCACCAAGCTCGGCGGCATCGCGCTGGCCGCCGCCAACTCGGTCTGCACGGTCGTCGAGGGACCGCGCGTGCTGTTCTCCGAGATCACGGAGTTCGGCATCAAGGGCAAGATCATCTTCGTGCTGGAAGACGCCAGCAAGACGAGCCTCGCGGCCGACGCCGTGGTGCGCGCCATCGCCCGCGAAATCTAGGCGCCGCCCCACACGGGGCGCGGCGCGACGGCCAGTCCTAAAGACGCCGCAAGGCGCCCGCGCGCAGCCGGTCCGCCCCAATCCTTCAGCGCGGCCGCCCGCTTCAGCCGCGCGCTCGGCGCGCCAGGTCCGCCTCGCCCTCGAATTCCCCACAGACCATGCCGGCCTCCTTATAACGAAAGACCGCGAAGCCGGCGCGAGCCGACTCCGCGGTCCCTTTGCATACAGGGCGGCTATCGCCGAATTAAACAGCGGCGAGCAAGGGTGACAGCTCGCCCACCGCAAGGAGCGTGACCTGATGCATCGCGCGCGACACCGCGGTATAGAGCCTGCGGCGCGCCAGCGGCGTATCGGGGTACGTCCGCGCGTCGGCATCAGCGATGACCACGTGGTCGAACTCGAGCCCCTTCGCCATGGACAGGGTCACGATCACCACGCCCGAGGCGGGCAGCGACTGCGATTTCTTGAGTACCGGCACCTCGTTGTCCAGAAGCTTCGCCAAGCGATAGGCGGTCTTGCCGTCGTGCGCCACGATGGCCGTAAGCCCCGCGGACTCGTCCTCGCGCGCACGCGTCGCCTCGCCGACGAGCCCCCGCAGGGCGGCCGCCAGCTCGTCGTCGTTCCCCAGCACCTCGCGGCGCGGCTCCAGGCCGGCGCGGCGCACGCTCGCCAGCTTGATATCGTCGCCCATGTTGACGAGCGCCGAGAAGACCGCCGTGACCTCGGGGCTCGAGCGATAGCTGGTGAGCAGGCGGCACACGTCCACCGAGCCATGCGTATCGGTGAAGATCCGCCGTATCTCGTCGAACGACGCGGTGCCCTCGCGGATCGCCTGGTTCTGGTCGCCCAGCAGCAGGAAGTGCGCGCCGGAGAAGAACTTGGCCAGGACCTTAAGCTGGGCGACCGAGTAGTCCTGGACCTCGTCCACCATGACAAACTTCGCATCGGTGGCGCCGCGGCCGCAGATAAGCAGGCGCAGGTAGAGAAGCTCGGTGGCCGACAGCGTCTTCTTGCCCAGCATGCGCATGCCGATGCGGTCGAGCTTGAGCCAGCTCAGACGGTCGATGGCCGCCTCGGCGGGCGCCAGGAACAGCTGGTCCACGTAACAGCGCGTGAGCTCGGCCGTATCGTCCTCGCCCGTGGGCGTGGCAGCGCAGCCCAGCAGACGAATCTGCTCCTCGACGTCGAGGCCCAGCATGCGCTCCTGCCACACGTCGTCGCGGGCCATGGCGGCCAGGCGGCGGTCCAGGCGGTTGCGCAGCTCGTCGGTGACGAGGGCCACGAAGCGCGGGCCGATGCCGTACTGCATGAACTTGGCGACGACCCCGAAGATCTGGCCGCCGCTCAGCAGCACCTCGTCGTCCACCACGATGGAACGCAGGTCGTCGTCCTCGATCGACAGGCCGGGCATGCCCGCCTCGAGCAGCTCGAGCGAGAGCGCCGGCGTGTTCGAGCCGTCGTCTCGGTTGCCCGCACCCTGCTCGTCCACGAAATCGCGCCAGGTGTACAGGCGCGGGTTGGCCTCACCCATCGAGGGCAAGACGCCGTCGATATAGCGCTCGAAGACCTCGTTGGGGCTGAACAGGTAGACCTGGTCGGCCGAAAGCGTCTCGTGCTGGTGATACAGCAGGTAGGCGATGCGCTGCAGCATGACCGAGGTCTTGCCGGAGCCCGCGATACCGTTGACCAACATGACCGGCACGTCCTCGTGGCGCACGACCTCGTTTTGCTCGCGCTGAATCGTGGCGGTGATGGCCTGCAGCTTCTCGGAATGGTGCCGGCGCAGCGCGTTGAGCAGGAGCGAGTCCTCGATGGCCACCGTGGTGTCGAAGTAGGCGTGCAGGCGGTCGCGCTCGATATCGAACTGGCGGCGCAACTCGAGCTCCACCGTCTTGACGCGGCCGTTCACCGTGTAGCTGGTAGTGCCGTTCTCCTGGTTGTAATAGGTCTCGGCGATGGGATTGCGCCAGTCCACCACGAGCGGCGTGTGGCGCTCGTCGGTAATACCGGCCGCACCGATGTAGACGTCTCGCGCCGAGCGGTCGGGGCGCATCTTCAGGCGCACCTTGGCGAAATAGGGCTGACGAAGAAGGAGCAGCACCTTGCGCAGCCGGTCGACGCTGAAATCGTGGAACTGGTTATACGCGTCGATGACGGCGTTGAGCGTCTCGATGGCCGCCAGGGTCTCCATGGTCTCGTCCGCTCCGCCGAAGTCGGGACGGATCTCTTCACTCATGGTGACCAGGTCGGCCGCGGCCTGCTTGTGGTCGTGCTCGAGCTGATGGGTCAGGTCGTCGCGAAAGCCCAGCAGCCGGGCATAGAGCTCGTCGAGATGCGCCTGCTCTTCGTCGAATACCGGATCGTCTTCTCTCATGGTCCCTCTCAATCGGTTGCATGCGTTGAGCGCAAACCAGTGTACCCCACCGCCCGTACGCGAGACGAACGGCAACACAAGATACGCACCGCGCGGGGCGTCGGCGCTCCCATCGGCATCGTCGCCGGGCGACCGGGGCGCCACGTGCGCGGCGCCGGTACCCCCATCAGCGTAGTTGCCAGGCGGTCCGGGGCGCCAGGTGCGCGGCGCCGGCGTTCCTCGGGCGAGCCATTTCGCCAGGTGCACGGCGCCGGCGTCAGATTTTTAGCATACGGGCCGTGGCCAGCAGATTTTCTCCCACAAAGGCTCTATGCCGGGCCTTTGCCGTCAGGATTTTGCGCATAGGAGGCGCCACGGTTCATAAATATCCCAGCAAAACGGAGGACCCGCGGTTTTCTCCCGCCAAGACGGGCGGAAAGTGCCCGTTGGCGTCAGGAAACCGCGGAGCAGCTCGCTGGCGTCAGGAAACCGCGCGCGGCGACAGGCCGAAACGGCCCTCAAAAAAGCAAGCCGAGGCTGAAACGGTCCGACGACAGCGAGCTGAAACGACGGACCGGCGCAAGCAGCGTCCAAGCGGCGCGCGCGACGCTCGCCCCTTCGCAAGAAAGCGAACGTCGAACGCACTAGGAGCGACGCCAGCGGTTGAGCACGGCGGCAAGCTCGTGGAGACGGGGCCGCGCGAGATCGCAGGGCGCGTCACCATGCTCGGCCAGCGCCGAGAAACCCTCGCGATCAAGCAGCGCCCCGAGTTCGCGCGCCGCGCGGGCAACCGGGACTCCGGGCGCCACCACGCCGCGCTGCAGGCCCACGCGGACGAGCTGGGCGATGGCGCGCGTCTGGGCGGGATCGACGAGCTGCTCGACCAGACGAACATCGGCCAACCCATCCCCCACCTGCAGGGAATCGCATCCACTTGTGCGCACCTTGGTGCGCTCGCCCGCCATGCCGCGACCCCGAGGCCCGGCGCTTTCGAATCCACCGCCGGAACCCATCGCCCGCCCGCCGCGGCCGCGTCCGCCCCCGGCGCCGCCTCGGCCGCCGTCGCCCACGGTACCGCGGCCCGCGCCGCGCGCCCTGGAACCAGGCGCGCCCCCGAACGCCGTTCCGAGCACATGGCCGGCAACCGGGAGCTCGAACGCTGCAGCCCGCGGCGTTACCGGCGCGTCCAGATGCTCGCACACCGCGCGCGCATGCGAGGTGATATCGACCACCCGGTACCGGTCGAGCTGCAGCACGCAATCGGCAACGGAGAAATACGCACCCGAACTTCCCGCCACGATCACGCAGCTCACGCCCGCCTGCTCCCACAAATCGCGGACGCGCTCGGCAAAGGGCGTGATGGGCTCGAACTCGCGCGCCACCACGGCCTCCATGAGCGCGTCGCGCACCATGAAGTTCGTGGCGCTCGTATCCTCATCGATCAGCAGGGTACGGGCGCCGGCCTCGAGCGCCTCGACGGTCGAGGCCGCCTGGGACGTTGAGCCGCTGGCATCCACCGTGGAGAAGCAAGAGGTATCGCGGCCGCCGGGCAGCTCGCGGATGAACAAGGAGATATCCACGCCGCTCACCGCGCGACCGTCCTCGGCGCGCAGCTTCACGGCCGAAGGATCGGTGAGCACGAGCTCGCGCCCGTCTCCCGCAACATGGTCGTACACGCCGTCCTGCAGCGCCTGCAGCAGCGTGGACTTGCCGTGGTAGCCGCCGCCCACGATGAGCGTGACGCCGCGCTTGATGCCCATACCCGCCACGTCCCCGCGATGTGGCAGGTTCAGCACCACGCGCCGCTCCTCCGGCGACTCGAACGGCAGAGCGTCGGCCATCGGTCGCTTCGACACGCCGCTCTCGCGCGGCAGCACCGAGCCGTTCGCCACGAAGCCTACCAAGCCGAGCTCCTCCATCTTCTCGCGCGCGGCGCGCTGGTCGTCGGCGAGCTCGACCGCGGCCCACGCCTGATCGAGCAGCCCGTCATCAGCGAACAGCGTTCGGTCGATGCACGCGGGCACGAAGTCCAGCAGCATGCGCGCGGCCGCGCGGCCGTCCACCGTGCGCCCGCGCGCCGGCAGGCCGGCTTCGAAGCGCAGGGTCACCGCGCCGTCCCGCACCTCGCACGCGGAACGGGATAACACCTCGGGTCCGGGCGACGCCGTGGCGAGCACGCCGCTCTTCCCCGAGCCGCCGGCACGCATGCTGAACGAAGCGAGCGTCCGCGCGAAGCGGCGCAGCAAGACGTCCTCCAGAGCGGTGCGTCGATGCCGCGCGTTCCACATGCCCTCGGGTATCCCGAGCGCATCGGCCGGTACCTGCGCCCGCATGCGCGACGGCGCGGCGAACGGGTCGCCCTGGACGCGCTCGATGTGCAGCTGGAAATCGCCGAAGTCGTACCCGCCCCGCACATCTTTGTATGCGGGGTATCCGCGCCCGTCGATCCGTTCGAGTTCGCGCACCAGGTCGCAATCGGTCCTCATCTGCATGGCCCCTTCCCTTCGCCTTGTCGACGCGCGGCATCGAGCTGCTCTACGCTGGTAAATAACAATGGGCGCCCGGTTTCCCAAGCGCCCATCCATAGTATCCCATTGTGTCCCGCGCCGATCGAGAGCCCCGAGCGCACCACGCTATGATGCACTCGAATCAGACGAGCCTTCCGCCACGCGGCGCGACGACCACAGGGTCGCCGTTCCCAGCAAAAGCAGCACGCCAACCAGTGCAAGCTGCATATCGCCCGTCGTCGGCAGGTCGAAGCCGGGTATCAAGCCGCCCGGCTTGTCGGGCTGCGGGCCCGGCACGTCCTCGAACTTGGGGTACGCGACGACATCGTATTCGAGCTTCCCGTCGACCGTGGCGGGCACGCCCACCAAAACCGGATCGACTAGCACGTCCTCGTTCTGGGGAGCGGTCTCGATACGAGCCACCAGATAGATGCCCGCGGCCAACTCCGCCGCACGGGCCCGGCCGGCATCGTCCGTCACGATGGTCGCGACGGGCGCCATGCCGTCGCGCAGGAATACCTCGTGCGCCGCCCTCGAACGCTCGCGCAGCCCCTCGGCATCCAGGGAGGACCAATCGCAGGACACCTCCTCGAAAGCAGGGAGCGTCGCATACCTGACGCCGCCGTTTTCAACCGATGCCGTGGCGACCGCCACGACGGCGTACCGGTCGCGCGCCACAGGGACAGACACCCCGTCGCGCTCGTGCATGCAGGCCAACGAGATGGATCCCAAAGGGGCAGCGGGCGCGATGCCCGGTGCAGCAAGAAGCGCGCACAGCGCCACCACGATGGCGCATGCAAGCGTCCTACCTTTTAAAGTGACCGCCTTCATACGGGCGCCCATTACAGTTTGAGCCGTCCGTAAGGGCGGCTCTTTCACCTTCAAGGCATTACGATT
>NZ_VOWY01000022.1 GCF_008014645.1 Collinsella sp. BA40
CCCTTTAATATGAGTTGAACATTGTCAAGAGGCAAAACCGGCCCGGCCGTCCGCGGAGCTACCGCGTACGGCCGGGCCTACCTATCTTCACCCGGCGACCGCGCCGCTTGAGGGCGTGTCTGCTCGACGCACGTTCGGCATTCTAATATCCGCGCGTGGCCTTCTCGGCTGCGCATTTCGTTGCTACGGCTGGGGGCCTCGTGGCGAAATCGGAGTCTTTCAGCGGGCATGGCGGTCCCCCGCCGCCCAAAAAGGGGACTCGAGTGGCCTCCCAACGGCCTCGAGCGCGGCGCGCGCCGGGGTCGGACCCTGCGTCCGGGGAGGGCGGCGCGCTACGCCGTCGCCATCCGCGCTATCGCCCACACCCAGCACGCCATCTCGCGCGCCGTGGCGCAGTTGGCCACGCACGGCCTCTTGCCGGCGGCGGCCATGGCCTCCCTGCGCTCGATCAGCCTGCGGTTGCACTTCGTCGTGTGGCGCCGCACCGCGGGGGCGACCTCCTGTCCGGGCGCGAGGGGCTTCGGGTCGCGCGAGGACATCGGGACGTGCCAGGCGGACTCGACGAGCGCCGAGCGCACGTGGGCGTTGCCCGCGCGGGTTATCCCGCCCCTCGACGCCGACTCGCCGCTCGAGTGCTCCGAGGGCGCGAGCCCGCACCACGAGGCGAACGACGGCGCGTTCGGGAACCGGGCGGGGTCGCCCATCTCGCAGGCGAGCAGGAACGCGGTGGCGATGTCGATGCCCTTCACGCACCTGAGCGCGTCCACGACCGGCTTCCATTCCGGCCGCCCGGCAGATTCGGCGACCTTCCTCGCCAGCGCGTCCCGGGCCTCCTCGCAGCGCCGCACGCAGTCACGGTAGTGCTCGTAGGCCGCGTCGTCGTCGGGCTCGCCGAACTCGATCGAGTCGGCCCACCGCCAGTACGCGCGGGTCCAGTTGCCCCTCCGCCTGCCGGTCGGCGTCAGCTCGTCGAAGACGTGGCCGTGCCTCAGCAGGAACTTCGACATCCTCTGCTTGGCGCGCTGCAGGTCGTCGCGGGCGTCCGCTAGCGCGCGCGACAGGTCGCGGGCGGCCTCGGTGCGCTCGTCGGGTACCCGCACCTCGACGACGTTGCGGCAGGCGAGCAGCCTGGCGAGGAACTCCGCGTCGCGGCGGTCGGTCTTGCGGCCGCGGTCGGCGGCCGGGCGCTGCATCTTGGAGACGGCCCCGACGGCGCAGTCAAGGCCGAGGGCGCGCAGCGCGCGGCACAGGTGGAAGCCGGTCACGCCGGACTCGTAGACCGCCTTCGGCGACTCGAACCCGAGGGCCCACTCGGCGACCGACGCGGGGTCGTAGCCGAAGGAGGCGCGGGAGACCTCGCCGGTCATGGGGTTCAGGGCGCAGGCCTTGATGCTGCGGGCGTGGACGTCGAGACCGATGGCTGTGACATAATTGGACATGGAGCCCCTCCTCCGTCGCATGTGGCGCGCGGCCACGGTTGGCGCTACGACCATTGTCGCCCGACCCACGATAGAGCTACAAGGGGAGGGGCTCCAATGTTCAACTCATATCGTCTTT
>NZ_VOWY01000023.1 GCF_008014645.1 Collinsella sp. BA40
GGGAGAGCAGGGCGCCGCTGACCGGTGGACGGCACTTCGGTGCATGGAAGGGGTCCTCCCGCGAGGGAGGGCCCCTTCCTTCGTTTAAAGGGGCCCGGCGGCATCATGGTCTATCGGGGGCATGACGGGGTGCGGCGGCGCGCCTGCGGATGTGGCCCGGCGGCATCATGGTCTATCGGGGGCATGACGGGGTGCGGCGGCGCGCCTGCGGATGTCCTCGGAGTCGTTCTGCGCGCCATCGAGCGTCGAGCCCTTTGGATCGGGTTCCCCCATACAAAGGGTCCTTCCGTCGTAAAGGGGATTGCGGCGTCGCAAGCCAATTCCCAGTGGGGTCCAAGCGACGCTCATGGAGACGCTTCATTAGAAACACATGAACAGGTGTTCGGTACAGTATGTTCTACCTGCATAAATATCAGAGTAGAATCTCAACTAATCCAAAACAGAATACTAGTCAAGTCTTTAATTGATAAACGGTTTGTAGTTGCTAAACTAGTAGGTTGCGATATCAGGCGATTTGTGCCTGTACGTTGTTTCGCGTGCACAGGGCGTCTATACGCACCGTGGTCGAGGATACAACGAAGCGCGATCGTCTAGCAAGCCGCATTTTCCCAAGAAGGAGGGAACGCCTGGTGAGTGATGCAAAAGCCACCCTGCCGGTAACGGCAACAGAGCGCACGCGCGTCAACTTCGGAAAGATCCCCGAGGTGATGGAGCTGCCGAATCTCATCTCCGTTCAGAAGGAGAGCTTCCAGCGCTTCATGACCGATGGACTTCGTGAGGCATTCAAGGAGTCCAGCCCCATTCAGAGCCAGAATCATGTCCTCGAGGTCACCTTCGGTGACCACCAGTTCGGCGACCCCGCCCACGATGTGGACGAGTGCCGTGAGAAGGACATGACCTATCAGGCTCCGCTGCTGACCGACGTTCGTCTTACCAATAAGGAGACGGGCGAGATCAAGGAGCAGCTCGTCTTCATGGGCGATTTCCCCATGATGACCGATCAGGGCACCTTCATCATCAACGGTACCGAGCGCATCGTCGTCTCGCAGCTCGTCCGCTCCCCGGGCGTGTACTACGGCTCCGAGATGGACGGCGGCAAGCAGGTATACAAGGCGCAGGTCATCCCTGCCCGTGGCGCCTGGCTCGAGTTCGAGGTTGACAAGCGCGATCAGCTCGTCGTTTCCATCGACCGTAAGCGCAAGCAGTCCGCAACCATGTTCCTGCGCGCCCTCGGCATCGCTACGACCAATGACGAGATCATCGAGATGCTCGGTGATTCCGACGTCGTCAAGCGCACCATCGAGCGCGATACCGCCCTCACGCGCGAGGATGCCCTTATCGAGATCTATCGTCGCCTGCGTCCGGGCGAGCCCCCGACCGTCGACGCTTCCCGCAGCCTCCTCGAGGGCCTGCTCTTCAACCCGCAGCGTTACGACCTGGCGCGCGTGGGTCGCTACAAGGTCAACAAGAAGCTCGGTCTGGAGACCGCCGAGGACGTCGTCGTTCTGACCGATGAGGACATCGTCGCCACGCTGCGCTACCTCCTCGAGCTCGCAGCCGGCACCCCCGGCTTCAAGACTGACGATATCGACCACTTCGGCAACCGTCGTATCCGTACGGTCGGCGAGCTTGTTGCCAACCAGTTCCGCATCGGTATGAGCCGCATGGAGCGCGTGGTTCGCGAGCGTATGAGCTCGCAGGACATCGACGAGATCACGCCTCAGAGCCTGATCAACATCCGTCCGATCGTGGCGTCCATCAAGGAGTTCTTCGGCTCTTCGCAGCTCTCACAGTTCATGGACCAGTCCAACCCGCTGACCGGTCTGACGCACAAGCGCCGTCTGTCGGCCCTCGGCCCCGGCGGTCTTGCCGGCCACAAGTCCGGTTCCAGCCGGCGTACGAACGTGCCTACGGCCGTCCGCGACGTCCACAACTCGCACTACTCCCGTATGTGCCCCATCGAGACCCCCGAAGGCCCCAACATCGGCCTGATCGGTTCGCTGTCGCTGTACGCCCGCGTGAACGAGTACGGCTTCATCGAGGCCCCGTATCGCCGCGTCGAGAACGGCGTTGCTACCGACCAGATCGACTGGATGACCGCTGACGAGGAGGAGAACCACATCATCGCGCCGGCTAACACGCCGCTCGATCCCGCGACCAACGAGTTCGTGGAGCGCGAGGCCGATGGTAGTCTCGTTCGTCCTCACACCATCGTCGCCCGTACGCGCGACTTCGACGGCTCCTTCGGTGCTCCCGCAGACGTGCCCGTCGAGATGGTCGACTACATGGACGTCTCGCCGCGCCAGATGATCTCGGTCGCCGCCACCCTCATTCCCTTCCTCGAGCACGACGACGCCAAGCGTACCCTCATGGGTGCGAACATGCAGCGCCAGGCTGTGCCGCTGGTCCATCCGGCTGCCCCGTACGTCGGCACCGGCATGGAGCGCCGTGCCGCCCTGGACTCCGGCGAGGTCACCCTGGCCCGTCATGCCGGCGAGGTCATCTTTGCCGACGCCTCCAAGATCACCGTTAAGTACGACGGCGGCATGGATACCTATCGCCTGCCCAAGTACCAGCGTTCCAACCAGTCCACGTGCATCAACCACCGCCCGCTCGTCCGCGTGGGCGACGAGGTCGTGCAGGGTCAGCCGCTGGCCGATGGTCCCTCGACCGATCACGGCGAGCTCGCTCTGGGTCAGAACCTCACCGTTGCCTACATGAGCTGGGAAGGCTACAACTACGAGGACGCTATCGTCGTCTCCGAGCGCGTCGTGGCCGAGGACCTGCTGACCACCATCAACATCTCCCGTCACGAGATCGACGCGCGCGACACCAAGCTCGGTCCCGAGGAGATCACGCGCGAGATTCCGAACCTGTCCGAGGACATGCTCGCCAACCTCGATGAGGACGGCGTCATCCGCATCGGTGCCGAGGTCGGCCCGGGCGACATCCTGGTGGGTAAGGTCACCCCCAAGGGCGAGAGCGCTCTGACCGCCGAGGAGCGTCTGCTGCGCGCCATCTTCGGTGCGAAGGCCCATGACGTCCGCGATACGTCCCTCAAGATGCCCCACGGCTCCTACGGCCGCGTCATCGACGTCGTTCGCTTCAGCCGCGAGGCCGGCGACGACCTGGCTCCGGGCGTGAACGAGATGGTCCGCGTCTACGTTGCCCAGCGCCGCAAGATCCAGGAGGGCGACAAGATCGCCGGCCGTCACGGCAACAAGGGCGTTATCTCCAAGATCCTGCCGGTCGAGGATATGCCCTACATGGCCGACGGCACCCCTGTCGACGTCATCCTCAACCCGCTGGGCGTTCCCTCCCGTATGAACGTCGGCCAGCTCCTCGAGTGCCACCTCGGCTGGGCTGCCGCTTGCGGCTGGGATGCCGAGAACGAGGACTCCGACGAGTACGTGCCCGGTCCGTTCTTCACGGCGACCCCCGTCTTCGACGGCGCCCACGAGGACGAGATCGCCGAGGTCATCCGTCGCGCCAACAAGAACATGGTGAACCTCGCCACCAAGCGCTTCGGCGAGCACATGCGTCCCGAGTTCGTGACGCAGCTCGACGGCCGGGGTAAGACCCGCCTGTTCGACGGCCGCTCCGGCGAGGAGTTCCGCGAGCCCATCACCGTGGGTACCTCCTACATCCTGAAGCTCGGCCACATGGTCGACGACAAGATCCATGCTCGTTCCACCGGTCCCTACAGCCTGGTTACCCAGCAGCCCCTGGGCGGTAAGGCCCAGTTCGGCGGCCAGCGCTTCGGTGAGATGGAAGTGTGGGCGCTGTACGCGTACGGCGCATCCAACGTCCTGCAGGAGATCCTCACGGTCAAGTCCGACGACACCGTCGGTCGCGTGAAGACCTACGAGTCCATCGTGAAGGGCGACAACGTTCCCATGGCGGGCATACCCGAGTCCTTCAAGGTTCTCGTGAAGGAGATTCGCTCGCTCGCCCTCGATATCGAGCCCGTGCGTACGCACGAGCCCGAGGTCGTCGAGGACGCCGAGGAGATGCTCGGCGCATCCGACGTCCTGCCCTCCATCGACGAAGCCGACACGTCCGCCGACGCCGCCGAGGCTCTGATCGGCGAGCTCACCGCTTCTACCACTGATAAGGAGTAGACACTGTGGCAGATTTCGAAGCTACTGATTTTGACGCGGTAAAGATCTCCCTTGCCAGCGCCGATACGATCCGCTCCTGGTCGCACGGCGAGGTCAAGAAGCCGGAGACCATCAACTACCGTACCCTCAAGCCCGAGAAGGACGGCCTGTTCTGCGAGAAGATCTTCGGTCCCGCCAAGGACTGGGAGTGCTCCTGCGGCAAGTACAAGGGCATCCGTTTCAAGGGCATCGTCTGCGAGCGCTGCGGCGTCGAGGTCACCTCGGCCAAGGTGCGTCGCGAGCGCATGGGCCACATCGAGCTCGCCGCTCCGGTGAGCCACATCTGGTATTTCAAGAGCCCCACGAGCTTCCCCATGAGCCGCCTGCTCGACATCAAGAGCAAGGACCTGGAGAAGGTGCTCTACTTCGCCAGCTACATCATCACGCACGTCGACTACGACGCCCGTGAGGCCGACGCCGAGGACCTGCGCGAGGAGCTTGCCGCCGACCTCGAGGAGATCGACGCCGAGTGCGCCCGCCAGATCGAGTCTCTGAAGGAGCAGGGTAACCCCGAGAACTTCGACGAGTTCTCCGATGAGGAGCCCCTGACCCAGGAGGAGATCGCTGCCGGCATCATCGATATCGAGGAAGAGTGCAAGGACGAGAAGCAGCTCCGCTCCGACGCCTTCCAGGCCTTCATGAAGCTCTCCGAGCGCGACCTCATCTCCGATGAGCCGCTGTTCCGCGAGATGAAGCGCTACTACTCCATGTACTTCTCCGGCGACATGGGCGCCGAGGCCGTGCGCGACCTGCTGGCCGCCATCGACCTCGAGTCCGAGTCCGAGCGCCTCAAGGCCATCATCGCCGACGAGGACGGCCAGAAGCAGAAGCGCGAGAAGGCCGTCAAGCGCCTCGAGGTCGTGGATGCCTTCCTGAAGGGCCACAACGACCCCGCCAACATGATCCTCGACGTGATTCCGGTCATTCCGCCCGATTTGCGCCCGATGGTCCAGCTCGACGGCGGCCGCTTTGCCGCGTCCGACCTGAACGACCTATACCGTCGCGTGATCAACCGTAACAACCGCCTGAAGCGCCTGCTCGACCTCGACGCGCCCGCGATCATCGTGAACAACGAGAAGCGCATGCTGCAGGAGGCCGTGGACGCCCTGTTCGACAACGGTCGTCGTGGTCGCCCGGTCTCCGGCCGTGGCGGTCGCCCGCTCAAGTCGCTGGCCGAGGCCCTCAAGGGCAAGCAGGGCCGCTTCCGTCAGAACCTGCTGGGTAAGCGCGTCGACTACTCCGGTCGTTCCGTTATCGTTACGGACCCCACCCTCAAGCTGCACCAGTGCGGCCTGCCCAAGACCATGGCCCTGGAGCTCTTCAAGCCCTTCGTCATGAAGCGCCTTGTCGAGCTGGGCAAGGTGGAGAACATCAAGGGTGCCAAGCGCTCCATCGAGCGCGGCGCCAGCTTCGTGTGGGACATCCTGGAAGAGGTCATCGACGGACGCCTGGTGCTGCTCAACCGTGCACCTACGCTGCACCGCCTCTCCATCCAGGCCTTCGAGCCCGTGCTGGTCGAGGGTAAGGCCATCCACCTGCATCCGCTGGTCTGCGCCCCCTTCAACGCCGACTTCGACGGCGACCAGATGTCGGTGCACGTGCCGCTGAGCCTCCAGGCCCAGGCCGAGGCCCGCGTGCTCATGCTCTCCGCCAACAACCTGCGCTCCCCGGCTTCGGGCAAGCCCGTGAACGTCCCCTCCCAGGACATGATCATCGGCGTGTACTACCTCACCCAGGCCCGCGACGGCCTGTCGGGCGAGGGCCACGTCTTCGCGAGCTTCGATGACGCCCTGAACGCGTACGACGCCCGTACCGAGGTCGACCTTCAGGCCAAGGTCCAGGTTCGCGTGTCCGCCGCCGACGCCAACCATTTCGAGGGCGAGAAGAGCTTCTTCCGCGTGAAGAACGATCGCAACGAGTTCGTGGACTACGACGTCACCGGCACCAAGACCTGCCGCTTCGAGACGACCATCGGCCGCATCATCTTCAACCGCCAGTGCCTGCCGGCCGACTACGAGTTCATCAACTACAAGATGGTCAAGGGCGATGTGGGCAAGCTCGTCGCGGCCTGCTGCGACCGCTACCCGCAGGCCGAGGTTGGCCCGATCCTGGACGCCATCAAGTACGCCGGCTTCCACTTCGCGACGCGCGCCGGCCTCACCATCTCCCTGTGGGACGCCCTCATCCCCGATGAGAAGCCCCAGATCCTGGCCGAGGCCCAGGACCGCGTCGACTCGATCAACGAGTACTTCGAGGAGGGCTTCATCAACGAGATGGAGCGCCACACCGAGGTCGTTAACGAGTGGACCGCAGCCACCGACAAGGTCGCGGCTCTCATGCTCGACATGTTCGACGAGGAGAACCCGATCTACATGATGGCCGACTCCGGCGCTCGAGGCTCCAAGACCCAGCTGCGCCAGCTCGGCGGCATGCGCGGCCTGATGGCCGACATGTCCGGTGAGACGATCGACCTTCCCATTAAGGCGAACTTCCGCGAGGGCCTGCTTCCGCTCGAGTACTTCATCTCGACCTACGGTGCTCGTAAGGGCCTGGTCGACACCGCGTCCCACACCTCCGACTCCGGTTACCTCACGCGTCGTCTGGTCGACGTCGCGCAGGACGTCATCGTCCGCGAGGAGGACTGCGGTACGGAAGAGGGCTGCACCTACAACCTCATCATCCCCGGCACCGACTCGATCAACGCCGACCTCGTGGGCCGTTGCTTCTCCGAGGACGCCGTGGCGGCCGATGGCACCGTCGTGTTCAAGCGCGGCGAGTACATCGAGACCACCGCTGATATCAACAAGCTGCTCGACGCCGGCCTGAAGAAGGTCACCCTTCGCGCGCTGCTCACCTGCCGTTCCAAGTACGGCGTGTGCCAGAAGTGCTACGGCTGGGACCTCTCCACCCGTCGTCCCGTCGCCATCGGCACCGCGGTGGGCATCATCGCCGCGCAGTCCATCGGCGAGCCCGGCACGCAGCTGACGATGCGTACGATTCACTCCGGCGGCGTTGCAGGCGTTGACGATATTACGCAGGGTCTGCCTACCGTCGGCCGTATGTTCGACGTCGTTGGCAACGTCAACGAGAAGATCCTGGGCCGCGAGGCCGACCTGGCTCCCTTCTCGGGCCACCTGGCCATCAAGCCGGAGAAGTCCGAGTACGTGCTCACGCTGACCGATTCCTCCGACCACAGCCGTGTGCTGGAGGAGAAGCGCGTTCCCGCATCGGTGCGCTTCATGCCCGGCATCGAGGACGGCTGCGAGGTCCGCGCAGGCGACCAGATCACCAAGGGCTTCGTGAACTTCCGCAACCTGCGCAAGCTCACGGATATCGAGAGCACGATGCACACGTTCGTCGAGAACGTCAAGGACGTCTACACCAGCCAGGGCGTCGACCTGAACGACAAGCACATCGAGGTTATCGCCCGTCAGATGCTGCGCCGCGTTCAGATCACCAACCCCGGTGACTCCAACTACCTGCTGGGCCAGTACGTCGATCGCTATGAGTTCGCCGACGAGGTCGACCGCATCGCCCGTCGCGGCGGCGCCACCCCCGCGGCCGAGCCCGCGATCCTGGGTACGCTCAAGGTCGCTTCCTCCATCGACTCCTGGCTGTCCTCCGCGTCGTTCATCCGTACCGCGGGCGTCCTCACCGAGGCTGCTATCGAGGGCAAGGTCGACCACCTGCTCGACCTCAAGTCCAACGTCATCGTGGGTAAGAAGATTCCGGTCGGTACCGGCCTGAAGCCCTACTCCGATGCCGCGCTGACCTATCGCACCTCCGACGGCTACGTGACCGTGGGCGGCGCCACCGCCGGCAACTCCAAGGCTCTGCCCGAGTGGGCACCCGAGGAGCTCAAGGAGCTCGACGAGCAGCTGCCGCAGCAGCTCGACTGGAGCGGCTACGACGATTACGGTTCGGGCGACGGCTCGTTCACCCGTAACGGCCGCACCATCTCCGCTGAGGATGCGCGCCTGTATCTGTTCGACGACCTGGGCGTGTCCCAGCGCTGGACCAACAAGTTCAGCGAGGTCGGCATCGAGACCGTCGGCGACCTGGTGGGCAAGTCCGAGGAGGACCTGCTCCGCATCGACGGCATCGGCGCCAAGGCGATCGAGGAGCTGCGCGACGGCCTGGAGGCGCATAACCTCCTGTACATCCTCGATAACACCGAGGACGTGGCCGACGAAGAGGATCTCTCGCAGCTGCTGCAGATGGTCTTCAGCCCCGACGGCCCCGACGATATCCTGCTGGGCACCAGCGCTCCGCGTCATCACTACGACTCCGATGAGGAGATGATCGGCGGCGCTCCGAGCGCTTCCGGCAAGGATGCCGGCAACGGCGGAATCATCAACGAGGATATGGCCTCCATCGATGAGCTGCTCAACCAGCTGGTTGACCAGGACGACGGCGATAGTCCCGAGGATCCCAACGGCCACAACTCCTACGAGGAGTAATACGGCTGCCCACGCCATAGGCTGAGAGAGGGCCCGTTCCCCGAGAGGGGAGCGGGCCTTTCGCGTATAGAGCGCGGTTGGCCGTGCGGGCGCTATATACTGATGCGCTGTGAGTGCGGGGCGCGGCGGTTTGTCCGCGGACTCCGCTTCGATCGATGAAGGGAGCCTGATGGATCAGGTTATGTCGCAGCTGGGCAGCCAGCTGTTCTGGATCTTGGTGATCGTGGTAGCGGGCCTTATGGGTGCCGGCATCTTCCGCATGAACCATCGCGGCAATCGGACGCGCATGCAGGCGCTCCTGGGCAAGCCGGAGCCGAAGGAGGCTTCGCCGAGCGAGCGCAAGCGCCCTAAACCGCGGCCTAAGAAGAAGCGCTAGGGCGAAGGGCCCTTGCTTCGTAGGCGGGGATGAACGCACCTTGCTGCGGTTCGCCCGATGAATTCGCCCACTGGTATTACATATATGTACGTTTCTCCTGCTATGGGCTACCATAGAAAGGCATTATTCATCCTAGAGATGGGAGAGAAACGTGGACAAGGTCAAGCTACGCATCAAGCGCGTGCTTGCAGGTGTCGCCGCCGTTGCGCTTGCGGCGGTCTGCATGGCGGCCCTGCCGGTGCGCGCTATGGCGGCAGAGGGGGTGCACAGCATCTTCTCGATCGACGCCGGCCGCAAGTACTTCTCGGCCGATCAGCTCAAGCAGATCATCGATCGCGCCGCGAAGAACGGCTACACCGACGTGCAGCTCATCCTGGCCAACGACGGCATGCGCTTCTTCCTGGACGACATGTCTGTCTCGGCGAACGGCCAGAGCTACGAGAGCGACGCCGTGAAGGCCGCTCTCACCGCGGGCAACAACTCGTACTACGAGGACCCCAACGGCAACGCCCTCACCGAGGCCGAGATGGACGACATCGTCGCCCACGCCGAGAGCAAGGGCATCGGTATCGTGCCCGTCATCAACAGCCCGGGCCACATGGACGCGCTGCTGGTCGCCATGAAGGAGCTCGGCATCCAGAACGCGGCTTACACGAACGGCAGCAAGGTCTCCAAGCGCACCGTCGACATCACCAACGACGAGGCCGTGAACTTCCTGTACGCCGTGCTTCAGAAGTACATCTCCTACTTCGGTGAGAAGGGCGTCTCGGAGTACTTCAACTTCGGCGCCGACGAGTTCGCCAACGACGTCTTCACGAACCCCGGCTGGGGCGAGATCCAGCGCAACGGCGCGTACAAGAACTTCGTCGACTACGCCAACCACGTGTCCGGCCTCATCAAGTCCGCCGGCATGAAGCCCGTCTGCTTCAACGACGGCATCTACTACAACCGCAACACGAGCTTCGGAACGTTCGATCAGGACCTCACCGTGTCCTACTGGACGTCCGGCTGGTGGGGCTTCTACGTTGCCAAGCCCGAGTTCCTGCAGCAGCAGGGCCTCGACATCCTGAACACCAACGATGCGTGGTACTGGGTGCTCGGCAACATCGACTCCGGCGGCTACCAATTCAACAACGCGGTGAAGAACATCGCCTCCAAGGGCTTCAACGAGGTGACGGGCGCCAGCGGTGCCATCCCCACTATCGGCAGCATGCAGTGCGTCTGGTGCGACGAGCCCTCCAAGCCGCATGACATGGACCGCATCTTCGAGCTGATGGACAAGTTCTCCGCCAAGCACGAGCAGTACATGCCCAAGCCCGTCGAGCCGCCGCGCGCCATCTTCTCGATCGACGCCGGCCGCAAGTACTTCTCGGCCGGCCAGCTCATGCAGATCATCGACCGCGCCTACATGAACGGCTACACCGACGTGCAGCTCATCTTGGCCAACGACGGCATGCGCTTCTTCCTGGACGACATGTCGATCCAGGCCAATGGCAAGAGCTACGAGAGCGACGCCGTGAAGGCCGCCCTCACCGCGGGTAACAACTCGTACTACGAGGACCCCAACGGCAACGCCCTTACCCAGACCGAGATGGACGCCATCGTCGCCCACGCCAAGAGCCGCGGCATCGGCATCGTGCCGGTCATCAACAGCCCGGGTCACATGGACGCGCTGCTGGTCGCCATGAAGGAGCTCGGCATCCAGAACGCCGCGTACACCAACGGCAGCAAGACCTCGGTGCGCACGGTCGACATCACCAACGACGAGGCCGTGAACTTCCTGTACGCCGTGCTGCAGAAGTACATTTCCTACTTCGGTAAGGCCGGCGTCTCCGATTACTTCAACTTCGGCGCCGACGAGTTCGCCAACGACGTCTTCACGAATCCCGGCTGGGGCGAGATCCAGCGCAACGGCGCGTACAAGAACTTCGTCGACTACGCCAACCACGTGTCCGGCCTCATCAAGGCCGCCGGCATGAAGCCCGTCTGCTTCAACGACGGTATCTACTACAACCGCAATACGAGCCATGGCACCTTCGATCCGGATCTGGTGATCTCTTACTGGACCTCCGGCTGGTGGGGCTTCAACGTTGCCAAGCCCGAGTTCCTGCAGGGCAAGGGCCACGAGATCCTCAACACCAACGATGGTTGGTACTGGGTGCTCGGCCGCATCGATTCCGGCGGCTACCACTTCAACAACGCTATGAAGAATATCGAGGCCAAGCGCTTCAACGAGGTGACGGGCGCCAGCGGCGATGTCCCCACCATCGGTAGCATGCAGTGCGTCTGGTGCGACGAGCCCTCGAAGCCGCATGATATGGGCCGCATCTTCCAGCTGATGGACAAGTACGGCACCAAGCATGACCAGTACATGCCCAAGCCCGCCAACTACGCCGCCGTCGACGCCGCCCTGGCCACCGTGCCCGAGGATCTTTCCATCTACACGGATGAGACCGCCCAGGCCGTGAGGAAGGCCGTGGCCGCCGTGAAGCGCGGCTACAAGGCCGACAAGCAGGCCGCCGTCGACAAGATGGCTGCCAACATCACCGCCGCCGTCGAGGCCCTGGTCGAGCGCCCGGCCGACTACGCCGCCGTCGATGCCGCCCTGGCGCGCGTACCCGAGGACCTCTCGGTGTACACCGCCGAGACCGTCAAGGCCGTCGAGGACGCTGTGGCCGCCGTCAAGCGCGACCTGACCATCTCCAAGCAGGAGCAGGTCAACAAGATGGCTGCCGACATCAACGCCGCCGTCGATGCGCTCGCCCTGCGCGACGCCGACTACACGGCCGTGGATGCCGCCCTGGCCACCGTGCCGAAGGACATGTCCAACTACACGTCCGAGACCGTTAAGGCCGTCGAGGACGCCGTGGCAGCCGTCAAGCGCGGCTACAAGATCGACAAGCAGGCCGAGGTCGACAAGATGGCTGCCGACATCGAGGCCGCCGTCAAGGCGCTCGCCCTGCGCGACGCCGACTACTCCAAGGTCGACGCCGCCCTGGCCACCGTGCCGAAGGACCTGTCCATCTACACCTCCAAGACCGCCAAGGCCGTCGAGGACGCCGTCGCCGCCGTGAAGCGCGGCTACAAGATCGACAAGCAGGCCGAGGTCGACAAGATGGCCGCGGACATCACTGCTGCCGTGAAGGCGCTCGTCGAGCGCCCGGCCGACTACGCTGCCGTTGACGCCGCCCTGGCCACCGTGCCCGAGGACCTCTCGGTCTACACGCCCGAGACCGCCAAGGCAGTGAAGGACGCCGTGGCCGCCGTCAAGCGCGACCTGACCATCTCCAAGCAGGCCGAGGTCGACAAGATGGCCGCGGACATCACCGCTGCCGTCGAGGCCCTGGAGCTGCGCGACGCCGACTACTCCAAGGTCGACGCCGCCCTGGCCGCCGTGCCGAAGGATCTGTCGGGCTACACCGATGCATCCGCCAAGGCCGTGAAGGACGCCGTGGCCGCCGTGAAGCGCGGCTACAAGATCGACAAGCAGGCCGAGGTCGACAAGATGGCCGCGGACATCGAGGCCGCCGTCAAGGCGCTCGCCAAGAAGCCCGCCGACAAGCCGGTCGTGAACCCGGGCAACAAGCCGGGCAACGGCTCGTCCAGCGGCCTGCCCACCACGGGCGATCCCGCTCAGCTGATCGGCCTTATGGCCGCCGGCATGGGCGTTGCCGGTGCCGGTTTGGGCATCGGTCTGCGTCGTCGTAAGAACGCCGCATAGCGCACGAATCTCTCGTTCGCGAGCAGCTGCATAGGCTCGCGCGCCGACGGGCGCGCGTGCCGCCGCAAACGCACGATCCCCCGGAGCATGGCGCCCCGGGGGATCGTCTTGTTTCGAGGTGGTTGAAACGTGCCGTGTGCCAGGGGAGGACGGATGTCTCCAAACGGGCTTCTGGTGCTGTGCAGCCAGGTCGTAACGGCTCTGATAGAGGGGGCGAAAGGGCCTGCCCCGGTGTTTCCGGCACCGTTTGTGGAGATTCCGCGCTATTGGCCTCAATTAGCGATACGCCCGGGCGCGTGGACTGTTGACACTGCAGCTGCGACCTCGTATTCTATCGAACTGCGTGTTTCGTAGGCGGATGCTGACGCCTCGATTCAAGCCGTTGCACTTAGGAAAAAGCTGGAATCATCACGAAGAAGGAGTACGTTTTGCCTACTATTAACCAGCTGGTACGCCAGGGCCGCAAGTCCGTTCCCAAGAAGTCCAAGAACGCAGCTCTGCAGCACAACTCCCAGAAGCGCGGCGTGTGCACCCGCGTGTTCACCACGTCCCCCAAGAAGCCGAACTCGGCTCTTCGTAAGGTCGCCCGTGTCCGTCTCGTTAACGGCATCGAGGTCACCGCATACATTCCTGGCGAGGGCCACAACCTCCAGGAGCACTCCATCGTCCTCATCCGCGGCGGCCGTGTTCGCGACCTCCCCGGTGTTCGTTATCACGTCATCCGTGGCGCCTACGACGCTGCTGCAGTGAACAACCGCAAGCAGTCCCGCTCCAAGTACGGCGCGAAGCGCCCGAAGTAGGAATAACACCCTACGCAATCTGATCCAACGAATAGAGGAGATTTCATATGCCGCGTCGTGCAGCAAAGAATAATCGCCGCGAGGTTATGCCGGATGCTGTTTACAACAACCGCCTCGTGACCCAGCTTATCAACAAGGTCCTCCTGGACGGCAAGAAGGCTACCGCCGAGCGCGTCGTCTACGGCGCCTTCGACATCGTGGCCGCCAAGTCCGAGGGCGACGCCCTGGCCGTCTTCAAGAAGGCCATGGACAACGTCCGCCCGACCCTCGAGGTCAAGCCCAAGCGCGTTGGTGGCGCTACCTACCAGGTCCCGATGGAGGTCAACTCCCGTCGTTCGACCCAGCTCGCCATCCGCTGGATCGTCAACTTCTCCCGCGCCCGCAAGGAGAAGACCATGGCCGAGCGTCTCGCCAACGAGATCCTCGACGCCTCCAACGGCGTTGGCGCTTCCGTGAAGAAGCGCGAGGACGTCTTCAAGATGGCCGAGGCCAACCGCGCGTTCTCTCACTACCGCTGGTAATTTAGGGAAGGAACTTCAGTCATGGCTAAGCCCAAGTACAAGCTTTCCGAGACCCGTAACATCGGCATCATGGCTCACATCGATGCCGGTAAGACCACCACGACCGAGCGCATCCTGTACTACACCGGTAAGAAGCACAAGATCGGTGAGACCCACGAGGGCGCTGCCACCATGGACTTCATGGTGCAGGAGCAGGAGCGCGGCGTAACCATCCAGTCCGCAGCTACCACCTGCTTCTGGAACAAGGACAACAAGGATTACCGCATCCAGATCATCGACACCCCGGGCCACGTTGACTTCACCTCCGAGGTCGAGCGTTCCCTCCGCGTTCTCGACGGCGCCGTCGCCGTCTTCGACGCCGTTGCCGGTGTTCAGCCGCAGTCCGAGACCGTGTGGCGCCAGGCCCGCAACTACAACGTCCCCCGTATCGCGTTCATCAACAAGTATGACCGCGTCGGTGCCGACTTCTTCAACGCCATCCAGACCATGAAGGATCGCCTGCAGGCTAACGCCGTGGCCGTCCAGGTCCCGATGGGCGCCGAGGACAACTTCTGGGGCGTCATCGACCTCGTCACCATGACCGCGTGGGACTTCAAGCCCGACGCGAAGGGCATGACCTATCCCGAGCCGCTCGACGAGATCCCGGCCGAGTTCGCCGACATCGTGGAGGAGAAGCGCGCCGAGCTGCTCGACGCCGCCGCCACCTACGATGACGAGCTCATGATGATGGTCCTCGAGGACGAGGAGATCCCCGTCGACATGCTCAAGGCCGCTATCCGCAAGGGTACCCTGGCTAACGAGCTCAACCCGGTTCTCGTGGGCTCCGCCTACAAGAACAAGGGCGTTCAGGAGCTGCTCGACGCCGTCGTCGACTACCTGCCCAGCCCACTCGACGTTCCCGCTGTCGAGGGTACCAACCCCAAGACGGGCGAGACCGAGACCCGCGAGGCTACTGCCGACGCTCCGTTCTCCGCTCTGGCCTTCAAGATCTCTACCGACCCGTTCGTCGGTAAGCTCACGTTCTTCCGCGTGTACTCCGGTCACGTGGACGCCGGCTCCTATGTTGCCAACGCAACCTCCGGCAACCGCGAGCGCTTCGGCCGCATCCTCGAGATGAACGCGAACGACCGCGTCGACGTCGACGGCGCCTTCGCCGGCGACATCCTCGCTGCCGTCGGTCTGAAGAACACCACCACCGGTGACACCCTCTGCGAGGAGGGCAAGGAGCTCATCCTCGAGCAGATCGAGTTCGCCAAGCCCGTTATCGACATCGCCATCGAGCCCAAGTCCAAGGCCGAGCAGGACAAGATGTCCATCGCTCTGACCAAGCTCGCCGAGGAGGACCCGACCTTCCAGGTGTCCACCAACCACGAGACCGGCCAGACCATCATCGCCGGCATGGGCGAGCTGCACCTCGAGATCATCGTCGACCGTCTGCTCCGCGAGTTCAAGGTCGAGGCTAACGTGGGTAAGCCCCAGGTTGCCTACCGTGAGGCTCCGGGCCACGACGTCGAGAAGGCCGAGGGCAAGTTCGTCCGCCAGTCCGGTGGTCGCGGCCAGTACGGTCACGCCGTCATCAAGCTCGAGAAGATGGAAGAGGGCTTCGGCTACGAGTTCGTCAACGCCATCGTCGGCGGCGTCGTGCCCAAGGATTACATCCCGTCCATCGATAAGGGCATCCAGGAGGCGCTGAACACCGGCGTCATCGCCGGCTACCCGGTCGTCGACGTCAAGGTCACCCTGTTCGACGGTTCCTACCACGAGGTCGACTCCTCCGAGGCCGCGTTCAAGATCGCTGGCTCCATGGCCATCAAGGACGCCCTGAAGAAGTCCGACCCGATCCTGCTCGAGCCCTACATGTCCGTCGAGGTCGAGACCCCCGAGCAGTACATGGGCGACGTCATGGGCAACCTCTCCGGTCGCCGTGGCAAGATCGAGGGCATGGACGACCGCGCTGGCAGCAAGGTCATCCGCGCCAAGGTGCCGCTGGGCGAGATGTTCGGCTATGCTACCGACCTTCGCTCCCAGACCCAGGGCCGTGCATCCTATACGATGCAGTTCGACTCGTACGAGCCCGCCCCCAAGTCCATCACGGACGAGGTCATGAGCAAGAACGGTAACTAAGGTACCCGCTCGCACTAGTATCACCCGCGAGGATGCCCTCGCATTCCATTTGGAGGTTCAAGTTGTCTAGCCAGAAGATCAGGATCCGCCTCAAGGGCTATGATCACGAGATCGTCGATCAGTCCGCGAAGCTCATTGTCGAGACCGCTCAGAAGACCGGCGCTCGCGTTTCCGGCCCCATTCCGCTGCCCACCGAGCGCAACCTCTACACGGTTATCCGCTCCCCGCACGTGAACAAGGACTCCCGTGAGCAGTTCGAGATGCGCACCCACAAGCGCCTCATCGACATCCTCGACCCCACCAGCGGCACCGTTGATTCGCTCATGCGTCTCGACCTCCCCGCCGGCGTCGACATCGAGATCAAGCTCTAAGCTGATCGCTCGATTCTCGCGCGTCTCGCATACATCGCATGCGATTCTGGCCGTCACCCGTTCGGGTGGCGGCCTTTTTCATTTTGGATGGCCTCAGGTAGGGGATGCGCGGGACGTTGGCCATGTGGTAGCGGCACCGTTTTGGGTCGGCTTCGACGTCTGTGAAACATTCGCGCCGCTATCTCAAGAGGTTTATGATGAAACATTGCAGATATGAGAGGGGAGAGGTCCATGGTTGAGTGGATACTGAGACATGCGGGCGACGACCGCGCCCGGGTTGGGTCGATGGCCGGTATGGTGTGCATCGTGCTCAACGTTGTGCTGTGCATAGCCAAGGCCGCGATCGGCCTGCTCAGCGGCTCCGTTTCCATCGTGGCAGACGCGTTGAACAACCTGTCCGACGCGAGCTCGAACATCGTGAGCGTCTTGGGTTTCAAGCTCGCGAGCAAGCCGGCCGATCCCGAGCATCCCTATGGCCACGGACGCTATGAATACCTTTCGGGCTTGGTTGTCGCGGTCCTCGTACTCCTCATCGGCGTCGAGCTGGTGAAGTCATCGATCGATAAGCTCTTGGCGCCCGAACCCATGGTGTTCTCCCTGGCGCTCGTCGTGGTCCTGCTGCTGTCGATCGCCGTGAAGTTCTGGATGGCGGCGTTCAATCGCAGGCTTGGCGAGCGCATCGAGTCCGAGACCCTTCTGGCTACCGCGCAGGATTCGAAAAACGACGTCATCGCAACCGCAGCCGTCCTGGCGTCCGCGATCATAACGCGTGTAACCGGCATCGAGCTCGATGGCTGGATGGGCCTGGCGGTTGGCCTCTATATCGGCTGGAGCGGTATTCAGCTCATCAAAGATACCGTGGATCCCCTGCTTGGGTCGGCGCCCGATCCGCGACTCGTCGAGCACATCCGAAGCAAGATCATGAGCTATCCCGGCGTGTTGGGGACGCACGACCTGATGGTGCACGATTACGGCCCGGGCAGGCAGTTCGCCAGCGCGCACGTCGAGATGGCCGCGGAGTCAGATCCCATCGCGAGCCACGATACGCTCGACAACATCGAGCAGTCATTTAAAGATGAGGATGGCATGATCGTCACCCTGCACTTTGATCCCATCGTGACCAACGATCCCGCTGTGGTGGACATGCGCAACCGCATCGACGCGCTTGCGAAGGAGATCGACCCGCGCGTGTCCATCCACGACCTGCGAACGGTGCCCGGGCCCACGCATACGAACGTCATCTTCGACTGCCTGCGTCCGGAGGATTGCGCGCTCAATGCGTCTGAGCTCAAGCGCGAACTTGCCGAGTCCGTGCAGGCCGAGTATCCCAAGGCCGTGGCAAAGATCACGGTGGACGAGGACTATGTGAGCGCCGAACAGTAGGCGATGCGCCCTTCGCTTCGATGGGCGGCCCGCCTCAGAAAAGTGCCTGTCCCTTTTCTGAGGCCTCACCTCAGATTAGGGACAGGCACTTTTCTGAGGGGATAGGCCGGGGATCCCGGCGGGAGACGAGGAGAGACGATGAAGCAGCTCTATTTGATGCGTCATGGGCAGACGGTGTTCAACGTCCAGAAGCTGGTCCAGGGGCGTTGCGATTCGCCGCTTACCGATACGGGCATCGCCCAGGCGCGGGAGGCGTCGGCTTGGCTTGCCAGCCAGCAGGTGGCGTTCGACCGTATATGCACTTCGCCGTTGGGGCGCGCCTACAACACGGCATGCATCGCGCGCGAGGCGCTGCAGGAGGCAGCCGGGCGTTCGGGCGAGGCGGCGTGTTCCGTGCCCGTCATCGAGGTCGTGGACGGCCTGATCGAGCGAAGCTACGGCCCCTACGAGGGTGGACCGCAACGCGCGGTGACCGCGGACGTATGGGATCCGGGCGAGACGTTGGTGCCCGAGGGCGGAGAGGGCAGCGAGGCCGTGCGGTCGCGCATGGTGGATACGCTCACCGCGCTCATGGCACCCGAGGACGTGCGCACCCTGCTGGCGGTATCGCACGGATCTGCCACCATGCAGTTCAAGCGCGCGTGGGAGCACGCGGCGCGCTGCGACCAGGACCAGCCGCTGGGTAACTGCTGCGTACTGGTCTTCGATTTCGACGAGGAAAGCGGTGTGTTCTCGAATACCAAGATCGTGAATCTGCCGGCATAGCGCGCATCTCGATCGCCGCGAACGCTTCGGCATGCAAAACGCGGGCGGCCCGCTGCGCTAGCGGACCGCCCGCGTTGGCGTGAATCGATAATCGACCGGCCGGTTCCTACTCGTCGCCGAAGCTGATGCCCAGCGCGCGGGCCTCGCGCACCAGGTCGCTGTTGGGGTCGACGAGCTTGAGCTTGCCGGCCACCTCCTCAAGCGGCACGCGGCACATGCGCCCGTTGCGCTGTGCCACCATGAAGCCGTATTCGCCCTCGAGGCAGCCGAGCGCCGCCTCCACGCCGCACTGCGTGGCGAAGATGCGATCTTGGGCATCGGGCGCGCCGCCGCGCTGCGTGTGGCCCGGAATGGCCACGCGCGTCTCGCGACCGCAGATCTTCTCGATCTGGCGTGCGAGGTCGTAGGCGATGGAGGGAGAGGTGCGCGCTGCCACCTTGGCCTTGTACTCCTTCTTGGGCAGGGCGGCGTCCTCCTTGGAGATGGCGCCCTCGGCCACCACCACGATGGTGAAGCGGCTGCCGGCCTCCATGCGGCGCTCGATGGCAGCCTGCACGCTGGCGAAGTCGTAGGGAATCTCGGGGATGAGGCAGACGTCGGCGCCGCCGGCGACGGCCGCGTACAGGGGGATCCAGCCGACCTTGTGGCCCATGATCTCGATCACGAAGACGCGACCGTGGCTGGACGCCGTGGTGTGGATGTCGTCGATGCAGCGCGTGGCTACCTCAACGGCGCTGGTAAAGCCGAAGGTGATGTCGGTGCCGAAGGTATCGTTGTCGATGGTTTTGGGCAGGGCGATCACGTTGAGGCCCTCCTCACGCAGGCGGTTGGCCGTCTTGGTGGAGCCGTTGCCGCCCAGCATGAACAGGCAATCCAGGCGAAGCTTCTGGTAGGTGCGCACCATGGCGGGAACCTTGTCGACGCCGTCGGCCTCGGGGGTATCGAGGCGCTTGAACGGCGTGCGGCTCGTGCCCAGGATCGTGCCGCCGCGCGTGAGGATGCCGCTGAAATCCTTCATATTCATGAGCTTGTAACGGCCGTAGATGAGGCCCTGGTAGCCGTCCTCGAAACCGTAGATCTCCACGGGCTCGTGGGCGTTGTGGAGCATGGTCTTCACGATGCCGCGCATGGTCGCGTTGAGCGCCTGGCAGTCGCCACCGCTGGTGAGCAGTCCGATTCTTGGCATGGGTCCTCCCAAGATACGTGGTAAGTGACAGAAAATGGGTACGGAAGCTAGTTTGGCACAACGGGGCGCGCAGCGTGCCCGCAGCCGTGCAAAACGGCGTTCTGTAAGGTGTTTTTTACGTTGGGGCTGCGGCGCTGGCGTTAGCGCCGCACTGTCCGTGCCGCAGCGCGCCCGCGTCGCGCCCTGCCTGCCGCGTTTGAGCTGCAGCAGGTTTTACGGTTCTGCCCATGCCGCCACGACCGCTGCCGCGCGGCCGGGCCAGTTCGTACCCGTATCGCGCGAGGTGTGCGTTTTCGCTGGGTGCGGGGCCTCTCGTCTCGCGTTGGGCGTCGATTCGGTATCATCGTGAAGTTAGCTATGTCGAGCATCCGAGTGGGCGACCCTGCGCGTCGGCGCCCGGAATCGTTTGGAAGGAATGACATGATCAAGGAAATCGTGCACGACCAGATCCTGCTGTCGCAGGTTGCCGAGCCCGCTACCGCCGAGGACGCCGCGGTCGCGCAGGACCTCATCGACACCATCAAGTCGCTCGACGATTGCGTCTGCCTTGCCGCCAACCAGATCGGCGTGAACAAGGCCATCGTCGCGTACGAGCAGAAGGGCCACGTCTTCGTGCTCTTCAACCCCAAGGTCCTGGCCGGCATGAAGCCGTTCAGGGCGCAGGAGGGCTGCCTGAGCCTCGAGAGCGTCTCGAGCGTCAAGCGCTTCCAGACGGTTCGCGTGTCCTTCCAGGAGCTCGTGGGCGAGCAGCTCGTCCCGCGCACGCGCACGTTCCAGGACTTCACCGCCCAGTGCGTGCAGCACGGCATCGATCACTGCGCTGGCAAGCTGGTGTAATCGCAGACCGCTAGCGGACATATCGCGTTTGCAGAGCGCTCGTATACGGGCCCGGGGTCGACTCGGGCCTTTTTCATGCCGATCGGAGGCGGGCGATTGCGTCCGCAGCGCGCCGCGCGGCGGGCATGTTTGCCCCATGTCGCGGGAGCCGCGCTCGGGGCCGTGTGATCCTCCACGGCCCTCACATAGGTGGGGAGGAACGATGGAGGCCGACCCTGCCTTCCGTGGCTCGTTGACTACGACGTAACGTCGTAGTTTTGAATACCAACCAAGCGACGAAGAACGGCGTCGCGCAATCATGGACGGGCTGGCCCGCATGCGTGCCGGCCCGTTGTGTGCAGGGGAAGGCATGGCCTTTTCCGCTTGGTTGGAAGGAGCATCTATGTTCAAGGGCGCGGTCTTGCGCTATCTGGTATCCGATGCGTTGTCGCTCATCGGCAACTCGATCGCCGGCGTGGTGCTGCCGCTGGTGCTGCTCGCGCGCACCGGCGACGTGCTGGCCGCCGGCTCGCTGGCGCTTATCTGCGCGGTGCCGCAGTTCGTGTGCGGCGTGGTGGGTGGCGCGCTGCTGGATCGCATGAACCGCCGCACCGTGAGCATCGTGGCGGACTTCATCTCGGCGGCGAGCTGCGCGCTGCTGCCCATCATCGACGAGGTGTGGGGCTTGAGCTTCGGCTGGTTCGTCCTGCTGGGCCTGCTGGGCGCCGTGGGCGACGTGCCGGGCATGTCGGCGCGCGACGCGCTGCTGCCCGCGGTGTGCGAGCGCGAGGGTGCCGACCTGCAGCGCTTCGTGGGCGCGAGCCAGTCGCTCGGTGCGCTGGTGAATATCATCGGCCCAGCGGTGGCGGCGCTGCTCATCGGCTTTATGGACGAGGCGGACGTGCTGTGGGTGACCGCTGCGTTCTCGTGCGCCGCCGCGCTGGTCACGTGGACGCTTCCGCGCTCCGTGGGCGAGGTTGCCGCCGCGGCCGAGGTCGAGCAGGCGAATGTCGCCGCCGTTCCCTCGAAGTGCGCTACGCTGCTGGCGACCGCGAAGTCCGTGCTGGTGGACGGCTTGGCCGCGCTTTTCGCGACCGATCCGCTGCTGCGCGCCTTCACCATGCTCTCGTTCGGCATCACCATGGTGATGGGCAGCCTGCAGGGCATCGTGCTTCCGGCGTTCTTCACCCAGATGGGTCAGCCCGAGGCCGTGGGCTACGTGGTGTCGGCCATGGGGGCGGGCCTGCTTATGGGCTCTATGGGCTACACCGCGCTGGCGCATAAGATGAGCCGTCGGCGCTGGCTCGTGGTCTCGCTGGTGGGCATGGCCGCCGCCGTGGGCGTGATGGGCCGCTTCCCCGAGCTGCCCGTGCTGCTGGCCGCGGCTGCGCTGCTGGGCCTGTTCGCCGGCCCCGCTTCGGCGCTGCTGGGATTCTTCGCCTTCGACCGCGTGCCCGACGAGCGCCGCGGCTCGGCGATGGGAACGCTCAACGCGCTCTACCTGGTGGTGGCGCCCGCCGGCGCCTTCGTGGGCTCGGTGCTCATCTCCACGGTGCAGATCCATGGCGCGGGCCCGGTGCTCGCCGGCGCCTGGCTGGTGGTGACCGTGGTCGCGCTGCTGGCGCGCCCGCTGCGCCATATCGAGGCGAAGGACCTGGCCGCAGATCGTATCTAACAGATATCAAACACGTCGAGAACGCCTGCGCGCTCATGGTGCGCGGGCGTTTTCGCGCATGCGGGCGGCGTGGCGGCGCGGGCGTGGCGGAGCATGTTTGCGGGAATGGGGCGAAGGAACGAGCAGATGGCCGAAATGGCGCTGGACGAGAGAGGGGGCGTGCGATAATCGATGGACGCGCAGCATGAGGCGGGGCGGTTTGGAACCGCGTGCGTATCGGACGAGCAGGAGCGGGTGAGGCACATGCGCAGCAACGAGTTGGCGAAGCTGGCCGGCGTGACGACGCGCACGCTGCGGCACTACCATGCCATAGGCTTGCTGGAAGAGCCGCCGCGCTCGGCAAACGGATACCGCGACTACGATGCCGCCGCCCTGCTGCGCGTGCTGCGTATTCGACAGCTGGCCTCGCTCGGGTTCCATCTGGACCAGGTGGCGGGCATGCTCGACGAGCTCGACGCCGAGCGCGGGGCGGATGCCGTGCGCGCCGCACCGCACGACGGACCGCGCGCCGACGAGCTGCTGGCCGAGCTCGACGCCGCCTTGGAATCGCGCATCGAGGACCTGCGCCGGCAGCGCGCCTTGATCGCGCGCCTGCGCGCCCACGACCTGGCCGCCGATTTTCCCGACCGCGCCGCGGGGGCGCTGGCGGCGATGGATCGCCTCGCGCGCCTCAGCGACGTGCCCGGGTTCATGAACGTGGCCTTCAGCGATGCCGACCGCCTGGCGATGGGCATAGCCGCCCACCTCTATACCGAGGAGGAGCTGGCCGAGATCGAGCGCGTGTTCACGGCGATCGTCGAGCGGGGCATGGTGGGGGAGTACCGGCGCGTGAGCGTGCTGGTGAACGACCTGCCCGCCGATGCGGACGAGCCCGCGCGCTCCGAGGCCGTTGCGGCTTGCCTGGGCTTTCTCGAGCAGCTTTCCGATTGCTTCGCGCCGGGCAACTGGCTGCGCGAGGACAAGGACTACGAGCTGCTGCTCGACCGCACGGCGAGCGCCGCCTTCAACGGGGCGCAGATCGACGTGTCGAACCGCGTGTTCGAGGAGTTCGCCCGCCGCATGGAGGCGCGTGCGTAGCGCGCGATCCGCGTGACGGCAGCCGGTGTCAAGAGAATCTATGCCTTCGATGCGCGCACCCGTGCGAGCGGCCTGCCGTGCCCTACACTGGAAAAGTTGCTACGTTTTTGAGCCGGGCCCTAGGGAGGCGGCGCTATGGCGCAGAATCACGACCTGTTTGACGACATCATCGATATCAGCAAGGGGCTGGGCGCCCTGAAGGACCCCTTCGGCGGCGTCACCGACGCGCTGATGGGCGTGGGTTCGCCCGATGCACCCCATTGGAACCCGGCGGACTACAAGGAGCGCCCGCGTGCGAACACCATTCCGTGCCTGGTATGCAAGCACGAGGAGAGCTCGTGCACGGCGTGCCTGGACGCATGTCCCGTCGAGGCGATCGATATCGAGGACGGCGGCATCGACGTGCTCGATTCGTGCCGCAAATGCGGCCTGTGCGCGGCCGCCTGCCCGACCGAGGCGTTCGTCTCGCCCCGAATCCAGCCCAAGAAGCTCTACGACGCCATCGCCGCGGCGGCTGCCGCGCACGAGACAGCGTACGTCACCTGCACTCGCGCGCTGCGACGCCTGCCGCGCGAGAACGAGGTCGTGGTGGCGTGCGTGGGCGATGTGACGCGCGAGGTGTGGTTCTCGATCCTGGCCGACTACCCCAACGTGAGCGTGTACCTCCCCCTCGACATCTGCACCCATTGCCGCAACACCACCGGCGAGGAGATGCTCGGCGAGGCTATCGCCACGGCTGAGGAGTGGGCGGGCGTCGGCCTGGGCCTGGAGGTGGAGGCGCGCGACCTCACGTGCACGAAGCGCCGAGAATACGAGCGCAAGGAGTTCATGGACAACATCATGCGCTCCACGGGCCTGGCGGTGACCAAGCTCAACCCCGCCACCGCCGCTATCGCGTCGGTATCGCAGCGCCTCAAGGCGCATTCGCAGCAGATCACCAACCTGGAGCGCACGCTCAACAAGGCCTGCGGCGTGACCACGCAGAAGCGCCGTCGCATCCTCATGCAGAAGAACCAGCTGCTCCTCTCCACGCTGCAGGCGCATCCCGAGCTCGCCGAGAGCGTGCGCATGGAGCGTCCGGTGTGCGATTTCTCGAAGTGCACCATGTGCGGCGAGTGCGTGCGCCAGTGCCCCACGTTCGCTTGCGACCTCACGCCCGCCGGGCGCTTCACGCTCGAGTCGACCTACTGCGTGGGATGCGGGTTGTGCGCCGAGGTGTGCGAGGACCGCGCCATCACGATGGTGGAGACGGATGCGAGCGAGCTCATCGTGCCCGATCCCGAGGCCGAGAAGCGCGCCGCCGAGGCCGAGAAGGCGCGCGCCGAGGCCCTGAAGGCCAAGGAGGAGGCCAAGAAGAAGCTGTCCGCCGCGCTCGACAAGGTGGAGAAGCTGGCGGATTAGCGTGTTCGCGGGCGCGCGCCGCGTGACCTGCGCCGCGAGCTCGCGTACAATAGCGACCAGGAAGATCGAGTGCCGCGATTCGCGCTAGACGCGATTCGCGGCGCCTTATGTTTGCAAGGAGAAGTACATGGCGCTTTCCATCGGTATCGTGGGCCTGCCCAACGTGGGCAAGTCGACGCTGTTCACCGCGCTCACCAAGAAGGGCGGCTTGGCCGCCAACTACCCGTTCGCCACGATCGACCCCAACGTGGGCATCGTGGACGTGCCCGATGCGCGCCTGCAGGCGCTGGCCGACATCGTGCATCCCAGCCGCATCATGCCGGCCACGGTCGAGTTCGTGGATATCGCCGGCCTGGTGAAGGGCGCCGCCGCCGAGGGCGCGGGCCTGGGCAACCAGTTCCTGGCAAACATCCGCGAGTGCGATGCGATCTGCGAGGTCGTCCGCTACTTCAAGGACCCCGACGTCATGCGCGAGGTCAACCACACGGGCGAGTTCGTGGACCCGGCGAGCGATGCCGAGACCATCATGACCGAGCTCATCCTGGCCGATATCCAGACGCTCGAGAAGCAGCTGCCCAAGCTCGAGAAGGAGGCCAAGCGCGATAAGGCGCTGGCACCCAAGCTCGATATCGCCAAGCGCCTGCTCGACTGGCTCAACGACGGCAAGCGCGCGGCTAACATGGAGATGACCGACGAGGAGCGCGCGGCCGCAAAGGGCCTGTTCCTGCTCACGTTGAAGCCGATGCTGTACGTGGCCAACGTGGACGAAGACGAGCTCACGGTCGAGCTCGACGCCATCGACGGCGTGACGCCCATTCCCATCTGCGCCAAGGTCGAGGCCGAGCTCTCGGAGCTCGAGCCCGAGGAGGCCGCCGAGTACCTGGCCGACCTGGGCCTGGAGCATTCCGGCCTGGAGACGCTCGCCCAGGCGGCGTACAAGCTGCTGGGCCTGCAGAGCTATTTCACCGCTGGCGAGATGGAGGTCCGCGCGTGGACGGTCCGTCAGGGCGCCACGGCTCCCCAGGCCGCCGGCGTGATCCACACGGACTTCGAGCGCGGCTTCATCAAGGCCGAGGTCGTGGCGTTTGAGGACTATGTCGAGCTGGGCGGCGAGGCCGGTGCCAAGGCCGCCGGCAAGCTGCGCATCGAGGGTAAGGACTACGTCATGGCCGACGGCGACGTGGTGCACTTCCGCTTCAACGTGTAGGCACGCAGGCGGTGATCGCCGCGCGCGGCGGACGGGCGCCCGGAGCCCCGCGCGGTGGTATACGAGAATCGAGAGAGGCGATTTCGAATGTTCAAGTACGGAAAGAAGGCCGGCATCATGTCGATTGTGCTGGCCGCTTTGGCGATCATCCCGCTGCTCGCGGTGATGTATTTCATCCCGCAGCTGCCCGAGTCGGTGCCCATGGAGTTCAGCGCCGGCGTGGCGACGCGCTTCAGCAACCGCTACGAGCTGCTGCTGGTCCCGGCGTTCGCGTTCCTGCTCTGCATGGCCACGTATATGAGCGCCGGCAAGCAGGCCCGCGCGCACGAGGAGGAGAGCGAGTCCGCGGCGGTGTTCACGGCCGAGCGCTACCTGCGCAACGGTATCGTGACCGGCGTGGTGCTCAATCTGGCCAACGCCTATCTGCTCTACATGGCCGTGACGGGGTCCGTTCCCGGCATGTAGGCGCGTCGACGCGTCTGGGCGACGGACAGCTTGGTTGTGCTGGAAGGGGTGCGTGCGCGCCCCTTTAATATGAGTTGAACATTGTCAAGAGGCAAAACCGGCCCGGCCGTCCGCGGAGCTAC
>NZ_VOWY01000024.1 GCF_008014645.1 Collinsella sp. BA40
CCCATTACAGTTTGAGCCGTCCGTAAGGGCGGCTCTTTCACCTTCAAGGCATTACGATTGGGCCGTACCGATGGTCGCCGACCGACCGCCCCGGATGGCCGTTCGCCCCTGCCCCGCAGAGGGCCCGGGGGGTGTTGCCACCGGGGCGGGACGGCGCGCGGGAAACGACTGATAGAGATGTGCCGGGCCCCCTCGGGCCACGGCCGGGTAATGTGGGTGTCGCCTCCGCGCTCTCCGGTCGGCTCAAGGGAGAGGATACACCATGGCCGAAGCGAGCCGGGCCGCCGTCGCCTACCTGGGGATCGACGTCGGGAAGCGGTCTCACAGCGCGTGCGCCCTCGACGAGGGCGGCGCCGTCGTCTTCAGGGCCGACCTCGAGAACCGGCCCGCCGACATCGACCGCCTGCTCGACCGGGCCGGCGCCCGCGCGCTGGTCGTCGTCGACCAGAAGCGCAACATCGGGGCGCTCGTGCTCGCCCGGGCGCTCGCGCACGGCAACCCCTGCGCCTACCTGCCCGGATACGCCGAGAAGCAGGCACGCGGGATGTTCCCCGGCGTCGCCAAGACCGACGCCATCGACGCCGAGGTGATCGCGCGGACCGCGCGCGGCATGCCCGGCGCGCTCAGGTCGGTCGCCGAGGAGCCCGAGGGCGCCGCGTCGCTGCGCATCCTGTCGTCGCAGCGCGAGTTCGCGGCCTCCGCGCGCACCAGGGCGAAGAACCGCCTGCGCGCGACGCTGCTGGAGGCCGACCCCGCGCTCGAGCGGGCGGTCGACCCCTCGCGCGGCTGGCAGGTGGCGCTGCTCGCCGGGTTCGGCTCGGCGGCGGGGTGCTCCGCCGCGGGCTGGCGCAGGTTCTCCGCGGCGGCCAGGCGCGCGGGCGCCCCGGCGGCCGGCGCCCGGGCGCTCTGGGAGGCGCTGCTCGCCTCCGCGAGGTCCGGCAGGGCCCTCCCCGCCGGGGAGGACGTCGCGGTGCGCATGCTCGCGCGCGAGATCGCCGCCCTCGACGCCGACGTCGCCGAGCTCGAGGCGCTCGTCGCCGACTCGCTCGCCGGCAACGAGGTCTACGAGTGCCTGCTCACGGTCCCCGGGATCGGCCCGAAGACCGCGGCCGCGCTCGTCACGTCGGTCGATATCTCGATGTTCCGGGGCCACGACGAGCTCGCGAGCTACTGCGGGCTGGCGCCCGCGGACAGCAGGTCCGGGACCAGCGTCAGGTCGGCCTCCCCGCAGCGCGGCGGGAACAAGCAGCTCAAGAACCTGCTGATATTCAGCTGCAACTCCCTCATCGGCACGGACAACAGGTTCGGGAGGTACTACGACGGGTGCAGGGCGAGGGGGATGAGGCACAACAAGGCGCTGAAGGCCGTGGCAAGGAAGAGGCTGAAGGTCATCTACGCGATCATGCGGGACGCGGTCCCGTACTCGGCCTAGGCAGCGGTCGGACAACCTAGCGGAGAAGGGGCGCCCGGCGCCCCGATGGACCATGCTGAAAAACGAGGGCGGCCATGGTTGACAAAACCATAGAGACACCCCCC
>NZ_VOWY01000025.1 GCF_008014645.1 Collinsella sp. BA40
GGGCGTCCGCCCTCTCGGCCTCGCTCTCCCACGCCCTCCCGTACTGCCACTCCTGGGCGATGGTGCGGTTCATCCGCTCGACCTTGCCGTTCTGCCAGGGGCTGAACGGCCTCGTGTAGACGTGCCGGACGCCGGCCGCGGCGAGCAGCCCGTTGAACTCCCCGCTGCGGTACCCCGGGCCGTTGTCCGTCATCACGCGCTCGACCGCGAGCCCCAGGCCCGCGTAGAAGCGCAGCGCGCGGCCCATGAACGCCGCGCAGGTGCCCTTGCGCTCGTCGGGCAGCAGCTCCGCGTAGGCGACCCTGCTGTGGTCGTCGACCGCGACGTGCAGGCAGGAGCGCCCGGAGCCGCGGGGCGAGCCGCAGCCGCGCCCCAGCGCGCGGTGCCCGCCGCCGTCCGGGATGCGGGCCACCTTCTTGACGTCCACGTGGATGAGCTCCCCGGGCCTGTCGCGCTCGTAGCGCACGGGGGTGACCGGGCCGCGCCGCCGGACCTCGCCGGTGACCCGGTCGATGTCGGCGAGCCCGGGCATCCCGCGCCTCGCCACGATCCTCGCGCAGGTTCGGGCGGGCACGCCGGTCGCGGCGGCGAGCCCGAGCGGGGAGAGCATGAGCTCCCGTCTGGCGGCCGCGACCCGCTCCTCGGCCTCGGGCGGCGTGAGCCTGGCCAGCCGGTGCGGCCGGCTGCTGCGGTCGGCCAGCCCCTCGCCGGACCTGCTGCGCCGCAGCCACTTGCTGGCGGTCTGGCGGCTGACGCCCATCTGGCGGGCGGCCTCGGCGACGCCGAGGCCGGACTCTACGCGGGAAACCAGGGTCTCCCGCCCCCTCGGGGTGAGCCTTGCGTTAGGATGTTGCTCCATGGGAGGGCTCCTTCGCTATGAATCTAGACAACTCACAGCATGCGGGAGCCCTCCCTATTTGTCACCATCGAGATGTAAACAACGTCTTGGCACTTAACAGCTAGC
>NZ_VOWY01000026.1 GCF_008014645.1 Collinsella sp. BA40
ACATCTAATGCCGCCCGCCGCCTGCTTCCGCTCGTTGTCCGACATGCCGGCGTTCTCGGGGGCCCATCCTTCGAGCGCCGGCCGCCCGGTCGGCGCTCAGCCATCTGCACGGGCGCCGACGCGCCGGCCGCGGCGGCAGCCCCCTATTACCCGCACGCCTCCCATGCGCGGGCGGAGCCCGGTTCTCCAGCCCGGACTCCGTCCCGGCGTTCGCGCTTCTTCGCGATGCCGCGCATCGCCGACGAGGCGCCTCCGCTCGACCTCGGACAACAGGTTGGCGGCATCTCCGGAGCGGCCGGGCCCGAGGGTCTCGCTCGGCGCGGCCCCGACGGCGGCGCCGACGGCCGTGAATGCCAACGCGATACATCTGGATGCCGCCGACGTTCTCGATGGGGCGTCTACAAGAACGCAGCCTTGGGATCCGGATGGCGCGCGGGATGCGCGGGGACGCGCCG
>NZ_VOWY01000027.1 GCF_008014645.1 Collinsella sp. BA40
GGCACTTCGGTGCATGGAAGGGGTCCTCCCGCGGGGGAGGGCCCCTTCCTTCGTTTAAGGGGGCGCGACCACGGGCCGCCGGGCCGCGCCCCGGGAGGAGCCCGTCCCCGACTCGGCCGGGCGGGCCCCCGGGCCCGGAGGCCTCGGCGCCCGCCTTCCGCCGCGCGCCGCTTCGCCGACGAGCTCCGGGAGGCCGTCGGGGAGCGCGACGGCGAAGCACCGCTAGGGCGCATCGCCCGCGCTTCTGAAAACGGCAAGGACCCCGTTCCCTTCGTTTGCGAGGGGACGGGGTCCTTTTATCGCTTCATCCCGTATCGAGCGGGATGGCGCCGCGGGGCCCCATGCGCGAATTGCCCGCGGCGACGCCTGCTACGGCGCGTCCCCGCGCATCCCGCGCGCCATCCGGATCCCAAGGCTGCGTTCTTGTAGACGCCC
>NZ_VOWY01000028.1 GCF_008014645.1 Collinsella sp. BA40
TCGATCTCCACGTTCCTGCTGCGGAACACGGACTGCGACATTCTGGTTGTGAAATAGGTTCGGTCCCCTCGGAGGGGGCGGCGGATGCCCTTCGCGTGGTCCTCGCGCTTCGCGCTGTGGGAAACGCTTCGGGCATCCGCCGCCCCCTCCTGCTCTCACCTGCTTGCAGCACGTAGAGACATAGGACTTGGTTGAAGCGGCCAC
>NZ_VOWY01000003.1 GCF_008014645.1 Collinsella sp. BA40
TCAAGGTACGCGCCGGGCGGTCCTCCTCGGAGCCGCGCGGCGGGGATTAATAATGCCATAGCGTCCGGGGGCCGTCTACCCACGTCACCATGTTCACATTCCCTACACATATCCGAGACGCATGACCGGCCGCCGCGCGCTGGCGGCCTCCCGGCCGACGGGCTCCCTACTCGATAGCCCCGCGTGCTAGCGCCGCCGCGGCATCGAGCAGCAGATCGCGCTCCTCGATCGACGAGGCCTCCGCATAGACCCTTACGACGGGGTCGACGCGACTGGGTCGCAACAGGAGCCAGGCGCCATCATCGAATGCAAGACGGAGACCGTCCATATGGCTCACCGCGGCCGGGACCCTTCCCGCGACCGCCCGCGGATTCACACCGGGCAGCATCGCATTGAGCATCTCCACCTGCTCCATACGGAGCCTGACGTCTCGCTGGCCGTACCAGCTTTCCCCCACGCGTTCGACAAGCTCTCGGCTCAACTGCTTCAGGCCCTTGCCGGTACGCACCATGAGGTCGGTCAGGGCCGCCACCGCAAGGATTCCGTCACGCTCCCGGCTGTGCTTCGGTATGCAGATGCCGCCCTGGCCATCCGTCGCCAACAGCACATCGGAGCGATGGAGCTCTTCATATATATAGGTATAGCCCACCGGCTTCACCACGACACGGCACCCGAGCATCTCCGCCGTGCGTCGTAGGGTATTCGACGAGGCGACACCCGCCACGACGCGCCCGTGCAGCCCGCGGACTTGTACGAGGTAGGCGAGCACCAGCGACGCGACCACGTCGGGATCTATATACCTTCCGTCCTCGTCCACCGCCCCCATGCGCTCGGCATCGCTGTCTGTTGCAAAGCCGGCCAGGGCGTCGCACGCGGCAACCGCGCGCTCGCACTCGTCTATCCAGGGCTCCGCGGGATTGGAGCACATGGCCGCCGCCCCCTGATCTCCGCAACCATGCATCTCCAACACGCGCGCGCCCATATCCGACAGCATCGACGGCACACAGGCGGAACCGACGCCGTACATCGCGTCATATACCACGGTGCAGGCATCGACCGCATCGTCGGATGACGAAAAGTAGCTCGCCACCTCGTCTCGATAAGCCGTTAGGAGATCGGCGCGCGACCACGGCCCGCTTGCCGAAGCGTACTCGGGCTCGATCAGTTGCTCGATATCGTCGAGAAAACCGCGCAGGTCGTCGCCGCGCCGCATATCGCGCAGCTTGACGCCCAGATATCCGGCAGGATACGAAGAACCCGTCACCATAAAGCACCCGACCGCCGAAAGATCCCGCGTCATCGCATGGGCAACCGCGGCCGTAGGGAGCGCTTCGCTCGCCATGACAACGCGCAGCCCGACGGCCGCCAACTCGGCTGCAGCGCATTCCGCAGCCTCACGCGCGCCGGAACGAGCATCGAATCCAACGTACACGACGCCCCCGGGGGCGGACCCATGCCAATAGCGGCCGGCCGCCTCCGCGATACGCCCAACGTTTTCACACGTGAACGCTTCGGCACAGCGTGCATACCAGCCATCGGTTGAAAAGTGAATGATGTCGGACATCGGACGGGGTTCCTTTCGATAGGGCAGCCATATAAAAGGATACTCTACCAATCACGTCACAAGCTAATTCCAACAGCGAGTACAAACCGCCGCCATGACGCGTCGAAAGCCCATGCCTAGAGCTTATCCAGCAGACCCGCCAAGGCGCAGGTGGTTCGCGCCGATGTGCCGCAACATCCCGCAACCAAACGGACACCCTGCTTCACCCATGCATCGCAAGCTTGGACGAAGGCATCGGGGTGCTCGCCCCATTGCACCGCGCCATCCTCATAGCCGATAGGCGCGCCACCGTTGGGGCGCACCATGAGCGGCAGCGAGGCGGCTTCGACCATGCGGGGCACCGCGCGCGCGGCCGCTGACAGCGAGCAGCAATTCACGCCCGCAGCATCGACGCCGCGCTCTTGCAGGTATGAAAGGGCCGACTCGATGGGCAGCCCGTCTTTCAGGAGGCGCCCCTCCTCGTCTATCACCACGCTCGCCAGAACGGGCATCCCGTCAGCCACATCGAATACGCCGGCAAGGGCGGGATCAAGTTCGGCCAACGAGGTGAACGTCTCGAGCAAGATGCCCGATACGCCGGCATCGAGCAACGCGTACGCCTGCTGACGATACGCCGCACACGACTGCTCGAACTCGGGCGAACCATGCAGGGAAGACGCCAGGCCGCACGGACCCACGCTGCCCAGCAGCAACTCGACGCCGCGCACGCGGGCGCAATCCACCGCAGCGCGATTCATCTCGCCCACCCGGCGGTCGATGCGGTCACGCTGCAACGAGAGCGCGTTTGCCTGAAAGCTATTGGTTATGAGCACCTCGGCGCCGGCTGTCGCATAAAGCAGATGGTGGCGCGAGACCGTTTGGGGCTCGGCCACATTCCAGAGTGCCGATGGGATATCCGCGCTTCCCGGCTCTCCCTGCAAGACGCTGCCCATGGGGCCCTGCGCCAGCAGCACGCCCTCGGCCAGGCGGTGGCGCAGCTTCTCGGCCGCCTCGCGATCGTAGCGTTCGAACCTCTCGTCCACGCTAATCCCTGCCCATGGAGATGCCCTGCGCCTCGAGGTAGCGAAGCCAGCGATCCATGGTGTCCTCGGAGAGCGCGTGCTCCATCATGCACGCCTCCTCATCCGCGCGCTCGAACGAGACGCCCAGCTCCTGGATGAGAAACGTGCGCAGGAGACGATGCCGGTACCACACGGCCTCGCCGATCTTGCGGCCCTCGTCGGTGAGCATAACCTTGCCGTAATGCGACTGGTCGACGAGCCCCTGGCTCTTGAGCGCTGCCACCGCCTTGTTGACCGAGGCCTTCGACACCTCGAGCTGGGTAGCGATGTCGACGGAGCGCACGCCGAGCCCGGCATGCTCGCCCGCCTCGCCCTCGAGTCGCACGATGCACTCGAGGTAGTCCTCGTTTGCAACGGTAAGACGCCGCGCCCGCGACGCACCGATCGTTTCCATAGTGGCATCCCCTCTTTCTAGCCTGTCTGTGATTCTACCCCATCCCCGCGACATCGCGCATAAGCGTCGACGCAGGCGCCGCGCACGCTATAGTAAGGAGACGCCATCTTATATCTCAAGGAGGAATCATGAGCACAAGCGATGTTCTCGAGCGCTTCCTGCGCTACGTGCAGGTCGACACGCAGTCGGCCGACGAGCACTGCGACCAGGTGCCCTCGACCGCCATCCAATTCGACCTTGCCAACATGCTCGCCGACGAGCTGCGCGCCCTGGGCGCTCAGAACGTGACGGTCACCGAGCATGCATACGTGACCGCCCACATCCCGGCATCCACCGGCGCCGAAGGCAAACCGCGCCTCGGCTTGATCTCTCACCTCGACACAACCGAGCAGGCACCCGGCTTCGGCGTGAAGCCGCATGTGGTCTCCTACACCGGCGGCGACCTCGTCTGCGGCGTAGTGGATGGCACCCCCGTCGCCATCGGCCCCGAAAAGGTTCCCGCCCTCCGCGATCTCGAAAACGAGGACATCGTGTGCACCGACGGCACCACGCTGCTGGGCGCCGACGACAAGGCGGGCATCGCCGAGATCATGGCGCTCGTAGCCCGTCTCGCGCAGAACCCCGAGCTGCCCCATCCGCCGCTGGGCATCTGCTTCTGCCCCGACGAGGAGATCGGCCACGGCGCCGAGCTGCTCGACCTCGATTCATACGGCTGCACGTACGCCTACACGGTCGACGGCGGCCCCATCGGCGAACTCGAATGGGAATGCTTCAACGCGGCCGAGGCCGTCGTCTCCTTCCAGGGCTTTTCGATTCATCCGGGTGACTCTAAGAACCGCATGGTCAACGCCGGCGAGCTGTTCCATCGTTTCCACGGCCTGCTGCCCGCCGTACAGCGACCCGAGTACACCGAGGGATACGAGGGCTTCTACTACCTCGAGGGCGTCTCGGCAACGGTCGAGCACGCTACGGCGCGCTACATCATCCGCGACCACGACGGCAAGAAGTTCCAGGATAAAATCGACCTGCTGCTCAAGGCTGCCGAGTTCGTGAATGCCGAACAGGGATGCGAGCGCGTGCACGTCGAGATCAAGCAGCAATATCGCAACATGGCGGAAGTTGTGGCCGAGTACCCCGAGCTCATCGATCTTGCCAAGGAGTCCTTCAGCGCTGCGGGCGTCGAGCCCCACGTCATTCCCATCCGCGGCGGTACCGACGGCGCACAGCTCTCCTTCCGCGGACTGCCCTGCCCCAACCTGTCCACGGGCGCCTACTGCTGCCACGGCGTGAACGAGTTTATTCCGGTGGCGTCGCTCCAGAAGATGGTCGACGTCCTACAGGAGCTCGTGGCCCGTTTCGCCTAGGCAGAGAGCGCGTTTCACGGCATCTCCGCGTGCACCCCATAGGCGCGCACATGAAAACGGCCCCGAAGCACACAGCGTGCTTCGGGGCCGTTGCATGTATCGCAGGCGATCGCGCCGGCTACTCCTCGATAACCTCGTCCTCGGTCTCGGTGCTGGAGTTGGACACGGTGGCGGTGCCGTTGGACCAATCGGAGGCGCTGTTGTTGGACAGATCGCCCGTGGTGGCGGACGACTCGCCCGTAGAGCCCATGGTCTGCGGACCACGCGGGTCCTCGCCGGCTTCGACGCGCTCCATCATCTGCGCGAGCTCCGCCTCGTCAACGAAGACGTAGCTCACCCCGCCGACATACGTGTCGGCGCCCGCCCACGACGGGATGTTGGCCGACCAGATCTCGTCGGTGTTCATACCGCGCATCGCATTGGCAAGCGCGGCGATATCCTGGATGCTCATGTCGGTATCGATCATGTCGGACAGCGACTCGACCAGCGGAACGATATTGGTGGCGTCCGTCTTCTCAAGCAGCGTCTTAGCGAGTGCGGAGATGAAGATGCGCTGGTGGCGCATACGGGTGTAATCGCCATCGGCGAACGCGCGCGAGCGGCAGAAGGCCAGTGCGGAGGCGCCATCAAGCGTCTGCACGCCAGGCTCGATAACCATGGGGCCCGCCTTGGGATCGTCGATCTTATCCGGCACGTTGCACTCGACACCGCCCAGGGCATCTACCAGCTGCTCCATACCCTCGAAGCTCACCTCGGCATAGTGCGAGATCTCGACGTCGCAGAGCTTGTTGACGGTCTTGACGACCTCTTCCGGGCCGCCCAGCGCGTGCGCCGCGTTGATCTTGGCCGTCTCGCCGTTACTGAGCGTGACCATGGTGTCGCGGGGAATGGAGATGAGCGTGACCTGCTTGCCCTTAGGGTCGATGCGCGAAAGCACGATGGTATCTGAGCGGAAGCTGTCCTCGCCCGGACGGCCGTCGGTGCCCAGCAGCAACATGTAGAAGGGCTCCCTCGTCACGTTGCTGTCGACCAGCGTTGCCAGGAGGTTGTCGGTAATCGAGGCGCCGCGCAGCTTGCCGGCGATATTGGATACCCACAGCCCGGCCGCGCTCGCGCCCGCGATGAGCACGCCGAGGAAGGTGCACAGTACCACGCGGCGGATCATGCGCCCGCGCCTGCGCTGACGGGCGCGCTCGGAATAGCGGCTCACGTTCTCTCGGCTATAGATGCGGCTGCTCGCGCCTGTGGACGGACGCCTGCCCTGCTGAATCGGTTTCTTGCTACCCATATACGTATCCTGCACTAATCATCGGATGGATCGGGAACGGATGCGGCTTCGACCACAGCACCCAGCGAGGTGAGCTTTTCGACGAAGCGCTCGTACCCGCGGTAGATATGATGGATGGCCGAGACCTCGGTGACGCCTTCTGCGGTCAGGCCGGCAAGCACGAGAGCCGCGCCGCCGCGCAGATCGGGGGAGACGACCTGGGCGCCCGAGAAGCCTTCGACACCGCGAATGATGGCATGATGGTCCTCGATACGGATGTGGGCGCCCATGCGCGATAGCTCGGACGCGAACATGAAGCGGTTCTCGAAGATGTTCTCGGTAATGATGGAGCCGCCGTCAGCCAACGCCGACAGCACCATGACCTGTGCCTGCATATCCGTGGGGAAGCCGGGGAACGGGAGCGTCTGGATGTCGACCGGCTCGATGCGCTCAACGCGGTGGACGCGAAGGCCGTCCTCGATGCGCTCCGTCTTGATGCCCATCTGCTCCATCTTGCGCAGAACCATGCCCAGGTGCATGGGGTTGAAACCCGTGACCTCGACACCGGCCTCGCCCGCCATGAGGGCGCCGGCAACCAAGAACGTGCCGGCCTCGATACGGTCGCCCACCACGCGGTGCTCGACCGGATGCAGCTCGTCCACACCCTGGATGGTGACGACGGGCGTGCCGGCGCCCGTGATGCGAGCGCCCATCTTGTTGAGCATCGTAGCCAAGTCGACGATCTCGGGCTCGCGAGCCGCGTTGTCGATCACGGTCTCGCCCTTTGCGCGCACCGCGGCCATAATGAGGTTCTCGGTGGCGCCGACGCTCGCAAACTCGAGCGTGACCGACGAGCCCACCAGGCCGTCGGCGGCATCGGCGTAGATATATCCATGGTCGGTATCGAACGACACGCCCAAGGCTTCGAGGCCCAAGATATGCATATCGATCTTGCGCGCACCGAGGTTGCAGCCGCCCGGCATCGCGATCTTCGCCTTACCGAAACGGCCCAGCAACGGGCCCATGACCGCGGTAGAAGCACGCATCTTGGCAACCAGCTCGTAGGGAGCCTCCCAAGAATCCACCTGAGAGGTGTCGATAACCAAGGTATGCTCGTCGGCGACCTCGATGGTTGCGCCCATGCGCTTGAGGACCTTGCCCATCACATGAACGTCCGAGATGTTCGGCACGTTCGTGAGCGTAGTCTTGCCCGGCGCCAGCAGCGTGGCAGCCATAAGCTTAAGCGCAGAATTCTTTGCCCCCGAAACGTGCACGGAGCCCTCGAGCGTATGACCGCCCTCTACGCGAATGATATCCAAACGCTTACCCTTTCAAAAACATGCCCGGGGACGCGAGCGCCCCCGGGCATGATGCTCATCGCAAATAGGCTGCTCGGCGCATGCGCGCCTGACGTCTAATTGGCAAGCAAAAGCTTACACCATGCGATTTCATTATAAAGATACGAGCGGTGCGCATCGTCCTTAGACAGATTCAACAATGACTCTTCAAAACCTTGAATCTTAGCTTGAACCTTTTCGTGGTCGACCGTCGCCAGATCAGCGGCGCGATCTGCCAGCACAACCACCTCGTCTCCCGTGATCTGGGCATAGCCGCCGTCGACCGCGAACGTCTTGCTAACCGAGCCGATCGCTTCAAAGCAGATGCGGATGTAGCCGGGCTCGATGGTGCAGATCTCGCTGGCGTGTCGCGGAGCGACGCCGAGCATGCCGTCAGAGGACGGAATGGTCAGGTACACCGCTTCGCCATCGAACGCGCTGGTCTCGGGGCATACGATGCGGACGCGCATAGCCATAGCTTACGCCCCCATCTTCGCCGCGCGCTCGCGAACGTCGTCGATCGTTCCAGCATAGCGGAAGGCCTGCTCGGGCAGGTCGTCGCACTCGCCGTCAACAATGGCCGCAAAGGAGCGGACGGTATCGGCAACGCGGATGTAGACGCCGGGGTTGCCGGTAAACTGCTCGGCAACGTGGAAGGACTGCGACAGGAACTGCTGCAGCTTGCGGGCGCGGTTTACCACCAGGCGCTGCTCGTCGGAGAGCTCGTCCATACCAAGAATCGCGATGATGTCCTGAAGGTCAGAGTACTCCTGCAGCATCTCCTGCACGCGAACGGCCACGCGGTAGTGCTCCTCGCCCACAACGCTCGGATCGAGCGCGTCGGAAGAGGAAGCCAGCGGATCGATAGCGGGATACAGGCCGAGCTCGGCAATGGAACGCGAAAGAACGGTGGTCGCATCCAGGTGGGTGAACGTGGTTGCCGGCGCCGGGTCGGTCAGGTCGTCGGCGGGAACGTACACGGCCTGGACGGACGTGATGGAGCCCGTCTTGGTGGACGTGATTCGCTCCTGCAGGTCGCCCATCTCGGTTGCGAGCGTGGGCTGGTAGCCAACTGCAGAGGGCATGCGGCCGAGCAGGGCCGACACCTCGGAACCCGCCTGCGAGAAGCGGAAGATGTTGTCGATGAAGAGCAGGACGTCCTGGCCGCGATCGCGGAAGTACTCCGCCTCGGTCAGGCCGGCAAGGCCGACGCGCAGACGTGCTCCGGGAGGCTCGTTCATCTGACCGTAGACCAGGCAGGTCTTGTTGATAACGCCGGACTCGCTCATCTCGAGGAACAGGTCGGTGCCCTCGCGAGTACGCTCGCCGACGCCGGTGAACACGGACGTGCCGCCGTGCTCCTGGGCCAGGTTGTTGATGAGCTCCTGGATCAGAACGGTCTTGCCGACGCCGGCGCCGCCGAACAGGCCGGTCTTACCGCCACGGATGTAGGGCTCGAGCAGGTCGACCGCCTTGATACCGGTCTCGAAGATCTCGGTCTTGGTGGTGAGCTGGTCGAAGCTGGGCGCGGGATGGTGGATCGGGTAGTAATCCTCGACCTCGGGCATCTCCTTGCCGTCCACGGGCTCGCCCATGACGTTCCAGATGCGTCCGAGGGTCTGCTTGCCCACGGGCATCTTCATGGGTGCGCCGGTGTCAACGACCTCCAGGCCACGCTGGAGACCGTCGGTGGACGTCATGGCGACCGTGCGAACGACGTCGCCCGGCAGCTGGCTCTCGACCTCGAGGATCGTCTTAACGCGACCCACCGGGGTGTCGGCATCGATGGTCAGCGCGTTGTAGATGTTCGGCACGCCGTCCTTGAATTTAACGTCGACGACAGCGCCGATGATGCGGACGATACGTCCAACACCCGCGGTCGCCGGAGCGTCGACGGACATGGTATCTGCCATTAGAAATCCTCCAATGCTGCGGCACCACCGATGATCTCGTTGAGCTCAGTCGTAATGGATGCCTGGCGTACGCGGTTGTACGTGCGCTTCAGATCGCTGATGATCGCCGTAGCGTTCTCGGTTGCCGAGTGCATGGCCTTGCGGCGCGCGCCCTGCTCGGCGGCAGCAGAGTCGATAAGAGCCTGCTGGATCACCGTGAGAACGTAGGTGGGAATCAGCTTTCCAAGCACGTACTCGGCGGAAGGTGCATAGGTAAACGGCGAGGTAAGACCCGTAGGGGCCTCGTTCTCGTTGTTGCGCGGTCCGCGGGCGGTCTTGAGCACCACGGGGTCGAGCGGCAGGATGCGCTCCTCGCGCAGCACCTGCTCGACGCGGTTCTTCGCGTGGTGATAGATCACGTCGACGCGACCGAACTTCCCACTCGAGAAGCCGTCTTCGATGTAGCTCGAGATCGCGCGAGCGCGCTCGATGCTGGGGTCGTCGGACTCTCCGACAACCTTCATCACCACATCGGGGTATTTGGAGAAATACTCCGTCACCTTGCGGCCGCACGTAATGAGCTCGATGCGCTTGGCGCCATGGCGGCGGAAGTGGTCGATGCGCTGGTCGACCGCGCGGTCGATCTGCACGTTGAAACCGCCGGCCAGGCCGCGATCGGAGCTAATGGCCACGATGAGGGCGCATTCGTACGTCTCGGGATTCGCAAGAAGAGGCGAGACCGTCTCGGACGCCGTATCGGTGGCGACCGTGAGCATGACGTCGGTAATGGCGTCACGGAAGGCCTCGGAGCTCTTCTCGCGATCAAGAGCACGCTTGATCTTCGCCGTCGCGACCATCTCCATAGTGCGCGTAATCTGCTCGGTGGTGGACACCGAGCCGATGCGCTTCTTTATTTCACGGAGGTTGGCCATCTGGCTTAGTTCCCCTCATTCTCCATGGAACCGGCTACCCCGGACTCGGCGCCGCGGGCGGCCATGAATTCTGCCTTGTAATCTGCAATAGCCTGCTCGAGCTTCTCGGCCGTATCGTCGTCGATCTTGCGATCGCCGATCTCGTCGAGTACCTTACCGTACGCGCCCTCCAGATACTGGATGAGCCCGTTGCGGAACGGGAGCACCTCGTCGAGCGACAAGTCGTCGAGATAGCCCTTGTTGCCGGCGAAGAGCACGGCGACCTGGGTGTTCACGGACATGGGCTTGAAGCGCGGCTGCTTGAGCAGCTCGGTCATGCGAGCACCATGCGTGAGCTGGCGCTGCGTGGCGGCATCGAGGTCGGAGCCAAACTGGGTGAAGCCGGCGAGCTCGCGGTACGCAGCAAGGTCCAAACGGAGGTTGCCGGCAACCTGCTTCATAGCCTTGGTCTGCGCAGAGCCACCGACGCGGCTCACGGAGATGCCGACGTCGACAGCGGGGCGCTGGCCCTGGTGGAACAGCTCACCCTGCAGGTAGATCTGACCATCCGTAATCGAGATCACGTTGGTGGGGATGTACGCGGAAACGTCGCCGTCCTGCGTCTCGATGATCGGCAGGGCGGTCAGGGAACCGCCGCCGTTCTCCTCGGAGAGCTTGCAGGCGCGCTCGAGCAGGCGCGAGTGCAGGTAGAAAATGTCGCCAGGGTATGCCTCGCGTCCCGGCGGGCGACGAAGCGTAAGCGACATCTGGCGATACGCGACAGCCTGCTTGGACAGGTCGTCGTAGACAACCAGCACGTGGCCGCCCGGATTGGTGCGGCTCGCAGGACGACCGTCTCGGCCGTTGTACATGAAGTACTCGCCGATAGCGGCGCCGGCCATAGGGGCGATGTACTGCAACGGCGCAGAGTCCGCAGCGGTAGCGCTCACGATGACCGTGTACTCCAGCGCATTATGCTGCGCCAAGGTCTCGCGGATGTTGGCAACGGTCGACGCCTTCTGGCCGATGGCCACGTAGACGCAGATCATGTCCTTGCCGCGCTGATTCAAGATCGCATCGATGGCGATAGCGGTCTTACCGGTCTTGCGGTCGCCGATGATGAGCTCGCGCTGGCCGCGGCCAACGGGGATCATCGCGTCGACGGCGAGCAGGCCGGTCTGAACCGGCTCGCACACCGGGGTTCGATCGATAACGCCCGGGGCCTTGAACTCGATGGGGCGACGATGGGTCTCACCCAGGGTGCCCTTGCCATCGATAGGCTGACCGAGCGGGTTGACGACGCGGCCAAGCATGCCGCGGCCAACAGGAATGTCCATAACACGACCGGTGGTACGGCACGCGTCGCCCTCCTTGATGGAGTCAACGTTGCCAAACAGAACCGCGCCCACTTCTTCGCGGTCGAGGTTCTGAGCCAAGCCGTACACGGTCTCACCCGTGATGGAACTGGTGAACTCCAGCAACTCACCAGCCATCGCGCTCTTGAGACCGAAAACGTGGGCGATACCATCGCCCACCTCGGCTACGTAGGATACTTCTTGGGTATCGACGGTAGCCGTCAGATCATACAGGCGTTGCTGCAGGATCTGCTCGATGTTCTCGGCACTAATTGCCTCGGACATGTGGCTATACCTCCGAATTCTTTACTGCATGAGTCATGACCTTGCGGGCCTGCTCGAGCTGATGACGCACGGATGCGTCACGGCGCCGACCGTTGGCGGACAAAATAAGGCCACCGATGATCGACGGGTCGACGCGTTCGATGAGGAACACGTTGCAGCCCAGGTCGAGCTCACACTTTTGGGTGATGAGCGCGCGCAGCTCGTTGTCGAGCGGTACGGCAGTGGTCACGGTGACGCCCATCGTCTGCTGGTCGCCATCGGCCATCTCGCTGTACAGATCGAGCACATCGCTCAGCTTATCGAGGTCGCCATGGGCGGCCATCTGGGACAGCACCGAGAGCACCTCGGGGCTCGCCTCGGCCTCGGCCTTCAGCGGAGCAAGGTTCTCGTAAACGCGGTCCTCGGTCTTTGCTGCCTCGAGCAGCGTGCGCGCGTAGGTTTCCAGCTTGCGCTTCTCGAAGCGCTCGCTGATCTGCTTATCGGCCATTGAGGGTGCCCACTTCCATGAGGTACTTCTTGATAAGCTCGCGCTGCTTGGCCTCGTCGTTGGCAAGGGTCTCGCCAACGATCTTGCCGGCAACGGCAACGGACATCTTTGCGATGGTGTCCGTCGCGCTTGCATAAGCGCGCTTCATTTCATCGTCTGCGCGGTCATGCGCCTTGGCGATGATGTCCTCGGCCTCGGAATGAGCCGCGGCGACGATGCGCGAGCGCTCCTTCTCGGCGTCGGAACGAGCATCAAGCACGATCTCGGAAGCCTTGCGGCGTGCCTCGGCCACGATGGCGTCTGCCTGGTCGCGGATCTCGGCTGCCTCGGCCTTGGTGGCGTCGGCCTCCTCGATGCTGTCCTCGATCTTGTGCTCACGGGCGTCGAGTACCGAGATGACCTTGGGCCACACGAACTTTGCCAGCAAGAACCAGATGATGAGGAAGATAACGAGCGCGGGCACGAACTCGGCCATCTTCGGGATAAGGATATCCGCACCGCCCGACTCCGTACCCTCGGCGAACGCCAGGGCGGGCGCGCTCAGCACCGAGGCGGCGGCCCCAAGCGTGATACCTGCGCGTGTAACGTTTTTCATGACTCCCCCTCGGGATCCGAAGTCCGGCGTCCTACTGAGAACACCCGACTATTTGACTACCAGTGCAACGACGAAGCCGATCAGGGCCAGAGCCTCAGCGAAAGCAGCGCCCATGATGAAGACGGTGAAGACGCGGTCCTGCACTTCAGGCTGACGAGCCATGGCGCTCGCAACGCCATATGCCGCAAGACCGATAGCGAGGCCAGCGCCAATAACACCGAGACCGTAACCGATAACTCCCACAATTCCTCCTTGAGTTCATGCGCCGCCTATCGACGCACTTTGAACACGATACCTATATCAAGCGCAGGCGAAGGGCGCCGCCGAGCGCCGCCCGTCCATGCGCCTGGTATCCAATTAATGGCCCTCTGCCTCTGCTCCCTGGATGTAGACAGCGGTGAGGACGGTGAAAACATACGCCTGAACGAAGGCAACGAAGATCTCGATCGCGTAGATAACAAACAAGATGCCCGCAAAAACGACAGACGGCAACGCGCCGAAGACGTTGGCAGCCGAAAGCTCCGTGATCAAGGGCTCGGCAAAGAGCGAGACCATGAGCGCGAAGGAGCCGAGCACGATATGGCCGGCGAACATGTTGCAGAACAGTCGGACGGCCAGCGTGATGGGGCGAAGCAGCGTAGAGATGAGCTCGATGAGCCAGACCAGGATGTTCAGCGGGAACATGACGCCCTTGGGCGCGAGACTCTTGATGTAACCCCACACGCCGTGATTCTTCATGCCCACGATGACGAAGTAGATGAACACGACGACGGCGAGGGCAGCGGTAGTCGAGATAGTGCCGGTGCCAGGCTTCATGCCGGGGATGATACCGATGATGTTGTTGACGACGATAAACATGAACAACGTGCCCAGAAACGGCAGGTGCCGACGCCAGGACTCTTTACCGAGGATGCCGACGCCCACGTCGTTCTCGAGATACTCCAAAACGAACTCCATGGCGTTGGCGAACCTGCCATGGGGAACGACCGAGACCTTGCGCGCGAAGGCAAACATCAAGACAAGGAGCACGATCGATGAGATGATGAGCCAAAACGTGTACTGGGTCACGCCGTGCATGAGGTCGCCGACCACGGGGATCGAGCTGAAGCTCGAAACGAGATGATTGATCTCGGCTGGCAGCTTATCGAACGCTTCCAAGGTTTCACCTTCCTTTTGTTCACCCGCACGCGGTCGCGCACGGGCTCGCAGCTATGAACGCCTACCGCACCTAATGGTATAGACGGCCAGAGCCGTCCAGCAAGCAAACAGGCTTAAGAGCTCCCCCGCAAGGAATACGATGAGCTCGTCTTCCCGCATGAGGTAGACCGCGGCGACCCCCGCCGACAACATGGCGAACGACACGAGCACGCTCAAGATCCCCTTGGGCAGGCTCGGCGCGCTCGTTCCCCGAAGCACCGGGTAGAGCGCAGCCATGAGCACGGCGAATGCGGCCAGGCCTATCGCGATTCCCAGGAGGGCAAACGGTATGTGGGAGCCAATGATCATCCCAGCGAACCGCCCATCCCCCTATCGACCCCGCTCGCCCCGAAGAGCGCTGGAATGCGGAATCGCGCGAACACTTGAGACTTTATTGTAGGCACTATTTTTCGGATTTCAACGAACTAATCGACCTCATTGCGGGGTTTTCGCCAACAGTGTTGGTTACGCAACAAACGGGGCGCGTACGCCGACTAACGGCACACGCGCCCGATAAAAAAGATGCACGATCTATGAATTATTTCGTACCGAAGATTCTATCGCCGGCATCTCCCAAGCCCGGAACGATATAGGCGTCCTCGTTGAGCTTCTCATCCACCGAGCAGGTGTAAACGCGCACATCGGGATCCGCGTCCAGAACGGCCTTGATGCCCTCGGGCGCCGCGATGAGCACCAGCAGGCGGACGTCCTTCACACCCTGGCGGCGCAGATACTCGATCGCCGCCGTGGCGGAGCCGCCCGTCGCCAGCATGGGGTCGACCACCAAGCAGGTGCGCTGGTCGATATCGGCGGGCACCTTGCAGTAGTACTCGTGCGGCTCGTGCGTCTCCTCATCGCGATACATGCCCACGTGCCCCACGCGCGCGGCGGGGATCAGCTCGAGCATGCCGTCGACCATACCCAGGCCGGCACGCAAGATGGGGATGATGGCAACCTTGCGGCCGGCGATGCGCTTGGCCACGGTCGTGCACATCGGCGTGGTGACCTCTACATCCTCCAGGGGGAAATCACGAGTGGCCTCGTACCCCTCGAACAGCGCAAGCTCCTTCACGAGCTCGCGGAATTGCTTGGAACCCGTGTTCTGGTCGCGCATGATGGTGAGCTTGTGCTGGACCATGGGGTGGTCCACCACGACGACGCGCGAGGTATCGAATGCAACGCTCATAGTATGCTCCGTTCAGATCGCTTCGCTTAGCAGGCAGCCGGCTCGCCGCCGGGCTGATCGGCCGCTTCGACCTTGCCGGTAGTATCGAGCTGCATGATCTTCTCGACACGGCCGGCATGGCGGCCGCCCTCGAACTCGGAGGTGAGGAAGACCTTCACGATCTCGCGGTTCACCTCGGGGTCGACGAAACGACCGGAGAGGCCGATAACGTTGCCGTCGTTATGGCGGCGGAACAGATCGGCGAACTCGGGCGTCGTGATAGACGAGGCGCGCACGCCCGCCACCTTGTCGGCGGCAACGGCGATACCGATGCCCGTGCCGCACACGCACACGCCGCGGTCGGCGTCGCCCGACGCTACGCAGCGACCGACCTTCTCACCGAAATCGGGGTAATCCACACGGTCGTCGGTGTCGGGACCCAGATCGATGACCTCATGGCCGAGCTCGTTGGCGAGATACTCCTTGAGCATCTGCTTCTGCTCGAAGCCGGCATGGTCGGAACCAAGTGCGATACGCATTGAAAACGTCCTTTCGAATGAAATAAACAACAGTGACAGGCTACCCATTTTGCCCGTCGAATAGCGCCTTACTGTAACACGGTACGGGAGCGCGCCACCGCGTCGTGCCAACCGGACAGCACCCGGGCGAGCTCGACAGGGTTGCCGGCGGGCTGAAAGCATTTGCCAATAGCGCGGTTCTGCACCAGCTCCTCGCGATCCTCCCAGTAGCCCACCGCGAGGCCCGCCAGGTAAGCGGCGCCCAGCGCCGTAGTCTCGAGGCTCTCGGACTGCACGACCGAGATACCCAGCAGGTCGGCCTGGAACTGCATGATGAACTCATTGCGCGAAGCCGCGCCGTCCACCGAGAGAGACTCGAGCTTGCGCCCCGCATCCATCTCCATCGCGCGGAGCACGTCGAACGTTTGGTAAGCCATGGACTCGCACGCCGCTCGCACGAGGGTCGCGCGATCAGAAGCCGCCGTCAAGCCGCAGATCAAGCCACGGGAATCCGGATCCCACCAGGGTGCTCCAAGCCCGCTAAACGCGGGGACGAGGTAGCAGCCCTTGTTGTTCGGGATCGACCGGGCGATCGCCGCGGTCTCCCCCGCGTCGGCTATGATGCCGAGCTTGTCGCGCAGCCACTGGATCACGCTGCCGGCATGGAAGATGGAGCCCTCGAGTGCATAGCTGATGCGGCCGCTCTCGGCGATACCGATCGTCGAAACCAATCCGTTCTTAGATTCGACGACCTCGTCGCCGGTATTCATGAGCATGAAGCAACCCGTGCCGTAGGTGTTCTTCGTATCGCCCGGCTCGAAGCAGCAATGGCCGAAGAACGACGCCTGCTGGTCGCCCGCGACGCCGGTGATCGGCGGCGTATGCGTCATGATCTCGCTCGAGACGCGGCCGAACTCGCCAGAGCTCCAACGCACCTCGGGAAGCATCGAATGCGGGATATCGAAGATCTTCAGCAGCTCCTCGTCCCACTCGAGCGTATGGATGTTGAAGAGCATGGTGCGGCTTGCATTGGTGTAATCCGTTGCATACACCATGCCGCCCGTCAGGTTGTAGATGAGCCATGTGTCGATGGTGCCGAACATGAGCTGTCCGGCCTCGGCTGCTTCGCGAGCGCCCGCCACGTTGTCCAAAATCCACTTGACCTTGGTTGCGGAGAAATACGCATCGGGCTTCAGGCCCGTCTTCGACCGAATCACATCGGTCAGGCCGTCGTGAACGAGTTTATCGGCGATCGGCGCGGTCCTGCGGCACTGCCATCCGATAGCGTTGTAAATAGGCTGGCCGCTATCGCGATCCCATACCACGGTGGTCTCACGCTGGTTGGTGATGCCGATGGCCGCGATACTATCGGAATGGATACCGCTCTTGAACTGCACCTCCATCATGACCGCTATCTGCGAGGCAAGAATCTCCATTGGATCTTGCTCCACCCAGCCGAGCTCGGGGTAGCTCGTCGTGATGGCACGCGACGCCTGCGCGACGATGCAATCGTACTCGTCGACGATGATCGCGCGCACCGATGTGGTACCCGAGTCGAGCGCCATGATGTACTTGCCGCCCTGGGGGAGATACATCGTGTCTACCAGTCCAAGATCCTTCAACGTGAATGCCATCGCTCGTACTCCATCTTATTTCGTATCCCTCGCGGGCACGTCCGCACGTTATGCGGTCTCGCCCGCTATAGCCAGCAGCTTCTTCGCGGTGAGCGCCCCCTCGCGCAGCACCTGCAGCCTTCCATCCCGCACCGCGACGATACTCGAGGCGTCCCGGCACGCCGTAACGCCGGCATCGATCGCGACGTCCACGCCCTCGAGCACGCGCGCCTCGACATCGGCAAACGAGCTCGGAGCCGGCAGGCCATGCGTATTCGCACTCGTCACCGCAAGCGGAGACCCGCACCGCTCGATAAGAGCAGCAACAACTGGAGACGCGGAGGCGCGCAGCGCCACCGTGCCGTCGGCAGCCTTCATGAACTCGGGAACCACGTCCGAAGCCTCCACGACGACGGTCAGGGCACCCGGCCAGCATGCATCGGCGAGCGCTCGAATCTGCCCGGGCACCCTCCGTCCATACCGATCAAGGGCGTCCGCACCCCCTACCAGCCAGGGAACCGTCTGCGTAAGCTCGCGCTGCTTGAGGCTGAAGATCCTACGATAACCCGACCCCTCGCGCGGCGGCATCGGCGAGCAGTCCCGATATGCGTCCACCGACACGCCGATGCCGTACACGGTCTCGGTGGGCAGGAGCACGAGGCCGCCGTCGCGCAGCTGCAGAGCCGCTCCGTCCATAGATGCGGCATCGAGTCCATCATGCTCGATATACGCTCTATATACAGTCGTCATGGCAGTCTCCTCCTTTTCCTTGTCACGAGTAACCGCGCATCCGCACGCGCCATAATGGACGGTTGTAATCCATGTGGAGCATTTTCGCACGCTATAACGCGAATTACCCCCGTATGAAATACCAACCAGACAAGCGGGGAGCCCCAGTCGGTAAGGGGCTCCGTTCGTGACGGTTCCATGTAATGAAGCGCGCTACAGCGGCGTGCGCGCCACCACGATGCGCGGACGATGCGTCAGGTCGAAGACCACGCGCACATCATCCATGCCCGCGCCGCGGCACAGCTCCGCCGCCTCATCGAGCGACTCCTCGAACAGCTCGCACGCAAACAGACCGCCGGGGCGCAGCATCTGGGGAGCGGCAGCGAGCAGGCGCCTGAACACCATGAGCCCATCCGCGCCGCCCTCGAGCGCCAGACCGGGCTCGAAGTCTACGACCTCGCGCGGAAGCTCAGCCATCACGTCATGTGGAATATACGGCGGATTCGATACGAGGACATCGAAGGTGCCGTATTCCTCCGGCGCTATCGGGGCCACCAGATCGCCCTCGCGTACCGAGAGCGCGTCTTCCGGTACGGCCAACGCCCGCCCGTTACGCTCGGTGAGCGCAACGGCCTGCGGATTGATATCGGTTGCAACGCATGTGACCGCGCCTTCGCGCTCGTGGATCAGCGACAGCGAGATGCATCCGGTTCCACAGCCCACCTCGAGCACGCGGGCATGGGGCGCGGCGGCTCGCTCCCCCTCTCCGGCGGTCGCAACGTCCTCGCACGTCTCGCCCGCGGCGACCGCGTCCCCCGCTTCGGATTCGGCCAACGCCCGCTCTAGGTCGGAGGCAGCGTCGAGCTCGCCGTTCCACGGCAGGGCGGCGCGCTTGCGCGCCGCCGTGGAGGCCCCTCCGAGCACCTGGGAGTCCAGGTAATCCAGAACCTCCCCAACAAGCACCTCGGTCTCGGGGCGCGGGATGAGCACGCCGGGCTCGCAAAGAACGTCGATCATACGAAAACCCGTGGACCCCGTTATGTACTGGACCGGCTCGCCCTTCGCGCGACGCACCACGGCATCATGCATGCGAGACAGCTCATCTTGATCGAGGGGGCGATCGAAATTCATGTACAGCTCGACACGGCTCATCCCCGTCACCGCTGTGAGGAGCAGCTCCGCCGTGTAACGCGAACGCTCGTCGCCCTTCTTCTCGAGGTATCCCCGCGTCCAATCGAGGCACCGGCTAATTGTCCACATTTCGTCCGCCATGGCCCTGCCCTCACTTTCCCATACCACCGAATGCTCTGAACGCGACAACGGCGAGCATCCAGGCGATAGCGACTCCAATGAACGTTGATTCTACTGCAAGGTCGCATGCGGTCTTTCCGCAGAGGCCCCGCACGTTCGAAATCAGGTGAAATTCGTCCCGCATTTCCCTGTGCAACCACCTGGTCTTACAAAAAACCGTTGGGTGCTTACAGGCATCTGCCGCCGCCCCCATGGTCGCGCGACATGAAAAAGCGGCCATCGGGACGAACCCGATGGCCGCTTCCATGCCTTCGAACGCGCGCGAGACTAGCGCTTGTTCTTGCGGGCCAACACCACGCCGGCAGCGATCACGATGACCGCGACCACGATGATGCCGCCGACCATGACGAGCGAGTTATCGCCCGTGGCCGGAATGCTGGAGCCAGGCTTGCTGGCACCGGGCTTGTTGGAACCCGGCTTGTTGGTGTCGCCCGGCTTGTTGGTGTCACCCGGCTTGTCGACGTTGCCATCGCCCGGGGTGGACGGACGCTGCAGGCCGTCGATCTTGGCGAGGATGTCCGCGGTAGCGGCCTCGACCTCGGCGGTGGTGCCGTTCTTGAGCAGCGCCTTGCCGGTGGCAACGGCGTCCTTCAGAGCGGCAGCGGACTCGGGCGTGAACACGCTCGTATCGATGGCCTCGGCGCGAGCGATCGCATCCTTCAGCGCGACGACGTTCACGAGCTCGGCACGAGCGTCGACGATAGCCTGCGCGAGCGCGCCGTTCTGGGAGGCGTCGTGCGGCTTCTCGGCGTTCGCGATAGCGGTCTCGAGGACCTTCCAGCTCTCTGCGGTGTAATCGTCCTTGTTGAGCTTCTTGGCGTCGGCGATAACGCCGGCAAGGTCGACGGCAACAAGGTTGGCTTTGCACTCGTTGAGCTTCTCGACCGCCTGGGCGATAGCCTCGGCGGTGCCATCCTCAAGCAGCTGCTCGGAAGCCTGGTAGGCATCCTTGTACGGCTTGTAGGACTCCGGCGTGTAAGCGCCCTCGGAGGTCTTCTCGAACTCCGCACGGGCTGCCAGGAGGGCGGTCACGTCGACGAGGCCGTCGCGGGCGGCGAACAGCTTATCCATGGCGGGCGTAAGCTGGGCCGGGTCCTTGACGTCCTTCTGGACGAGGGCCTTCAGCTCGGCGAGAGCGTCGGTGTAGGCCTTGTAGGACGCCTTGGTGTAGGTGCCCTTGTCCCACACGAGCTCGGCATCCTCGACAGCCTGGGCCGCACGGTCGGCAGCGGTGGCATCGAAGACGAGGGCCTCGCGGGCAGCCTTAAGGTTGGCGGCGAGCTCCTTACCCTGAGCATCGGAGAGGTTGTCGGCGTCCTTCAGAGCCTCCGTGGCGGCGGACAGCGCCTGGCTGTACGCATCCCACGTGCCCTTGGTGTACGCGGAACCATCGGTGATGGCGCCGGCAACGAGCTCGGAAAGCTCGGCGTCGGCATAACGGACCACCTTGTTGGCCACGGCGTTCTCCAGACCGGCCTTCAGGGAGGCGGCGGTATCGGCCGTGAGGGTGGACTCGTTCGCAAGCGCGGCCTCGGCGGCGGAGATAGCCTTCTCGAGGGCGGCGCGGCTCGAAGCGGTCCAGGTGGCGGTGTCGGCCTTCTTGGCCTCGGCGAGCGCGGTCTTCAGCTTGGAGATAGCGTCGGAATTCGCGCCGGCGGCCTTGCCGAGCAGGTAGATCTCGGAGATCTGCGGGGTCGTGGCGGCGGGCCACTCGACAACGATGTCCTTCACGGCAGTGAAGTTCACCGCAGCGCGGGCAGGCGCAACGGGGTTGCCGAAGCGGAACTCCTGGGAGTTCTGCTCGATGGTGCCCAGGGTAACGGTCTGGGTCTTGGAGTAGGTGCCGTCGGTATAGAGGACGGCCTTCACCGTAGCGCGGCTGGGATTGCCGCGGGAGATGATGCGGATGCCCTCATAGGCGGTACCGTCGGCCTTCAGCGGCGTGGAGACGTGATAGGTCAGAGCGCCGGCCTTGTCGCCCGCGGGAGCCCACTGGCTCTCGAGGTTCTTATCGAGCATGTTGCTCGGCAGCATGCCGCGCTGCTCGCCAACGGTGCTCTCGAAGTCGCCGCCGGCGTACGTGGACACGTACTCGCCGCCGTTGATACGCAGCTCGCCCAGGCAGATCCAGCGATGGCTGTAGGTGCCGGTGAAGCGGATGCGCAGGTAGCGACCAGAGGCATTGAGCCCCTCGGCCTTGGCGAACATGTTGCCCGGAGCCTCGGAGGAGTGCTTGAGCCACGTTGCCTGCTTGGCCGTGTCCTCGTTGAACTCATCCTCGACGATGTTCTCGCTGTTGATGTCGAGAACCTTGGTCCACTGATCGTCAGCGGCCTTGGGATCGCTCGCGACCTCAATCACGCCGTTGCGGATGAAGTCCTTGCTGGTCTCGGGGATGAAGTACTCGAAGGTATTGATCGTGCGGTTCTGACCGAGGTCGAACACGATCTTGTTTCCGGCCTTGGGCATGCCGGCGATGGTCGAATTGGTACCGATGTTGCCATCGAAGACCTTCGAGACATCGAAGCCGTCTGCGCCGGGCACGTCGCTGGAGACCAGCTGCGGAGCCAGGGAGCCCAGGAAGGAAACGGAGAAGCCGTTGAACGCCACGGAAGCGTTGTCGGCCGTAGCCTTGTAGCCCACATAGCGGGCGTTGACGGGCTCGGAGCCCAGGGCATTCCACTCAAGGCCGTTCATGGAATACATAAGGGTGGCGTTGGCGGCGTTGGTCTTGCCGGCCGTTGCCTTGACCTCGCGACGGATGCTGCCAAGGTCGATGGCGACGGCGTCGCCGTTCTTGGGCAGGGTCACCGTTGCGTCGGTGGTGTTGGCGCCCTCGCCCGTCACGCGAGCCTTGAGGCTGGCGTTCGGCAGCTTGAAGGTGCTGTAGATGTTGTCGGTCGAGAACGAGTAGCGCTCGTAGGCCTCGAACTCGAAGAGCTTGAACCAGCTGGCGGTGTTGCTGTTGGAAACGAGCTTGACCGCGGTGGCCTCGACCGTGGAGAAGTTCTTGACCTCGTCGGTGGAACCGCTCAGGTCGCAGGCCTTCTTCCAGTTGCCGGAGGCAGCGTTGGGGGTCTCGTCGGTGGTGTAGTACACCGAAGCGGACGTGAACTTATCGGCACCCGAGTCCTGCAGGACGCGCACGGTGTCGATCTTCACCTTGCCACCAAGGGTGAGCATGACCCAGTCGTTCTGCTGGGTGTTGCGGCTGCTCCAGAACTGCGTGGTCTCGTCGCCGTCGATGGCGCGGCCGATCACGTTGTTCTGGTAGGTGGGCAGGTTGGTGGTCACGGTCTTGGCAGCCGCGACCTCCTCGCCGGCCGTCGCATACAGGTCGGCAACACGCCACCAGATGTCCTTGCGCGCATTGTTTACGACCTTGATGGCCTTAGCCTCAACGGTCTTGCCCAGCTTGATGGTCTGGGAAGTCTTGTTGTTGATGGCGCCGGCCTCGTGCCACGTGCCGTCGGCGGTCTGATAGAACGCGGTGCCGTTATCGATGGCGTCGCCGCCGTTGTTCGAAAGCGCCTGCTTGAAAACAACGGCGTCGATGGACTTCACGCCGTCGAACGTCACGATCACAGCGGCGCCCGGCTCGGTGCCATCGTCCTTCTGGGAACCGACGCCGTGCGTCAGCCAGGCCTCGGTGTTGTCCTTACCGTCGGAGGCGTTGCTCAGCGGCTTGGAATTGTCGGCGCTGACCTGCTTCTCCAGCGAAACGGTGCCGAAGAAGGTGGCCGACTCGGCAGCCGGGCCGTCGACCTTGTTGATCTCGACCTCGTTGATGGTGAGCCAGCACGCGCCCTCGTTGTTGGCGGTGGCGTACAGACGGACGCCGAAGACGTCCTTCTGGTTCAGGTCCTTGAAATCAACCACGCGCTCGCGGCTGTTGCTGATGGTCTTGCCGTCAACATCGACCCACGCGCGACCGCTCTCGGTCTCCTTCAGCACCTGCAGCTTGCCGGTGCGGACGGTGTCGTTGAGATGCTCCGCATCGTAGGTGATGGTGAAGCGATCGAGGTCGAACGCGTTGGTCTTCTCGATACCGAAGAACGTGCCCTCGGTGATGGTGGCCGGGTCCTTGTAGCTCAGACCGGTGTTGGCCTTGCCGTCGAACAGAACGTCGGTTTTGGCAGACGGGCTGTCGGTACGGCTGGTCACGAACTTGGTGAAGTTTGCATCGGGGTTGGAAGCCAGCTCGGCGCGCTCGGCGACATAGGTGTCCAGAGCGTTGATGGTCGGCACGATGTGCGCCTTGCCGATGCGGGCATACTCGGTGTGGTTCACGTAGTGATAGCCATGGCCGTTGGCCTCGTCCAGCTTGGCGGTGCCCTCGGAGTACTTGGCGATCAGCGTGGACTTGTCACCCTTGAGATCGGCCTTCACGGCTTCGAGCTCGAGAAGGGCGGCCTCGGACTGCTCGGACATGGCGTCAACCCAGTACACGATCTGGTTGAGCATGGCCTTGTTGCCTGCGCCAGCACGATAGGACTCGGCGATCTTCTTCAGCTCGGTGAAGATCTGGGTCATCTCGGTGACGTCGTCCTCGGTCACGGTGCCGGTGGAAAGCTTAGTGCGGAATGCGGCAAGCTTGTCCTTGATAGCAGCGGACTCGCCGTTCTCCCACGTAGCGCCACCGCCGTACATGCGCAGGGCATGGCCGGAGAGGGACTTGAGAGCGTTGGAGCCAGCCGTGGCGACCGGGGAGTTATGGTCGACGTAGGAGAACGAATCCTCCCACGCCTGGTTGGCATGGTCCTCGGACTTCCAGAGGTTCCAGGTGAAGTCGGCATTCATGAAGATGCCCTGCTTGGAAGGCTCGGACTGCTGCATGGGGTTGAGCACGACGCCCTTGACCTGGCCCGGCTTCACATCGGAGCCCAGGAAGTTGTTGTGGCCGCCCATGTGCAGGGCGTCCTTGTCGTTATCGGAGCACGGCCAGTTGATCCACATGAAGGGAGCAACGCCGGAGTTGCGCTGGAAAGCCGAGGCGAAGTTGCCATCGATCTTACCCCAGACGCGACCGCCGGTATTAACAACCTGGATGTTGTCGGGAAGCTGGCTATACCAGCCCTCGCCGTAGCCCATGTAGTTCACCGGGCAGAAGATGATGGTGTCCTTGAGGCCGGGGTACTTGAGCGAACCGTCCTCGTTGATGGCCTTCTGCTGCTCGCGAATCCACTCGGTCATCTCCTTGCAGAGCTTGATGTAGAGCGCGTTGCCCTGATTGCCAGCGTCGTCTGCCAGGATGGAGATCTGGCGGACGCCGTTATCCATGACCTGGATGAACTTCTTCTTCAGGATGGCGACGGACTCATCGTAGTTCGCGTTGGTGATGGGGTTGCTCATGAAGGGATGCAGCGCGTACACGAAACGGCACTTGGAAGCGTTGCCGGCCTCGGCCAGCGGAGCGATCTTCTCCTTGAGCTCCTGCTCGGTGTACAGGGTGCGCCACTGAGCGTTGTGCTTGGGATCGTCCTTGGGAGCATACACGTATGCGTTGAGCTTGTAATAGCCGCCCCACTTCATGAGGTTGACGCGGTCCTCGGTGCTCCAGGGATTGCCATAGTAGCCCTCGATGAAGCCACGGGTGATGACGTCGGCGTAGTCTGCAACGGTGAAGGCGCGCAGAGATGCGCCGTCGGTCTGCTGCAGGATCTGGTACAGGGTGGTCAGACCGTAGTATGCGGCGTCGGTGCTGGCGCCCAGAACGATCACGCGGTCGGGCGTATCGCCCTTGGCGGGCAGCGAAGCGAGCAGATACGCATCGGTCTTGCTGAACAGGTCGTCGGCCACGGTCAGCTCGCCGGACTTGGTGAGCTCGGTCACCATCGTGTCGACGACGCCGTTGGAGCCCTTGACGCCCACCAGGATGTTGGTGGAGCGCTTGCCACCGAGCCCCTTGGCCTTCTTGGCCTTCATGCCCTTCAGAGCCAGAGACTCGTTGAGGCGCGCTTCGGTATCCGCATCGATGCCGTCCTCGAGCACGACGTTCGCTTCCTTGCGAAGCGTCTGCGTGCCCTCGGCATAGGTCACCGCATGCGGAGTGGGATAAATCTGGTAGTCACCCTCTGCAGCCCAAGCGGGTGTGGCGGCACCGAATGCCGTCAGCACACACAGCGTTAGGGAGCAGAGGATGAACGACCAAATTGTCCGATTACTCGAAACAGTTCGATTCATTCATCCTCCTACTTGCTGTACGAACAGTACTATTGCAGCGCAGCGTGGCGCCCTGCCGAGCAACAGGGGCGCAACGCTGCGCAAGCAACCGAAACGAAGATTACTTTATCAAAAGCACCGCCCCCGAAGGAGCGGTGCTTTCACCCGAGATTATGCCGTTAGGCATATCCCATTATGAGCCTGCTACTTCACCAGGTCCTTCTCCGCCATGCGGTGCAGGAACGCGGCCATGTCGCAGCGGACGATCTGGTCGTAGGGGCGGAACGTCTTAGTGCCGTCGGCCTCGACGAAGCCGGTGGAGACGCCCTCCGCGGCCAGCCACAGCACAGCCTCGCGGTGCGGCGTGTCCTTCGTCACGTCGGCGAAGGCGTCCTTCGCCTCGAACTTCGGCTCGCCGGCCAGGCGATACAGGAACGCGGCCATGTCGCAGCGAGTGATCTCGGCGTAGGGGCGGAACTCGGCCTTGCCGTCGGCGCCCTTGAAGCCGGTAGAGATGCCCTCCGCGGCGAGCCACTGGATGGCGTCGCGGTGCGGGGTCTCCTTGTCGACATCGGTGAAGGCCGGGGCCTTATCGGCGTCGAACTTCGGCTCGCCGGCCAGGCGGTAGAGGAACGCGGCCATGTCGGCGCGCTTCACCGTGGCGTAGGGACGGAACTCGAAGGTGCCGTCGGGCTTGGCCCAACCCTTGGAGATGCCGTTAGCGGCCAGCCAGACGATGTGATCGGCGTGCGAGGTGTTCTTATCGACGTCGACAAACGTGATCTCTTCGGACTGGTCACCGTCGAGGCGCAGGGCAACGATGGCCTCGGCAAGCCTCTGGGCAGAGTTGTAGACGGCGTTCACGTCGCCGGTCTGCGAAGCCAGAACGTCCTTCGAGGCGGACAGCGCCGTCTGCATCGCATCCCACGTTGCCTTGGTGAACTGGTCGTGCTTGCAGGGACCATCCTGCTTGACGAGCTCGGCAGCGGCGATAACGGCCTTCAGGCGGTCGAAGTTGGGAGCAGCGGCGGCATCGGACAGACGAAGCTCCGCAGCGGCGCCGTTGCCGTTGTTGGCCTTCACCCAAACGAGCTTGACTGCCTTCACGCCGTTCTGACGGTCGAACTTGATCATGATCGGGTCGAGGCCGGTGACCTTGAGGTCGCCCTCCTTCACCTTGGTGAAGGACGTGCCGTCGGTGCTGACCTCGATGCGGTACTTCTGGATGTTGCCGTTGGTGCCCGTCTGGCGCGGGGTGTACTGAATGCCGTCGACATCCATGGGGGCCTTGCCGGTCAGCGTTACCCAGTGCTCGCCCGTGGTGATGCTCCAGTCGCTGTGCCACATGGAGCTCAGGTTGCCGTCGAGCGTCTTGGACGCGTCGTCGCCGCCCTGGTGCGAGCTGTCCTTCGCAACGAGCGTTGCGGGATCGATAAGGGTCAGGTCGGTGCTGGCCTTCGGCTTCAGGCCGTCGAGAGCGCGTACGATCTCGGCGGTATAGCCGTCAACGGTCTCCTGCATGGAAGCGGGGAGATCGGAGCGGACCTTGCCCCATGCCATCTGGAGGGTGGCGACGGAGTCATCGGTGAACAGGTCCGTAAGGGTCTCGGCGTAGTCGCCGCCCTGCAGCTGAGTATATGCGTCGATGCGGCAGTAGTCGGCCTTATCGAACTCGGTCTTCTCGAGCAGCGCGTTGATCTTGGCCGTAAGGTCAGCGATGACCTCGGCGGACGGATCCATCTGCTTGAAGACGTCATACGCCTGGTCGAGCAGCTCGCGCATGCCCTCGATCTTGTGGGACTTCAGGACGGACTCAGCCGTAACGACGGCGTAGTCGAGCTCCATGGTGGAGTTGAACTCCTTGGCCGTGGAGATGCGGACGTCGTCGACATAGCCCTGGAAGGCATTCGTCTTGGAGCCGATGACGTTCACGGGGAACATGTTGGTGGCCTTGAGCTTGGCACGCTGCTTGGTGCCGACCGTGTCGACCAGCTTGCCGTTGACCCACAGCTCGGTCTGCTCGAACTTGTTCTTGAACTCGAGCTCGACCCAGTCGTTCAGCGGCAGGGTGTAGTTGAAGGAGTAGGCGCGGTTCTCACGCGTGATGCCCACCTTGCCGGTGCCCTTCTGGACAGCCATGATCTGGCCGTACTCGGACTCGAAGAGAACCTGCGGCTCGGTGGAGGCGCTCGAGCGCTTCACCTTCACGCGAAGGTCGTTGCCCAGACCGATGGTGGTGAGCGCATCGTCCTTCACGGAGACGAAAGACTTCTCGCCGTTGAGCTTGAGGGCGTTGCGGCCATCGACCTTCTCGATCGCGGCGTTCTCGCCGGCAACCAGATCGCGCTTCATGCCGGAAGCGTCGGACAGGTCCTCCATGCTCCACTGAGCGATGGCGCCGTTCTCGGCGGTGGCGACGTTGTAACCGAAGTTGGTGTTGGGGGCGTCGCCAAGACCAGCGATAGCGTCCTTGGCAGCGGCGGTGTTCATGGAACCCTTGCCCCAGCCGTTCGCGCCAAACAGGCCGGCGGAACGGTTGATACGGTCGTAGATGTCGTACTCAGACATACCGTTTTCCTGGTTGTCGCACATGTCGTTCCACACGGCGAAGGAGCCACCCAGGATCTGGGGGTCACCAGCGGGAATCATGTAGCCGCTGATGCCGTTCAGGGGATCGGTGTACGCGCTATCGGACAGGTAGTCGTAGTAGTAGCCGGCGTTGGGGACGATGTAGAACACGCCGTCCTGGCAGTCGATCAGCTCGAAGCCCAGGTCGTACATGCTCTTCATGTCTGCCCAGCCGGGGTTCCACAGATCCATCTGACGGCGCTGGCCGGACTCGGACACGCCGCTGACGTTGACATCGCCCTTGATGGTGGTAAGGGAGCCCCAGACGCGGGCGGTCTTGCCGTTGTCCTCGGCGTACTTGAACATGTCGTTCACGAAGCGACGATAGGCGTTGCCGTCGGCGCTGTACTCGTCGGCGCCGATGTGAATGGTATCGGTGCCAGCAAAGGTGGAGGTGTCGCCACCCTTGACGTACTCGTCGAAGATGCTCTGAACGAAAGCAAGGCTATCGCTGTAGAGCGAGGTGAGGTTGAGGTGGTCGTTCTGACGGCCATCGGTACCGTGGCGCAGGTCGGGACGAACCTTGGTGAAGGACAGGGAGTGAGCCGGGGTGTCGATCTCGGGGATGATGTTCACGCCGAGAGCAGCAGAGTGCTCGATGAAGTCCTTGAACTCAGCCTTGGTGTACCAGACATCCTTGGCGGTGAGGTCGGCCTTGTTCTTGCCGTTGTTGCCGCCTTCCTTGATGCTGGACTCGAGACGGAACGCGTTATACGCCTGGAAGACGTCCTTGCCGGCACGCGTGTACTCCTCGAGGGGGATGTAGTTGTCGTTCAGGTGAACATGGAAGTCATTCAGCTTGAACCAAGCCATCTGCTTGGTCATCTGCTGCAGCCAGTCCATGGTGAAGGTCTTACGACCCACATCGAGGATAAGGCCGCGGACCTTGTACAGCGGGTAGTCGCGCGCGGTACCAACGGGGAAGGAGCCGTTGCCGGTCTTCATGCCCTGGAGGATGGTCTTGGCGCCCCAGTTAGCGCCGGCGACCTTCTCGGCGGTCACGGTGATCTTGTCGCCCTTGGCCTCGACGAGGTAGCCCTCGTCCTGCAGGCCCTTGGACTTGTCGGTGGTCAGGGTAAAGAAGATATCGCCCGCGTTGGCAGACGTACCCTTCACCACGGACAGCTCGATGCCGGTTACGGCCTGGAAATCGGAAGCGAACTCATCGGCCATGGCCTTGAGGGAGTCGTCGCTGAAGACGACGCGCTTGGCGGAAGCCGCGGCGAAGGAGCCGGTGCCGCCGACCCACTCGCGGAGCTCGGGCACGATCGACGGAGCAGCGTTGCCGGCCTTGGCTGCGGACAGCGTGCCGGGGACGGTAACGTCAAACTCCTTGAACGCGTAATCAGTGCTGTCCTTCTTATTGGTGATCTTGAAGGAAGCCTTCACCGTCACGTTCGCGATGGGATGGAAGATCGTGCCATCGAGACCGATGACCTGCTCGTAATCGGTACCGTTGTACTTGATCTCATAGCCCTCGGGAGCCTCGGGGAGCTCGTACTGGAGCGTCTGGGTCTCAGCGGTAACCGGAGCGATCTTGATGTCGTTCAGATACTCAGCGGGCTGCTTTGCAGGCGCGGGCGGAACCTCGTTCCAAGCCTCGAACTCCATGCAGGAGACACCGTACACGCTGCTCATAGCGCTCACGCGAAGAAGAACGTAGCGTCCCGTAGCAGGCTTAGCAAGGGTGATCTTGTTCTCGCCCTTGGTGTTGTTCTGCTCGTCCACAACCGGAGTGCCCCAGTTTTCGACAGAATCGCCGGCGGCATCCCACGCGGCCTTGTTATCGGTCACATAGACCTGATACTTCGTGGCGTAGTTTTCCGCATTCTCCCAGAGGATGTCGAAATACTTGATGGTCTCGGTCTTTCCAAGATCGACACGCAGCCACTGCACCGGCTGGGCCTCGGTCATCCAGCGATCGGCCTTGCCATCCTTCTTTTTACCGTCAACGGCGCGCGCACCATTCTGCAGGTGGTAGTCGGCGCTCGCCTTGGTGGTCTTCTTAAGAGTGAGGTTCACAGCCTCGGAAGACTCGGGATCGGTGGAGCCGCCCTTGCCGTACACCTCCATCTCGCCGCAGGAAACGCTCGGATAATTGGAGACCTTGGTCACCAGGAGCTTCACATAGCGGCCCGTTGCCGGCTTTTCCAAAGTGACATCGGATGCCTCGGAGGTGTTGCCCGTTACGGTCGCAACCGGGTTGCCCCAGTCTTCCGTGCTGTTCGACACAAACAGCTTGAAGTCCGCAGCATGCTCGTCCTTGCTCTCCCAAGTCAGCTTGACGCGAGAGATCTCGGTAGCCGTCTTAAGGTCGACATACGCCCACTGCTCCGGACCCTCCTCGGAGGACCAGCGCGTCTTCGGATCGCCATCGGTCAACGCCGACGCCGGAAGGGTGTCGTACGGTGCCTTGCTTACTGTCACCTCCTTATTGAGTGCCAGGTTCGCGGGTCCGGCCGCATATGCGGCGGGCGTCGTGGAAACCACGCAGATCAGCGCGAGCGCCACTGCGAAGAAACCATTCAGCACCTTTCTTGCCCTTGATATCATTCCCTCTCCTTTTGTCTCACGATGTCGCCGCGATTCGACGACATTCGACCGACATAATCCATTCAACCTTACCGTTCACTTTCGTAAACGGCGGTTAGAGGCCGGTGAGCGGTATTAGAGAATATGCGGCTTTATACAGCTCAACATCGGGCTCACATCTTCACGAAACAAAGCGCAGACCCTGTAACCACGCGCTTTTTCGCTAGATGCGCACCTCCGCCTCGCAGCGCATATAACCGTCATATTTCTGTATACATTTGCTCACCGAATCTTCTGCAATCTTTAATCGCCTTATTCATTCTTAAGTCTTTCGGTAAACGGTCGCTATTTGTCATGAGTGGTTATTCACATATAACTTGTATTTAATCTTGAATACCACTAGCTGCAGGCTTGTTGCGAGTCCCATCAATGCGGCCTTCAGGCGTGGAGACCGTCGACCCGGCGAAGCAGGTGCTCAATATGCAAAACCATGCAGATAGGCACCCCATCCAATCCATCGACCGCGGTCGCAGCTCCTCCACCGCCTCCATCTATGTATATTAGTGTGCCCCCGTTCGCACGAGACAAGCCGCACCGCCCCGCCGCTTCGGCTAGGCACATTGTGGTGTTACAAAATGTGCGCGATGGAGCCTGGAGAAAGGGCTATGTTTGGCCTAGGGAAGCATGCTATCCGGTATGACCGAAGGGGGACGCCATGCCTGAAGATCCGCAACTTGTTAAACTCAAGCATCTTGGCCGCTATGTTGTGGTGCGTCGCGCCATCACGCTCGCATGCGTATGCGCATCCGCCCTGCTGCAAACCTACGTTATCCAAGCATTCGTCAATCCCGCCAGCCTGCTTTCGGGAGGGTTTACCGGCGTTGCCCTCCTCCTCGAACGCGTCGCCCATCTTATGGGCGCCAGCCTGCCCGTCTCCATAGGCGTCCTGCTGCTCAACATCCCCGTCGCGCTCTTTTGCTGGCGCTCCATAAGCAAGCGCTTCGTCCTCTTCTCCATGGTCCAGGTGGGGTTGCTCAGCGCGTTTCTCAAGATCTTCTCGTTCCAGCCCATCTTGGGAGAGACGTTTCTCAACGTGATCTTCGGCGGCGTCTTGAACGGCATCGCCATCGCCATCGCCTTGAAAAGCGGGGCGTCTACCGCCGGCACGGACTTCATCGCCCTCTACGTTTCCAACAAGACCGGTAAGACGATCTGGCCCTATGTGTTCGCGGGCAATTGCTGCATCCTGGCGATCTTCGGCTCTATCTTCGGATGGGAGCACGCCGCCTATTCCATTGTGTTCCAATTCATATCGACCAAGGCCATCGACGGCTTCTACCATCGGTACAACCGTTCCACCCTGCTCATCACCACCAAGAAACCCCAGGAAGTGGCCCGCGCCTACACGGACACGCTCCATCACGGCGCCAGCATCATCGACGCCACGGGCGCATTTAGCGGCGAACCCGTCGGTATCATCCATACCGTGCTCTCCACCTACGAGGTGGGGGATGCCATCCGACTCATCCGCTTCGTCGATCCGCGCGCCGTGGTCAACGTGCTCAAGACCGATGACTTCGTTGGCAACTTTCATCGCGCCGGCATCGACGAACCGCTTCCAACCGAGGTCGAGAACGGTGAATCACCCGACTCGATTCTGGAGCTCATCGCGCGCAAGCAGCACGACGACCATGCGGGCCAATAAAAAACGACGCAGCTTACGAGCATCCACCCGCACCGACAACCCGCGCGCGGGCGCCCTCGTCCCGCTGTTTTAAAAAAGGCCGCCGGCATAAAGCCGACGGCCCGTCTTCACTGGTATGTTGCCCGTTAGCCCGGTGGCGCCTTAGACCGCCGCCGCCAGCTTCTCGGCACGCTCGGCTGCAGCCAGCGCCTCAATCACGTTGGAAAGCAGGTCGCCCAGCAGCACACCGTTATACGTGGAGTTGAAGCCGATGCGGTGATCGGTCACGCGGTCCTGCGGCTGGTTGTACGTGCGGATCTTCTCGGAACGGTTGCCGTGGCCGATCTGGCTGGAGCGCTCGGCACCCAGCTCGGCCTGCTGGCGCTCGAGCTCCATCTCGTACAGGCGCGCACGCAGCATCTGCATGCAGACCTCGCGGTTCTGGATCTGGGAGCGCTGCTCCTGGGACTGGACCACGGTGTTCGTGGGCAGGTGGGTGATGCGCACCGCCGAGTAGGTGGTGTTGACGCACTGGCCGCCGGGGCCGGAAGCGCAATAGGTATCAATACGCAGGTCGGACTGGTTGATCTGCACGTCGATCTCTTCGGCCTCGGGCAGAACGGCCACGGTAGCGGTAGAGGTCTGGATGCGCCCCTGGCTCTCGGTCTTGGGAACGCGCTGGACGCGATGGACGCCGGACTCGTACTTCATGACCGAGTACACCTTGTCGCCCTCGACCTTGAACTCGATGCTCTTGAAGCCGCCCGCCTCGGAGGGGCTGGAATCCAGGACCGTCATCTTCCACTTCTTGGACTCGATGAAGCGCTGGTACATCTTGAAGAGATCGCCCGCGAAGATAGCGGCCTCGTCGCCGCCGGCTGCGGAGCGGATCTCGATGATGGTGTTCTTCTCGTCGTTGGGATCGCTCGGGATGAGCATGAACTTGATGTCCTCTTCAAGCTTGGGCAGCTTGCCCTCGTTCTCGGAGATCTCCATCTGGAGCATCTCCTTCTCGTCGGCATCGGACGCCTCGCGCAGCATCTCCTTGGCAACCTCGATATCATCGAGCGCGGCGATATACTCGCGCGCAGCGTTCACCAGGTCGGTCTGGTGCGCGTACTCCTTGTTGAGGCGCGTGAACTCCTTGATATCGCTGGCGACCGCCGGGTCGGACAGCTTCTTCTCGAGCTCTTGATACGCAACGATGATCTTCTCAAGCTTCTCGCGCATGATGCACTCCTTCTAACTGAATCAACGGGTAGAGCGCCGCTGGCACGCGACGCGGTTTCAGGGACGGCGGCCGACGGCCGCCAAGCGCCACCGCTTCCGCAGACGTAGCGCCGCTCGGTTCATCCAGCTAGAGTTTGTCGAACGCGAAATGCATGGAACGGTCCCCTTTCAACGGACGATATGATACCCAAAGTGCCATCGAGGCACAACGCAGCGGACTCAAAGCGCAGGTCGTTCATGGTATCCGCGCATTTTGCCCGCCACGCGCCGCCGGCACGAGCGCAGGCCTACAGCAAGGTCATCGAGAACGAGCGGACATCGGTCTCACCCGGAGCCAGGATGGTCACGTTGTCGCGATGCTCGAGCACGTCGTCCTCCTCCGCGAGCGCGGCATGGCCCGTCCAGGGCTCGACCGCCACGAAGGGCGCATCGGGCTGGGCCGACCAGATTCCCACGAACTTGAAGCCGTCAAACGATACGCGCACGCCGTGGCCGGACTTCCGGCTCACCAGGTCGATCGTGTTATCGGGCACATCGGAGAGCACCACGGTATCGCAGTCGAACAGCTCGCGCGTGATGGGCAGGACGTCGGCGTCGTCAAGCGAGCGGAACGTGTTCTCGTAGGTAAGCATGCCGCCGTCGACCATGGTGGGCGAATCGGCCGTCCACCGACAGGTAAAGCGCAGCTCGTAATCGTCGAACGCCTCGCCCTCGGCGCCGGGGGCGGGCACGTTGAACGCAGGATGGCCGCCCACCGAGAACGGCATGGGCGCGTCACCGGTGTTGGTAACCGCGAAGGTCTGCGTAAGCGTAGACGGGCCGGTGATGGCATAGGTCATGTTGAGGACGAAGCCATACGGATACGCCGCGCGGGTCTCCTCGGTATCCACCAGCTCGAAGGTGACCGACGAACCGTCGTCGGCAACCTCCTTTACCGCGTGCTCCATATCGCGCGCGAAGCCGTGCTTGCCCAGGGTGCACACACCGGCAGCAGACTCGACCGGACCCCTACCGGCCGCACCCACCACGGGAAACAGCACCGGCGAGCTCTTGCCCCACCATGCGGGGTCGGATTGCCAGAGATACTCGCGCCCGTCCTTTGCCAAGCCGCGCAGCTGCGCCCCCTGGGCATCGATGCGCGCGACGACGCCGTCTTTTTGAATGGTAACCGTCTGAGCCATCTTGCTTCCTCTCCCCGTGCGCCCCACGTCTGCCCGCCGATGCGGGCGAGGCCGTCGATGCGCGGTGGCATAAGCGGACCGTCGCCCCGAACGAGCGTGGTCCGCGCTTTCCCTGCTCTAGTTATACCACCCGAAACCACGGGCGAGCGCGCGGGACGGGGTGTCACCGATGGTTGCCCGCGCCCCCGAGCGGCGCCATACAATGACGGCCCGTTTCCAAATAAGGAGCCCGGTCATGAAAACATCGAATCCGTCCATCTCGCATAAAGCGCAACCAGGCGAGACGCGCTCGGCCTGGATCGAAGCGGTGCGGCCGCGCACCCTGCCGCTCGCCGCCTCGGGGTCGTTCGCGGCGGCGGGACTCGCGGCCGCACGCGGGCATTTCCGCTGGCAGACGCTCGTCCTCATGCTCGTCGTATCCATCTTGCTGCAGGTTATCGCGAATTTCGCCGACGATCTTGGAGACCTTTCCCACGGCCTGGACGATGCCACGCGCGTGGGGCCGCGGCGGGGCATGCAGCGGGGCATCATCACGCCCGCGCAGATGAAGCGCGCCCTCATCGGCTTGAGCGCCATCACCTTCATCTTGGGCTGCGCGCTGATCTGCACCGCGCTCTGCCACGGCGACCCGCCCCGCTGCGGCGTCGTAACCGCGATCGCCGCCTTCATCGCGCTTGGCGTCGCCGCCATCGCCGCGGCGATCCTGTACACGGTGGGCCCGCACCCCTACGGCTACGCCGGCCTTGGCGACGCCGCCAGCTTCCTGTTCTTCGGCATCGTGGCCGCATGCGGCGGCACCTTCCTCTACACGCACGCATTCGATCCGGCCGCGCTCGTCGCCGGCATCGCGCTGGGGCTGCCCGTAGCCGCCGTGATGAATATCAACAACATGCGCGACTCGCTCGACGACGCAGCAAAGGGCAAGCGAACGGTGGCCGCCGCCCTGTACGGCCTGGGCGAGCGCGGTCATGGCATCTCGGGCGAAACCGCCATGCGCATCTACCATGCCATCTTGATCTGCGGATCGCTCGCCCTCTTCTTAGCAGCGCTCTTCATGGCACGCGGGGTCTCGCTCGGCACGCTCGTGCGCGCGGCGGCCCTGAGCGTCGGCTTCCAACCGCTGCTATCGACGCTCGTCGACGTTGTCCACGAGCCCGACCACGCCGCACTCGACCGCTTCATGGCGCCCACGAGCCTGGGCACGGCTATCGCGACGCTCGTATTCGCGCTCTGCACGGCGCTGGGATAGCAGAAACGGGGACCTGTTCGTAAATTTCATTGCATCATTATTATTTCGGTACCCATAGTATTAAAGCGGGCTATTATACTTTCCCTATACTCCAAGGGAAAGGAGAGTTCTGTGAACGGCCCAGAATTCAAATGCAATGCTACGCCCACCAGCACGCATCCACCCGCGAACGCCCCCGACGCAGCCGCGCAGAACAATGCCGCGACGCCCGCGCCCGCGAAAGAGACGTCGGCCAAGAGCGCCCGTAAATTCATCGATCTTCCCGAGGCCCCCGACGCCGCCGACGACCCGGTGGTCGCCCGCGCATCCCGCATCCTGTCCTGCCTGGGCTTCTGCGGCCACTTCATGCACTTCAACCGCGGCGGCCGGTCCGGACGCGCGCCCATCCTCTGCCTGCTCGAGAAAAACGGGGGCACCCTGTCCCAGCAGGAACTCGGCATGTTCTTCGAGCTCAAGCCGGGCTCCCTGTCCGAGATCCTCTCCAAGCTCGAAACCGCCGGCCTCATCTACCGGACGCGCGGCCAGCAGGACCGCCGTCAGCTCACGGTCACGCTCACCGAAGCGGGCGCCGAGGCGGCGCGCCAAGAGGCCGAGATCCGTCAGCGCTTCCGCTCCAACGCATTCTCCACGCTCACCCCCGAAGAGCAGGAGACGCTCGCCGGCCTGCTCGAGCGCGTCCGCGCGCACTGGGAGGGGCTCGATGGTTAAAACACTCGTCGCCTCGATTCGCGACTACCTCAAACCCACCCTCGCAACGCCGCTGCTCGTTTTGTGCGAAGTTGCGTGCGAGATGGCCATCCCCTTCGTGACCGCCAACCTCATCGACACCATCAAGGACGGCGCGGCCGTGGCGGACATCCTGCCCACCGCCGGCGTGCTCGTTGCGCTCGCCCTGGTCTCGCTGTTCTTCGGCGCCGCCGCGGGCATCACGTGCAGCCACGCGAGCTGCGGCTTCGCCAAGAACCTGCGCCACGACCTCTTCTACAAGATCCAAACCTTCTCGTTCACCAACATCGATGCGTTCTCCAGCTCGTCGCTGGTCACGCGCCTCACCACCGACATCACCAACGTGCAGCAGGCATTCATGCTCATCATCCGCATCGCCGTGCGCGCCCCGCTGGTGCTCGTGTTCGCGTTCGCGATGGCCTACGCCATGGGCGGCGCCGTGTCCTTCGTCTACCTGGCTATGATCCCGATCCTGGGCATCGGCCTGGGGCTCATCATCCACAAGGTGACGCCCATCTTCACCCGCGTGTTCCATAAGTATGACGCGCTCAACGAATCGGTCGAGGAGAACGTCACCGGCATGCGCGTGGTAAAGAGCTACGTGCGCGAAGACTACGAGAAGCAGAAGTTCGCACGCGCGGCGCAGGACGTGTGCGCCGACTTCACCCGCGCCGAGAAGCTGCTCGCCTTCAACAACCCGCTGATGAACTTCTGCGTCAACGGCGCCTTCGTCGTGATCATCTACCTGGGTTCCAAGCTCATCATCACCAGCCAGGCAGCCGCGTTCGACGTGGGCCAGCTCTCCTCCACCTTCACCTACGGCTTCCAGATCCTCATGAGCCTCATGCAGCTCTCCATGATCTTCGTCATGGTGACCATGGCCGAGGAAAGCGCGCGCCGCATCTGCGAGGTGCTGCAGGCGCAGTCCACCATCGTCAACCCGGACGAACCCGTAAGCACGGTGGCCGACGGCTCCATCGATTTCGACCACGTGAGCTTCAAGTACTCCGCCCGCGCCGAGCGCCAGGCGCTCGACGGCATCGACCTGCACATCAAAAGCGGCGAGACCGTCGGCATCATCGGCGGCACGGGCTCGGCCAAATCCACGCTGGTCAACCTGATCGCCCGCCTGTACGACGCAACCGAGGGCACCGTGCGCGTGGGCGGCGTCGACGTGCGCGATTACGACCTGGACGCGCTGCGCCATCAGGTTGCCATGGTGCTTCAGAAAAACGTGCTGTTCAGCGGTACCATCGCTGACAACCTGCGCTGGGGGGATGCGAACGCCACCGATGCCGAGGTGCGCGAGGCGGCCCGCCTCGCCTGCGCCGACGAATTCATCGACGGCTTCCCGAAGGGCTACGACACGTGGATCGAGCAGGGCGGCTCCAACGTGTCCGGCGGCCAGAAGCAGCGCCTCTGCATCGCGCGCGCCCTGCTGCGCCGCCCCAAGATCTTGATCTTGGACGACTCCACCAGCGCCGTCGACACCAAGACCGACGCCAAGATCCACGCGGGCCTTGCCAGCTACCTACCCGATACCACCAAGCTCATCATCGCCCAGCGCGTATCGAGCGTATCCGACGCCGACCGCATCATCGTGATGGAGGGCGGCCGCATCGCCGCCATGGGCACCCACGAAGAGCTGCTGGAAACCTCCGAGATCTACCGCGAGACCTTCACGTCGCAGAACAAGATGAGCGAAGAGGCCGAGTTCGTCGACGAAGCCGCGGCAGCGGCCGTCCGCGACCTCGAGCGGGCCTCCGCCCCTCTCCCCGCAACCGACGAATCCGCCCCGAAGGGAGGCGAGGCACATGAGTAAGCCCGCAGCCGGCGCTCCGGCGCGCAAGTCATCCACGCTCATCCGCCTGGTCAAGCTGCTGTTCTCGTTCTACCCGGTGCTCTTGCCGCTGGTCATGGTGGGCGTCCTTGTGTGCGGCCTCATCAATTCCATCGGCGCGCTGTTCCTGCAAAGCGCCCTCGAGATCATCTCGACCTCGTGGCAGACGGGCGATTGGACCGCGGCCCAGCCCAAGATCTTGCAGCTCGTGCTCACCCTGGGTGCCATCTATGTCGCCGGCAACCTCATCTCCCTGTTCTGGAACCGCAACATGGCGACCATCACCCAGGGCTCGCTGGAAAAGCTCCGCGAGAAGATGTTCAACCGCATGCAGGACCTGCCCATCCGCTATTTCGACACCAACCAGCGCGGCGACATCATGTCGCATTTCACCAACGATATCGACACCCTGCGCCAGATGATCTCGCAGTCCCTGCCCAACCTGCTGCAAACCGTCATCGTGCTGGGCACGGTCCTCTTCATCATGCTGTACTTCTCGGTATGGATGTGCCTGGTCATCATCACCGGCATCGTCTGCATGGTGTTTCTCACCAAGATGCTCGGCTCCAATTCCGCGCGCTTCTTCATCGCGCAGCAGCGCGAGCTCGGCGTCGTGGAGGGTCATATCGAAGAGGTCATGAACGGGCAGAAGGTCGTCAAGGCCTTCTGCCACGAAGCCGCCGCCGAGGCCGATTTCGACGCGCGCAACGAGAAGCTCTTCGAGGTCTCGCAGAAGGCGAACATGTACGCCAACATCCTCATGCCGGTCCTCATGAACCTGGGCAACCTCATCTACGTGGTGGTCGCGCTCGCGGGCGGCGTGTTCCTGGCGCTCGAGGTGCCCAACTTCTCGCTGTCGGGCATGCCGCTCTCCATCGCCGTGGTGGTGCCGTTCCTCAACATGACCAAGCAGTTCTGCGGCCAGATCGGCCAGGTCTCGCAACAGATCAACGCCGTGGTCATGGGCCTTGCGGGCGCGCAGCGCATCTTCGACCTGCTGGACCAGGAGCCCGAGGCCGACGATGGCTACGTCACGCTGGTAAACGCCCGCGTGAACCCCGAGACCTGGGAGCTGGAAGAGGCCGACGAGCGCACCGGCCTGTGGGCCTGGAAGCATCCGCACCGCGCGGACGGCACCGTGAGCTACGTTCCGCTGCGCGGCGACGTGCGCCTGACGGGCGTCGACTTCGGCTACACGCCCGACCACGAGGTGCTGCACGATGTCTCGGTCTATGCGAAGCCCGGCCAGAAAGTAGCGTTCGTGGGCGCCACGGGCGCCGGAAAGACCACCATCACCAACCTCATCAACCGCTTCTACGACATCGCCGACGGCAAGATCCGCTACGACGGCATCAACGTGAACAAGATCTGCAAGGCCGACCTGCGCCGTTCGCTGGGCGTCGTGCTGCAAGACGTCAACCTGTTCACCGGCACCGTGATGGACAACATCCGCTACGGCAAGCTGGATGCGACGGACGAGGAATGCATCAAGGCGGCCAAGCTCGCCGGCGCGCACGACTTCATCTCGCGCCTGCCGGAGGGCTACGCCACCATGCTCACCGGCAACGGCTCCCAGCTCAGCCAGGGACAGCGCCAGCTGCTCTCCATCGCACGCGCGGCCGTGGCCGATCCGCCCGCCATGATCTTGGATGAAGCCACGTCGAGCATCGACACCCGCACCGAGGAGATCGTCCAACGCGGTATGGACGCCCTCATGCAGGGTCGCACCACCTTCGTGATCGCGCACCGCCTGAGCACCGTGCGCAACTCCGATGTGATCATCTGCCTGGACCACGGGCGCGTGATCGAGCGCGGCACGCACGACGAGCTCATCGCCAAGCACGGGTACTACTACCAGCTCTACACCGGAGCATTCGAGCTGGAATAGGCGCGCGCTTCGCGCGAGAACGGGTCGGGCCCGCCCCTCGTCATGGGGGCCTTCATGCACCTCAAGGCAGCTAATTCGGCTGGATGGCCGCGTTAGCTGCCTTTTCTACATCAAAACCCTCTGAGGAAGGGGCGCGCTGCCACGCGGCGCTATGCGATAATGACGGTTTGAATACGTACGTGCCGCGAGCAGCATCTCCGCGGCGCCATCAAGAAAGGCGGCACCATGAACAGCGCCACTACGGCGGCACTCACCGGAACCTACCTGGAGTTCTACGCCAGCTGCCCCGAGGGCTTCGAGGCGGCGCTCGACGCCGAGCTGCAGCGCATCGGCCTTCGCAAGACGCGCCGCCTGAAGGGCCGCGTCACCTTTACCGGCACCGTGCGCGATGCGTATCGCGCCTGCCTGTGGAGCCGTCTGGCCAGCCGCGTCTTCGTCGTGCTGGGGCGCTTCGATTGCTGGGACGCCAACGCCCTCTACGACGGCGTGTACCGCATGCCCTGGGAAGAGCTCCTGCGCCGCGGGGCGAGCATCGCCGTAACCGCGCGCGGCACCAATCGCGAGCTGCGCAACACCCATTACTCGTCGCTCTGCGTGAAGGACGCCATCTGCGACCGCCTGGCCGACGAGGCCGGCAGCCGAGCCGACGTGGACACCGAGCACCCCGACGCACGCATCGCGCTCTCCATCCGCAACGACCGCGCCAGCATCCATCTCGACCTCTCGGGCGATCCGCTCTTCAAGCGCCTCCCGCGCGAGGCCACCAAGCCCGGTGCGCCCACCCACGTGCTGCGCCCCGACTACGCCGCCCTCATGCTCGAACAGGCCGGCTGGGGCGAGGCCGTGCGCGAGGCATCAGCCAATGAGGCCGGGGCCGGCATGCCCGCCCTGCTCGACCTCTCCTGCGCGGGCGGCGGCCTCGAGCTCGAGGCCCTCAACATGCTCCACGACCGCGCGCCCGGCCTGCTTCGCTCGCACTGGGGGTTCGAAGGCTGGCAACGCCATGACGCCGACGCCTGGAGCGAGCTGATCGATGACGCCGACGAACGCGCCGCCGCGGGCCGCTCCCGCACCGCCTCCGTCGTGGCAACCGACCTCAGCCCGCTCGCGCGCGCATACGCCGGCCGCGTCCTCAAGCAGGCGGGCTTCGGCGGAAAGACGACCTTCGTCCCCGCCGACGTCGACGCCATGCTGAAGGCCGTGCCGGCCAACGCGACCGGCGCCCGCATCGCCGTTGCCGACGCCACCGAGGTGCCCTTCACGCAGACTGCCGCGCTCCTCGCGCTCGCCAGCGGCCTGCGCGACGCCGCGGCGCCCGCGCGGCTTGCCGTGCTCTCGCGCGACAGCCTCTTCGCACGCGGCCTGGGAACCGACCCCGCCGCCCAGATCGAGGTAAAGCCCAACAATGAAGACGCCGCCATCCTCGTCTTCGACGGCTCGGCCCTGCAGGACGCCGTCGCGACGAGCGATACCGCGCACACCGTCGACCTGGGCGACGGCCGCCTGGTGCCGGTGCTATCGCCCGGCTCGGAGCAATTCGCCGCTCGCCTGAAGAAGGTCGCGCGCCTGCGCCGCAAATGGGCTCAGCGCACCGGCGTCACCTGCTACCGCGTCTACGATGCCGACCTGCCCGACTACGCGGCCGCCATCGATCTGTACCAGGGCACCGACGAGACGCCGGGCCGCTGGCTCGTCATCGCCGAATACGCCGCGCCCAAGAGCATCGACCCCGCGATCGCCCAGGCGCGCTTCCTCGATATCCTGGCGCTCGCGCCCCAGATCCTCGACGTGTCGCCCGATTGCGTCCACGCCCGCGCGCGCACGCGCTCGCGCGGCGGTTCGCAGTACGCCAACGCCGGCCGCTCCGCGTTCTCGCAGGGCGTGAGCAACGGCACGACGGGCGATGTGGACATCGAGCGACGTCTCCCCCTCATCCAGGAGGGCGGGCTCACCTTCGCCGTCAACTTCGACGACTACCTCGATACCGGCATCTTCCTCGACCACCGCGTGACGCGCGGCCTGGTACGCGAGCATGCCCGCGGTTGCCGGCGCTTCCTCAACCTCTTCGCCTATACGGGCACGGCCACGTGCTACGCGGCCGACGGGGGCGCAGAGGAGACGGTGACCGTCGACCTCTCCAACACCTACCTCGCCTGGGCCGAACGAAACATGCAGCAGAACGGCTTCAGCGGCAGGAACCACGAGTTCGTGCGTGCCGACGTGCGCCGCTGGATCGCCGAGCAGCGCCTCACGCGCAACCGCTGGGACCTGATCTTCTGCGACCCGCCCACGTTCTCCAACTCCACCAAGATGGGCTCGCGCACCTTCGACGTGCAGCGCGACCACGCCGAGCTCATCATCGGCCTGTCGCGCCTGCTCACCCGCGAGGGCGAGGCCATCTTCTCGTGCAACCTGCGCACGTTCAAGCCGGATACCGAGAAGCTGGCCCGAGCCGGCGTGATCATCACCGACATCACCGCGCAGACCATTCCCGAGGACTTCGCCCGCAACCCGCGCATCCACCGCTGCTACCTCGTCAAGCGCTACACCGTCGAGGAGGCCATGGAGCGCGCCGGCCTCGACCCGCTGTCGTAAGCGTTCCCGCACACCGCGAACAGTCGCACCCCGCACGAGCCTCCCGCGCCCGCCTCCTCGGGACGGGAGGCTTTTCACAGCCCTTTCTTGCAGGTAGAGGGGGCATGGCATATGCTGTCCATTAAGGCTATAATTGCGAGCCACCAAGGCGGTCACCTTGGCATTTGTTCGCCTCGCGCAGCCGCGCCGGGGCCCGTTTCATCAAGGAGCACAGAACCGATGACGCAAACGACCGTCTCCGATTCTCCGGAGCATACGAGCAGCGAAGACACCGCCGCTCAGCGCCCGTCCAACGAGCGCAAACTCAAGAGGAAGTCCGCGAAGAACTCCAAGCCCGATACAAGTGACGGCGACAAGGGCCACAACATCCCGGTCAGCCTCGCCGCCATGCTCGTCACGCTGGGCGTCGTCTACGGCGACATCGGAACCTCGCCCATGTACGTGACCAAGGCGCTGCTGGCAGGCCAGGGCGGCATCATGCAGGTGACCGAGGAATTCATCCTCGGAGCCCTGTCGCTGGTCATCTGGACCGTCACCCTGCTCACCACCGTCAAGTACGTGCTGGTGTCGCTCAAGGCCGACAACCACGGCGAGGGCGGCATCTTCGCCCTGTACAGCATCGTGCGCAAATACGGCAAGTGGCTCATCATACCCGCCATGCTCGGCGGCTCGGCCCTGCTTGCCGATGGCATCCTCACCCCGGCGGTCACCATCACCACCGCCGTCGAGGGCCTGCGCACCATCCCCGCCATGCACGCGCTCATCGGCGACGGGCAGACCAACGTGGTCATCATCACGCTTATCATCGTAAGCCTGCTGTTCGCCGTCCAGCGAGCCGGTACCAGCAAGATCGGCCGCGCCTTCGGACCGGTCATGACCTTCTGGTTCCTCTTCCTAGGCGCCAACGGCCTGGTCTACGTTCTGGGCAACCCGGCCATCCTGCTGGCCTTCAACCCCCTGCGCGGCCTCAGCTTCCTGCTGTCGCCCAACAACCATGCCGGCATCATGATCCTCGGCAGCTGCTTCCTCGCCACCACCGGCGCCGAAGCCCTCTACTCCGATATGGGTCACGTGGGCAAGGGCAACATCTACGCAACCTGGCCGTTCGTGAAGACTTGCCTGCTGCTCTCCTACCTGGGCCAGGGCGCCTGGCTGCTGGCCAACGCCGGCAACCCCGAGCTCGCCGCCATCCAGGACCTCAACCCGTTCTTCCAGATGCTCGGCGAGGGCATGCGCCCGTTCGCCGTCGGCCTGTCCACCGCCGCCGCCATCATCGCCTCGCAGGCGCTGGTAACCGGCGCGTTCTCGCTGGTCTCCGAAGCCAGCCGCCTGGACCTCATGCCGCACATGCAGGTGTTCTACCCCGCCGAGACCAAGGGCCAGCTCTACATCCCCATGGTCAACAACGTCATGTGGGTCGGCTGCATCGCGGTCGTGCTGCTGTTCCAGTCCTCCGCGCACATGGAGGCCGCGTACGGCCTGGCCATCACCATCACGATGATCTGCACCTCCGTGCTGCTCTTCTTCTTCCTGCATAACGTGCGCAAGCGCCGCATTGCCGCATGGATCTTCGTGATCTTCTTCGTAGCACTCGAGGGCTTCTTCTTCGTGTCCTCGCTCACGAAGTTCTTCCACGGCGGCTACTTCACCATCCTCATGGCCGCCCTCATCATGGGCATCATGGTGAGTTGGTACAACGGCACCGCCGTCGAGCGCCGCCAGGCAACCCTGCTGCCCATCCGCAACTACCTGGACCAGCTCGGCCGCCTGCGCGACGACGAGACCTACGAGCTCATGAGCGACAACCTGGTGTACCTCACCAACGTGGCCAACACCAACTACCTGGATCGCGACATCCTCTACTCGATCCTGGACAAGCATCCCAAGCGCGCCCGCGCCTACTGGTTCCTCAACGTCGAGGTCATGGACGAGCCGCACACGCTCTCGTACTCGGTCGAGACCTTCGGCACCGACTACGTCTTCCGCGTGCACCTGTACCTGGGCTATAAGATCAACCAGCGCGTGAACGCCTACCTGCGCCAGGTGGTCTCGGACCTTTCGGCCTCCGGCGAGCTGCCGCCGCAGACCCACGAGTACTCCGTCTATAAGCAGCCCGGCCCCATCGGCTCGTTCCGCTTCTGCATGCTGCGCAAGATGCTCGCCCCCGAGAGCGACGTCGACAGCCGCGAGCGCTCGGCCATCGCGCTGAAGTACACGATTCGCCGCTTCGCCGGCTCGCCGGCGCGCTGGTTCGGTCTGGAGAGCTCGAGCGTGTTCTACGAGTACGTTCCTCTGTTCACCAAGTTCAAGGAAGTCGACCGCATGACGCGCATCGACCCCGACGCACGCCCGTAAGGCTGCGCACCGGCCTGGCTTTCAGCCTGCAAGACGAAGGCTCCCTGCGATCATGCAGGGAGCCTTCGTTCGTTTCGGGCCTTGTTTTCGGACCGCGGATGCGGTGCGCACGCCTAGGCGTCGGCGTTCAGCCCCTCGCCGCGCCAATTCCTCAGCCAGCACTCCATCGAGCGGTTCATCTCGGCCATGAACGCACTCGTATGCTTGCGCGTGTAGATATCGGTCACACGGGCGCCGGCCTCGGTGGCATGGGGCCTGAACATCGCATCCATCTCCGCCACCTGGGCGTCCATCGTTGCGGCATCCGCACGGCGATAGCGCTCGGACATCACAAGGTTCTCAACGGGATGCGGCGTAGCCGGGCGCTCCTTATGCGGCACGCCGAGCACCACCATGGATAGCGGGATGGTGTGCGCGGGCAGACCGAGCAGCTCGGCCACCTCCTCGGCACTCTCGACGATATCGCCGATATAGCAGCTTCCCAGCCCCACGGCCTCCGCTGCGATCACGGCGTTTTGCGCCGCTATGATCGCATCCTGCGCCGCGATGGCCAGGTCGCCCAGCCCGCAGGTCGAGCGCGGCTCGCAGCCATGCTCGGCAGCGAACTCCTCGCTCAAGCAACCTACGTGCTCAAACAGGTCGATCCACTTGCAATAATCCACCACGAACACCAGCGCCCACGGCGCTTTGGCGATAAACGGCTGGTTGTCGCAAAGCACCGAAAGGCGATCCAGCGTCTCTTGCTGGCGAATATCGATGATCGAATACATCATCATCGCGCCCGCCGACGGCGCGCGGCTCGCTGCATGCAGCACCGCTTGGCGCTGCTCGTCGGTCACCTCCACCTCGGCGAACTTGCGCGTCGATGAGCGCGCGTCGATCACATCCAGCACATCGTGCTGCCACGCGCATTCGCCGGTCGTCATGTCGCTTGCCATAAGAAAAGCCCTCCTGCGTCGATGGATACGTGTATGCATCTTACCGCAGGAGGGCTTACAGCCGTGTACGCGCGTCGGCGTGTTACTTGATCTTCGTGGTACCAGGTGCGAGGTTGGGATCGGTCTCGTTCGCCGCGCTCTGGAACACCTTGGTGTAGATATCCTTGCCATCGCGGAACATCATGAAGTACTGCATCTTAGCCAGGTTCTCGCGCGCCGCGATGGCCTCGGCGACGGGGCTTCCCTTCGGATAGTCCTCGGGCGCGGTAGCGGCGCTCGACAGATACCAGCGCAGGCTCTTATCCTCGAAGCCCGTCGCATTGAGCGCGGGAAGATCGCGCCTCAACATAACGTGCGCCTTCTCCCATGCGGTCATGGGCGCGCCCACCAGATTCATCATCGCGCTGCCCAGATAATTCGTAGAGAGGTCGTCTACCGAACTCTCCTGATCCCGGCCGGCCACGTCGTAGTTGGCCCAGATGATGTAGTCGGTCTGCCACAGGCGCTCGGCGTGCGCCGCCTCGTCTTCGCCCGGGAACCACTGCTCGTTGAACCTATCGGGGAAGAACGGCTGGTGATCGCCGAAGAAGACCACGATGACCTCGCGGTCGAGCTTGCGCAGCGCCGCCAGGAAGTCCTTCAGCGCCCGATCGGACTCCTCGATCAGGGCCAGGTACTCGTTGACCTCGGGGTCGCTCATGCCATCGATAGGGTAATCCACCTGCTTGTCGAAGGGAACGAGCCCCGTCTCGTAGCCGGAGTGGTTCTGCATGGTCACGTCGAAGATGAACTGCGGGGACTCATCGGACTCGAGCATCTCGAGGATCGCATCATAGGTGGCGGCATCCGTCACCATGCCGCGCAGCTTCTCGGCATCCTGGAAATCCTTGATGGTGAGGAACTGGTCGAATCCCAGCGTCTTATACACGTTCTCGCGGTTCCAGTTGGTACCGTGATTGGGATGGATCGCCGTCGTCTTGTAGCCCAGGTCGCGGAACTGCTTGGGCAGCGATTCGGTGCGCGCCAGGTCGTAGATGGTGTACGGATAGGTACCCGAGCCCAAAAACGCCATGGAGTTGCCGGTAAGGTACTCGAACTCGGTGTTGCAGGTGCCACCGCCGTATGCCGACACGTACAGGATGCCGCGCTGCAGCGCATCGGGGATGTTCTTGTAGAACTGCGGACCCTCGTAGCCGGCATGCAGGTTCTGGTAGATGGAGAGGTCTGCGAACGTCTCGTTCATGATGGTGACGATCGCGGGTTTCTTCTCGCCGAACTGCGCGGAGGCCTGCTGGCGCTCGATGCTCGCGCCCTCGGCGGCGTCGTATTCCTCGGCGTACTCGGCCATAAGGTCCTTGGCCGTGCCGATGTTGTAGCCCTCGGGCACCGGCGGCTTGATGGTCTGCGCGCCGGAAATGAAGCTGGGCAGGAAGCCCTGGCGGTAATAGCTCTCCAGCGGGCGCCAGGTGTATACCTGGATATTGAGCTGGTTGTAGTAGTCGACCATCGTCACATGCGCGCCCACGCCCGCGATGCACAGCACGCCCGCGAGCAGGTTGACGACGAGCGCCCGCTTGTCGCCCTGATTCCTCGGCGCGATGAGCGCGGCCAGGCGCAGCGCATAGACGGCAAGCGCGGCGAACGCCATGCCGTACAGGCAAAACGGGTTGAGGATGTAGGAGTAGCCCGTGCCCGCCACGGCCATGGCGGTGGACAGGGCCGAAAGGTCGCCCGGTGCGATGGGCATGGACTTGAAGGTGATCACGAAGTGCTCGGCCAGGCCCAGGACGAAGAACAGCAGCGCGAGCACGCTCGGCACGCCGGCGCGGCGCTGGAAGATGAGGAACAGGCCGCCGAGGAGCGCGGTGACGATGCCCCACTCGAGCAGCAGGCACAGCGGGTACATCCATAGCAGATTATGGTTGCTGGGCACCTCGAGCGCCAGCGTGGCGAAGGCGCCGCCCAGCAGCACGAAGATGATGGCGCCGACCAGCGGGTGCGGGAAGCGGCCCTGCGGCCCCAGATACGCTGCGAGGCGCTCCTTCATCTGGGGAGCGCACGCACTCGCCAGGGACAGCGCGCTCAGCACGGCGTTTAGGACCAGCGCCGAGAGGATATCGTTCTCGACCATGCCCACGGCGGCATACACGCCCACGAACGCCTGAAGCGCCAGGAACAGCCCTGCGGACAGGTAGCGGCTGCGCGCCTCTTTCTTGTCGAGGTCCATCGCGCGCACCGCGCGCACGAGAGCGTAAACAGTGGCCGCAAGGGCCGCGAGCGAGATGAGGGCTACCAACATACCAACCTGTCCTATGGCTTCACGCGCGACGCGACCCATGCGTGCGCACACCCGATTGTTGCAGCCAACAATACTAGCGCTCGTTTATCGATTTTTTGTCAAAGGGCGCGGGCCAGACGAAGCGGCGCGACGCTTTACAGCGAATGTACACAAAGGCGAACTCTTTACCCGCCCCATACGCCGACCAGACATCGCGCTAACGCCAGCGTGCCACCACATCATCCCCGCGCAGCCGCGCGGTAATGCGGTCCAGGAGCTCTGGCGAACAGCCGGCAACGTCCCGCAGGTACGCACGGGCCGTGCCGTACGTTTCGTGGAAATACTCCAGCGTTCGCTCCATCTCCTCGGGCGCCGACTCGAACAGGCAGCTCGGCACCTCCTTGAACAGCAATATCGATACGCCCAGGCGCTGCGCCCGAAGACCGCGGCCCATATACCGCTGCGTAACCGCATAATCCGCCACGATATGAACGTCGTCCACGCCGGCAAGGCCCAGCAACAGCATGGCGATCACGCCCGTGCGGTCCTTGCCCGCCCGGCAGTGGAACAGCGAGCACCCTTCGCCATCGAGGGCCTCGAACACCTGGCGCAGACTGGCGGAGCTGTCATCGAGAAGCGACCGGTATACATCGAACATGCATGCGGGGAGCGCGCCGCGGAAGCCACTCGAGTTGAGCTGGTCGAGCATGGGGATATGGGTGTAGCTCACGCCGGGCTGGGGATGCTCGCCATATGGATCGGGCCAGTACTTGAGCTCGAAATTGCTGCGCACGTCCACCACGCGCCGCAGCCCGTAAGCGCGCAGGAAGGCGCGATCCGACGCCCGCAGCCAACCCAGCGTCCCCGAGCGCAAGAACGCGCCCGAAGCGGTGGTCCCCGTCGTGCCGTCGTCGCGCGTAAACGGATAACCGCCCAGGTCGCGTACGTTATGGGCGCCCTTCAGCTGAAGCGGCGCCGATGTGCGGACAGACGGTACGGTAGCATCCATGGAAACCTCACCTCGGGCGGCACCCCGGCCGCGCTACGGTGGCGAGCGGCGCAATGGGCGCCGCGGCCGGTCGATATGCGCCGACGCCGTGCCAAACAATAACAGGGCGTAAACGGTCCCTTTACTATAGCCATACCCGCGGCTTGAAACCAATGGCGAAGCCGCAAGCTTAACGTACCTTTACGCGAGCGCAATCGAACGGCGATGCCCCGAACACCGACGCGTCCGCCGAGCCGCGCTCAATGCATCCGTATCCTATGCCTCCTCCCACTGGCTCTTGTACAGGTCGGCGTAGAAACCGCCTGCGGCAAGAAGCTCCTCGTGCGTGCCGCGCTCCACAACGCCGCCGTCGCGCATCACCACGATGCAGTCGGCCTCGCGGATCGTCGAGAGGCGATGGGCCACCACGAAACTCGTCCGCCCGCGCATCAGCTCGTCGAACGCCGCCTGCACCTGCAGCTCGGTGCGCGTGTCGATCGAGCTCGTCGCCTCGTCCAGCAGCAAGATGGCGGGGTCTACCAGCAGCACGCGCGCAATGCACAGCAGCTGCCGCTGCCCCTGCGAGAGCGTGCCGCCGCCCTCGCCCAGCACCGTATCGTACCCCTGGGGCAACGCGTCGATGAACCCGTCCGCATGCGCCTTGCGGGCCGCGGCGACCACCTGCTCGCGCGTCGCGTCCGGACGTCCGTAGGCGATGTTCTCATGCACCGTCCCCTCGAACAGCCAGGTATCCTGCAGCACCATGCCGAAGCGCGACCGCACGTCGCTGCGGGCCAGGTCTGCCACGTCCACGCCGTCCAGCTCGATGCGCCCCTGTTGGACATCGTAGAACCGCAGCAGCAAGTTGATGAGGGTGGTCTTGCCGCATCCGGTGGGCCCCACCAGGGCGATGCGCGCGCCCGGGGCCGCATGGATGCAGATGTCGTGAAGCAGCGGGCGATCGGGCGTATAGCGGAAGCCTACGTGGTCGAAATCAACTTCGCCGCGCACATCGTGCAGCGGGCGCGCATTCGGGGCATCGGGCGTCTCCTCGACGGCGTCGAGCAGGGCGAACAGGCGGCGGGCCGAGGCATAGGCCGTCTGCACCTGCGTGACCACGCTCGTGATCTCGTTGAATGGCTTGGTGTACTGGTTGGCATAGCTCAAAAACACCTGCACGCCGCCCACCGTAAGCGGCGCGGGCGCACCCGTGACCACGCACAGGCAGCCCATAACCGCTACCGCCGCGTATATCAGGTTGTTGATGAAGCGCGTGCCCGGATTGGACAGCGACCCCATGAACTGCGCACGCTCGCCCGCGGTATAGAGCTCGGCGTTCATCGCATCGAAGCGCTCCTGGGCGCGCGGGCCGAACCCGAAGGTGCTCACCAGGCGCTGGCTGCCCACATATTCCTCGATATGGGCGCCCAGCCTGCCCTGAATTCGCTGCTGGTCCGCGAAGCTCTTATTGGATACGCGCGCGATCAGGGCAGCAGCAAGAATCGAGAAGGGCGTGGCCAGGACCACGACCATCGCCATGGGCACCGAGACCGACAGCATGAACGCCAGCGTGCCGACGATGGTCACGATGCCGCCGAAGAGCTGGCTGAGCCCCTGCAGCAAGCCGTCGCCGATCTGGTCCACGTCGTTGACCACGCGCGAGATGAGGTCGCCATGCGGATGGGCATCGATAAACGAGATGGGCATGCGGCTGATCTTATCGCTCGCCGCGATGCGCATATCCCGCACGCACCGATACGTCAGGCGGTTCACGCAATACCCCTGCGCCCACTGGAAGGCGGCGGCGGCGAGCGTCAGCACCGCAAGCTGCGCCACCAAAGGCGCGAGCACCTCGAACGACACCCCGCCGGCACCAACCATGGCGTCGATGGCGCGCCCTATAAGCAGCGGGACGGCGAGCTGCAGCACCACCGAGGCCGCAGCCGCCGCAAAGGAGGCGACGAATGACAGCGCATGGGGGCGTACGAACCCCAGCAGGCGGCACGTGATCACCCGGGCGCTCAGCGGAGTCGCGGGCGCAAGCGAATCGAGCGGCGCCCCGCCCTCCCGGCGACGGCCGTCGCCGCCGGCGATATTCGATGTGACCGTAGAGACGGAGCCGGTGGAAACATAGGGATTCACGCTACGCCACCTCCTCGCCCGCGAGCTGCGACGCGCAGATCTCGCGGTAGACCTCGCATGTTCGCAGCAGCTCCTCATGGGAACCCAGCCCCACCGCGCGACCGCGGCGCATCACGCAGACCAGATCGGCATCGCGCACGGCCGAAACGCGCTGGGACACGACCACCGTGGTAAGCGGCCGTCCCGCGCGCGCCCGTTCGCGCGCCAGCGCGCGCAGCGCGCGGCGCAGCGCGGCATCGGTGCGCAGGTCGAGCGCCGACGACGCATCGTCGAGCACCAGCAGCCACGGATCGCCCACCAGGGCCCGCGCGATCGTCAAGCGCTGGCGCTGGCCCCCGCTGAAGTTCTTGCCGCCCGCCTCGACCGGCGTCTCCAGTCCCGCCGGGCACGCGCGGACGAACTCCGCCGCCTGCGCGACCTCGAGGGCGCGCCACAGCTCCGCATCGCTCGCGTTCGCATCGCGCCAGCGCAGATTGGAGGCCACCGTGCCGGACACGAGCTGCACCGCCTGCGGAACCACGCCCACGGACGCGCGCAGCCGCTCCAGCGGCCAATCGCGCACGTCGGCACCGAATACGTCGACCGAACCCGCGCTCGCATCGTACAGGCGGGCCATCAGCGCGCCGAGCGTCGACTTGCCCGAGCCCGTACCGCCTATGATGCCCAGCGTCCCGCCCATGGGCAGCTGAAAGGTAATGTCCTCGACCGCGTTGGCCGATGCGGACGGATAGCGAAACGCCACCCCATGGAAACTCAACGCGGGCGCACCGGACACGAGGGCCTGGTCCATGTCCCAACCCGCATCCGCCGCGCACGCCAGCGCGGGCTCGCAATCCAACACCTCGTTTATACGGCTCGCACTGGCCGACGCCCTGGTGAACACCACCACCAGGTTGGCCACGTAGACGATGGCGAGCAGCGTCTGGGTCATATAGTTCACAAAGGCGACGACCTCGCCCTGCGTCAGGCGACCCGTGTCCACGACCATGCCGCCGCTCCACAAGATGGCGCATACACCCAGGTTCATCACGAGAAAGGTCACGGGGTTGAGCACGCTCGACAGCTTGCCCACGGCTATGGCCACCGTCGACTGCTCCGTTGCCGCCCCGTCGAAGCGAACGCGCTCGTCGCGTTCGCGCGAGAACGCGCGAATCACGCGGGCCCCCGAAAGCGCCTCGCGCTGCACCAGGGCCACGCGATCGAGCTTGGCCTGCATCTCCTTGAAAAACGGAACGCTCTTAGCCATGACCAGCCAGAACACGAATCCGATCAGCGGCGTGCATACCAAGAACACCACACCCAGCTGCACGTCGATAAGAAGCGCCGCCATCATGGAGCCCAACGCCAGGAACGGCCAGCGAATGAGCATGCGCACGGCCAGCGCGATTGCCAGCTGCATCTGGTTGACATCGTTGGTCACGCGCGTGATGAGCGAGGGCGTGCCGAACCGATCGAGGTCCGCGCACGACAGCCGGTTGATCTGCGCATAGAGCTCGCGCCTCATATCCGTGCCCATGCCCTGCGACGCCAGCGCAGCCATCTTCTGGCACACCAGCGTGGCCGAGATGCCAACCACCGCCATGAGCACCAGCACCGCGCCGTGGCGCAGCACGGCATCCACGTCGCGGCCGGCCACGCCCACGTCGATCATGCTGGCGACCACGAGCGGCGTCACCAGATCGAAGCAGACTTCAACGAGCTTGGCCAGAGGTCCCAGGATGAAATAGCGGCGATATACACCGACGAAACGTTTGATGAGCCTCAGCACGAGCGCGCTCCCTACCACGACGCGGATAATACGCACCCATGATAGAGCAGACCTCGAACCCCTGTCTTGAAAGGCTCCGAGACCCCTATTCTCTTACCGAATTCGAAAACGCACCTAACACGATTGTTATAAAGCGGTAGCTCGACCGACGCACCATGCGGCCGGCCCCGAAAATCGCCCTGCATACAAAAAACCCCGTGCGTTCGATGGGAACGGATGCCCGTCAGAGGCTCCTTATGGCTGCTTCCTTCCGGACCTGACCAGATTCGGAACATATCGTCACCCGAACCCATCGAACGCGCGGGGCGCGTGTCGTCTATCTTACCGCAAAGCGGGAGTGAAAGTCGAGACCTAAATACGCTCCCCTTACAGCACGCGTGCGATGCGCTCGCAGGCCTCCATCAGGACCGAGCGCGGACTCGGCACGCACATGCGCTGGAAGAATTCACCGTCACGCGGGTCGAACTTCACGCCGTCCTGCAGGATGACCTTGGCCTCCTCGTAGATGCGGCGATGCAGCTCGGCCCCGTCGATTCCCAACGCACGGCAGCGGTCTTCGAAATCGAACCACAGGACATACGTGCCCTCGGGCCGGCGCACGCGCACATCGGGTAGGCGCTCGGCAAAGAAGCCGAGGACCGCGTCGATGGTGCCGTCCAGATAGGAAAGGCACTGCTCGAGCCAGGGCTCGCCCTGCTCGTAGGCGGCGATCACCGCGCTGATACCGAAGGGCGTTGGCTCCGAGAACCGCATCGCCCGCTCGAAGCGAACGCGGTCGCGTGCGTCGCTGAACACCACGTTCGTCGCCGACAGGCCCGCCAGGTTGAAGGTCTTGTTCACCGCGGTGCAGGTCATCACGCGCGCATACGGCGCCACCTGCGCAAGGTGACGCATGCACACGCCGGGGCGCAGCAGATCGCCGTGGATCTCGTCGGCAACGATCATCACGCCGTTGCGCGTGCAGATATCGGCCACGCGCTCCAGCTCTTCGCTCGTCCATACGCGACCAACCGGATTATGCGGGTTGCACAGGATGAGCATCGTGGCGTCCGGACGGGCGGCGAGCTCCTCAAGCCCCTCGTAATCCATCGTGTAGTACAGGTCGCCCGTCTCGGCGCCATCCGCCTGGCGCACCAGATGGTTATCGAGGAGCGCGCGGCCGGCGTCCTCGACGCTCCCGGCAAACGGCGGGTAGACCGGCCGTTGGATGATCACGCCCTCGCCCGGCTGGGTGAAGGCCTCGATGGCGTACTGCAGCGCGCGAACCGTGCCCGCGCAGAACGTCATGAGGTCCGGGTTGATCTTCCAGCCATCGCGCCTCGCAAACCATCCGGCCACCGCCGCGTGATAACGCTCGCAGCCGTCCAGCGTCGAATAGCCGAAAACGCCGTGGTCGGCCGTCGCGCGCAACGCGTCGACGATCGGCGCGGCGCAGCGGAAATCCATGTCTGCGGTAAACAGCGCGATGTGGTCGTCGGTGATAGCGGACACGCCGTTGTGCTCGGCCGTCGCCGCGCTCGTGCTCCATTTGCTCGAGTAGCTATACGGCGCATGACGGCGATCGATAACCTCGTCGAAGTCGTAAACGGTTGCATCGGTATCCATGGGTCCTCCAAGGGGTCGCGAACGTATATCGAGACGGATGGGACGAAGGGGGCGGAGGCGACGATGCCGCGCGCCCGGGCCGGCTGTTCGAGCGGCGTGCGCGAACAACCGGCTGGGAAACGAGCACCTCGCCGCGGAGCACGCGCGCATGCCCCTAGCGCAAACGGCGCATCGACAGCATGCGCGCGACCGTTTCGCCCGCGCACACCAGGTTGCGGCGCGTCTCCTCGGCAGAAAGCGCGCGATCGAGCGGCATGGGGGCGCGCAGGACGGGCAGGACGGCGTCGACGCCGGCACGGTACACCGCGTCCAGGTTCATCGACCTTCCGCCCGCCACCGCCACCACCGGCTTACCGGCGCGCGCCGCGCGGCGCGCCACGATGGCAGGGCCCTTGCCGGCCGCCGTCTGCTCGTCGATGCGCCCCTCGCCCGTAACCACGACGTCGGCGTCGGCCAGAAGTTCGTCGAAATCCAACAGGTCGAGCAACGCCTCCGCACCCGATACGAGCTTCGCTCCGCAGGCCAGCAGCGCGGCTCCCAAACCTCCCGCCGCACCGGCGCCCGGCACGCCCGAAACGGTGCGGAATCGGCGCTCGCCCTCCTGCCGGCCCGTGCCCGCGCACGCGGCGCGCGCATCATCCAGCTTCGAGGCATACGAGATCATGTCGCGATCGAGCTGGTCGAAGAGCGTGGCGCAGTCTCCCCGCGGCGTGGGCAGGTCGGCCAGGCCCTTCTGGGGACCGAAAACGCGTACGGCGCCGCGTTTGCCGACCAGCGGATTCTCGACGTCGACCAATGCGATGAGTTCGGTCTTCCCCAACGCCTCGACGGCCGGGGCAAGGTCCACGGAGGCGACGTGCGCCAAGCCCTCGAGCCCGGGCGGGACCTCGCGGCCCCGCGCGTCCAGTACGCGCGCACCCAGGGCGCTCAGCAGTCCCGTGCCGCCGTCGCTCGTCGCGCTTCCGCCCAGGCCCACGTAGATGCGGCTGGCGCCCGCGCACACGGCGTCGCGAACCAATTCGCCCACGCCATAGGACGACGCGCGCAACGCCTCATCGTGCGTGCAGCCCGAAAACTCGACGCCCGCTGCGGCAGAAGCCTCGATGATCGCCTCGCCGTCATGGGTGAGCAGGTATTCCGCCTCGATGACGCGGCCGAAGGGGTCCGACACCGCAACGGCGCGCATGGTGCCGTCCAGCGCACGGGACGCCGCGGCCACCGTGCCCTCGCCGCCGTCGGCGAGCAAGACGCATTCGACACGCGCCGACGGGCACGCGCGGCGCACACCCTCCTCGAACCATCGCTCCACCTGGTCGCTCGCAGCCGACCCCTTGAACGAGTCGATAGCAAGGACGAACGAGGGCGAGGCCGCAGGGGGCATCGCGGCGCGAACGGCGCGCGGGACGCCCGTGGTGCGGATGCGGTCGCGGTCGCGCTTTTCCAGATGCACGCGCTCGGCCAGCTCGTAGGCATCGGCGGCATCGCCCGCAGCGCCGGCGTCCGCCGGCAGCGCGCCCGCAGCATCTCGAAGGGCCTCGGGCGCGGCATCAGTCGGGGCGCCCTCCTGCACCGGAGCCGCCGGCGCCTCCGCCCGCATCGCAGCCTTACGCGACGCGCGCATGGTGGCGAAGAACGACTTGAGCACGCCGGCGCACTCATCTTCCAGCACGCCCGGAATCACGGCGAAACGATGGTTGAGGCGCGCGTCGTCGTTGACCGCATAGAGGCTGCCCAACGCACCGCCCTTGGGATCGGGCGCGCCGTAGATGCAGGCCCCGATGCGGGCGTTGATCATGAGCCCCGCGCACATGAGGCACGGCTCGAGTGTGACGTAGACGATGCAGTCCGACAAGCGCCAGCGTCCCAGCTTCCTCGATGCAGCCATGATCGCGCTGAATTCGGCGTGCGACGACGGGTCGTCATCTCGTTCGCGCACGTTGTGCGCACGGGCGATGATTTCGCCTTCGCGCACCAACACGGCACCGATGGGAACCTCGCCCATCTGCGCGGCCAACCGCGCCTCGTCCAGCGCCGCGCGCATGAAGCGCTCGTGAGATGTGGTCTCCTCCTGCTCACTCAGCTGCATCAACGTCCTTTCTCACATACCAATTCCATTCGATGCTATCATTACCAAGCATGGAGAGATGGCAGAGCGGTTGAATGCGGCGGTCTTGAAAACCGTTGGGCGCGCAAGCGTTCCGGGGGTTCGAATCCCCCTCTCTCCGCCATTGCGAGAGCGAAAGCGAGTCCGCCGGGCTCGCTTTTTTCATGGCACGCGCGGGGATTCGAACCCGTACGGGCGCGGAGCTGAGCGAATGCGCCGAGCATTCGCCAGCGCAGCGCGCAAGGGGCCGCCAGGCCCCGCAGCGGAGGACGGCGCAGCCGTCCCCGAATCCCCCTCTCTCCGCCAGATTTGTTGAGATTGCGAGTCCGCCGGGCTCGCTTTTTTCATGGCACGCGCGGGGATTCGAACCCGTACGGGCGCAGCTCGGCCCTTACCGTCAGGCTTCCGCGTCAGCAGCCCCATTACAGTTTGAGCCGTCCGTAAGGGCGGCTCTTTCACCTTCAAGGCATTACGATTGGG
>NZ_VOWY01000029.1 GCF_008014645.1 Collinsella sp. BA40
GTCCGGAATGCGGCCGGCCCGGCTGCGCCGACCTCGCGCGCCGCTGGACCGGCTGCCGCGCCGCAGTCCGCGTCGGCCTCCGGGGCGCTTCCGTGGGAGCGCGGCCCGCATGCGACGCCCGTGCCCCAGGCGGCGTCGACCCCGCGTCCGCGTGCAGTGGTTTCGCCGGCGCCCGCTGCCGGGACACCCCGGCCGGCCGCGGATGCCTCGGCTATGGCCGGTGGCATGCAGGTAGCCGCGCCCGCGGCCGGTGCGGCCCGCGCGACTTCGCCCCAGCCTGCGCCCCGGGCGTCCGTCGCTTCGCCTGCGGCGACGTCCGGGCCCGCTGCGGCGGCGCCCGTGCAGCGGGGTCGTGTAGCTGCGACGACGTCCTCTTCTGCGGCCGACGGCGGCGCGCAGGCCTTCGCGTCCGCGCCCGCGGCGAAGGATGCCGGGGAGCTGCAGCGCAAGTGGGACGCCGTGGCGAAGCGCGTATCGGCGCAGAAGGCGAACGCGGCGGGGCTGCTTTTCCATGCGCGCGCGACATCGGACGACGGCACCGTGCTCACGGTGACGCTGCCCCCCAAGTCCGATTTCGCGTACAAGATGCTGGCGCGCGAGGACATTCGCGCCCTTCTGGTGCCGGCGGTGAACGAGGAGTTCGGCACCCGTACGCTCGAGATCGTGATGGAGGGCGCCGCGCCCGCGCCGGCTCCGACGGCCAAGGCTGCTGCGGACCCGGCTCCGGCTGCGCCCGGGCCTGGTGCGCCGGCTGCCCGGGCGGCCGTGGGCGCGGTGCCGGCTGTCGAGAGGGTCGCGGACCAGGCACCGGTTGCGCCCGAGCCCGCTGCCCCCGAGTCCTCCGCCCCCGCCGCGCCCGCTGCGCCCGGCTCCGCCACCCCCGCCTCGGCCGCCGCGCCCGAGCCCGCTG
>NZ_VOWY01000030.1 GCF_008014645.1 Collinsella sp. BA40
GGGCGTCTACAAGAACGCAGCCTTGGGATCCGGATGGCGCGCGGGATGCGCGGGGACGCGCCGCAGCAGGCGTCGCCGCGGGCAATTCGCGCATGGGGCCCCGCGGCGCCATCCCGCTCGATGCGGGATGAAGCGATAAAAGGACCCCGTCCCCTCGCAAACGAAGGGAACGGGGTCCTTGCCGCTTTCAGAAACGCGGGCGATGCGCCCTAGCGGCGCTTCGCCGTCGCGCTCCCCGACGGCCTCCCGGAGCTCGTCGGCGAAGCGGCGCGCGGCGGAAGGCGGGCGCCGAGGCCTCCGGGCCCGGGGGCCCGCCCGGCCGCGTCGGGGACGGGCTCCTCCCGGGGCGCGGCCCGGCGGCCCGTGGTCGCGCCCCCTTAAACGAAGGGAGGGGCCCTCCCCCGCGGGAGGACCCCTTCCATGCACCGAAGTGCCGTCCACCGGTCAGCGGC
>NZ_VOWY01000004.1 GCF_008014645.1 Collinsella sp. BA40
GGCGTCCGGCACGTCTACACGAGGCCGTTCAGCCCCTGGCAGAACGGCAAGGTCGAGCGGATGAACCGCACCATCGCCCAGGAGTGGCAGTACGGGAGGGCGTGGGAGAGCGAGGCCGAGAGGGCGGACGCCCTCCCGGCCTTCATCGAGCACTATAATTGGTCGCGTCCGCACAGCGCGTGCGGGGGCCTGCCGCCCATGTCGCGAGTCTACGGCGTAAACAACCTATCGGCACACAACAGCTAGC
>NZ_VOWY01000005.1 GCF_008014645.1 Collinsella sp. BA40
GGGCCTGCCGCCCATGTCGCGAGTCTACGGCGTAAACAACCTATCGGCACACAACAGCTAGCGGATGGGTTCTGTGTATTTTGTCTTGTCGGTCCGCATGACGCGCTTCGAGACATGGAGCGGCCTGCCATCGATGTCGTAGACGAAGTCCGTTACGAGCATGAGCGCGGTGTCGCGCTCGACGTCAAGCAGAAACGCTTCGCGCGGGCGGGCGAAGCAGACCTCAAACGTTTTATGGCCGTTGGCGGGGACGCGGTGGAAGTGCTCGCGTAGTGCGGTGTAGAGCGAGCGACGGTCGAGGTCGGTGTCGAGCAGTTCTTTGAATTCCCTGGGCAACCAGGTGGTTTCCAAGCAGAACGCCTCGCGGTCGAGATAGCGTAGGCGTACGAGCTCGACGACCGGGCTTGCGGGGTCGACGCGTAGGAATGAGGCCGTGTCCGAAGGCGCGTCCGCCATGCGAGCGTCCACGAGGCGCGTTTCGAACTCGGATCGGCCACCTTGCATGCTCGTGGTGAAGCTCGAGAATACGGTCTCATCGGCATGGGATTGCAGGGTTTTAGAGACGAACGCGCCGCGACCGCGCTTCTTTGCAACGAGTCCTTCGTCCACAAGTATCTTGAGTGCGTGGCGCACCGTACTACGCGAGAGGCCGGTGTCGGCGATTAGCTCGGATTCCGATGGCAGCTTGGAGCCGCAGGGATACACGCCGCGGATGATTTTTGATCGCAGCTCTTCGGCGAGCTGGCAATAGAGGGCATCCGTGGATGTGGTTCTTACATTCATAATCGGTCTCGAACCTTAGTGATATCACAAACTTGTATGCCACTTACAGTAGCTTACCTGCTGTCCAAATTGTGCTCAATGATAGGGGAAATGTCGATATAAGCCGTTTACGGCCAATAATACGCCGTTCATCGTAGACAACCCTTCGTAGGTGGTTTTAAGTCCTATATCTAACTTGTATCAATAACTAATCATATGGATGACGAAAGGACTGATACTCATGAATAAGCAGGAACAAGTTCGAGACATGGTTATCCGGATTCTCGAGAATAAGAAGCATGTGGGCGGTATCAGGCGCGTGGTGTGGGTCGGTGCTGGCGGTTCGAATGGCGGTAACTACCCCGCTCAATACTTTATGGAGCACGAGGCGACCCTCATCGCGTCTTCGAGCTATACCAGCAGCGAGTTCGTTCGCGCTACGCCGCGCTATGTGGATGAGAATACGCTCGTCGTCGCCGTTTCCATGCGTGGCACGGCCGAGACCATCGCGGCGGCCGAGGTGGCGCGCGAACTGGGGGCTGCGACCGTGGGCGTGTACGTGGACGAGTCGCGCCTCACGGATGTTTGCGAGTACAAGGTCCAGTACGGCAGCCTCGCGGTTGACGAGACCGACATGGGCGAGACAAACTCTGCCATTGTGACCATGATTGCCATGGAGCTCGTGCAGCAGACGGAGGGCTATGCGGAATACGATTCGGCGATGGCGGCGTTCGGCCTCATCGACCCCATCTACCGCAAGGCGGTTGCCTATACTGCGCCGCTTGCCGAGGCCTGGGCGCAGCAGAACGCCGACAAGCCCTGCATCAACGTGATGGCGCAGGGCCCGCTGTACGGCGCGGCGTACGTCTTCTCCATCTGCAACATCCAGGAGATGCTCCAGATCGATTCCTGCACGATCAACACGTGCGACTTCTTCCACGGGCCCTTTGAGATCTTGGACAAGCGCACGTCGCTGTTCCAGCTCATCTCGGTGGGTCGGTCGCGCGCGAACGACGAGCGCGGCGTCCGCTTCTTGGGCCGGTACGGCGGGGACCGCGTCTACCAGCTCGATGCGAAGGAGCTCGGCTTGAACGACATCAAGGATTCGGTATCCGAGTACTTCAATCACCTGGTCTTTTCCCCGATTCTGAATAACGTTTATATGCGTGCCCTTTCTCGGGTCACCCATAAGGACTACATGACCCGTCGCTACATGTGGAAGCTTGCATACTAGCTGGACGCGCTGCACCCACGCTGCAAGTGGCACCTCCCGTGGTCCGATCTGCCCGATGAAATCGCCGGATCGCCCGACCAAGCAAGGATCTCTTGAAGAAGTATTGAAACATCTATAACGAGTATAACGTCTGTTATAGTAAGTGAGCTGATCGACCGGAGGGAGCGGAGCCGTGGACGTGAAAAAAGGCTATGCGATGGTGCTGATTGCAGCGCTGACGTGGGGATGCATCGGCATCTTCGTCAACGATCTCACTGCGCTGGGGCTGGGTTCGGCGAGCATCGCTGCGTTGCGTTTGTTGTTCGGTGCGGCGATGCTGGCGCCCGTGCTCGCTGTGATGGGGGCGCGCGGGTCGGGGGTGCCCGTGGGGGAGCGACCGTCTGCGCGCGCGTTGTTCCATGTGCCGCTCTCTTCGCTCGTCCCCTGTGCGCTCGTGGGCATCGTGGGGCTCGCGTTCGCCAACCTCGGGTACTACATTTCCATGGGCGAGGTGGGCATGTCGACAGCGTCGGTCCTGCTCTACACCATGCCGGTGTTCGGGGTGGCGCTGGGGCGGCTGCTCTATCGCGAGCCGGTGACCTCGAGCAAGCTCGCCTCGATCGCCATCAACGTCATCGGATGCGTGCTGGCGGTAACCAATGGCGACTTCTCCTCGATGGGCTTCTCGGCGCTCGGCATCATAGCCGGCGTGGCCGCGGGTTTCATGGGTGCCTTGCTGGCAGTTTTCAGCAAGGTCGCAACAAAGCGGGTGCATCCGCTGGCGGTGACGTTTTACGGATTCGTCTTCGGCGGTGCGACCATGCTCGCCCTGGCGTGCCCTTGGACGGATATCGCCGCTGCGGCGAGTCCGCGATTGCTGCTCGTCCTGCTGGGGTTTGGCCTCATCCCGACGGCTTTGGCGTACATCTTCTATATGAACGGATTGTCGATGGGGCTCGAGGCGTCCAGGGTGCCAGTTGTCGCTTCGTTTGAGACGGTCACGACCGTGCTGGTGGGCATTGGGGTCTACGGCGAGTCGGCTGGTCCAGTGAAGATGGCGGGCATCTGCCTGGTGCTACTTTCCATCTTCGTGATGAACACGAGCTTCGAGGAAATTCGCCGCAGTGAGCTCTATGGTCATGTGGCGGAGTCCATGCGGTTCAGCGGGCGGGCATGGGCGCAGGAAAAGGCGGCGGGCTACGCCGAGTTCGTAAGCGGCGGCGACTGGCAGGCATGGGTCGCGCTGCGATAATGCCAGGTGCGGGCTGGAGCCGTGTCGCGCCGTACTCCGCGTACGAGCGAGGTGCGCCCATCGGGCGGGATCATGGCTAAATCATAGGCGATGGCTGGCTCGCCTTTGAAACATACTATGACGTATATAACGGGTGAACGGTCGCTATAGACCAGTGGACGGTACATATTTCCAGAAAATACCATAGTCTGCTAAAGAACACTCGACATACTAGCTAGGTCATCTATAATGACCATAACGACTAAGAGGAGGCGTGATGAATCAGATAATTCTGGCATCGCACGGCGGGCTCGCAGCAGGTGTCCGCGATACGTTGGCAATGGTCCTTGGCGACGTCCCCAACGTCCACGTTATCTCGCTTCTGCGCGATGACAAAGAGCCCGTTACGGGCAAGGCGGCTGATCTCATCGAGACGTTTGATGCCGCAGATACCATCTACGTCTGCACGGACATGATGGGATCGAGCGTCAACAACTCGATGGTGGAGCTGATGGAACGCGACGATCGCATCACCGTGATCAGCGGTATGAACATGCCGCTCGTGCTCACGCTCGCGATGTCCCCCGTGCCCATCCAGGGTAAGGAGCTCGTCGATCTGATCCAGGAGGCGCGCGCCGGTCTGGACAACTGCCGTGACTCCGTACCCCTGCTGGCCAAGGCGCCTAGGAAACAGGTCGTCGCCGGCAAGGGCGGCAAGGCGAACATCGTGCTGGTGCGTCTGGACTACCGCCTGCTTCACGGCCAGGTCGTATTCTCCTGGGTCAACTCGGTTGCCGCCAGCCGCATCATCGTGGTGGACAACGAGGCGGCGTCCGATGAGATCAAGAAGGGCGCGCTCAGGCTCGCCAAGCCGGCCGGCGTGTACCTCAACGTGTACACCGTCGAGAGGGCGCTCTCCAAGATGGAGAAGCTCAACACGCTGGGCGAGAACGTGATGTTCGTATTCGGCAACGTGCGCGAGCTGCTTCAGTTCGTGAGCTCCTATCCCTTCCCCGAGGTCAACTTTGGTGCGGCGGCCAACCACGACGGTGCCGAGCCGGTTGGCGGCAAGGACAGCTCCGTCTTCCTCGATGCCGCAGAGAAGGCCGACGCCCAGAAGATCTTGGACCTCGGCATCAAGATCTACGAGCAGCAGACGCCTACGCAGGCGCGTACGGATATCAGCTCGTTCTAAGCAGGCATGTATCCCCGAACCGTGGGGTTTGCAACGAATACTTCTGAGAGGAGAAGGTAATGGATACGTTCATTAGCGCGCTGCTCGTCGGCCTTGTCGGCGTGTTCTGCATGCTCGACTCGCGCCTGTTGGGCCGCCTGAACTTCGAGCAACCGCTGATCGGCGCGACGCTTGTCGGCCTGGTGCTGGGCGATGTGCCCACCGGCCTTGCCGTCGGCGCGGCGGTCGAGCTGGTCAGCATGGGTCTGGTCCAGGTTGGTGCAGCGGTTCCGCCCGACATGGTCCTGGGCGGCATCGTCGCCTCCGCGTTCGCTTGCTTGACCGGCGCATCCGCCGAGACGGCCATGACGATCGCAATCCCCGTCGCGGTCCTCGGGCAGCTGCTCGGCATCGTGTTTCGCTCTATCATCGCGGCGCTCACCCATGTGGCCGATTCCGCTATCGAGGCCGGTCGCTTCAAGAAGGCCTACCGTATGCACATCGTGGCTGGCACGGCGCTTTACTCGCTTATGTACTTCCTGCCGATCTTCGCCGCGGTCTTCGTGGGTACCGACGTCGTCCAGGCGATCGTTGACATGATCCCAGCTTGGATCACCGACGGCTTGAACGTGGCCTCCAAGATCCTCACCGCCTATGGTCTTGCACTCCTGCTCTCGATGATGCTCAACAAGGGCATGACGGTCTTCCTGTTCCTGGGCTTCATGCTCGCATCCTATCTGGGCCTTTCCGTGATCGCCGTCTCGATCTTCGGCGTCATCCTCGCGCTCATCCTCATGAGCATCAAGTATGCCAACAACGGCGGCGTTGCCATCGCGGGCGCCGGGGCCGAATACGATCCGCTCGAAGACGATGAGTAAGGGGGAGAGCACCATGGCTAACGAGATCGCTAATCAAGACGTATCGCTCAACAAGAAGATTTGGCAGTTCTTCTGGCGCTCCTGGGCAATTCAGGACTCTTGGAACTACGAACGCCAGATGAACATGGGTTTCCTGTACGGCATGGTTCCCACGATCGACCGCTGCTATCCGGACGAGACCGATCCCCAGCAGCTCGAGGCCAAGAAAGAGGCCTATCGTCGCCACATGGCGTTCTATAACTGCACCCCGCAGACGAGCGCCTTCGTCCTCGGCCTCGCATCCTCCATGGAGGAGCAGTACGCGAAGGACCGCGCCAGCGTGAACCCCGATTCCATCAACGCGATCAAAACGTCGCTGATGGGCCCGCTCTCTGGTATCGGCGACTCCTTCTTCCAGGGTACGATTCGCGTCATCGCCTTCGGCCTCGGCGTGCAGCTCGCGCAGCAGGGCTCCATTATGGGCCCGATCCTGGCGATGGCCATCTCCATCGTTCCGTCCGTTCTCATTACCTGGTTCGCGGCCAAGCTCGGCTACCAGGGCGGCCATGAGTACCTGCAGAAGCTGCAGGGCGGCAACATGATGGACAAGCTCATGTATGTCTGCGGCATCGTGGGCCTCATGTCGGTGGGCGCCATGATCGCGACTCTCATTGGCGCTACCACGCCGCTTGCGTTCTCTGACGGCGCCGTGGTCATTCAGGACATCCTGGATTCCATGATGCCGAACATGATTCCGCTGGCGCTTACCGGTTTGATGTATTGGCTCATCAAGAAGGGCGCGAACACCCTGGCACTCCTCGCGATCGCCATCGTCGGAGGCATCGCCCTCTCCGCTCTGGGCGTCCTCGTCTAGCACCTGTACCAAGCTCATGCCGCGCCCGTTCCCAGCTGCGGGAATCGCGACGCCCCGCAGAAGGGCTTCGCGACCGAGGCGCGTTGCGACTCCGATAGACACTCCACCCCTGGTGGGAGGCCGGCCGGCATTCGGTTCCCTAAGTCGAGGCAGCCCAATCTCCGCTGCGACCGTCCGGCCCTCCCGTCAATCACCTGGTAACAACGGCCCGCCATACGGCGGGGCTGAGCAAGCAACCGAAAGGATGTTTTGAACATGTACGAGATCGACCTCAACCTCCCCAAGCAGATCGTTGCCGACGTCCTGTCCAACCACGAGATCCACAGCGTCGCCTTCGTGGGCTGCGGCGCCTCCATGTCCGACCTGTACCCCGCCAAGTACTTCCTGGCCAACAACACCGATAAGCTGAACGTCCAGATCTTCACCGCCAACGAGTTCAACTACGACACCCCGAAGTGGGTCGGCGAGCACACCTTCGTCATCACCTGCTCGCTCGGTGGCTCCACGCCCGAGACCGTCGAGGCCAACAAGACCGCCAAGAAGCACGGCTGCCCGGTCGTCTCCCTCACCAACAAGGCTGGCTCCGCTCTGACCGTTGACGCCGACCACGTGATCGTCCACGGCTTCCATGCCAACTTCGCCGCTAAGGCCGAGAAGCCCGGCTACGCCATGGCGCTCGCTCTCGAGATCCTTCAGCAGACCGAGGGTTATGAGCACTACGAGGACATGGTCACCGGCCTGACCAACATCTTCGAGCTCTGCGAGAAGTCCGCTCAGCAGGCTGAGAAGGTCGCCGAGCAGTTCGCTCAGGACTTCAAGGACGACGAGATGATCTACTTCATGGCATCCGGCGCCTCCGAGAAGATGGCCTACTCCCACGCCGCCTTCCTCTTCACCGAGATGCAGTGGATCGATGCCGCCGCCTACAACACCGGCGAGTACTTCCACGGCCCGTTCGAGATGACCACCCCTGGTAAGCCCTACGTCTTCTTCATGTCCGATGGCGCGACCCGCCCGATGGACGCCCGCGCCCTTACCTTCCTGCAGCGCATGGATGCCAAGGTCGCGCTCATCGACGCCAAGGACTACGGCCTGGCCGATGCCGTGCCCGCGAGTGTGCTGACCTACTTCAACCCGCTGCTGCACCTCGCCGTCATGCGCGTGTACGGCAACAAGATCGCCGATGCCCGCCAGCACCCGCTGACTAAGCGTCGCTACATGTGGAAGCTCACCTACTAGTTCGATTCGGCGGGCGGCTCCTTTTCGGGGCCGCCTTTTTTATTCGAGGGAGGTTCCCATGATCAAGGCGGTGCTGTTCGATAACGACGGCGTGCTGGTGGACACCGAGTGGTTCTACAACCGCCGCCGCGCGGCATACCTGGAGACCAAGGGCTTCGTGTTCGACGAGATCCCCGACCTGTCCGGAACGAACGACGTGTACGTGTGGGAGTACTTCGAACCCGACGACCCCGTTCGCCGCGAGGAGCTGAAGCAGGGCTACCTGCCCTATATGGAGGCGCACCCCGTGCCCTACGACGAGCTTATGAACCGCGACGCGCGCCCCGTCATGGAGGCGCTGCAGGAGCGCGGCGTGAAGTGCGCCATCGCGAGCTCGGGACAGATCGAGATGATCCAGCAGCTGGTGGACGCCGCCGGCCTGGAGGACGTGCTCGACCTCAAGCTGAGCGCCCACGACTGCGGCGCCTTCAAGCCCGATCCGGCGGTGTACCTCCGTGCGATGGAGCTTTTGGGGGTGGAGCCGGAGGAGTGCCTGGTGGTCGAGGATTCGCCCTTCGGCATCGAGGCGGGCGTGCGCTCGGGTGCGCGGACGTTGGCGCTGAAGCCCAAGGAGGGCGTTGAGCTCGATCAGTCGGCGGCGGACCGGGTGATCGACAGCTTGTGGGATGTGCTGGAGGAGCTCGGCTAAGGCATGTCTTCCTCGGGCGCACGTGCAACATGTCATTGATATGGTTATAATTATAACGACATATATGACGATGCAGATGAATGGATGAGAGCGCTATGGCGACGAACAGGACGACCCCGCTGTACCAGCAGGTCTTCGAAGAGATCAAGGGGGCGATCGAGAGCGGCGAGTACGCGCCGAAGGAGCGCATCCCGTCCGAGCCCGAGCTGGCCGAGCAGTACGGCGTGAGCCGCATCACGGTGCGCCGCGCCGTCGAGGAGCTGTGTTCGGAGGGCTATTTGGTGAAGCAACAGGGGCGTGGGACCTTCGTGAGCACGCCTCACATCAATCGTCGCCTGCTGCAGTACACCGTGGCGCGAGGTTTCACGCAGGTGTGCGAGGACAACGGCATGGAGCCGGGCGCGCGCGTGCTCAATCGCTTGATCGTGCCGGTGCGCTCCGAGGAGGCTCGTCTGCTTGATTTGTCGGAAGAGGCGTTGCTGTTGTATGTCCAGCGCATCCGCACGGCGGATGGCCAACCCATCTTCGAGGAGAATATCTTTTTGCCCTACGAGGGCTACCAGTCCTTGATGACCGAGGACTTAAATGATGTGTCGATGTTCGACAAGATCTCGGAGGTGGGCGGGAAGCGTCCGGAGGTGCCGCTTATGCGTACCGTGGAGGCGGTGCGAGCCACGAGCGAGCAGGCAACGCGCCTGGCGATCTCTCAGGGTGATCCGCTGTTGTTTCTGAACGTGTGCTTCGGCGACGCGGACCGCAAGCCGGTGTGCATCGGTCGCCAGTATTACGTGGGCAGCCGCTATCGATTTGTGCTTTAAGCACTTGTCGGCGAAGCGAGGCGAAAAAACCGCTCCTTTCGGCCCGTCCTTCTCGGAGCGGGGCCCAAGGGCAGATTTTTTCGAGCCGTCCCCTTGAAGCGGGATCCAAGAGCGGACTATTCGAGCTCTCCCCCTCGAAGTGAGGAGAAAAATCAGCTCCCTTCGAGCCCTCCCCCTCGAAGTGAGTTGATTTTTTCGAAGGGGGCGAGTAGACCCCTGTTGGGGGAGCGCCTCACCTGGGGTTTTCTTGCAAATTGCAGCGGGATATCGGGCGCCTCTCGATTTTTCCACTCACTTCGGGGGTGCCAGGTTGTTTTAGTCCGCCGACCCCTCGAAGTGAGTGGAAATGCGGCAGCCGCCTGCTTCCGTAAGGGCCGAAGCGGTGTATAGATGGCAAAAGACGATATGAGTTGAACATTGGAGCCCCTCCCCTTGTAGCTCTATCGTGGGTCGGGCGAC
>NZ_VOWY01000006.1 GCF_008014645.1 Collinsella sp. BA40
GCCCAATCGTAATGCCTTGAAGGTGAAAGAGCCGCCCTTACGGACGGCTCAAACTGTAATGGGTACAGTGACTGCAAACCGGCACGTGAAAACCATTGGGGCATGTACGGACCCATCTGCGCTGCATGGACGAGAAGGGGCTGGTGGGCGAAGCGAAGTAGCTGGTAAGGCTCATTCAAGCCAATCCATGACCCATACAGCCCGATTCGACTTCACAGGTTTCCAGGCAAGTGAACAACCAGCTATGCAGCGTCCCCGGTCGCGAGCGATCATGCCAAGCGGCCGGGGGCGCCTGGCACATTACGCGTTCGAACCGCTCCCCGACCCATCTCGGACGCCAAAGGGCGGCGGCGTACTATTGATGGTAAACCTCTTAAGCCAGAAAGCGCGGAAGGAGACCGATACGCATGAACGCACAGAGACGACAATCCGAGCAGGGGCGGCGACCCGGACGGGCATGGAAGGCGGCGCAACAACACGCGCCACGGCACCAGAAGCCGGACCGCTATGGGCGTGAATCGGTACGCGGACCGCTCATGAGCATCCTGCTGGGCGCGATGGCCCTCATTGTGCTGTGCTTACCACCGCTCGCGGCCCAGGCGGGCTCCTGGGGAGGGACTGTCCTTTCCAAAGGACTCGTCTACGACGACGTGTACGGCGTAGTGGGCGGCAACGCCATCATGACGAAGAAGGTCGATGAGCAGGCCGGTCTCGACGTCATGCAGATGGACCTGGTAGGCTCCGACGGCACCGTAAAGTTCAGCACCGGATTCATCTTCAACGATGACCCATATCCGCAGATGCTACCGCATGAATCATACGCGTATCGACCAGCGAGCGGATGGGGCGGCAGGGGCCCTGGCTCGTCGTACGCGTTCAGGTCCGGTGACGGGAGCATCGTCGTCCAGAGCAACGAGGACGATAGCTATAGTTATGTGACCCCGGCGGGAGAGACATTCGTCTCCGGAGCTGACGGCATTGCAACAGCCCCTGGCATCAGCCAAGCGATCGAGGCGCGGTTGAACGACGGCGCACTCGACCTCAAGCTGTGGGACACAGCATCGGGACGGCTTCTGGACCAGCAAAGAATGGGTGACGCCATCCGCAGCATCAGCTTTTTCAACGGCTTCGACCCGCAATACGATGGCGACTGGAGCGTGTCTTGGTATGCCCAGACGTCTGACGATGAGCGCGCGCGGCACAGCATCGAGATTATCGACAACAAGATGCATATCGATTACAGCGATCCGGATTCAAGACCTCCCCTGCCGCCCTACGATCCAGATAACGTGCACACGAGCAACGGCTACACCATCAAGCTCACGGAGGCGCGAGACCTCTCGTTCACCCTGCCCGATGGCACGTCCTTCATCATTCGCGGCCCGTTCCTGAATACAAGCTGTAGCTCCGACGGCATTATTACGACTTCAAAAGACAACGGCGGCGCATACGAAACGCACTTCTACACAATCGATGGCGCGGAGCTCTTTGCAGGCAGGGGCTTTAGCCGCATCGTACGTATCGAAAACGGCACCGAGTACCTTTGCAGTCGCAGCGTCGATGGCTGGCCTACTTACGAGATATGCCGCCCGGATGAAAGCGCGGGAACGCCATTGCATACGGCGGAACACGGCACCTGCGAGGTCGTGGGATCCTACATCACGGAAGTCATTGGGAACTACACAGGGGAACGGCGCCTCACGCGCATTTTCGACCGCACGGGATCCGTGCGGCTGGCATTCGATCCTAGCGAGCAGTGCTTGTATTTCTGGAAGGTGTACTACAACGAGGAAGACTACCCCGCCCCCTCGCCGGAAATTTATCGTGTGCAAGAGCAACATGGTAAGAACGCCTATTACGATAAGGACCTGAATCTCATAACCGAGTTCGATGGGGACCTCGGCGTCGCCCAGGAAATCGATGGCGAGATGCTCGCCCATCTCCTTCCCAATACGGCGTCCCCCTACGGCAACAGGCCGCTCCCCCTCTTCGACAAGAACATCCAGCCCGCGCTCCTGAACGGCATGCAGCGCGTACGGGCGGCCGGTGCCGCAGGGCGCGGGGAGCTCAATTACGTCACCGATGGCAAGGGGCGCTACGGTGCTTTGGACGATCGGGGACGCGAGATGATTCCGATTGCATTCGAGAACATCTGCGACCTGGGCGAAAACCTGGACGACTCCACCATCCTGGTGAAGCGCGACGGCAAATGGTACTTCATGGACGTGACGGGGCGGGAGCCGCAGCCCCAGGCGCCCGCCTTCAGCGACGTGGTCGCCGGCGAGACGCCACATGCCGAGCACATCGCCTGGCTCGCGGCGAGCGGCGTGTCGAAGGGCTGGGGCAACGGCGACGGCACCTACTCCTTCCGCCCCTATGCCGAGGTCGCCCGCTGCGACATGGCGGCGTTCCTCTACCGCATGGCGGGAGAGCCCGCCTTCGAGCCCACGGCGGAGCAGTGCGCCGCGTTTCGCGACGTGGACGAGGGGACGCCGCACGCCCGCGAGGTCTGGTGGCTCGCTGCGCAGGGCATCTCGGCCGGATGGGACGAGGCGGACGGCACCAGGACCTTCCGCCCCTACGACACGGTGAAGCGCTGCGACATGGCCGCGTTCCTCGACCGGCTCTCCGCCGCGACCAGGGCGGCGGCCCCCTCGGCGGGCAGCCCGTTCGCGGACGTCGGGAGCTCGACGCCGCACCGCGCCTCCATCCTCTGGCTCGCCTCCAACGAGATCTCCAAGGGCTGGACCGAGCCGGACGGCACGATGACCTTCCGCCCCTACGACACGGTGAAGCGCGCCGACATGGCCGCGTTCCTCCACCGCATGGACGAGAAGGGGCTGGTGGGCGAAGCCTAGCCCACGCGAGCACCGACGAGCAGGCCCGTCTACAGCAATGCGCCCGTCACGGATGAGTTCCATGGCGGGCGCCACGTCAATCAAGGCAGCATGAGGTAGTTCAATCCAGCAATAGCTGCGATACACTCCGCTACACAAAAGGTGCCCGTCGGCTACAACCGACGGGCACCTTTACGTTAAAGAGCCTGTGATCACGTGAAACTCAGCGCCACAAACTCAATCGGAACCGGCGCGGCTACTCCGCGGGCAGCAGGCCGTAGTCGGACATGCGATGCAGGAAAGCCGACATGTCGCAGCGAACGACGATGTTGTACGGACGGAACGTCTTGGATCCATCGGACTCATTCCAGCCCGTGGAAATGCCAGAGGAGGCGAGCCAGAAGATCTCGTTCGCATGCGGGGTGCTGGCGTTCACGTCGCGGAACGCCGCGCGCTCGGAAGCATTGGGCTCGAACGCAGGCGAACCAGCAAGGCGATACAGGAACGCGGCCATGTCGCAACGCGTCACCTCAGCATAAGGACGGAACTCGTACACGCCGTTGCCCATGTTCCAACCAGCGCTGATGCCAGTGGAAGCAAGCCACCAGATCTCCTTGGCGTGCGGGGTGCTGGAATCGACATCGCGGAACTTCGCGCGCTCGGCTGCGGAAGGCGTGTACTCGGGCGAGCCAACGAGGCGATACAGGAAGGCCGCCATGTCGGCGCGAGCGACGTTGGCGAAGGGGCGGAACGTATAGCCGTTGGGCTCACGCCAACCCTTGGAAATGCCAGCGTTAGCAAGCCAGTTGATATGCTCGAGGTGCGGGGTGTTGGCGGTCACATCCATGAAGATGCTCGGAGTAACCTCGTAGCCGACAATATAAGGAGATCCAGCCACGCGAGGCAGATCGCTCACAACTACGATGTAGTAGGTGCCAGCAGGAAGCACACCGGTCTCGAAGAAGGTGGCCGTTGTTTCATCCAACGAACCGCCATAATACGGCGTCTGACCAACCAGGGCATTCTCGTTTGGATCGAGACCAAAGTGCAGAATGTCGCCCCGCACGTTCTCGAGTGCATACATGATGCCAGGCAGGCCAGCAAGCATCACGCGAACGGAGCCCGGCTTGGAAAGCGTGAACTTGTAGTAATCAAGATCGGCGATTTCCTGCGTAGTCCCACTCAAGGCAGCGTTATATAGGAAGCCCAGGGCGCCATTATGGGCAGCAAGGGGCGTGGCGTCCTCTATGCTGCCGTTATCCTCGTACTCGTACGCGTACTGATCGGCATATTTATCCATGCCGGGCACGGTCTCGTATACAAAGCCCAGGCTACCGGAATAATCAGTACTGATAAGCGCAGTTACCGTATAGGTACCAGCGGGAAGCGCGACGGGGAACGCTTCCATATCGAGGCCGTACTTAGCAAGACCAATAATACAGCCCTGATCATGCTCGTTCTGGATCATAAATGAAGCCGAGCTGCGATACGACGTTGTACGAGCCGCAAATCGAACAACCGTCGATCGGCGGATCGTAAACGTAAAATCGGTAAAGAGCGTATTGCGGTCTACGCTCACCCACTTCGTGACACCATCCTGAACGGGATAGCTGCCGCCCAAACGAGCATCGTTCTTAGAAAGCATCTTAGGCGCCGATACCGCCTCCGTATCAGCGATGTCGGCGTAAGAGTCCTTGAGTTGGTCAAGGGCCTTGGCCTCAACCTGCTCAGCTGGCTCCCATTGGTCAGACACGACCTCCTCGAGCCCCTCCAGTTCATGCGAGAGCCGCGCCATCGAGATTTACAGCCAAGCTCTCAACGGCATGCGCTGTCGTAGGCGCAACCAGGCAAGCGCATGCTAACGCAAGCACTCCTACATGGCCAAGCGCGCGACTAACAGGTTTTAGCATTTTGCTCCTTCCCCTAAATGAACAGAACCAACCACAATGGTCATTTTTACTATATCGCCACGCAACAGCGGTTTGTTGCGCAACAATTAGGAGCAGAATCAGTAAGCGGCAAGTCACCTATGAACCTAAATAAGAGGGCTCGTCGAATCGATATTCGACGAGCCCTAATAGAGTTCACTCGGAAAGAAGTAAACCACCTGCAGCTATATCGCTACCCCTTATTCACCAGGCCGTTTTGCTCCATGCGGTGCAGGAAGGCGGCCATGTCGCAACGCGCGACCTCCAGGTAAGGTCGGAACGTCTTGGTGCCGTTCGGCTCGTCCCAGCCTTTGGATACGCCGGAGGACGCCAGCCACAGGATGGCGCGACGGTGCGGCGTGGAGGCGCTCACATCTGCAAAGCCGGGAACCGAAGATTCGTCGAATGCAGGCTCGCCGGCGAGGCGGTAGAGGAACGCGGCCATGTCGGCGCGCACGACGTTGGCATACGGACGGAAACTGAAGGTGCCGTTGCCGTTGTTCCAGCCCTTGGAGATGCCGGTGGATGCTAGCCACAGGATGGCGCGACGGTGCGGCGTCCAGGCATCGACATCGGTGAACTGAGGCGCCGAAGACTCGTCAAACGCGGGCTCGCCCGCGAGACGGTACAGGAAGGCGGCCATGTCGGCGCGGGCTACGATCGCATAGGGACGGAAACTGAAAGTACCGTTGCCGTTGTCCCAGCCCTTAGAGATTCCCTTACGAGCGAGCCATTGGATATGCTCGTTGTGCGGGGTCGAAGAGTACACATCGTTGAATACGTTCGGATACTCATATGAAACCGAAATCGATCCGAAGTTTCCGGAGTGCGAGGTGAAGTAAGAAACCTCGAGATAATAGTCTCCGGCCTCAAGATTAACCGTCTTGTCATCCCATACGAGCTCGTCGTCACGATATTGCCAATTGGCAATTTTCTGACCATCGTTGCCCCTGCAAGACATAAGCGATATCGAAATGCTCTGATGGGTGCAGTTGGGGAAGAAATCCAAGCTGAAATTCAACTTAACAGGGCCAGACTCCTCGACCGTGAATTTGAATGCATGGAACCACCAGTCCTTGAACTGCGTCTCCGTGGAAAACTTACCGTACTCAAGCACTGTAGTTTCATTCGAGCTGATGTAGCCATCCTCAACCAAGTTGCCATCAGCACCAAGCGTAAACCACGTTACATTCTTTCCGAAGCTGAATTTGTCAGTCGTATCCCAGCTTGGATCACCAGGCCGATGGGTGGCGATGGCCTCGGAATCGTTGAACGCCGAACTGAATGACGGCAGGGCGCCCTTGAAATCAAAACGCTTCACGGGGAACGAAAGCGCCCGTTGCCCGATCGAAGCAACATTTTCAGGAATCACAACGTTATCAACAGCGGCGCAACCGTAGAAAGCATATTCTCCGATCTCAATTAGACCGGCAGGCAGTATGGAGGGGGCAAATTGCTCGCAATCTCTAAATGCCCCATCACCAATCGAGGTCAGACTATCAGGGAGACTAATACTCGTCAGAATGGAACAATCCTCAAATGCCTCCGAGCCTATAGAGGTCAAGCCACTGGGCAAGTCGAAGCTCGCTAGTTTTGAGCAGCCCCTACAAAAGCGGGATGGTATGGACGTTATACCCTGTGGAACGGCAATACGCTCGATGACATCGTTGTACGCAAACATACCGTCGGGGAGAACGCGCACCGAATTAGCAAAGGTGAATGACTTGAGATTGTTATACGAATAATCGGAAAAAGAAACGTCACCAAATCCTGTGATGCCCTCACGAACAACCACCGATGTTGCCAGGCTCCCATCCTCGGTAAAGATGTCCTCAGAGACCTCCCCGGCGCCACAGATCTCCAACATGCCGTCTTCGTTTTGGACCCAGAAGGCACTCTCGCCACAAATTCCAATGTCGCGCATCGTTGCCCAATTTATATCAAACATACTAGGAATCCAGGGTTTGTACTGCTTCCAAGAAGCGTCCCCGGGAGTGCGCAGAATTACGCTGTGATGGTTAATATCGAAGCCGTCCATAGCATCGTTATGGAATCGGTCGCGGGACCACGAGCCCTTGAACATCAATATCTGGCTGTTATGCAAGCCCCTAAATGCATCGCTGCAGATATATTCAACTTTTTCACCAACAATTATTCCACGGATAGTTTCACCGTACTTCCTCACCCACGGACCCTCGTAGGAGCCCCGGAAGTCCATCTTACCCGCACCATCAATGATCAGCAGGCCCGAGTCGTACACCTCCCACGTTACGCCTGTGCCGCACGAACCCTGATCAACAAGGCTGCCGTAGTTTTCAGGACGATCGGCTAAGCTGATTGAGAACGACAGATCCAAATGGCCAACGTAATTACCCATTCCGGTAACCCGAGCACGGCCCGTTCCAGGGCGATCGTTATTAAGATATTCAACAGAATAGTCTTGTCCTAAGACCAACTTGATACCGTTAAACGATAAGCTGACACTGGGGCACAGAGGTAAACCGTCATATTCCTGACGCGGAATATCGTCAGCTACGACACCCTCCCCAAGGTCAAGTGGCTTAATGGAAAACGGAATACGAAGCGAACCAGTATAATTACCCCTACCGGTAACAATGGCGACAGCAGCTCCAGCATTAGCATTGGAGTCATACTCTACGATATAGTCAACATCTTTAACCAAAGAGATGCCGTTGTAGGACAAATCAGGTGTAGGCGTAATAGGACGCCCATTAAATATCTGTCCTGGAATCTCAGTGAAGCTAACACCCGCTAGCGTCCGCGGTGAAATTGCATAACTGATTTGCACATCCTCAGCCGACCCGTTTATCCAACGAGTGTGCTCAGGATCCGCAAGATGGATACAAACGCTATACGAACCCGCATTGATACCGCCTGAATTTGAAACAACTACATAATCATCAGAAGACGGTACCGATGCAACCTGGTGCTTGCCGCTATACACCAAGGGATCTATAGCAGGAAGTTCGATATACCTAGGATCAACAAACACCTCTATAGCTACGTCAGTTAAGGAATTATAGTTGTTCACGTCGGCTGGAGTGTAGTCCGCCAGAAAAGAATTCCAACCTAAATCGGAAGGTCTTGCCGACTGGTTCTGCCAGCTCCAACCATCGGGGAGTTCAATATCTCCCAGAGACTCACCATAAGTTAAATGCAAGTCTTTAGGCACCGCGCACTCGGGATCAGCTTTCAATATCTCAAATTCATATTCCAAGGAACCGGCATAGGAACCTATTCCCTCAATACGAATTAAACCAATACCAGCATTTATATTGTTCTTATAGATCACTCGATAGTCTACTTCAGGCGTCAAATTGGAAGAAACCGAAGGACGGTGCTCGGCCCCGTTATATACAACATCCCTCACGTCGACCTTAAACATATCAACAGAAATAGATTTGTTAACAGTGACGGTAACCGCAATGTCTTTAACAACCTCATAATTCAGAGAGTCATCTGGAGTAAACGAAACCATATACTCATGCACGCCCAGTGTGTTCAAGAGAGCATCGTCTTGCCACGCAAAACCATGAGGAAGACGTATATCACTTAGCAGCTGACCGTACGCGGCGACAAAACCATCAGGAGCAACGAAAGAAGGAACCGCTTTCTGAATTGTAAACGGGAATTTCAGCGATCCATCATATATACCGCAGCCATCAATTTTGATCCAAGCCTGTCCAGCATTGATATTATCGATATAAGACACTTCATAATCTTGATCTAGCATCAGCGAGGAAGTAACACGGGGTTCGATAGGCTTTCCCGTATACGTATATTCATTTACCTCCATTCTGAACATACCCTCATCCAGAGACTTCGTAACTTTCACAAGAACGGGAATGTCATTGACAACCATGTAGTTGTCCGTATCTTCAGGAGTAAAGCTCACAAGGAACCTCTGCCGCCCGGGCTCACCGACCTGGGTGGAATTTGGATCGTCTTGCCATGCAAATCCTGACGGCAGGCAAACCGCCGACAGCAGCTGCCCATACGTCGCCCTTAGCTCACTAGGAACTGAATATGATGGAGTAGCTTTAAGAATCTTGAAATTGAAGTCCAGGGAACCGCGATACGCTCCACATCCCTCTATATGAATTGAACCTTGACCAGCGTCTATGTTATTTCCATATTTCACGATGTAGTCATCGTTTTCGCGCAAGCTAGATAAAACCTTCGGGTAGTGAGGCCTCGCGTTATATACGACATCCGTCAAATCAATATCGAACATCTCTGCAGCAAGATCACCCGAAACGTGAATAACAATAGGAATGTCATACACGACATTATAAATATCGGTATTTTCAGGTATGAAATAAGCCAAATGAGTATGATCTCCAGGCCCCCCGACGGTGACCTGCTCCGATTGCTCCTGCCAGCCAAACCCGTTCGGAAGCACGATCTCTGAAAGCCGTTGGCCAGCATTGGCTACAAGATTGTCGGGAATATCGTAATTTGGATCAATTTTAAGAATATCAAACGAATAAGATGCATGACAGCCCAAATATTGGCCAATGCCATATATCTCAACGACACCAACGCCAGGATTTATGTTGTTCAAATACCTCACGCGATAATCCTCTTCAACCTTTAGGGAAGAGGAAATAGGAACCGTCAAGGGCTTTCCAGTGTAGTCCTGAGGAGTCAAATCAACCATAATTAAAGAATTCTGAAATGCCCTTTCAGCATAATAGTCAGCAGCGACAAAGCTCGGAATATTATCCGAATCATACGTTGTCAGAGTAATGTAATCAAACCAATTGCCCGTCGCTCCATAATAAGAAGGAAGCTTGTCGGGCCTCGGAAGAGAAAAAGAGCAGTTATATGAAGGATTGAACGTTAAGTTATTGCCGGTTTTTACATGTCGAAGATTGAGCACCCCATCAAAGAGATTATTGGCAGAACGAACATTCCTTGTATCGAAACCACTCAAGTCTAAGGACTCCAGGAGCGAGCAACCTGCAAACATGCCCGAGATATCGGTAGCCCTAGGGGTAACGAACGACGACAAATCAGCAATTCTTAAACTGCTGCATTGGGAAAACATCCCAGAAAAATCCTCGCCAGATACGGTATTCATATCAAGTGAAAGGGCGCCAAGGCTTGTGCACCCCCTAAACATATCAGCAAAGCTCCGCACCGAAGATGTATCCCCAAGGTACAGATTCACAGATTCCAAAGAGCTGCAATCAGCGAACATGCTATCAAGCGTTGTAGCAGAATTTATCGAAACAGGCCACACATCAAAACTAGTCAAACTACTACAGCCCTTGAATACATAACTCATGTTTTCAACAAGTGAAGTATCAAGTTGGCCAAAATTAATTGATACAAGGCTCTTGCAGTTCTCAAATAATCCCATTGCATACCTGAGCGAAGGCGTGTTCGCCATGGAGAATTCAACGTATTCAAGAGATTCGCAGCCTCTGAACATGCCCATAATCGTCTGCACGTTACCCATATAAACACTGTAGAGGCTCATTCTTAGTAAGCTCTTGCAACCGCTGAACATGGAGCCCATATTAACCACAGACCGCGTGTTAAGTTGGTCAATTGACAACTCGCTCAAAGAGTCGCAGCCTGAAAACATCGATTGCATATCAGTTACATTCGCAGTGTCGAGCCCCCGGAGATCCACGTTAACGAGATTGGAGCAATCCCTAAACATCCCCTTTGCAGTAGCGACGGCTACGCTTCCCTCAAAGCCGACCTCTCTAATAAGGGAACGGTAGCCATCCCATGGATAGCTACCGTCATGGTTTTCCAAACGGCCTTCCTGCGCACCGCCAGCAGGACGAACATTTAAGCACCCGTCTGAGATAGACCATTCAATTGAATCAACAGCTCCGGAGAGTTCGGGGGCTACCGCATAACCTGACAATGGGAACCCCAGTGCTGAGGCAAATATCACAACCCAAACAACAGCTAATAATCGAATTCTCGTGTTCAGCGCTTCCATTTACACCCCTCCATAAGAACAGAACCGCAAAATCTCATGGGATCATTAAGACCAACGCTAACACTGGTCTATCAACTATTGTTGTGCAACATGATTGCTATCGACAAACGGCAAACAAATCTGTATGTGTCAATGGAAGCCCCCGTATTTCGTCAGGTAATACTTTAATAGCAGCCCCTTTAGCTTTAACACAGTTTCAGCCTTATCAGATATCCTGTATCCAAAGAAAGGGGATGGCAAATGGCATACAGTTTCGGCGCGCGCAACGCTACCGTTTCGACCTCAACGCCAGTAGTAATAATTGCAGCACTTATCGCATTTCAAGGTGGATATTATCCAGCGTTGTGCGCTCTGGCGGTAATCGCTTTTTCGCTACTCGCTCTGGCGCGCGCTGTCGTGCGGCGCGGGAAATGGAAGGCGTTCGCCACAACAGGCGCGGGAGCATCTCGAAACGAGAAAAGCGGCTGCACCCCGCCTCTCCTCGCCATATCGGCGGCAATTGCCATCTGCATGCTCGCGTGGTGCGCGGCACGGCCGCTCCTCGACGGGATCGCGAGCTACGAAACACTTGCGGCTATGGCGCGACCAGCCCTCGCCATAGCCACGGCAACGTACTGGCTGCAGCTCTCACAAGCCGAGAAGCGCTCCGCCATCCAGTTGATCGCGTACGAGAGCGTGCTCTTCTCGGTCGTCGCGCTTCTCATGTTCGCCCGCGTGCTCCCCTATCCTGGCGCCGTCGTAGACGGACGCCTGCAGTTCACATTCCAGTACGCCAACACCGCGGGCGCCTACTTCGCCGTCATGAGCTGCCTCGTATGGTCACAGGCTCGCACCCGTGCAGCAAAGGCGCTCGTCACGGCCCCGATCATCTGCACCGCTCTGACGCAATCGATGGGAACGTTCACCGTCATCGCAATCGTTGGGTGCGCATGGGTGCTCAAAAACCTCAAGCTGACTCGACTGAAGCGGGACAACGCCACGCAAACGAAAGCGTCGACTAGCAAGATCGCCATCGCGGTCCTCGGTATCGGTGCACTGGCCGTGTTCGCCATCTGCATCGGCGCCCCCGATCGCCTCGATTCGGCATTGCAAACGGGTATGGAACGGCTCATACAAACCATAGATGGAACGCGCGCTCTCGCCTCTGCGCCGCATATCGGCATCGGACCACAGCAATGGCGCGTCGTGCACCCCCGGGTGCAATCGGCGCAGTACACCGCGAACGTGATCCACAACAGCTACCTGGGGTTCACCCTGTCCTATGGGCTGATCGGCACCACGCTGGCCGTGCTCTGCATGGTGACGCTATGGAAAGGCACGCTAAAGGCAACAGAAGACCGAATACCGGGCACGCACGCTGCCGCAACGCTGCTACTTCTCCATGCGCTCGTCGACTTCGACCTAGCGTTCGGATCGATCATCATGCTGCTCGTGCTCGCCCTACTCTCCAATAGAGAGCTCGCCTCGACCGCGTGTACGGCCAGCTCCACCCCCGATCAGCGCGCTCGGGCAAGATTCCTCTTACCCGCCGCCCTTGTCATCATCCTCCTCGCTTGCGGCGCAAGCGCGCTCACGTTCGACGTTCGCGAAAACCAGATTCTTACCGATATTCAAGCCTTGGGTCCTCATGCCGCTTCGCAGCAGATTGCCAAAGATCCGCTCGCCTGTCGTGACCAGACCGTGCGCACGCGCCTCTACCAATGCTGCACCAGACAAGACGAATGCGAAGCCGTTCTCAAGCTGCAGAGAAGAGACCCCATCACCGTTACGACGCCGGGCATGACGGCGCTTGCCCGCTGCCTCTACACCGCAGACCGCCCCGAAGAAGCGGAACTCGTGCTTCTGCGTGCACTTCAAGATCAGCCATACAACGTAGCAGCCTACACCCAAGCCGCAGATTTATTCGCACGCTACGATGTAAGCGAGCAAACAGAGCAGCGCTACGAAACGCTGCGCACGCGCAGCCTGGATTACCTTGCGGCATGGCCCGCCAACTTGCTGAACAATCAGCAAGAACCCCCGCGGATCGAGGCGCAGCAACCCTAAGGCACCCGTTTCCAGCCCGACAACCGACCCGAAACGCAATCCCATCTCGCCATCAGGATACCGATGCGCATGATCGCATACCAACTACCAGCATCGACGCGCATGTGTCCGTGCAAACCGTTACGATATATGCAGCTAGCTAGGTCCCCGCGCTAGGGGTTCGAGGAAGGAGCAGATAGTGCAAAAGAACATCAAGGCAGTCCTCGCCGCAACCGTAGCGGCACTCTGCCTGTGCGCGCTGCCGTTTGCCGCACAAGCAGGCTCGTGGGGAGGCACCGTCCTGTCAAAGGGCCTCGTCTACGATGACGTCTACGGCGTGGTAAACGGCAATGCGCAAATGGCAAAAACCGTACGCAAATCCGGCGAAACCACCGTCTACGAGCTCGATCTCGTTGCCTCCGACGGAACCGTCCTCTTTAAAACGGGCTACCAAACCGATCAATACGGAGACGTAACGGCAAGCAAGGATTTCCGCTACAAGCCGTTCGAGCCGCTAAGCGACGGCCGTGCATCGATTAGCGGAGAATTCGCCCGTTCCCACGGTGGCATACGCGCGATCGATACGACCAACGACAAGGTCGTTGTGGTGAACGCTCAAGGACGTCTCGTGCTAACCGACTGCGATGGAGCGGCAATCCTCTACAGTGACAAGCTCGCCATCGGCGCATGGGTCCGCCAGAACGGTATCGAATTGAAGCTCGTCGACCTCGATTCGGGAGAAACGCTCCACACCCTTCAGGGCTTCCAAGGGGCCACGGTGGTTGAAGGCGTCTACAACTCGGATGATGGAAAACAGATCGACATCTATACGAACCTCAACAAGCACACCTACGTCACGGTTTCCAACAACCGCATGGAGCTTCATACCGAAGACTATCCCGGCATCGATTTTGATAACGAACTCGTGTATAAAGACCAGTTCTACACGGTGCGGCTACAACGGAACGGAAACCAAATCGCCAAGGTCATGATCACGCAGCCCGACGGTAGCGAGAAGGTGATCAGCGGTCCGTTCCGTTCCGTCTATGTGCAGACCAACGACGGCGAACTCCCGCTTTTGTGGGCGGAGGAAGGCGCGTTGACATACCGCTACTTCACGCTCGATGGCACGGAGCTGTTTTCCGGCAAGGGCTACGCTAGCGTGACCAGACTCGCCCACAGCGACGCATCGCTATGCTGGACCGACGACCACGGTACATACTCCTATTATGTTGATCGACCTAACGGACAGGCAAAGCTACTCGAAACCGTCCAGAGTAACAACATCACCTATTCCGCACTCAACCAGTTCATCATTAAAAAGACCGACGTCTCCATTGGCGATTACTCCCTTGCGATGGTAACCGCCATCTTGGACTCTTCCGGACGTACGCTTCAGACGTTTGATCCAAACGAGCACTGGCTCATCGAATCAACGAAGACATGGACCGATCAGGGTCCCGCATACTTGCTTGAGAATGCAGAGCTCCGACTCTTCCAATTCCCAGGTTTACACCTATTCAATGGTCCAAGTCGCTATCTCGACTCAAAACTCAACGTCATCAAGGAGCTTGACGGCCGCCTGGACCTCGACTCGCCCTATCTCATCAAGGGCAACCTCGCATTCCCGCTTCTAACCAACGAGCACAGCACGAAGCACCATCTCCCTAAGAAGCTCTACAGTGCGAACCTCGATCTCATGCAGACGGGCAAATACAACTATGTTGTTGCCGGCAACACCATATTCAACGGACAGCTCACCTATGTTGGAGATGGCGAGGGCCACTACGGCGCCATCAACACAAAGACGCAGGAACTGGCCATGCCTGCGATCTTCGACAGCATCTACGATATGGGAACGCTGGATTCCAAAGATATGCTCCTCGTCCACAAAGACGGAATGTGGTATTTCATGGATACGTCGGGCAAAGCACCCGAGAAGCCTTCTCCTGAAACACCTTCATTCAACGATGTAGACGCATCCACCCCGCACAAGGACCACATCGCATGGCTCGCCGCCGAGGGAATCTCGAAGGGTTGGGATAACGAGGACGGCACCCACAGCTTCCGGCCGTACGACACGGTGAAGCGCTGCGACATGGCGGCCTTCCTCTACCGCTTGGCGGGCGAGCCGGAATTCGACGAGAACGCCGCCCCGCGCTTCTCCGATGTCAACCAGAACACGCCGCATCGACGCGCCATCCTCTGGCTGGCATATAAGGGCATTTCAAAGGGTTGGGACAACCATGACGGAACGTACAGCTTCCGGCCGTTCGAGATCGTGAAGCGCTGCGACATGGCCGCGTTCCTCTATCGCTTGGCTGGCAACCCCACGATCGACGAGGGTGCGATTGCCTCCTTTGCCGATGTTGTCGCCGATACACCGCACCGCGAAGCCATCCTATGGCTTGCAGCCTCAGGAGTCTCGAAGGGCTGGGAGGAAAAAGACGGCACCAAGACGTTCCGCCCCTACCTTGACGTATCCCGCTGCGATATGGCGGCCTTCCTGCACCGCATGGATGAGAACGGATTGGTGAAGTAATCCGAACCGTCCCGCACGGCACCGATCGTTGAACAAGGCCGCATGCATTCAGGTGCACATAGATTCAGGTGCACATAGCCGAATGCTCCAACGAAGCGAGGCCTCTCCTCTCATCACGAAGAGGGGCCTCGCCTAGCATTTTTATAGAGAGCCAGCGACGGATCTGAGACCTGTCAAACCACGCTCAACCATATATTGGTGCCCGTTTATCACAAGGAAGACGGGACATGGTTCGATGCGCCGGCTTCCCATATAACACACAATTCCCTACCATATCCAGCCCACAAGCCCGAATAAAAGCATAAAGCGGCAGAGAATGTATACTACACGCTAGCTATTCAGAAGGTAGCAAGCCGATATTTGACATACGGTGCAGAAATGCAGCCATATCGGCACGAGCAACCGTCCAATACGGACGGAAGGTATGAGACCCGTCACCTTCGGTCCAACCTTTCGAAATTCCAGCAGAGGCAAGCCAATAGACTTCATTGGCATGCGACGTTTCATTATTCACATCCCGAAACGCCTTTAACTCGGACTCAGACGGCTTATATTCTGGGGAACCAGCCAAACGGTAAAGGAAGGCAGCCATATCCGCGCGCGCGACGCTCGCATAAGGACGGAATTCTTGCCTATCACCCATATCCCAACCTGTTGTGATTCCTGTCGAGGCAAGCCACCAAATCTCCTTTGCATGCGGAGTATTGTCATCCACATCCACAAAACGAGCCTTCTCTTCAGCTGAAGGGACATACATCGGGGATCCAACCAAGCGGTAAAGGAAGGCAGCCATATCGGCTCGAGCAACATCGCTGATCGGTCGGAATGAATAACCGTTCCACTCGCGCCAACCCTTAGATATCCCGGTATTCGTTAACCACATAATGTCATCTTTATGAGGCGTGTTATTTTGAACATCCATATATTGAGTATCACGGAGCTCATATTCAGCCATATACAATGATTTGACATTTGACGGCTGATCGTTCCACACCTTGATGAAATATTTCCCGGCCTTCAACAGCCCGCAATCAAAGAAGCCTGACGGCGTATCCCCTTGTCCGTATGGAACGGTGGCCTGGAGCAGATTTTCATCTGAATTCAGGTTGTATCGCAATGTGTTGCCAGAAGCATCCACCAACGCCACATGTACCCCTGGCTTTGCAGCATACTTTATCCTTGTATAAGCATCCTCAGCGAGTTCAAATGAAAAGAAGTCCGTATCAACGTGTGCATGCGAGGTATATGCAGCCCCAAGGTCGTACATAAATCCCAAGCACGATGACCGCCCATACAGCGCATTCGCATGAGCCGTAACATTATTATTCTCGTACTCATACACATGAGTACGAGAATAGGCATCCATTCCTGGTACGGTGATATATCCGATATTCATCAAACCGGGATTAGACAGATGGAAATAGAGCTTTAACGTGTAATTACCTGCAGGAACCGATACGGGGTATGAGCGCAAATGAGTTGCTGACCACACGGTACCGAGAAATTGATCGACGCCCTTAAAATTCTCGATATACACATCAACGGAACCACCGGGCGCCGAGAGGGCAACGTCAAACTGGGCTACCGTGGAACTAGAAATAGATACCGTGAATGGCACATATCCAAGGTCGGTCGAGACCTTATAGCGTTTTGTAACCCCGTTCTTCAATGGGATTCCGAAAGCCCTACCAGAACGTTCAGACTCCTGCTGACCTTCCAGGTTTTCCTCAGTGAGGATTGAATCATCAAACTGATCAACGCTGCCATCATATTCCACGGCCGGTGAGAAATCATTCAAAATCATTTCCGCATTACGACAGCCGGACTCAAAACTCTGAGAATTCACATCCATAGCAATTGACGTCGAAGGAATCCAGGGGCTTATCAACAAAGCCCCAGCCATTCCAGATAGCAAAATACGTTTCGATATGGCCATCTTCTTTCCAACTCCATTCCGGTAACACCGCATCATTACTGACGACGGATTGGATAATGCCATCTCTAGCCTAAAAGCAATTCAGATAGATTTGTTGCGCAACAAACCAATTAAAATGGAATGCAGCGCAAATAGCTGATCGCATATAGCGTCGCCGTCATCAACTCAGAACTGTCAAAGTTTGAAATACAGCGGCATAGCAAAAGGGCCAGGGCAACTCGCGCCCTGGCCCTCAATCGCAATCCAGCCGTTAGCCATCAGCGTCATTCAGTACAGAACGACGACCCCAAGCGCGCTACGCAGGCAGCTCGGACACGCGCTTCAGGAACGCGGCCATGTCGCAGCGCTTCACAATGGCATACGGAGCGAAGGTGCCGTCCGGGAAGCCCGTCGAGACGCCGCAGTGCGCGAGCCACAGGATGTCATCGCGATGAGGCGTCGTAGCAGCAACGTCGGGGAACGCGGCGTAATCGCCGGCGCTCGGCGTCCAGGAAAGCGCGCTCTCGATACCCGCCACCTTACCGAATCGACGCAGGAACGCAGCCATGTCGCAGCGGGTCACGCTCGCGAACGGACGAAACGTCGCGTCGTCGAAACCGGTGGAGATACCCGCATGCGCAAGCCACAGGATGTCCTGGGCATGCGGCGTATCCTGATGCACGTCCGAGAACCTATTCCAATCGGCCTGGGAAGGCTGCCAGCTATCGGCTCCTTCCACGCCGGAGGCGATAGCAAAACGGCGCAGGAACGCGGCCATGTCGGCACGCGCAACATCAACATAGGGCTTGAACGACCCGTCGGCGTAACCGGCCGTCACGCCCAGGGAGGACATGAATAGCACGGCATCACGATGAGGCGTGTTCGCGTCGACATCGATGAATGCGCCCTCACGCGTGACGATCACGGGAACATCCTTGTTCAGACGCGAGGAAGACGGAAACTCGGCATGCAGCGTGGTCCTACCCGGAGCGACGCCGATGCAGCACCGGCTCCCTATGTGCTCGCCGACGCCGGCGATGCGCTCGTCATCCGTCCTCCACGAGAACATCTCGTTGCCATAGGTTGCGGAACCGTTGATCCGCCTGTTTCCAACCACGCCGTTAAACGCAAAGGTCACCGTAGGCAAAACGCGCAGCGCACCGACGCCCGGCGTGAGCGCCGAGGCGCTCGTGTAGCTCGCCGTAATGATTGAGTCTGGCAGGGGTACGGCGAACGAGGCCGCGCCGTCATAGAGCGAGGCGGTCGTGTTGCTCGACCCGCCAGCACCGAGGCACTGGACCCAGTAGACGCCATCGGGTCCCCTAAAGCATGCGATGCCCACCTTGGTAAAGCCCGTATGAGTCATGTTGGCGTAGTGACCCGGCGAGTTATACCACATGTTATAAGCGTTATCCGCGTTGCCGAACGAAGCCATGGCGATGTTCTCGCCATACATACTGAGCCCGCTAGGGAACGCGGTGAAGCACGAGCTTCCATCGGGTCGATCGTGGCTGAACATGATGAAGGTCTCCGCAGCACGCTGCATGGCTGACTGCTCAAGTTCGTAATCCCATTGAAGCGCGGGCACGCCCAGGCGAGCGCGCTCATTGTTCACCATCGCGAGCATCCTGTGCGCTTCGGACTGCCACACCGCGCCATCCATGGAGGCGTAGAACGTACCGCCCGCACGCGTCGCATGCAGCGGCATTGCCGCAGATTCGCCCGAGGCCGCAGGATTCCCGATAGCCTCCGTCACATCCGCGCTGCCCACCGCCAATGAACCCGAGATACCCTCGATACCCGGAATCTCATCGACACCGGCTCCCATGAGCGGAGCTTCCGCCCAGGCAGACGCCGTGGGAGCAAAGAATGCAAGCGCGCAGGCTGCAGCTGCACATGCCTGCCGAATGCGAACGACACCCGTTCCATATCCCATAGAATTCTCCTTACAGACGCATTGACGCAAGTCGCTGCGATTATCGCATCGCAGGCCATGCGCACAGTCGTGCAATCCGCAAAACCACCAGTATGGACGGCGAACAACATCGCATGCATCTCGCGCGATGCACCCGCTCGGCAACGCTGCCTCTTCACCATCAATCTATTTAGCCCTAGTAGCCTATTCCACAATCGACTCGATAGGAATAGTCTACTTCTAAGGCAGTATTAGCCCCCTAGACCCGGGCCGAGCAACTGCCGAAAACGGATACGTGCGGCAGGCGCCGCACGGACAGGAAGGAGAACGACACGATGGCGAAATCGAAGCGGAGGCTACAAGCCATATTGGGCATGGCCTCCATGTTCCTGCTGGTGCTCTCATGCGCCACGCCGGCTCTGGCCGCATCGTTTACCGATGTACGCGCCGACACGCCGCATGCGGAGCACATCACCTGGCTTGCGGACGAGGGCATCTCCAAAGGCTGGCCCAATGGCGACGGCACCAGCAGCTTCCATCCATTCGAAACGGTCAAGCGCTGCGATATGGCAGCGTTCCTCTACCGTCTGACTGGAGAGCCGCAATTCAACGAAGACGATGCTCCCGCTTTCTCGGACGTCGATGCTTCCACGCCGCATCGCCGTGCCATCCTATGGCTCGCCCATCAGGGCATCTCCAGCGGTTGGGACAATCACGATGGAACGTTCAGCTTCCGCCCGTACGAAATCGTGAAGCGCTGCGACATGGCGGCGTTCCTCTACCGCCTTGCCGGAGAGCCGCAGGTAAACGAGAATGAAGCGAACGGGTTCGCGGACGTTGATTCGGCCACGCCGCACAAGCGCGCCATCCTATGGCTTGCAGATGCCAAAATCTCAACGGGCTGGAACGAGAAAGATGGAACTAAGACCTTCCGCCCCTACCTCGACATCGTCCGTTGCGATATGGCGGCGTTTCTCCATCGCTTGGATACCTACCTCGATTCCCAGCAACCCCCTGCGGAAAAGCCCTACGAGCTTGGGACGTATAACGGATTCTCCTATGTGAACATCAAGGATGGCAGCGGGTTCAACGATTACGACCAAGTTGTTGAAGTCCCCGGAAAGGACTATACGACAACGATCTTTTACCGCGGTGAGGGCATCTATCTCTACGACTACGAGGGCTCTGCCACCACGCTGAAGCTGCCCGCCACCATAAAGGGCACGCCCGTTATCTCGGCTGAGTTCCAAAAGCCTTTCGTAGCGCCCGAGCAGGCGCCCAACCTGCAAGGTATCGATGCCACGGCCGCCCGCAACCTGGTGTTCCTGCAGGCCGATATGGACAGGCTCACGTCCATCGCGGCGCACGGGTTGCCCGAGCTGCGCGGCCTGCATAGCACATCGCAAGCGCTTGTCAGCCTCACCTGCCACGACAACCCGAGCCTCACGACGCTCTATGTGAAGGACACCCAGCTGGCGTCCATCGATTTGAGCAACCTGCCGATGCTGGTATTCCTCACGATCAGCTACAACCAGCTTGCATCGCTCGACATCAGCGACTCCCCCATGCTAAGCGAGCTCGAATGCGAGATGAACAACATCCAGGACCTAGCGCCCCTCAAGCAGTGGCTGGAGCACCCCGGTCGCACAGGCACGCTCGAACCGCAGCGCCAGACAGCAGCCAAGCCCGTCCCCGGCACCTGGAATGATTGCACGTACCTCTACGTGAGCGAGGCATGCGGCTATAAGAAGTACGACGTCATCACGACAACCGAAAGCGGCGCCCCCATCCAGTACTACGGCCCGGGCGCCTACATCACGTCCATTCCGCAAAACGCCAAGTCCCTTACGCTGCCCCGCACCATCGACAACCACCCGCTGGTATACGCGCACATCGCCTGCGGCTATCAGAAAACCGAACTCGCAAGCATCAATGTGGATGCGGCGAGCGAGCTGCGCGTACTCACGGTTTCGAATTCCAATCTTTCCGGGCTCACCATCGCTCCCGACACGCTTACCAAGCTCGAACAGCTCACGGTGAGCAACTGCAATCTTACGCAGCTCGACCTCCAGGGATGCCGCAACCTGAACGTGCTGAGTATCTATGACACCAAGCTCTCCAGCATCGACCTGCGTCACGTTTCCAAGCTGCATAACCTCCTCGTGAGCAACAACATGCTCACGCAGCTTGACATCAGTCCCTGCCCCGACCTCTTCCAGATGGACTGCTCGCGCAATCTGATTGCAGACACCAGCGCCCTCGAAGGATGGCTGAAGCAACCGGGCCATACGGGCAGCGTGCTGCCGCAGAAGGACCCCAGCTCCCCCACGAAGCATACGAAAGACGGCTTCACCTATATCAAGGTGAACCAGAACACAACGCTCACCTGGGGCGATGTCGTTGGCCAGGATGCCGAGGGGAACGATATCACGTTCCGCGGCTCGGGCATCTACATCGTAAACACGAGCAAGTCGGGCGCGGCCACACTCCCCGCCTCGATCGACGGGCTACCGGTGGTCCTTGTTACCATCCCGAAGGCTGCCACAGGCATCACCTCTATAGATGCGCGCGGCTGCAAAGACCTTACGGACATCACCGTATTTGCACCCAATCTCACCGCGCTCAACTTCTCCGGCGTAAGCAGCCTGCTCAACCTGCACGTCGCCAACACCAAGCTGCAGTCGCTCGACTGTTCCGGCTGCACCTCGCTCTTTAGCTGCTATGCGGGCTTTAACAAGCTGCACAGCATCAACCTGAGCGGCTGCACCAAGCTGGACAACCTCTTCCTGCAATCAAACGAGCTCACATCGTTCGACGTAAGCCCCTTCACGAGCCTGACGATGCTCTATATCCAAGACAATCGAATTGCCGATACAAGCGCCCTCGAAGCTTGGCTGGCGCAACCCGGTCACAGCGGCATGGCAACGCCGCAGCGAGTCTAATCGGCCCCGTACATGACGGCGCCCCACATCCGATGATGCATCGACCGCGGGGCGCCTGATGGCAACGCCGCGCGGTTATTACGTCGCCTCGCACAAGAAAAGCGCTCCCACATCCCAGATGGTTCCGGATGCGGGAGCGCTTGCATGCAGCAGCTTGTAGCAACTCAAAGGTACATGAATGCCGCTTTTGAGCCTACCTGCGAATCTTATGCCAGATGCGACGCAGGAAGAAGTAGAGGCGATCGTACAGACGCGAGAAGAACGTCGAGCTCGAGATATGCTCGTAGAATGCGTAGTCATCCGAGTCGAAGAAGTACTCAGCATCATGGCGCGTGATATCGAACAAATCGAACACGCGGGTGCGCAGGTCGTCGGCAAAGGTCTGGCGACCCTGCTCGTCAAGCACCGTGTACTTCCAGTGGCACATGTGGAGGGCATAGTTCACGAAGTTGCGCTCGCACGCACCCCACAAGCCGTGCTCCTTAAGGCCATCGCGGAAAGCCTCGAGCGCATCGAGCATATAGCGGTAGTCGTCGTTGGTGCCATCGCTAAGGCTACCCTCGCGGGCGCGGCGGTAATAGTACAGCGTTTCATCTAGATAGTACAGGCGCGGCGCCGCCGTAAGGGCGATGTACGTGAAGGGCATATCCTCGTGCGCACCCACCTTGGGGAACTTGAGGTTGATATCCTTTAGGCAGGAGGTACGATACAGCTTGTTGACCGTAAAGCCCACCACGCGCTTGTAAAAGTTATCGATATCGGTAGTTCCAAACACCGTGCGCGCGGGGACGAACTCCTTGAAGACGGCGTTGGTGGGAGCCGTCTCCCCCGTCTTGTCGTCGAAGTTGTCCATATCGAAGATCACAGCATCGGTATCATGCTCGAGCGCGACCGCGACGAGCTGTTCGAGCGCCGTGGGCACCACGTAGTCATCGGAATCGACGAAGCACAGGTAATCGCCGGTCGCGCGGTCGATACCAACGTTACGCGTAGAAGCTGCCCCGGAATTAACCTTATCGATCACCACGAGGCGCGGGTCGTCTTGCGCGCGCTGCTGCAGAATAGCAAGGCTGCCATCCTTGGATCCGTCGTTCACGCAGATGATCTGCAGATTGCGATACGTCTGGTTCTGCAGGGAATCGAGAAGCGTGGGCAGGTAGCGCTCGGAGTTATACACCGGCACCACGATGGAAACGAGCGGCTGGGAAGCGTTGGGGCTATCTACATTCATACATACGGCTTTCGTCAAACGATATTACAGAGCGTGCTTGATGAACGAAGCGTACATGCGAAGACGCGAGATGAGACCGTTCGCACAGCACGTGCGACGATGCTCCTTGAAATCCTGGGGAGGATACTGCACCGTAAGGGCGCGGTTGCTAAACGCCGCGGGATTCTCGATAAGCTCGTTGAGCTCGAGCCACTCGACGTCCTGGAAGGCGGATTGCTTGAGGTTGCCAGCGGCCTTGGCCTCGGCAAACTCGCGCGACATGCGCTCCATGAACTCGGGCTTGAGGGAATCATCCAGACGGTTGTAGTTCCACACGTACGTCTCGTACTTCTTGGAAGGAATAACGTAGCGGAACGCTTCAGCGCGCTGCGGATTGCGGGCCAGATGCTCCTCGAAGGAGTCGTACTCGTCGCACACGCAGAACATCTTGGCGCCGGACTTCACCGAGGAGCCAGCGTTATCCACGCGATAGTTGAGGAACGCCTTGCGCGTGATAACCATGCGCTGAGCAGACGTAAGGACCTTCAAGGCGAAGCCGGTATCCTGGAAGGAGGCACCCGGGGTCTCGAGGAACTCGATGCCGTTGTTCTTGAGGAACGAGGCTTTGTAAATGGCCGTCCAGATGGCCGGGCTGCCGCGCAGGATATCGGGGTGGTTTACGGTGTCGAACGCCGAATCGTACGGCGCATCGCAGAGATTGAGGACGTCGACCAGATCGAACTTGGTGCCGTTCTCAGACATATTCCAGTAATTGGAGCGCACGACGTCGGCATCGTTTTGAACGGCAAGGTTGTACAGGGTCTCGAACATCTCGGGACGCGCGCAGTCATCGGACTCGACGATGCCGATGTACTCGCCCCGGGCATGGGAGAAGCCGAGGTTCATGGTGTGGCCGTAGCCGCGGTTCTCCTTGGTAAGCACCTTGACGCGATCGTCCTTGGCGGCATACTCCTGCGCGATCTCGAGCGAGTTATCGGTCGAACCGTCGTTCACCACGATGATCTCGATATCCTTGAGCGTCTGGGCGCAAATGGAATCGAGACAGGCGGGAAGGAAGGCGGCGACGTTGTAAACGGGCACGACAACAGAAACTTTGGGTGACATAACGGCCAATCTCCTGAACTACACAACGGGTACCAGTATAACTAAGCGCGCGGCTCTACAATCGAACTGCAAATACGCTCCAGGAAATCGAAGCTCTCCTGGAACAGCCCCGCGGGCACGAGGGGGATGGCGGGCTCGGACAGCATCTCGCCGAAGCGGGCATCGAAGGACCCGTCGTCTAAGCACGTGCTGGCCATGAGCAGATTGTTCGACATGCCGAATACCTCGGCGATACGACGCATCTTGTTTCGGTAATGCGGATGGTCGTCAACGCACATGAACAGCGTGGGAATGCCGGCTGCTGCGGACACGAGGCACGCGTGGTAGCGATACGCCACCACCACATCGCAATCGAGAAAAGCGAGCTCGCGCAAATCGTCGGTATACGGAGCGACCTCGACGCGATCGGCCACACCGAGCTCCTCAACCAGCTGGCCCAGAAGCGTGGTGTCGAACTTCCAGAAGTTGTAGAACGGAATGAGCCTGATACGGCAGGCATCTCCGAAGCGTTCACGCATCCGATCGAGGATGCGCGGAAGGGCCAGACGGTTGTGCGCGTTGGTGACGTCGCCCGTCATAAAGACGATGCCCACGGTGAAGGGAGCATCATCATCGCGCGGCGAGCGCGAGCCGACGGCGCGGTTGCCGAAAACGATGTCCTCGCACAGCTCGACATGGGACACGTCGACGCCGGCACGGCGCAGCGTTTCAAGGGAGTAGCCGTCGCGAAGCGATACGTGCGAGCACCGCGAAACAACACCGCCCAGACGACGCGAGAACTCCGTGTTGGGCTCGAGAGACTCGTTCGCCGAAAGGCCGACGGCGTAGACGTCCTTGTCGCGCTTGAGCATCTCCTCGCTCAGCCAGATAAACAGGTTTCCCGTGTTGATGTTCTTGGGATCGTGGTTGAACTGGCGCTCATCGATGATGGCGCCGCCGCCCCATACGAGAACATCGAAGTACTCGGCCAGCTGGCGGAGCTCCCAGATGGAACGCGGATAGTGTATCTGGTCGGCGCACGCGGGCAGGAGGCTGAAATCGTAGTCGGGATCGTCCCACAGCAGCACGGACACGCGGACGCCGCGGCCCTCGAGATGCTGCAGCATGGTGCGCATCATGAGCTCGTCGCCGCAGTTGCTCGCACCATACCAGCCGGCAAGAAGGATGCGGCGGCCGGTGTACTCGCGGTTGAGTCCAAGATATTCCAGGTTGCAATAACTGGGTTTGTCGCGCGCCGCCTCGAAGGCCGAAAGGCGGTCGCCCATCTCGCGCAACGACCCGTAAACGGGGTCGAACAAGGGGCGCAGCGCATCGATCTTTTGCAGGGATTCCTCGTGCAGCCCGCGCGCCTCGTCGCGCACCTCGGCGATCTGCCCGACGACCTCGGAGACGCGCTGCTCGAAATACCGGTTGCTGGCGGGCAGCACCGAGCGAACATCCGACTTGACACTCATATATAAGTACCCCGCATTCACGAAGAGGACGTACGGAACGGCTGGAGAGACGAAAGCGAACCGCTTTCGCATCGCGCAGATTCTATGACTCAGAAACCTTAATGCTAATATAGCCCATTGTAAAATGTCTGCGTATGAAGGTGGTCGACCCGTGGATTCAACCAACCAAAATACTGTTCCCGTCCATCATGAGAACGACTTGAAGAAGGATATCTATATCCTCAAGCAGCTCGTGGGCAAGGACTTCAAGCTCAAATACCGCCGCAGCTTCCTGGGCGTGCTTTGGAGCGTGCTCAACCCGCTGCTCATGATGATCGTCATGTCCGCTGTGTTCAGCACGTTCTTCGTGGGCCTGCGCGGTGAGAACATCGTGAACTACCCGCTCTACCTCATCCTGGGCAACATCACCTTCGGCCTCATGAACGACGCCACCAGCTCGTCGCTCATGTCCATCATCGGGTCGTCGTCGCTGCTCAAGAAGGTCAAGATCCGCCGCTTCGTGTTCCCGGTGCAGAAGGTTCTCTTCGCGCTGGTCAACTTCTTCTTCTCGCTCATCGCCGTAGCCATCGTCATGCTCTGGTTCCGCATCATGCCCACCGTGCATATCCTGTGGCTGCCCGTGGGCCTGCTGCTGCTCATGCTCTTCTGCATGGGCGTGGGCCTGGCGCTCTCGGCCCTATCCGTATTCTTCCGCGACGTCATCCATCTGTGGAGCGTCGTCATGACCGCATGGACCTACGCCACCCCCCTCTTCTGGGACTTCGCCATGATCGACGGCATGAACCCGATCATGCAGGTCATCCTCAAGGCCAATCCCATGTACGCCTACGTCATGTTCATGCGCGACATCTTCCTGTATCAGACGAGCCCCAGCGCCGCCGTGCTCATCAGCTGCACCGCCTGGGCGGTCATCGCCATGGCGATCGGCTACCTGATCTTCCATAAGACCGAGCACAAGTTCATCCTCTACATTTAGGAGCATCCATGTCTTCCGACATCAAGAAGGACGAAGAATACGCAATCGAGGTCAACGATGTCACCATGGTGTTCAACATGGCATCGGAGCAGCTCAACAGCTTGAAAGAGTATTTCATCAAGATCATGAAGCACGAGCTCTTCTTTGAGGAGTTCAAAGCTCTCAAGAACATCTCGTTCAAGATCAGGCGCGGTGAGACGGTCGGCCTCGTCGGTACCAACGGCTCGGGCAAGTCCACCATGCTCAAGGTTATCGCCGGCGTGCTCGAACCCACCTCGGGCAACTGCATCGTCCGCGGCAACATCGCACCCCTTATCGAGCTGGGCGCGGGCTTCGACTACGAGCTCACCGCACGCGAGAACATCTACCTCAACGGCGCGTTGCTGGGCTATACGCGCGAGTTCATCGACAGCAAGATGGACGACATCATCGAGTTCGCCGAACTCGAGGACTTCATGGACATGCCGCTGAAGAACTACTCCTCCGGTATGACCGCGCGCATCGCATTCGCCATCGCCACCATCACGGAGCCCGACGTGCTCATCGTCGACGAAACGCTCTCCGTAGGCGACGTATTCTTCCAGCGCAAGTGCGAGAAGCGCATCAAGCACTTCGTCGACTCGGGCGATGTAACCGTTCTGCTGGTCAGCCACTCCATGGACCAGGTCGAGCGCATCTGCGAGCGCGCCATCTGGATCGAGAAGGGCGACATGCGCATGGACGGCCCCGTCGAGGACGTGTGCCAGGCGTACCGCGAGCAGTTCGCCTTTACCGACATCGCCGAGGACACGCCGCATGCCAAGGAGATCTGGTGGCTCGCCCGCCAGAAGATTTCCAAGGGCTACCCCGATAACACCTTCCGCCCCGATGTGCTGGTGGCGCGGTGCGATGTCGCCGCCATGCTCTACCGCTACTCCGATGCAGTCGACTACGCTCCTTCGGACGAGGATCGCACCCTGTTCAAGGATGTTGACGACAAGACGCCGCACGCAGAGTCCATCATGTGGCTGGGTCATGCCGGAATCGCGCAGATCATGGCCGGCGACGAATTCCGCCCGCACGACCAGGTGAAGCGCTACGAACTCGCCAGGATGCTCTATCTGCTCGACGGTAAGCCCGCATTCGAGCCCACCGAGCGCCTGCGCGACATGTATCCAGACGTTACGGATGAGACCCCGGGCGCCAAGGAGATCTGGTGGCTTGCCTCCTCCGGCGTGAAGTATGGCACTCCCGAGGGCATGTACGCGCCCAACGACGTGATCACCCGCCGCGATGTGGCCATCATGTTCTACAGCGTTCACAAGATTCGCGTGAAGCGCATCCAGGAGGAGCAAAAGCGCAAAGAAGCCAAGCGTAAGTTCTAGAAACGCGTTGCAGCCTTAAGCAGCGCGCGACGAAGGGGCCCGAAGCAGTTCACACAGACCTGCTTCGGGCCCCTCTTTTCGCATTCGGCAGCACGTAGACAAACGATCGCGTGACGATCATTCGCTACGCACGCATGTGTGCCGGGACATACGCGGAGTCGGACGCAGCGGACGCCCCGACAAGGTCGGCCATCATGACGAGCAGCAAAGGCAGGCTCGTGAACAACGGGCTGGCATACCTATACAGCGACCCCGGACCAAGGAAGAGCGTTAAACAATACGCAAGCAGGACGGCGGCAGGTATCATGCGGCTCGCTGGGATGCGCAGGGCTATGCATGCAAACACGTAGGCCATGGCGAGCCAGAACCACGTCGAAGCCTTGAAGAGCAGATTCAAAACGGGGACGTTCGCCTCGAATCGAGATGCCAGAGCAGAGTCGACCGCGTCGCTCAAGGGCGGCACGGGACGCTCGAAGGGAACCGCGAGGTATTGCGGCAAGGCGCCGCGCACCGCGTCATACGGGCACATGAGCGATAGCTGGACCGCATCCGCCTCGTTGGCATAGGATACCGACTGACTCCAGTACCCTGCAGAAAGCAGCGCCCACGCATTGATGAAATTGCCAGGATAGCGAAGCGCGAGCCCGAGATAGAGACGAGCAAACCGCAGCGGATCAGAGGAGACGAGACCGGTGTTGAAGTGCTCCTTCGTGGCATCGGCGAGCGTGTTGCGGTCGTATTTGCGCCAATCGGGAACAAGTTGCTCGATATAGGCGCGGTCGGCAGGATCGAGTTCGGCTCCATGGTCAACCAAGACGCTCGCAAGCTGCACCGAAGGAACGCTCATGATCTCTTTAGATGGACCCGGCTTGATATCAAGAGCCCTATACACTGGACCGGTGATAACGAGCGACAGCGCGATAGCAGAGACGAGTGCAACGAGCAGGCGGCGCGCATCGAACGCCCGACCAGCATGAAGCGCGAGCGCAAGCAGCACCACGACCAGGAACGCATGGAGCGCGTTGTTGCGCATGAGCATGGACAGCAGGAAGAGAAAGAAGCCGTACACCAGCCAGCTGCGTATACCCGTAGACGGAATATCGTCGCGTACCGTACGGTAGACCCACAGCGCCACCAGCGCTAATAGACCCGAGAACACAACGTCCTTGGTGGTCATGGTTGCATAGACCGAGAAGCCCGGGAATAGCGCGGCGAACGCGAGGGCAGCCACGTAGATACGAAGGTGCCCCGACTCGTACGCATAAGAGACGACGCGCGCGAGGCACAGCGAGAAGATGAGCGTCTGGCTTACGGTATAGACCGCCAATCCAGCACCGTAGGAGCCAAACAGCGTCTGGCCGAAAACGAGCGAGCCACCGAGCCAGAGGGAGTGCAGCGGCGGATGCCACGCGTTGAGATGGGACCAATACTCGGAGATATTGGTTGTATCCGGCGCGACGAACGCCGTCTGCCACATGGCATCGAAACAGAAATCGCCAGGCCAGCGCGCAATAAGCACGGGCAGCCACGCAAGGCAGATAACGCTCCAGGCCAGTAAGAACGGATGGCGCACGCGCATGCGAAGACCTTCGGATGCCGCCACGCGATGACGGGAGGAGGCCCGCGAGAGCATCGCGTATCCCGCGATAGACAAGGGTGCGGCCAACACGAGCACCGTCACCCATGTAGCCATTGACCCAAGGTCGCACGTACCCGTACGGGCGAGGTTGCGGCCGATCGCCAACGAGGCGGCATAGAGCAACGAAAAGAGCACGGACACCACGGCGAACCGAGCATCGATGCGCCCAGCGGACGCACCTCGACCGGATCCGAATCGTTCGACCTGCTTCGTATCGTTCAAGCTATCCCCCTGCGAATCGCTGCAATCTCACCCATGGTCGCGCCTGCACCAGAAGGCGCCCCTATCGCCAACCGCCTACGATACCACGTACGAACGGGATGCGGTTGAGCGCATAGGAGCATGCCAGGCAAAGGGCGAAGATCACCCAGGGCAATCCGAGGCGCACGACATGGGACGTCATATCCATACCGAGGCGCGAGATGAAGATCTCGTTGAGCACGAAATAATGCATGAGGTAGACACCGAAGGTGAGGCCTGCGACCTGCTTGACCAGCTTCGCGCTGACATGGATCCGTGCCAGCAACCCATCCCAATCAACCTGCTTGAAGAAGATGAATACCGCAACGGAGGGCAAGATGGCGGTAAGGTAGTTGTAGTCGAACAGCGCGTTGTCGAGCACGCCCGCCTGCTGGGAAGAGATCCAGGTGTAGCCATAACGGACCGCCAGGCCCAGGGCGCCGAGGCCGTAGAGCGCCAGACGCCGCCCGCGGACAGCGAATATCTTCGTATCCTGGGAGAGCAGGTATCCCAACACGGTATACATGATGTAGCCGCCGGCAACGCTGATGGCGATGCCGCCGTTCCACGGCAGCCCCAGCACCTTGAAGAGCGGCGCGATGGTTCCCGACAGCAGCACGTAGGCCCCCACCAGGTACCACATCGTATCCGCATGGTCTTTCAGGCGCGAGAGCACCGGCATCGACAGCGTGACGCCGAGCATGGAAAAGAAGAACCAGTACGTGCCGTCGATCTGGCCGTTCATAAACACGTTGAAGAAATGGCCGAGCGATGGCGTCCAACCCTCGGGAACGGGGTTGAGCAGGCCGCTCGTCCGCACAAGGTACTGGATTATGCACCAGGCCACGAACGGCACGAAGATGCCCTTCATACGCGACACCAGGAAGGCCTTGGTATCCTTCCGGTCGCGATACGCCAGCGTCTTAGCACCCGAGCACATGAAGAAAATGGGGACCGCCCAATAGAACGCGACCTCGACCGCCAGCGCCTGCGACCAATGGGGCGTTGCGGGCCCCCAGTGCACGATGCCGTTGCAGTGCAAGAAAATGACGGCAAGGCTGGCGACGATCGACAGGATGTCGAAGTAGATGTAGCGAGGCTTCGTGCCCATTCGTTCGCTTCCCTTCCAATTGATCGCAAACGCTAGAAGATTCAAGGAGAATCATAGCCTGTTTGGGAACCGATATATACTGGAAAGCTAGCTTGCATTCAGAGCAACCAGGAGAGATGCACCCTATGAAAACCGTTGACACTTCACGTATAGCCGTTTTGATTCCCTGCTATAACGAAGAGGTCACCATCGAGAAGGTCGTCTCCGATTTCCGCCGCGAGCTGCCCGGCGCGCCCGTCTACGTCTACGACAACAACTCGAGCGACCGCACGGCCGACAAGGCACGTGCCGCCGGTGCGATCGTGCGCCACGAACCCCGCCAGGGCAAAGGCAACGTATGCCGTCAGATGTTCCGCGACATCGAAGCGGATTGCTACCTCATGGTCGACGGCGACGACACCTACCCTGCCGAACAGGCCGCCGAGCTCTGCGCACCCATCTTGGACAACAAGGCCGACATGGTCGTTGGCGACCGCCTTTCCAACGGCACATACGCCAAAGAGAACAAGCGCGCGTTCCACGGCTTTGGCAACAACCTGGTGCGCCGTATGATCAAATGGATCTACGGCTACACGTTTGACGACGTCATGACCGGCTACCGGGCCTTCTCCCGCCCGTTCGTCAAAACGTTTCCCGTGCTCTCCACGGGATTCCAGATCGAAACCGAGCTATCGATCCACGCGGTAGACCGGCGCTGGCGCATAGCCGACGTCCCCATCGTCTACCGCGATCGCCCCGAGGGCAGCGAATCGAAGCTTGATACCGTAAGCGACGGCATCAAGGTCATCTTGATGATCGGCACGCTCTTCAAGAACTACCGGCCGCTCGCCTGCTTCGGCAGCATAGCGACGCTCTTCCTCGCCCTCGGCCTTATCTGCGGCATTCCCGTCATCGTCGAGTTCATACAGACCGGACTCGTGCCGAGGCTTCCAACGGCGGTGCTTGCCGTGGGCTTCGTCTTCCTCTCGGGTCTTTCCCTGGCAACCGGACTCATTCTCGATACGGTCGCCCGCAACGAGCGCAAGCAATGGGAGCTCAACGTATACCGCGTCATGGAACAAGATCGATAGCATCTCGCGAAGAACCTCTTCCCACTAGGAGCCCCCTTGGATACCCCGCAACAACCATCCCGGATTATACGGGGATGCAACAGGGTGCGCGGCTACGCCGGCTACCTCCTCGTCTTGGCAGCGTTATCTCTCCTCTGCACGATGGCGGAGTCGACGAATGCCGCCTTTTCATTCGACGAGGGCGCCGTGCGCTTCGGCGCCTACCTCGCTGCGTTCGCAGTCGTGTTCCTTGGTTGCGAGCACCTGGCCTCGCGCATGCCGTCGCGAAACGCAGGCGCGCTTTCGCGCGTCAGGATTCCCCACATCCTCGCTTTCGCCGCCATCATCTTTATATGCTGGATGCCCCTCTTGGACACGCTGTATCCAGGCGTCACGTTCTCCGATACGTCAAGCCAGCTTTGCCAGTTTTTCGGCAATCCACCCGAATTCGGACCATACTGCATCGTGCCCGACAGCGCGTTTAGCGACCATCATCCCATTCTCGACACGCTCATCATGGGCTCCCTGGTGAAGATCGGGATGGAGCACGGCTCGGCCAACGACGGCTTCATGCTGCTCGTGATCGTGCAAAGCGTGCTGCTCGCCCTGAGCATCAGCCGAACGATCTGCCATGTCGCGGTCCGATTCTCATGGCGACCGCCATCCCTTGCAATCGCCATCGCCTTCTTCTCGCTCTTTCCCGTCTTCCCCTTCATGGCGGCCTCGCCGGTGAAAGACACGCTTTTCATAATCGTTTTCCTGGCCTTTATCGTCGAGTTCTCGCGGATAGCCCTGTCGAACTCGCCACGTCTTCCTTGGCTCGCCGGCCTGTTCTGCTGCACGGTGCTGCTGGCGCTTACGAAGCGTACGGGATTATATGTGGCTGCGCTCTGCCTGCTGGGGGCGCTCGTCCTCAAGCGCGCGCTACGGAAGCAGCTGCTCGCCTGCATGGCGCCCGCCATCGTGCTCGCCGCCGTGGTGTTCCCCGCCGTGGTGTTCCCCCTGCTCGATGTATCCCCCGGGTCGAAAAACGAGATGCTCGGGTTCTTCTACCAGCAGACCGCCCGCTATGTGCGCGAGTATCCCGAAGAGGTCGCTCCCGATGAGCGCGAGGTCATAGACCGGTTGTTGAACTACGAAACGCTGGCCAAGCGCTATCGGAAAGACATCGTCGATATGGTGAACCACGGAAAAGGCGTCGATATCGACCCGTCTACCGAAATGGTTCGCGCCTACGCTCAGGTATTTGCCACCCAGCTCCTGCGCCACCCCGAGAACAACGTGCAGGCCATCTTGGATCTTGAGTCGGGATGGTTCGATCTGAGCCTGCGCTATCAGGTGGCGATCAACTACGGCATGGCAGATACCCCGGAAAACGGCGTCCCCGACATCTCGCGGCCCGAATCGATGCGCGCACGAGCCGAGCACGCCGTCGAAGCCCTCAACCGGACTGCAACAGACCGGCTGTTGGGGCCTCTTTTCACGCCGGCGCTCTACACCACCCTGATCCCCGCATTCTGCCTTCTTCTTAGCTTCCGGATACGCCGCTTGACCAAGGAGCGCCTGGTAGCGCTGCTCCCCGTGCTCGCATCCCTGCCGTTGCTATGGGTGTCTCCGGTCTCGGACGCCTCGAGCAATCTCGAAGCGCTTCGCTATACGCTCCCCTTCCTCTATACCGCGCCCTTCACCCTCGCGTTCGCACTTGGACGCATCAACGAAAACGCGGACGGACCGCTTGACCGATCCATCCGCGAACACGTTGAAGAAGCTGTCAATAGCGAGCCGGGTGCCAATCCCCCTAGCGTGACGAGCGCGTAAGCTGCTCGACCAGCTCGACGAGCTGGCGATACGAGTGCTTGCGATCGAATTGGTCCTCGGCGATGGCGCGGGCGGCAGCGCCCATGCGCTCGCGCGCCGAAGCGTCGGCCTCCAAGCGCTCCAAAGCCGCAGCCAGGCCCTCGACGTCCCCGGGGCGCACGTTCACGCCGAATCCGTCCCGCTCGACCTTCGCGCGGAATTCCGGGCTCATAGAGGTGCTGAGCATAGGCTTGCCGGCGGCGAGGTAGTCGCCGATTTTTGTGGGAACGCTCTGCGGCGCGTTCTCGACCAAGGAATTCACCAGCACGTCCGAGGCAACCAGATAGGCGGCCATCTGGGGATACGGCATGTAGCCCAAGAAATCGACGTTGCAGCCCGTCTCGGCGACAAGCGCCTCCAGCTCCTCGCGGATGGTGCCATCGCCCATGAGCTTGAGCTTCATGAAAGGGTGCGAGCGCTGCAGGCGCGACATCGCGTACACGAGGGTGCGCAGGTCGTAGCAGTTGCTCATCGCGCCCGCATACGAGACCCAGAACTCGCCGGAGGGCTTTGCCACCTGAGAGCCATATGCCAGCGCCCCGGAGTCGAACGCGGCCAGGTCATTGCCCACATAGGCAACGACCTTGGGAATGTCCTCCGCGCGATCGCGAAAACCGCGCGCAGCGTACTCGTCGGACGTGCCCACGATGGCGTCGGCCAACGCATACGTGCGCCGAGCCTGTCGGTAGAACGGCGCAAACGCGATATCGGAAACGATAGGGACATCGAGCGCGATGCGAAACGCTTCGGGCCACAGGTCGTTCACGTCGACCACGAAGGGGATGCCGTAGCGCTTCGCCGACTGACCGACGGCCAGGGCAACGTCGTTCGGTGGAATCTGGCAATAGATAAGATCGTAATCGTGATGCTCTTCGAAATATGCGCGCATGTTCTTTGCCATCACGTGATGGGCCCAGATGCGCTGCGGGCACATGTTCTTCGGGTAGCCGGGCTCCTCGATGAAGCGCACGTTGAACGAGTGCACGCTTGCATCGAACGACTCGACGTCGCGCTGGCGCTTCTCCCAGTGCTGGAAGCGAGAGGTGAGGAAATCGACCTCGTAGCCCTCGGCGGCGAGCGTCTCGGCAAGATAGACGTAGCGCGTGGCGCCCTTGACCTCGTGGCCGAGCTTGGCGTCGATACTAAAGATGGCAATGCGCTTCTTGCTCATATCCTATCCCTTCCCAGGCGAATCCCGTGCCTAGCGGCCGAGCTTCGCACGCATCTGCTGCATACGAGTATACGAAATGCCCAGGCGATTCAGCAGCAGCGCCGTCCTATAGCGCTCCTCGCCCATCTTCCACTGATCCTCGTTCGCGCGTTTGAGCTCGTCGCGAAACGCTTTGGCGCGAGCGCGGCCGCGGGCCCGATCATCATCGAACAGCAAGGCGATATTGTAGTGCGTATCAACGATGAGATGCACCTTATGCCGCAGGTACGCAAGCGCCCAGGGCTCCAAGGATTCGGCAAGGTGGCCGGATTCCGCATCCGATAGGTAGCGCAGCATCTCATCGACCACGCGCGAGTGGTCGGCCCAGCGCTTGACGTAATTTGCCTGGCTCACGCTCTGGCCGGCATTACCCACCAGATACTGGTAGACCTCGATATCGAGGAACGCGATCGAGTGCGCGGGAGCGCTCGCTTTAACGATGTACTCGTAATCCTCGTAGAAGGTGTGTTCAAGCAGATGGAGACCCATGCGGCGCAGGTAATCCGTACGCGCCGTGAGCGTGTGGATCATGATCTGCGCGGCGGCCGCGTCGTTGGCGCACACCTGCTCGAACGGCAGCACCGCGTCGCGCTCCACGCCGTCGGCCAGCTCGAAGAGCTCGGTGGCACCCGTTACCATATGGACCTCGCGCTTCTTGTCGACCACGAGCTCGCAGCCAAGCGCACGGAGGCGACCGATGAGCGCCACCAGCCCGTCGGTGTCCACCCAGTCATCGCCGTCGACCACGCGGAAATAGGTGCCGCGCGCGGCGGCGAGGCCCGCGTTGATGGCCGAGCCGTGCCCGCCGTTCTCCTTGGAGAGGACGCGGAAGATGCGCGGCTCGCGCTGCGCGAACGCTTCGGCGATAGCGCGCGTGCCATCGGTAGAGCCATCGTCCACCACGATCACCTCGAGCACGCCGGCCAGGCGCTCGTCGCAAAAGGACGCGAGGCCGTGGGCAAGATAGCGCTCGACGTTGTACGACGGCATGGCGATGGTGAGCACCGGCGATTCCGCGCAAGCGCTCCCATGGCAAGCAGGGGAAACGTTATGTGCCATATCCATCTACCTCTCCATCTTAAGCTTCGCGTAGCTGGCTCCCATGCCATGGCGCACCAGATGTATCACACGCCCCAGCGCGCACGCGACGAAGGGCGACCGCAGCGAGATAAGCTTGATACCGGCCGATAGCGCTCGCCCGCCGCGCGAGACAGCGCCCGGAACGAGCGTGCGGAACAGCTCGTCATCGAACACGGTGCGGCACCACGCAACGCGATCGGCATGCGACATGTGCGCGCGCGGATCGCAGTTGCGCTCGAGCGCGCTCATGATGTAGCGCACGTAGAGCGAACCCAAGCGCGAGCGAACCTCCGGCGTATCGGCACCCCAGCGCTGTTGCTGGCAATAGAGCTCCTCGATGCGCCTGCGGTGCACGTCGTAGTAACGCGGCTCGAACCTATTGGTAAGGTTGCTTGCCTGGCGCTTGGCGTACTCGTAGAGGGGCTCCTGCAGGAAGACGGCGGCATCCGCGCGGTCGAATGCGGCGATGCTGAAGAGGATGTCCTCGATGAGCGGGACGTTTTCGAATCGCAGCCCCTCCAGGACGCGGCGCGCATACACTTTGTTCCAGGGATAGCCGTAGAGCGTGGACTCTTCGAGCGGCAAAACCTGTTCACGCAGACCCTGGCCAGAGAAATACCCCTGTACGGGCGGCAACACCTCGCGCTTCAGCGAGACCTCGCCCGCTGCATCGACGTACACCTCCGTGCAGCCGAACACGACGCAATCGACATCCGGGGTTTCAAGGGCGGCGGCAACGTGCTCGAGCAGGCGCGCATCGCAGCGGTCATCGGGATCGGCCATCCACACATAGGAGCCGCGCACGTGCGCAAGACCCGTATTGCGTGCGGCGGCGACGCCCCGATTGACCTCGTGCGCTACCACGCGAATACGCGGATCGGCCTGCGCACGGGCGTCGAGCAGGGCGGCCTCGTCCGGCGCCGAGCCATCATCGACCAAGATGAGTTCCCAGTTCTCGCACGTCTGCGCCTGAACGGCATCGATCGCGGCGTCGAGATAGGACGCGACGTTATAACAGGGCATGATAATGGAGAAGAGCGGGTCTTCCGTTAGCGCAGCGCGATCCACCATGCCCCCTCTATACAATCGAACAGAAACGCAATCGATGGTAACACAGCGCCCATGCAGCTCGGTTACATAGGGCGGCTTCTACCCACGAACGCCAAAGAACCCGCGACACGGCCGACGCCCGGCCACGTAAGGAGCAAAACCGCATGCAGCGCCTCATCCAGCAGATCATGAAATTCGGCATCGTGGGCGTGCTCGCCTTCGTCATCGACTACGGCCTCATGGTGGCCCTCACCGAACTGGTCGGCCTCGCCCCCGTCGCGTCGGCGACCGTATCGTTCATCGTATCCGTGGTGTTTAACTACGTAGCCAGCATGCGGTTCGTGTTCTCGCACAAAGAGGGCATGTCGAAGCAGCGAGAGTTCGTCATTTTCGTCGTGCTCTCCGTGATCGGCCTGCTTATCAACGATGGACTCATGTGGGCGGGAACCGAGCTCGTCGCAATCGACTACCGCATCGTGAAGATCGGCGCGACGGCGGTGGTTATGGTATGGAACTTCGTTACGCGCAAGCTGTTCCTGGATGGCGGCGAGCAGCAGGCGTCTTAACGCGATATGGCGCAACGGCCGCAGTCGCCCGCCGTCCTACCCGCGGCGCTCGCGCACCACGCAGCGCAGGCGGCCCCGTTTCCTACATCAACGTGCAGAAACGGTAGATTTGCACGAAACCTGATGCGCGCCCTGCACAAAGCTCGTATAGTTCATCTCGCGTTAGTCGAAGGCGAAAGGACCATGCGGGTGCACGCGCTCATTGCAAAAGATTCCACCAAGCAATTCGGCAAGTTTGCCGTCGTGGGGCTTATATCGCTCGCCGTCGAATACACGGCCCTGCTCTACCTCGTCGAAGTCGTTCACCTCGGTGTGCTGCCCAGCACCACCATCAGCTTCATCGCCTCGATCATCGTGAACTACGTGCTCAGCATGCGCTTCGTATTCGAACATCGCGACGATATCAGCCGCAAGCGCGAGTTCACCATCTTCGCGATCCTCTCCGCCATCGGCCTGGCGCTCAACGACTTCTACATGTTCGTGGGCGTCAGCATGCTCAACATCGGCTACCAAGCCATGAAGCTCATCTCCACGTTCTTGGTTACCTGGTACAACTTCTTCTCGCGTCGCAAGTTCCTAAGCAATCAGTCGTAGCGCGCGTACTCAACGAATGCATCGAGGGCGGCCCGTTCTTCAACGGACCGCCCTCGTCGTATATCTACGCCCGCTAGAGGGACGTGACGTAGACCCATTTCACCACGTCGCCGTCGTGCAGGGTATGCACGCTGCACGAATGACCGGGGAAGCTTCCGTTCACGCTGTACTTCCAGCCGCTCTCACCGCCGAAATCAAACTCCGCCAGTCCGCCGATACCCGCGACGTACACGCCGAAGCCGGAATTGCGCGCGTTGACGGAGAGGCCGGTAGCGCACAGGGCGTCGTACACCGTAGCCCCCTCCTCGAACGTAAGCGTGGTATCAGCGCTCACCGAGCCATTGGCTGCCGAGGAATCGACCAGCACGCGCACGCTGATGGTAGAAGGCGCCTGAGGAGCTGGCGCAGCGTCGCCCGCGGCGCCCGAAGAGCCCGACAGCCCGGATGCGGCCGAGGAATCCGGAGCCGAGGCGCCAGACCCGCTCGGTGCCCCTGCAGCCGGTGCCGTCTGAGCGGCCGTATCGCTTTGCGCGGCCGCGGCATCGTCGGCCACCTGCGCATCGCCTGTGGCCGCGGCTCCATCCGCGCCCGACGCCCCGCCATCGGCTGCAGCCGTCTGCGGTTCCTCGTCCGCCGTGGTCTGCAGGAACGACGCATCATCGTGAGCCATCTCGCTCGAAGGCGGGTTGAACACGAAATACGCCGCCGCCAACACCACCATAACGAGTGAGATGGCGAAGAGCGCTCGCACGATCCGCGGCGCCCCCGCCGGACGGTCCCCGTCGGACCCGTCTACGGTGGCACCGGGATACACGCGCCCATCCTCCTCCGGCGCCGTCCCGCCTATTGCAGACGCCGTCTCGATCTGCTCGGTTTCTTCCTGTACGTCGGTCACGACGCTCCCCTCTCTCTACTTGCGCTTTCGAGCTGCTGCGATCAGCAGCCATGCGCCGGTGACGACCAGGCCCACCAGGCCGGCAAAACCGATAGCGACCATCACGATCGACATTCCCGAGGGCGATACATCCCCCTCGGCGTTTCGGCCGCCGGTGGACGCGGGCGCCCCGGCCTCGGACTCAGACGCAGCCTCGTCCTGCGGGCGGACGGCCGCAGATGTCGACGCAGCGGTTTTCCGCTGGCCGCCAACCGGGCGCCCGACCGGCGCCACGGTACCGCTCGCCTGCGGACGAACCGCAGGGGCAACCGGGGCCGGCGAGCCCGAAGCGCCGGTGCCCCCGTTGCTGCCGGACGGCGCATCCCCAGGCTCGATCGGGCGCTCCGGTACGGGCGGCTGGGTCTGCACCTGGCGTTCGATCCACTTCGCATACAGCGTCATATCGGCACGTACGGGAGCGTCGAAATCCCATGCCGTGCTACAAGCGGGATCGATGTACCAACCGTCGAAATCGTACCCCGCGCGCACGGGATCGGCGGGCCTGGTCACGGCGGCACCGCGCTTCACGTATACGCTTGTCGCGGACGTCCCGTTAGCCGCATCGAAGCTCACGCGCCACGACGGCGCGCCCTTGAGGGCGAATAACGCGCCGGAGTCGTTGATGTAATACAGAGAGCCATCGGCGCCCGCCACCACGGAGCTCATGCAATACTCCTGGTTGGCTTCGGCGGGCGTATACAGCACGTCCACGGCGTCATCGCCCACACGATAGCGATAGAGGCCGCTCGGATTCCAGTTAACCGTGAAATAGACGAACGCGTCACCGTCCTGGACCGATACGAGGGGCGAGGACTGCGAGTACATCGTGGGAAGCGCACCGCCGTCGGTGGTCTTGCAGACCTCGTGCTCGACCGTCATGGTCTCGGCATCGATCACGAATACGGCTGCGTATTTCATGTATTTGCTCGGCCCCTGCGTAGCGGACTGGCCGCACAACACGATCTTCCCGTTCACGATGCTCGGCGTGGACGTGCAATACTTGCCAAACGTCACGCGGGCTACCTCGGAGAGGGTGCCGTCGGCATCCATTGCAAGCTTATGAAGCGTGCCCTTATAGTCGGCGGCATACAGGTAGCCGCCCTCCGCGACGATGGTGGAACGGACCTGCGCGCCAAGTGCAAGCGGCGTGCCGACGGTCGCGCCCGTGACGGGGTCGAACGCGTAGACGTTGCCCGCGTCGTCGCCAACAACCAGATAGTCACCCATCGGCACGGCACCGGCCCAGTAGTAGCCGCCTGCCATCGGTCGCGTAAAGCGCACCGCGCCCGTCGCGATATTCACGCTCAAAAGATAGCCCGTACCCGAACCATCATAGCTGCCGTCGCTCGTGCCGGCGTACACGTAGCCGTCGCGAACAGTGAGCGTGCCGAGCGATTGCTGCTCGACCGTCGAGCCGGACGGCGTCGTAGCGGCGGGCAGGGGCTCGGTCAACCAAGTGGTCGTGAGGGTGTCGACCGTGAGCGCCTGCAAGCGGCCGCCGTGAAGCGGCACGATGACGACGCCCTCGGCATAAACCATGCGCGCGGTGGAATCGATCGACGAGGCGAGCTTGGCTTCGCGCACCGTTGTCCCGGTTGCCGCATCCACCATCAGCAAGCGGTCGGTCGAGGCGATGTAGAGGTAGTCGCCCGCCAAGATGGGGTCGGACAGGTTCTCGCGGGCGCCGCCTATCTGCACGACCCACTTCTCCTGAGCGGCCTCGACGGGCGTAAGGGACGAGGTGGGTTTATTCGAAGTGGTGAAGCTCGGCCACTCGCTGCCCCAATCGGGACGAGCCGCGCCCGCATCGATGACGATGTCGTTCTCGGGCAACGCGGTGCCGGAGCCGTCCACGTAGACGAGCTCGATGGTGTCGCCGTCGGCAACCACGACGTTGTTCGCGTAGTCGCTCGCGTATTCACCGTTGTACAGGAAGCTCCAGTACGACCAGGGAGCCGTATCGGACATGGCAAGGGTGCGCGACCCATCGGGCGTTGTGACGGAATACGGCACGCCGCCGTCCAGGCTATAGCTATAGCCGGCCTCGTCCAAAAGCCGAGCGAAGACATCCCATGCCGTAGCGGGCTCGTCGCCGGGGACGACGACCTCGCGCAACGGGACCCACGTCTGAGCATGGAAGGAACCCTGGGCATCGTGCTCGCTCACGCCCACGATGCGGGCGGTGACGGTCTTCGCTGCGGGGGCATCCGGGTCATCCAGGCCGCTGGTGCCGCGCACGATGAAGGATGCGGACACCTCCTGGCGGCTGAGCGCACGGTACTTCTCGAGAACGACAGGGTCGATCGCGGGATCATCCTTGTAGCGCGCGTAGTAATCGCCGAACCGCTCGCTCGACAAGCAGCTCGTAATGGTGACGCGCGTGTTGTATTGGGGCTGCTTGACCAGGCGCAGCGTCTCAGATTCCACGATAGCGGGCTTGCTGGACTTGAAGCGATCCCACTGCTCGCTTGGACGAGATGGGTCGATCGACACGGCCGCGATACCCGAGGGAACAGTGCCGCCTGCGGAGCGAACCCACGTCAGCGAGCCGTCATCGGCGGCGTGGACGGAGATGAAGCTCTTCAGGTCGACGGTGACGGCGTCAGCGGATGCATTCTCCCCCAGAAGCGCACCGGCGTACGCCTCCTTCACGCGCGCCATCAAGGCGAGCTCGGCGTCGATCTCCTCGGTACCCAAAGCCTTCACGGCTATGTCGAACGAGGCGGAGCGGGCGACGCCGTTCTTGGAAACGGTTACGATCAGCGTATCGTGCGCATCGGGCATGCCGGGCGCGGGGCGGGCAACCACCAGGCGGGCGCCGTTGACGCGGCAGGCCTGGGAGCCGCTCGGGTCCACGGCAAACGCCAGGGCATACCCGGAACCCGTGATGCCCAGGTCGCGACGGGTGGGGAGCTGGATATCTGCCACGACGCACGATGGGTCGACCGGCTGCTTCGAAGCGAAGTCCTTCAGCTGCACGCGGCCGAGGGCGGCGTCGAGCACCTCTTCGAGCGTGGGATCGGAATCGATGGACTTCACCGTGACGGTGAAGTCCTTGGTGGCAACGGGAACCCGCTCGCCATCGGCTCCCTTGTTGAAACGAACCGTCGCGGTGAGCGAAGCCTCTCCATCCGCAGATTGCCGGCGTACCAGGGTGCCATCGGATTTGAGCACGTCCTCGTTGCTAGACGACCAGGAGATGTCGGCCCAGGTCGCAATCCAGTCGTCCAGCACCAGGTCGCGGCGCGCCTCGATGGTATCAAGCTCGTTGTTCGCCGAACCGCCTTCGTAGGCCACGAGAGACGAGGCGCGCAGCTCATCGGCGACGAGCTGCTCCAAGCGCTGCTGGACGCGGTCCATATCCCAACGAACCGTGATGAAGCGCGTCCACGTGGCCGCGCTGCCGCCGCTCTCGATCCTGAAATCGACCTTGACGCTCGCCATACCGGCGGGCTCTTCAACGGACTCGGGATCCTCGTAATAAAACCGAACGGCGCCGTTGCGCTCGCCGGGAGCGGACGAGACGGTCGCACCGCCGGCGCCCTCGGTAGCCGCGATAACGCTCACCGTTGCCGCAGGATAGCCCAAGCGAGCAAGCTCCCGTTCGACCAGATCGCGGACGTTCTCGCTTTCACCGAAAACGGGCGCGGGCACGAAACGGGCGCTATCGAGCGCGGCGGCCGCCGCGGCGGCCGAAGCTCCGGGTAGAATGGGGCCGGCGGTCGCACGCACCTCGTTGTATCCGCCAGCGGAAGCCGTAACCTGCAGCCGCGCGCCGATCATCGTCGCATCGACATGCAGCGTCGCGTCCGTAGCGCCCTCGATGGGCTCGAACTCGCCGGCGGCTGCGCGCGATATCCACCACTGATAGCTTACGGAGCCCGTGGGCGGCACCTTGCCTGCAGTAAGAACGGGCTTCGCGGTGAGGGTCGCACCCTCGACAGTCGTTCCATCGCCGCTCGCGACGATGGAGATGTTCGCCAGGCGCAGCGCTCCGGCGCGGCAGATGGGGCCCATCGTGTAAGAGACGGTGTTCACGCCGGCAGTAGCCTTGACGTTAAGATAGCGGCCCAGGACGGCATCGCCCGCAGGGATGACCGCAGACGGCGCGGTGCCCAGCGCCTGCCCGGTCGCAGCGTCCTTGGACTCAAGAAGCGTCCAGGCAAACGACACCTTGTCGGAGTCGACCGTGGAGCCGTTGGTGGCCGTATCCGCAGGCGATCCACCTGTGATGGCCACCGCCTCCACCGCATCGCCCGGAGCGAGGATGGCGTCGATATCGCCGCTGATCTTGGCTCCGGAACGACGCAGCTCGACACGCGACAAGTTGATAGCGTCCACCGCGTTCACGGGACCAGGCAGGTCGAACGAAGAGAGCGAGCCGTAGCTGCGAGCAGGGCCCCATAGCTCGACATCGCCCGCATTGACCTTCACCGCTATATAGCCGCCCGCGATCTTGGAGGCGAGCTCGTCGGTAAGGAGGAGGCTCTGCTTGGTCTCGCCCTCTATGGGAGCGAACGCGCCCGTATCGGCGGTCTTGGTAGGCGACCACATCCACTGGTATGTCCAACCGGACTCGGCGGGAACGACCCAGTCGTCCCAGTCGTACGCGTTGGCCCACAGCACGGCGCCCGCATCGAGCGCACCGGTGAGCTTGGAATAGCTGTCGTCCTTATCCTTCTCGTCCTGCACCATGATGTAGCAGTCGTCGTCGAGCGCGCGCTCATCCCGCGCGTCCGGCTGCGCGGGCGCCGACGGCACGGCGGCGTCGGAGTCCGCAGCACCAACGGAGGGCGCGGGACTCTCGAGCGACGGAGCCGCAGGCGACTCGTCGGCCCCCTCGTCCACCGGCGCCGAGGGCTCATCTTGCAAAGACGGGCTCCCGTCACGCGGCGTGACGAGTTCCTGGTCGAGAGCCTGGGTGGCAGCGTCCTCGTCCGCAAGGCCGTTCGCCCACAGGACCGCCGGGGTCTGGCCCAGAACCAACGATGAAATAAGTACAGCGGTTATACACCGATGCAGCACCAGGCGCCTGCGGCGCGCCGCATCGGAGCCCGAATCGCCCAAACGAGCGTCGTGCCATCCGAACATAGCGGATCCCTTCTATCCAGAGCCACGCGCCTGCGCGCGCAGATGGGAGGCGATCCGGCTGAGCAATTCGCCCCCATGAACGCCGCCCGATCTACGACGTTTACACCATGGACGCTTGCATCACGGTTACTGGTACAGCTGGGGATTCACACCCCTATTCTCCCAAGCCAGCCCCATCGGGAGGCGAGCTCGTGCGTCTCCGCACCACCATCTTGGCCATAAGTTCATTCATCCTAACATAGCGCCGATGCGATCTTGTGCGCACCGCTACGCGATATCGCAGCTGTAAGCCTAACCTTAAAGATGAACTTGAAACTCTACAGCTGCTCCACATTTCAACAGACGCGCAGGTACAACCTATCCTAAACCTTCAACTTGACCCTTAAACATTGTCTAAGGTTCAAGTTCAACTCTAAACTTGCGCTATACTGCAGCAAGGACGACACGTTGCGATATCAAGGGATGATATATGCACGATTTTGGACACGCTCGCCGGGCGCTCGTTGTGGGCGCGGCCCTTACCGTGGCCCTCTCGGGCACCGCGCTGGCCCCGCATGGAGCATATGCCGCCACCCAGGCCACCGAGGCCAAGCTCAGCGAAACACAGAAGAAGGTCGAGCAATCCGCAGCCGCGTACGACGAGGCGTCGAAGAACGCCAGCGCGCTGCAGGCGAAGATCGATGAGACCGCCGCACGCATAGCCGAGCTCGAGGACCGGCTTCCCGCCCTTCAGAAAAAGGCCGGTATCGCCATGCGCGATATGTATAAATCAAACCATGCCGGCAACAGCTTCATGAGCTTCCTCTTCGGGTCGCAGACGCTTGACGACCTCATCACCACGATGGCCTACCGCGACCACGTGCAAGAGTCCAACCTGGACGCTCTGAAGGCGTTGGACGCCGCGCAGGGCAACCTTGAAAAGCAGAAAATCGAGCTCGAGCAGGCCAAGGCCAAGGCCGAAAGCGAAACCAGGATCGCCGAGCAGGCGCTACAGGAGGCCCAGGCCCTGCGCGAGCAGGCGCAGCAGCAGGCCGACGCCGAAGCGGCCGCCGAGCTCGCCGAGCTTCAGCGGGCTGCTCAGAGCGCGCCCGCGGATGCCCCCCTGCCCGCCGCCCCCGGTGCCGACGGCGTAGACTGGGGCTCCGATCAGGCCGCGTTCGTAGCCGAGTGGTCGGCGCGTATCGATGCCTACCTTGCCGGCTCACCGCTCGAGGGCCAGGGTGCCACCTTCGCCGCCGCCGCGTGGAAGTACGGCGTCGACCCCCGTTGGTCCCCCGCCATCTCCAACACCGAGAGTTCAAAAGGCCGCTACTGCTTCCGCGATTTCAACGCCTGGGGCTGGGGTTCCATGGATTTCGACAGCTGGGAACAGGCTATCGACACGCACGTGCGCGGACTGGCGCGCGGCTACGGCTACACCATCAGCGTCGAGGCGGCGAAGAAGTACTGCCCGCCCAACTGGTACCACTGGTACACCACGACGCTCTCCGAGATGAACCGCATCTAAGATTCAAGAAAACGCCCCCTCGACCGAGGGGGCGTTTTCTCAAGCGCGCGCATCCATTCGCATGAGCGGACATGCCGTCAGCGGTTCTCGATGCTCCCGATATTCTTCAGTGCAAGCGTGATCAAACCATTGGGCTCGTTCACGAACTCGATGTACTCGGGGTTGTTGCCCATCTCCGCCGGGAAGCTGATCTCGATACCCGTGTCGGTACGGATCTTGTGGTTGCGCACGGCCGCGCGCTCTACCTGGGCGCGCTCGACGGGTACCCGCTCGGGGAGCTTCTCCTCGCGCAACGTAGCCTTGATGGCATCGCGGATAACCGGTTCGTCCTCGAAGGCCTCGTCGACGATGTCCCAGGGCGGAAGCTCCTCATCCTCTTCAACGGCCTCGGCAACGGCGGCTTTAGCCTTAGCAAGCGCCACCGCGGTGTTTGCACCATGCTCCTCGGCAACCTGCTCGACGACGCGCGTCACCGTATCGATGACTTCCTTGCCCGACACACCCGTCTCGCACTGCAACAGGCCATCGGGAATCAAATAGACGTCCTCGCCGGCGATCTTACGCTTCTTCTCCTGATAGAACACCTCGAGCGTGCTCGCGCGCACCAACGCGTAGGACGCCACCTTCTGCGAGGGGCTCGGCAGGATGGCATAGTGGCGCGCGATATCGTTGCGCACCTCTCCCCCCTCGCGCGCCACCTCATGCATGAACGCCATGCGGCTGCCCATGAGCATCACGGCAAACCAGCGCACGTCGTCGTCATCCTCGAAATCAGCCACGAACACATCCGTGGACTCCGCCTTCTCGGCCTTGGCGAGTTCGCCGGAAACGAACTCGGCGATCTGCAGCGATAGGTCGATAAAATCGTGCTCGCCAAAGAAGTACGACTTCAGCTCGGAGGCAAACCCGCTATTCTCCGCAAAGGAGCCGCGCCTGTTGTCTCCCGACGTTCTCGCGCGACGCAGATGCGAGGTGACGAACGAGCGCACCGTGCGCGCATCCAGGTCGAGCTCGCGCTGCGAGAACACGTTGACCGCCGACTCGAAGTCAAGAATGTGCAAGATAGCGTGATTGACCTTCATGGGCGCCTTTCTGATGAACAGCGCTGCCGCGCGAAGGCACGGCAGCGCAACGGAGGGTGAATGCAAGGGGGCGAGACGGTGAACAGCGGGACGGACGGCATCCGAAGGCCGACCATAAGCCTGGAAAGCGGGTTCGCGCGCGCTGCGCACACGCTGGAAAGCGCCTATTCCTTCACGATGACCAGCGGATCGCCGACCTTGACAAGCGGATGGCCGGCAAACAGCGTGTTGGACTGTCCGACAAGCTTTACCTTATCGAGCAGCGAGGGGCTCGTAACGATAACGGTGATCACGTCATCGTACCCCGCGGCCTTGATGGCCTCGTCGTCGAACACGAGGATGGGCTCGCCGGCGGCGACGCGCTGCTCGGACTCGACGAGGCGTTTGAAGCCCTTGCCCTCGAGCTTCACGGTACCGATGCCCACGTGGATGATGAGCTCGATACCCGAGTCGGTGCGAATGCCGATGGAATGGTTGCTCACCGTGGTGGCGGCGATGCGGCCCGAAGCGGGCGCGTAGATGACGTTGCCCACGGGAACGATACCGTAACCGCGACCGAAGAGACCGGACGAGATGGTCTCATCGCCTATCTCGGACAGCTCGACCAGTACGCCGTTGATGGGTGCGTACAGCGAATCGGGCCTGGTGGCAAACGTCGCGCTGGGATAATCCCGCTCCTCGGTGGAAAGGCCGAGCGTTTTCTTGATCTTTTCAAACAGCACCATACTACCTCCTGCAGCGTACATAAGCCGCCCGCCCGGGCGCGCTCGCCATTGGATACATGGTACCCAAGCACCGCGCAGGAAAAGGCCAGAATGCCGTACAAGCGCCGAACAAAAGAATAAGCGGACGGCCCGTCGCGCCGGCGACTCCTCACTCCTTCCGTTGGGGATTTCGTCGCCGACGCGATGGCCGTCCGCTCAGCAGACCGCTTGGTAACGAAGCGCCTACGCCTCGAAATCAACCTGCTCGATGACGTTCTTGAGCGCGGCAGCCGAGCGATGGAGCTCAGCGAGCTCGCCCTCATCAAGAGAAACGGGCACGCGGCACTCGACACCGTTGCGGCCGACGATGGTCGGCATGGAGATGGCGATATCCTCGAGGCCGTACTCGCCAACCATGAGGCTGGAGACCGGCAGGATGTGCTTCTCATCGCGCATGATGGCGGTGCACAGGCGCTTCACGGACATAGCGATGCCGTAGTAGGTGGCATGCTTCTTGGAGATGATCTCGTATGCAGCGTTCTTCACCTCGTCGGCGATGCGCTCCTGCGCGGCCTCGTGGTCGAAGTGGCCGCGCATCTCGCAGAAATCGTGCAGGGGCACGCCGGAGACGTTAGCGCTGGACCAGACGGCCAGCTCGGAATCGCCGTGCTCGCCGATGATATAGGCATGGACGTTGCGCGGGTCGACGCCCAGGTGCGCGCCGAGCGCGTCCTTGAGGCGCGCGGAATCGAGGACGGTGCCGGAACCGATGACGTGGCTCTCGGGCAGGCCTGACATCTTGATGGCGGCGTAGGTAAGCACGTCGACCGGGTTGGAAACGATGAGCAGGATGCCCTCGAAGCCCACCTCGCGGATCTGCGGGATGATGGACTTGAAGATGTTGACGTTCTTGTTCACGAGGTCGAGACGGGTCTCGCCGGGCTTCTGGGCGGCGCCGGCAGTCACGACGATGATGGCGGCGTCGGCGGCGTCCTTGTAGTCGCCGGCATAGATCTTCATGGGGCTGGCAAACGGGGCACCATGGCTGATGTCGAGCGCCTCGCCCTCAGCGCGATCGCGATCGACGTCGATGAGGACCATCTCGCTGAACAGGCCGCTCTGCATCAGGGCGAACGCGGAGGAAGAACCAACGAAACCGCAACCGACGATAGCGACTTTCCTGTCATTAACCATGGGTGTTTCCTTCCCTATCGAGACGCGGGGGCAAGGGCGTCGAACCAGCCCGCACCGCTCCTCATATCGAATAACAATTCCGATTGTAGCGCTCGGCCACTGAAAATAAAGAGCCGTATACCGATTTTTTATTGACAGTTTTATCGGTTTCTGAAAGCGGTTCTATCCAGTGATACCAGCTTCGCGAATCGCTTCGACCGCGGCGCGCAGCCCGTCGGGAGGCAGCACGAGCGCCATGCGCACATAGCCCTCGCCATGCGGTCCGAAGCTCGCACCGGGCGTGACGATGACGCCGGCGCGCTCCATGAGCTCCTCGCAAAACGCCATCGAATCCGTCCGGCCGCCCGGCAGCTTGCACCAGATGAACATGGAGCCGTGTGCGTTGGGCCGCTCCCAACCCAGCGACTCGAGTCCCGAGCACAGAGCGTCGCGGCGCTCCTGGTATGCCAGGCGCTGCGCCTCGACCTCGTCGAGAGGACCCTCGAGCGCGGCGATGGCCGCCTTCTGGATGGGCAGGAACATGCCGAAATCGATCTGGCTGCGCAGCTTGGAGAACGCGGCCACCACATCGGCGCGACCCACGATGAAGCCGATGCGCGCGCCGGTGACGTTAAACGATTTGGAAAGGGAGAAAAACTCCACGCCCACCTCGAGCGCGCCGGGATAGGACAGGAAGCTGCCGCCGCGCGGGCCGTCATAGGTGATGTCGGAATACGCGTTATCGTGCACGATCAGCAGGTCGTGCTCGCGCGCGAACGCGATGATCTCCTCGTACAGCTCCGGCGTGCCCACGGAGCCCACGGGATTCGCGGGCAACGATACGATCATGTACTTGGCGCGATCGGCCAGAGCCGGGTCGATGCCGGCAACGTAGGGCAGGAAGTCATGCTCGGCGTTGAGCGGGTAGTATGCCAGCTGAGCGCCGGCGATCTTGGCGCCGGCCTCGAAAACGGGGTAGCAGGGGTCGGGAACCAGAATGGTATCGCCGGGATCGAGCAGCGCCAAGCCCAGATGGCCCACCCCCTCCTGCGTGCCGTTGCAGGAGGCGACCATGTCGGGCGTGATGGCCTCCACGCCGAAACGGCGGGCGTAGTAATCGCACACGGCCTGCTTCATCTCGGGCAGGTCGCGCAGGCTGTACTTCCACATCTCGGGATCGGAGGCCGCGCTGGTAAGCGCATCCACCACATGATGGTACGGCGCGAAATCGGGCGTTCCCACGGACAGGTTGAAGATGGTACGGCCCTCCGCCTCGAGTTTGAGGCGCTTGTGGTTGAGCGAGGCGAAGACCTCTTCGCCGAAGAGGTCGAGCTTATCTGCGAACTGCATGGGAATCCCTCCTATATTCGAATCCTACCGAACCGACCGATAAGACAGCCCATATCGATGAGCGCCGCGGAATGCCCGGAACAGCGAAGCACCTCGGAGCATGCGGCACATCCCCATTATGCGCCAGTTCACGCAAAAGCGCCGCCGAGGAACGACGGCGCTTTTGCGGACATCTTGAAAGCAAGGCGCATGCGAACGCCACGGCGGGGCGCTACCGCACCCGGCGGACGAGGATACGGGGCTCGTACGCGTCCACGTGGGCGAAGTCGCCGAGGCCGGCGCATTCGACGACGTTGGCGCCGGTGGCCATGGATCGCCGCAGGGCATCCTCGACGCGCGCGGGCTCGGCGGCCCAAACGGACAGGAAGGCCGCGAGCGAGGAATCGCCGGCGCACACCGTGGAGAGGACCTGGACGTCGAACGTGCGGTTCGCGAACCACAGGTGCTCCCCATTCGAGAAATAGGCACCGTCGCCACCGAGCGTGAGCAGCACGTTCTTGACTCCGCGCCCGTGGAGCTCGCGCATGGCCGCCTCGACGGACGCGTCGTCTCCGCCGGACACCTCGATGCCGAAGATGTCGCGAAGCTCGTCGTCGTTGGGCTTGATGAGCAGCGGGCGCAACGCGAGCAGATCGGCGAGCTGGGGGCTGGAGATATCGAGCACGAATTCGGCGCCCCGTGCGCGAACCCGCTCGATCACCCCGTGCAGGAAGCCTTCCGAGGTATTCGGGGGCAGCGAGCCGGAGATGACGAGGCAATCGAGCCCCTCGAGCCCGTCGATCAGCTCGAACATGGCCCGCTCGTCCGAAGCATCGATGGCCGCGCCGGCGTTCACCATGTTGTACTCGGTATCGTCGCCGGCGTTCAGGAACACGTTGACGCGCGTGATGCCCTCGGTCCACACGGGATGGACCTCGACGCCGCGCTCCCGCGCGCCCTCGACGATGAAGCGCCCGGAGAAGCCTGCGAAGAACCCGAGGATGGCCGTGGGGATCCCGAAATGGTCGAGCGTGAACGAGACGTTGAGACCCTTGCCGTTGGGCGTGTAGACAGCATCCCTCGTGCGCGTGACGGTGTTGGGCGAAAGCCCGTCGGACGAAACGTTGTAATCGATCGCGGGGTTTGCCGTAAGCGTATAGATCATGAACTCCTCCTGACAAACAGTCCGCTTCCATGATCGGAAGCTCTAGGGGCATGCCCGCCGCGGCAGCGAAACCGGGCGGGCATGCGGTACGGCTCAGCGTGCTAATCGAGGCGGGCGTTGATCAGCTCGGCGAGGCGAGCCGGGTCGGACTCGGCCTTGAAGGCGGCGCGGAAGGAGTCGTCGGTGAGGGCGGTCGCCACCTTGGAAAGGATCTGAAGGTGGGAGGTTCCCGCCTCGGACTCGGGAACGAGCAGGGCGATGGCGCAGGTGACGGGGGCGCCGTCGAGGGTCTCCCAGGAGGCGACGGGGCCATCGGCCTTGAGAACGAGCACGGAGGCGCGCTTCACGGCATCCGTCTTGGCATGGGGAATGGCATATCCGTCTACCATGCCCGTGGTGCCCTCGGCCTCGCGTTTAAGGAAGGCGGCACGCAGGGCAGCGGCGTCGTCGACGATCCCCTGATCGACGGCTGCGGCGACGATCGCATCGAGCGCCGCGTCTCGATCGAGGTCGCTCGAGGCGAAGAGGACGTTCTCGGCGGAGACGAAACCATCGGCAGCTGCCTTGGGAGCGACCGCGACGGCCGTTTCCGCGGCGTTCCCAGCGACGACGGCGTCGTCAGTGGCGGAAGCGGAGCGCTGCTGCTGGGCACGCGTCCACTCGCGCTTCTTGAAGATGGTGAACAGGATGCCGCCCACGACGGTGCCGGCGAGGATGGCGAGCACCCACTGGATGCCGCCGTCGACGACGGGCAGGACCAGGAAGCCACCGTGGGGGGCGGGGACGTGGACGCCGAGCAGCAGGGTAAGGACGGAGGCGATCGCGGCGGACAGCATCATGATCGGCATGACGGGCCAGATGTTCTTGGTCATGAACGGAATGGCGCCCTCGGTGATGTGCGTGCAGCCAAGGATGATGTTGACGATGCCAGCGTCGTGGTCCTCCTGGGAGAAATACTTCTTGCCCGCGATGACGGCGAAGCTCGTGACCAGGGGCGGAACGATGCAGGCGGCGGAAACGGCGGCCATGAACGCGGTGCCGTCGGCGTAGGCGTCGGTGCCGACGCCCGCTTCGAGGCCGGCACCGAGCAGCATGGTGCCGGTGACGTAGGCGGCCTTGTTGACCGGACCGCCCATATCGACCGCGCACATGCAGCCGATGGCGATGCCCAGCGGGATGGCGCCGGCGTGCTGCAGGCTGCGCAGGAAGTCCATCATGGCGTTGTTGATCGTGACCATGGGGCCGGAGATGCCGAGCATCACGAGGCCGACGATGAGTGTGGAGAACAACGGATAGAGGAAGATCGCCTTGAGGCCGTTGAGGTTGGCGGGGAGCCTGGAGAAGACCTTCTCGAGCAGCACAATCACGTAGCCGGACAGGAAACCGCCGACGATGCCGCCGAGGAAGCCGAAGCCCACACCGGAGCCGCCCGCATCGATCATGCCGGTCGCGGCGTTGACGGGCAGGCCCTGGATGGCGATCATACCGGCCACGAAGCCGGGCACGAGCGCGGGACGCTTGCCGATGGACTCGGCGATATAGGCGGACAGAACGGGAACCATGAGGTTCATCGCGATGCCGCCGATGATCTTGAGCATGGCGGCGAAGGAGTTGTAGTCGGCCGCCGTCGAATCGAACGAGGTGATACCCCACAGGAACGACAGCGCCGTGAGAACGCCGCCCGCGACGACGAACACCAGCATGTGGGACACGCCGTTCATAAGATGCTTGTAGAGCTGGTGGCCCAGGGACTCCTTCTCGGCAGCCTCCTCGACCGCGACCGCCGCGGCCGCGGCAGCCGGATCCGCCTTCGCGGCAAGCGCCGCGTCGATCAACTTGCCCGCGGCCTCGACGTCGATAGCCTTCGACACGCCGACGGACACCATCGGCTTGCCCGCGAAGCGCTGGGCCTGCACGTCCTTGTCCGCCGCGACCACGACGGCGCGCGCGCCGGCGATCTCGACCGGCGTCAGCGCGTTCTCGACGCCGACCTGGCCATGGGTCTCGACCTTGATGGTAAGGCCGCGCTCGGCCGCGGCCTTCTCGAGCGCCTCCTTCGCCATGAAGGTGTGGGCGATGCCTGTGGGGCAGCCCGTGGCAGCAATGATGTCGAACGTTTCTGCCATGTTCCCTCCCTATACTCGTGCGCCCCGATCGGAGCGCTCCTTCGTCCCATATGGGGCGTTTATCGACAACCCGAATGTAGCATGACGTATTTGACGGGTTTCTTTCATGTTCCTCATCAATTGTGAAAGGTACTTTTGAGTCGGTGAACGGTATGAAACTTCCATTCATTGGTTTATTGATGAAAGTCATTCGTCAAATGGAACATGATTCGCTATGCTTCTTATTGGAGAAACAAGATGTCAAAAGGAGCCGTCATGTCGGGAGCAACCCAACAAGCACGTACCCACGAGCAGCCGAGCGCCCTGCCGCTGATCACCTCGTCCCGCGATTTCCTCGGCAGCGAGCAGCGCATCGTCGACTTCATCCTCGGCAACACCGACCATGCCCCCCATATGACGAGCGCGCAGCTCGCCCGCGCCAGCAAGACCTCGGAAGCCTCCGTATCGCGTTTCTGCAAGAAGCTCGGCTTCAAAAACTATCGTGCGTTCCAGTTCTCGCTCGCTCACGACCTCGCCACGCAGGCGGACGACGTGCAGATCACCCGCGAAGTCTCGATCGACGATATCGCGCAGTCGATCGCCAACATCAAGAACGCGAAAAACCGCGAGATCGAGTCCACCCTCGAAGCGCTCGACGAAAGCACGCTTCGCCGGGTCGTCAACCTCTTCGCCGAAGCGGGGACGATCCTATTCGCCGCCGTCGGCAACACCACGGCGGTCGCCATCGACGCCTCGATCAAATTCGGCCAGCTCGGCCTTAGGAGCATCGCCAACACCATCACCGAGAGCTCGACCTCGCTGGCGCTCACCCTGGGCGCCGGAGACCTTCTGGTGCTCATCTCGAATTCGGGAAAATCCCAGCGCCTCCAGCGGGTCTTGCACGCCGCCCGCAACGGCGCGTGCACCGTCATCCTCATCACGGGCAATACCGCGTCGCCGCTTGCGCGGCAGGCTGATATCGTGCTGCAGACCGTAAACTACGAGGCGCTCCTCACCACGGCCGACTTCACGTTCTCTAAAATCCCCGCCACGCTCGTCATCGAGGTGATCTACAACTTTCTCCTGCCGCTCATGCCGGAGGCGCGCGACGCAATTAGCGGATACGAGGAACTCATCCAACCCGATAAGGAGATGGAGTAGCAAGGCGGCGCGCTCGAAGCGCGCGATAGGCCCCGCCATGGCAGCGGCGGCAATTCCCCACGGGAAGAGGGCGGCGCCGGCGGAAGGTTCGTCGTTCTCAAGATGGAAGAGGCGCCCGCACGAGCCAAGCGGCCCTGCGGGCGCTCCATTTCCCTACGCCAGCGCGTCGACCTCGGCGAGCCATAGCGCCGCGGAGGCGTCGCTGGGCATGCGCAGGTCGCCGCGCGGGCTCACGCTCACCGAGCCCACCTTGGGACCGTCGGGCAGACAGCTGCGCTTGAACTGCTGGGCGAAGAAACGGCGGTAGAACGTGCGGAGCCAGGCCAGGATGACCGCGGGCTCGTAGGAGGGCTCGCCGTCGGCGGGGGGCTCGGCGAACGTGCGGCGGGCCATGCGGTAGATCTTGGAAGGCGAGAAGCCGAAGCGCAGCATGTGGAACAAAAAGAAGTCGTGCAGCTCGTAGGGCCCCACGAGCTCCTCGGTGCACTGGGCGATCCGCCCGTCGCCCGTGGGCGGCAGCAGCTCCGGGGAGACCGGGGTGTCCAGGATGTCGCGCAGGGTCTCGGCGGTATCGCCGCCGAAGACGTCAGCCGCATGGGCGACCAGATGTCGCACGAGGGTCTTGGGCACGCTGGCGTTCACGCCGTACATGCTCATATGGTCGGCGTTGTAGGTAGCCCAGCCCAGCGCGAGCTCGGAAAGGTCGCCCGTGCCGATCACGAAGCCGCCAAGCTCGTTGGAGAGGTCCATGAGAATCTGGGTTCGCTCGCGCGCCTGCGCGTTCTCGTAGGTGACGTCCGTGACAGCCGGGTCGTGCCCGATGTCGGCGAAATGGCCGCGCACGGCATCGGCGATGGGGATCGTGCGGAAGTCGACGCCCAGGTGCTCGGCGAGTCGCTCGGCATTGGACTTGGTGCGGCTCGTCGTGCCGAAGCCGGGCATGGACACGGCGTGGATGCCCGTGCGCGGCAGCCCGAGCGCGTCGAAGGCGCGAACCGTGACGAGCAGGGCGAGCGTGGAGTCGAGACCGCCCGAAAGGCCGATGACGGCCGAGCGGGTGGACGTGTGCGCAAGGCGGGTCTTCAGGCCCGCGGCCTGCAGGTTGAAGATGGTCTCGCAGCGATCGGCCAGGTCGTCGGCGCCAGCGGGCACGAAGGGCTTGCGTGGTGCGACGCGGGAGGTCTCAAGCGCGGAATACAGCAGCGGGTAGCCGCCGAACAGGCGCGCGGCGCCCTCGGAATCGGGATCGACGGACGCCTCGAGCGCAGGCGCGCAAGCGGCATCGGCCGCGTCCCCAGCATTGCCGGGAGATTCCGCGTCCGCCGTGCCGCCCTCGCACGGGCAGCCAGCGCAGGAGGCCGCGCCCGCGAACGAGAACGACACCGCCTGGCCGCACGAGGGGCCAAGGGCGGACGGGCCCCACGTGGTGGAGCGCCGGCGCTCGGCCATCAGGCGGTCGAGGTCGACATCGGCCACGACCATATCGCAGGTGAACAGATCGGTGGAGGCGAGCAGCGAACCGTTCTCGGCGATTAGGTTTTGACCGGAGAAGACAAGGTCCGTGGTGGACTCGCCCTCCCCCGCGTTCGCGTAGGCATACGCGCAGTACAGGCGCGCCGACTGGCCGCATACCAGGTCGCGACGGTAAGCTGCCTTGCCGATGACCTCGCTCGAGGCGCTCGCGTTGAGGATGACGGTCGCGCCCTGGCCCGTGGCCATGTCGGTCGACGGCGGAGCGGGAACCCACAGGTCCTCGCACACCTCGACACCGATGGCGATGTCGCCCAGCCCCGTATCGGAGCAGCGATAGACGATGTTCGAGCCGAGGGGCACGCTCGCGCCGAGGAACGGCACCCAGGTCACGTTGAGGGGCGCGGGGGCGAACCAGCGGCGCTCGTAGAACTCACCGTAGTTGGGAAGGTGCTGCTTGACCGTGAGGCCCAGCAGTTCGCCGGCGCAGCACGCGGCGACGCAGTTGTAGACCGCGGAGCCGACGGCCACGGGAAGGCCCACGGTGAAGAGCATGGGCACGTCGGCGGTATCCTCGAGCAAACCCGCCAGCGCGACCTCGCTCGCGCGGATCAAGGTGCGGTCATGGAACAGATCTGCACACGTATAGCCCGTAAGGCAGAGCTCTGGTAGAACCAGCGCGCCCACGCCCTCGCGCGCGGCAGCGTAGACGCACTCGAGAATCGCCGCGGCGTTGCCGGCGACATCCGCGACGCGGATCTTGGGCGTCGCGGCGGCGATACGGAAGAATCCGTCGCCGGCGCCCACGCCCGCCTGGCCGCACGGCCCGTAGAAGAACAGCTCGTCCATGAAGGCTCCCATCTAGATAGTCAGCTTCTCTCATTATACGCGCGGGCACCCCGTGGCGCGCAGGGCAGCCGTGCGCCGGTGCAAGACCGCATCCGCCATTCTCCACACGCTCTCCTTGTGTGTTGCTTCTTTCTGTTAACGCGTACATTCGCGTTCCACCGGGCGCCCACGGGTACCAAAATAGCGAGACCAAAACCAATTTGCATCGGACGGCCCCGCCGCCCCAACCATAGGAGCACACATGGCATCGGAATTCCCCAAGTACACCGACCAACAGCGCACGCGCGTCGTAGCGCAGGGCAGCGTATACACGCGCCCGCGTGAAAACGCATCGATCGGAAGCACGCAGCCCATCATGAAGCAAGAGGGCCTATTCGCCGGCATTTCGGTGCCCCAGGTCCTGGCAAGCGCTGCGGCGGCGGCCACCTCGATGCTGCTGGCCTCGAAGATCGGCATCGCCGGCTCGGTGATCGGAGCCGCCGTAAGCTCGGCGGTCACCATCGTGGCAACCCAACTGTACCGTCGCGCGCTCACCGCGGGGGCCCGCAAGCTCCATACCGTTTCCGCCGGCTCCGCCGAGCGGGCACCGCAGGCCACAAGCGCCGCGCCCGCGTCGCAAAACCCCTATCTGCGCAACTCCGCGCAAGGCGCGCGCCTCGCGCCAACCAAGCTTCAGGCACGGGCCGCGGCGCAACGCGCGGCGACCCAACGAAAGATCGCGGTCGCCTCGATACTGGTAGCCGCGCTCACCGTCGGCCTGGTTTTTGCCGCCATCATGCTGGGGACCGCGGGAGAAGGCCTGGGAACCAAGCCCGCGCCGTTGCTCGCGCAGCATGAAGCCACGCAACAGGCCAGCGGTGACGATCAGGCGTCCATCGATCCCCCGGCACCGGACGCCGCCCCGCAGCCATCGACGCCCTCGACGGACGCCCCGACTGCGCCCGATGCCGATAGCGACCAAGCAGCAGAGGCAGCTCCCGACGACGGCGCGGCCGACGGTTCGGCTGACAGCGCACCGCAATCCGGATCATCCGCCACCGACACCGGGTCGACCGACGCGGTCCCCCCATCGAATACCGCGGCGGACGGGTCGTCCGAGCAGGCGGCGCAGCCGACGGATGGCGGCGTCACCCGGTAAGCGGTTTGGCAGCGCGTCGTAGGGCGCGGAGCCACGTGTCTGCATGCGATGGTACTATTCGTATAGACCAAATCTACGAAGGAACAGACCATGGCACGCAATCAAACCAACAAGCCCGGCCTCACGCCCGGCAACGTCGTATTCCTCTATGGAGTCCTGCGCGATGCGCTCGGCACGGGCAAGCAGACGTTCATCACGCATGTGGAAACGGCCCTGGCCGACAAGCGCCTAACCGCCGCCGACCTCGGCTTCGATTCCACCCAGGAACTCCTGGAGAGCCTTGGCGATGGCATCAAGCTCACCATATTCAAAGGCGGGCGCCTGTACGCCACGGTCGTCGAGCACCCGGAATGGGATGCCGCGCTCGCCGGAGCAAGCAAAAAAGAAGAGCGCAAGCCGGGCGCGAAGGGCAACAAGCCCTGGAAACGCAAGAAGGGCGACAAGGCCATCAAACCCAGCTGCCCCAAGCGCGTCAAGCGCGAACCCGAGCCGAAGGCCGAAGCCCATACGGCGGTCGCGCCCGCATCCAGCGCTTCCGTAGCCGATACATGCGGCGACGCCGTCGAAGTCGCCGCGGCCGCGCAGGCGACGGTGGAATCGCCCGGTGCCGACGCGCACGCCGGCACCGTCACCTCTAGTCGTGCTGCAGAAACCGCGGCGACGCACGACGGCCAGCCGCATCGGCTTCGAAACGCCAATTTCTCGCTCGAAGACGAGGAGCAAAGCGGCAAGCCCGACGACACCGAATCCTCTGATGCGGTCGACTCGACGGGCACGCCCGAATCAGATGCCGCATCCGGTACCGAGCCGTCCATCGAGGCCCAGCCGGAGCCGAGCATCGCGGTAACCATTGTCTACGACCCTTATACCGGCATCGACGAAGAAACCGTCATCAAGCCCACGCCCGGCGCATATGTCCCCGCTCAGCCCGATATCTTCATCGGACAAGCCGCCATGTGCCCGCCCCCCGCGCCCGAACCCGCGCAGGACCGCCCATCCACCCCTGAAGCCGCCCGCGCGGCAACAAAGGGAGCGTCGCCCGCTCCGGAAACCATGCACGCCCGGGCTTCGCGTACGCCGGCAGGCACCGCTTCGGCCGCGATGGCGGCACCCGCTCCCGCAGCAAGCTCAATCGACCCATCGACCGCCGCGCCGCTGCCGCACGAAGATCCCCAAGCAGCCAAATCGGAATCGCATCACGACGCGCCCTCCAATACCATGCCCGCCGACGCACTGGCTCGTCCCGACGCCAGCCGAGAGCTGGAAACATCGACCGCGCGAATCGGTGCGATGGAGGAACGTGCCGCCGATCGACCGCCGCTACCCGACGATTTTCCCGTCGATTTCGCAACCGACGTCTATTGCCCCGGACCGCAGCTCCATCAGCTCACGCTGCTGTATCCCTTCGGCGCCGACGTCCTGGGCATCGTGGGCGAGTACTTCCACCTCTCCTGCGAGCGCGGCGATATCGTCGCGAACCGCCGGCGCGCCTCGTTTAGCATCCGCTACCTCGATAACCGAGAGCGCAAGGAGGCGTTCGTCCGCATAACGCATCGGACCCAGGCCGGCACCGGCCCTCTCTGGTCAATCAGCGCCGTAGAGATCCCAGAGGAAGCCTAGCAGCACCTCCCGCGATGCGCATCTTCGCAGCAGGGATTCCCCAGACGACCATTGCACGCACGCGGCGGCGCTGCGCGCACAAACGCACAAGCCCCGAATCGGATCGCCCGCACCGATTCGGGGCTTGATCTATTCTGTCTGAAATTCCATGGGCAGCACCGTCGAAAGCGCGTTCGAAGCAACGGTTCCCGCAAAATCGAAGCGGTGCCGGGCGGATGCATGCGCACGCGCGAACGGCTGCCGTGCATCGACCCTTCCCCAAGGCCGAGCGCGTGCGAGCAGTGTGCACGCACGCGCCCATTCCATACGCCTAGTCTCGCGTGAGCTTGCGGCGGATGCGGTGCGGCTTGGCGGCATCCTCGCCCAGACGTTCGATACGGTTCTCCTGATAGGACTCGAAGTTGCCTTCGAACCAATGCCAATTGCCGGGATTCTCGTCCGTGCCCTCCCACGCAAGGATGTGGGTGGCCACACGGTCAAGGAACATGCGGTCGTGGCTGATCACGACGGAGCAACCGGGGAACTCGAGCAGAGCCGACTCGAGCGACGACAAGGTTTCGACGTCGAGGTCGTTCGTAGGCTCGTCGAGCAGCAGCAGGTTGCCGCCCTGCTTGAGCGTGAGCGCGAGGTTCAGACGGTTGCGCTCGCCACCGGACAGCACCCCCGCGCGCTTCTGCTGGTCGGAGCCCTTGAAGCCGAAGCTGGCCACATAGGCGCGGCTGGGCACCTCGGACTCGCCGACCTGCATGATATCGAGGCCGTCGGACACGACCTCCCACAGATTCTTATCCGGGTCGATGCCCGCGCGGTTCTGGTCGACATAGGAGATCTTGACGGTCTCGCCGATCTCGAGGTTACCGCTCGTGAGCTCCTCCAGGCCGCAGATGCACTTGAAGAGCGTGGACTTACCTACGCCGTTGGGGCCGATGACGCCCACGATGCCGTTGCGCGGCAGCGTGAAGGAGAGGTCGTCGATGAGCACGCGACCGTCGAACTCCTTGTGCAGGTGCTCGGCAACCAGGACCTTGGCGCCCAGACGAGGTCCCACGGGGATGCGGATATCGGTGTAGTCGAGCTTCTGGCTCGCGCGAGCCTCGGCCTCCATCTCCTCGTAGCGAGCCAGACGAGCCTTGTTCTTGGCCTGTCGGGCCTTCGGAGAAGAGCGAACCCAGTCGAGCTCGGCCGCCATGCGCTTGGCAAGACGCTCGTCGCGCTGACCCTGCGCGGCGATACGTGCCGCCTTGGTTTCCAGATAGGTAGAGTAGTTGCCCTTGTAGGGATACAGGTGGCCGCGGTCGACCTCGCAGATCCATTCGGCAACGTGATCGAGGAAGTAGCGGTCGTGCGTGACGGCGAGCACGGCGCCGGGATAGGTGCCGAGGAAGTGCTCGAGCCACAGGACGGACTCGGCATCGAGATGGTTGGTGGGCTCGTCGAGCAGGAGCAGGTCGGGCGCCTCGAGCAGCAGCTTGCACAGGGCGACGCGACGGCGCTCGCCACCGGAGAGCACGTTGACCGGCGTATCGGAATCGGGAAGCTGCAGGGCGTCCATGGCCACGCCGAGCTTCGAATCGATATCCCAGCCGTCGGCCGTATCGATCTCATCCTGCAGACGACCCATCTCGGCCATCAGCGCATCCATGTCCGCATCGGGGTCGCACATCTCCTCGCTGATCTTGTTGAAGCGGTCGACCTTGGCAAGAATGTCGCCAAACGCCATGCGAACGTTCTCGATGACCGTCTTGTCGTCATCCAGCGGCGGCTCCTGCTGCAGGATGCCCACGGTGTAGCCGGGCGTGAGGCGAGCGTCGCCATTGGAAACCTCCTCCAGGCCAGCCATGATCTTGAGAAGGGTGGACTTGCCCATGCCGTTGGGGCCCACGACGCCGATCTTGGCACCGGGATAGAACGACAGCGTCACGTCATCCAGGATGACCTTGTCACCATGTGCCTTGCGCGCCTGGTACATCTGGTAGATGAATTCCGCCATTATGCTCCTTTTACCTTGTGCGAACACATCTGAACGTGCCCATTGTCGCATGGACTGCGCTGATCGCGCAGCAGGCGCACGGTAAAACCATGGGCGCCGCGGCACGGCATACCTATAATGGTTTCAACCGCGATCAACGGACCGCAGCGACCGCGAACGAAAGGATGCCCGTGACCACTCCCCGCGAAGACGACCAGAGCACCATCCCATCGGCTCCCTCCACGGGCGCGACCGCGCCCGAAACCGCCAAGACCAAACTCGAGGTCATCTTGGGAGCCGACGGCGTATCGCGCCTCGAGCAGGCGCGCGTGGCGGTCTTCGGGTGCGGCGGCGTGGGATCAAACTGCATCGAGGCGCTCGCCCGTGGCGGCGTGGGCACGATCGCCATCGTGGATAAGGATGTCGTCGCGCCCAGCAACATCAACCGCCAGGCCATCGCCTACCACAGCACCGTCGGACGGCGCAAAATCGATGTCACCCAGGCCATGATCGCCGACATCAATCCAGATTGCCGCGTCATCGCGCGCCACGCCTTCGTGCTCGCCGAGAACATCGAGGAGCTGCTTGCCGAGCTTGAAGATGCTTGCGGGGGCCCGTTGGATTACATCGTCGACGCCATCGACACCGTATCAACCAAGCTCGCCATCGCCAAGCTCGCCGAGGAGCGCGGACTGGCGCTCATCAGCTCGATGGGAGGCGCGAATAAACTGCATCCCGAATGCCTGCGCATCGCCGACGTGCATAAGACGGTCAACGACTCGCTATCGCGCATCATGCGCAAGGAATGTCGCAAGCGCGGCATCAAGCACCTGCGCGTCCTCTATTCCTGCGAAGAACCCATGCATCTGAAGGCCCGCGAAGGCGCGGCGCGCAGCGAGCGCAGCGATCTTGGCACCGCGAGCTTCATGCCGCCCATCATGGGGCAGATGATCGCCGGCGAGGTTATTCGGCAGATCTCCGGCGTCGGCGTCTCATCCGACACCGCCTCCGCCCTCGCCATGCACGATGCCGCGCAGCGCGGCGTGCTCGGCGGCCGCAAGGGCGGCAGCAAGAAGAGCTCTTAGGGAACCGCGCATGCAACGGCTCTTCGACATGCACTGCCACCTATCCGCCATGGCCAACGCCGACGAGGTGGCGCTCGATGCGGCGAGGCTCGGTATATCCCTGATCAACATGTCGGTCTCCCCCGCCGATGCACGCGCGGCGGAACGTCTTGCCGCCCATGGGAACGTCCGCCTTGCCCGGGGCCTGCATCCTTGGTGGGTGGCGGACGGCGCGGTCGAGCTCGACGAGATAGAGCTCGCAGCCGACGCATGCGCCGCTTCAAGGTTCGTCGGGGAGGTCGGCCTCGACTTCTCGAGGGCGCGCGAGAAGAGCGCCGAGGCCCAGATCGAGGCGTTCGAGAAAATCGCCCGGGCTTGCGAGGCCCGCGCTGCCGAGGGCAGGGTCCTATCGATCCACGCGGTTCGGTCCGCGGGGGCCGTCCTCGATATCCTCGAGGCCCATGGCATGGCGGGAGGGGCCGCCTGCATCATGCACTGGTTCTCAGGCACGAGCGACGAGCTCGCCCGGGCACGAGACCTGGGCTGCTACTTCTCCGTCGGAGACCGCATGCTCGCGACGAGGCGGGGCAGGGAGTACGCCAGGCAGGTACCCGCCGACAGACTCCTCCTCGAGACCGACGCCCCGACATCGTTCGGCGAGGACGGCGCCGCCGGGGAGATCGAGGCGCGCCTCCTCGCAACCGCTGCGGCCCTGGCCGATCTGCGCGGAGAAAAAAGGGAGCCCCTCCTCGACCGCATGGCGCGGACGAGCGAGGAGCTCCTCGGGTAGAAAACGATCGCGGACGCAGTCCCTATTGCCCCGCAAGGGAGACGACGACGTCGGCGAGGGCCCGCGCGAGCGCGCCATGGCCCTCGGGCGACAGATGGATATGGTCCACCGGACTCGGCTCGCATATCTCAGACGCGTCCAGGAACGCACACCCCTGCTCGTCCGCGATGACGCGGTACGCCGTCGCGACCTCATGCGACACCGCCACCGAGCGCATGTCGAAGGAGGATAGGACCACGTCGCGGATGCCCTCGCCGATATGCGGGGGCGAGACGATGACGATCGACGGCCGACGGCACCCCGGTGCCCAGGGGAAGCGCTTCACCGCGAGCACAAGCGACTCCACGCCCCGCGCGATATCGCTCGCAGGCAAGCCGAAGCACGTCTTCATATCGTTGGTGCCCAGCATGATGATGACGCAATCCAGCGGCTGGGCGCTCCCCAGGGCGCACGCGAGGGCGCCCATGCCGCACAGACCGGGCTCGAAGGGGTCGTCGTGCACCGTGGTGCGCCCCGACAGCCCCTCCTCCACGACGCGCCAGCCCGGTCCGAGCAGGCGCTGCATCGTCCCGGTCCACCGCGTTTCGAACGGATAGCGGGCGCGATCTCCGGCGGCCATCCCGATCGGGTCGTACCCGAACGTGTTGCTGTCTCCAAAGCAGAGCACCGTCTTCAAGGCGCCCCTCCCCTCCATCATGGCACCGACCCTCCGGCGAGCGGTCAAAGCCTATGCATATCCTCGCGGTTCCGCTCGTAGAGCGCATCGAACATCTTCCGACGCTCGCGGTAGAGCTCATGGACGTTCGGGTCCGGAGCGATGAGCTTCCCCTCGCCCACGCGCTGGACGAGCTCCTCCCAACTGGCGCACGCCCCGCCGCCGAGCGCGGCCCTCCTCGTCGACCGGGACGCAGTCGCACCCGAGCGCCGAGAGGCCAACGCAGCCGATATCGGCCGGATCGACGCCGGAGGCGTCGATGAGCTCGCGGGACAGCTTGCAGAAGTCGCCCCACCAGACCTTCTCGGCATCGTGCTCGAACCACGTCGGGCGCGGGTTGTCGGTGCCGTGCGCGCACGACGCCGTGCAGACGATGCTGCAGTCCTCATCGATGAGGACGCCCTTCGACTCGCCCGTTCCGATATCGATTCCCAGGAAATGGGCCATGTGGAGCACCTACTCCTCGCGCGCGGCGCGCGCAGCGGCCATGAAGGAGGCTACGCGCCCGGCGTCGACCGGCGCGTCGAACCTACCGTCGCGCTTGAGGCAGGTGTCCACGAAGGCGCCATCGCAGCGCGACAGCACGTCGGCCACCGTCTCCTCGCGGCAGCCCGTACCGCAGACGATGGGCACGCTCGAGGCGGAGTCGCGCACCGACGAGATAAGCTCCGCCGATGGGCCGCGGCCCGCCGCCTCGCCGCCGACGACCAGGGCGTCGGGCATGCAGTTGAACATGATGGAATCCGCGATCTGCGCCGTGGTGCGGTCGTTGAGGTACACCTCGCCCTCGCTCGTGACGAAGTGGAAGAGCTTGAGGTCGTCCAAGCGCAGAGCGCTCTTGAGGCGCATGGTCTCGGCGAAATCGCGGTCGATGAGGCCGAGGTCGCCCGCCCAAGCGCCCGTGAACATGCAACGGGTGAACCGCGCGTCGACGGCGGCGCACAGCTCCATGGTCGCGTCGCCGTCATAGATCGCCTCCGCTCCCCACGGCAACGAGATCTGATCGGCGAGGGAGCCGATGACGCGCCCCATGGCAGCGAGGGTCACCGCGGAGACGCGCTTTTGGTACGGCATGCTGAACTCGTTGGTTATCAGGACCGCGTCGACGCCGCCCTCCTGCAGCGCCTCGAGGTCGCGCTTGGCGGCGTCGGCGACGGACGCGATGGCGCCGCCAGGGTAGTACAGCGGGTCGCCCGGCAGGGGCTTGAGGTGAAGGAGGCCGATGATGGGTTTCTCGGTCCCGAACAGCTCGGTCTGAAACGACATTTTCACTCCAATCGACTAATCAAAATGAAATGCCCGATGCCAAAATGAAGCGGCGGGACGCATCGATGCGCCCCGCCGTCGCGTTCAAACTAGACCTCGTAGGCCATGGGATGCCCCCAGCTGCCCTCGATCTTGCACGTCTCGGCAGCGAAGCCGGCGGCGAAGTCGAGGCACGCGGCGATTGCGTCGGGGCCGTCCTCGCCGGCCTTCTGCTTGGCGAGGTAGGTCACCAGGAACGCGGTGAGCAGCGAGTCGCCGGCCGCCATCGCGTCCTTGAGGTCCTCGGGCGCCACGGGCTTGATGCCCTGCTCGTAGAAGCGCTCTCCATCGTAGGCGACCGAGCCCAGGCTGCCGCGCGAGGCGCAGGCGAAGCGGGGGCCGAGCTTGCAGACCCACTCGAGCTTGGCCTTGATCTCATCCATGGGCGCATCTCCCATGGACATGAAGGCGTAGGTGACGAAGGGCGCGATCTGCTCGAAATACTCATCCGTCGAGTCATCGGAGAAGTCGAAGCTGATGGGCACGCCCTCGGCGTGGATCTTGGGCAGCTCGCGCTCGGTAAAGCAGTAGTTGCCGCTATGAACGAGGTCGAAGCCACGGACATACTCGGCCGCGAAGCGGTCGATGACGTAGCGCATATCGCCGCGGACGCCGCCCTCGTTGGAACCGAGGAAGATGCGGTCGCCGGTCTCGTCGACGGTCACGCGCGCGGCGCCGTTGACGCCCACCACCTGCTGGCAGCGCGCGAGCTCGACGCCCTCCTCGCACAAGGAGGAGATCACGTGCTCGGCCTCGACGTCCGAGCCGAAGATTCCCATGTAGGCGCTGCGGTCCACGCCGAGCTTCTTGGCGAAGACGGCGAAGTTCACCGCATTGCCGCCGGGATACATGGTGGCGATGTGCTCGTACTTGTCGACGACGTTGTCTCCAAAGCCCAGCACGCTGATGGGATATGCGTTCATGGTCACTCCAATCGATTATCTTGCCGCACGGGCGGCTCGGCGAGACGGCGCCGATGTCCTGGCGACGCCGCCCCACGGATGCGCGGATAGCCCTTAGTACTTCTCGATGCCCATGTAGCGGCGGACGTCGGGATGGTGGTCGAAGACCTTGCCGCGCGCGGAGCGCAGCTCGCAGTTCATAGCGTAGAACAGGATCGGGTCGAGGAAGGCGCGGACGCTCTGGGGAACGTCGCCCATGCCGTACTCCATCGCGTCGAGGACCATGAGCGTGTCGGTGTGGGTCTCGAGGAAGGCGAGCGCGCGCTCGTCCATGGCGCGGCACTCGGAGGAGCCCATCTGCAGGAAGTAGAAGACGCCGGGCTCGGTGACCTCGAAGGGCCCGTGGAAGTACTCGCCGGAGTGGATGTAGGCGCAGCTCTGCCACTGCATCTCCATGAGGGAGCAGATGGCGAAGCCGTAGGTCTGGCTGAAGACGGGACCGGAGCCGAGGATGTAGAGGAAGTCGTGGTCCTGGCAGAGCGCGGCGAAGCGGTCGCCCAGCTCGGCGTTGACCTTCTCGCGGGCGGCGGGCAGGATCTCATCCATCTTGGCGATGCCGGCGTACATGTCGGCGAGATCGGCGTAGCCCTGCTGCTGGTCGAGGAGCTCGGCTGCGAGCGCCAGGGAGATGCCCGCGGGGACCTCGGCCTGGGGCACGCCCTCGCCCCACGGGTAGACCCAACAGGCCCACTCGCCGCTGTCGATGCCGGAGCCGGCGTTGTCGGTCATGGCGATCACCGTGGCGCCGGCGGCCCTGGCGATGCCGCAGGCATCGATGACCTCAGGGGTGTTGCCGGAGTGGCTGCAAGCGATGACCAGGGACTTCTCACCGAGGCGCTTGGGGCGCATGATGTCGAACTCGCGGGCGGTATAGGCCTCGGTGGTGAAGGAGGTCGCCTCGCGCTTCAGCAACTCGTGGGCGGGCAGCAGGTCGATGAGGGATCCGCCGCAGGCGATCCAGAAGACGCTGTCGAAGGAGCCCTTCTCGGCGATAGCTTCGGAGATGAGGTCGTGTGCGTTCATATCGGTGTGCTTCCTTTCTGATGCGGCCATCAGGCCGCGATGATAGATGATGCGCTCAATGGGAGCAGGATCGCGTCCCTAATCCACGAGGTAGCGCTCGAACGCGTGCATGTTGCGCTCGTCGGCGCCCGCGGGATCGTCGAAGTAGCGGCCGTCGGTGATCTCCTGTGCGAGGTAGCCCTCGTACCCGTGGGCATTCAGTGCCGCGACGAACTCGTCCATGTCGTGCTTGCCGTCGCCCCAGACCAGATGGCCGTACGGATCGCCGTCGATGAAGTGCATGTTCTTGATCGACCCGTCGCCGAACTCGGCGAACCACTGATCGAGGGTCTCCCCCGCGACGCCCATCGCCGTGGTATCGACCATCGGGGCGATGTAGGGGCTCGCGACCTCGTCGAGCATGCGGCGGGCGTCCGCCAGGGTCACGACGAGGTTGGACTCCTCGGGACGCAGGCTCTCCATCGTGAGCGTGACGCCATGCTCGCCGGCAAAGTCCGCGAGGATGGAGAGGTGCTCGCGGGAGCGCTTCCACGCCTCCTCGCGGTCCTCGTCCCAGTCGCCCCAGCCGGAGTTGATCGACATGTACGGGGCCCCGAGCACCTCGGCGAGCTCGATGCCGTGCTTGAAGTATGCGATGCTCCTCTTGGCATGGAGGGGCTTCCTCGCGGCGTACTGCCACGGGTAGACGACGCTCTCGGGGCACAGCGAGCTGACACTCAGACCGCGGGACGCGATCTTGCGGCGGAGCTGGTCCGCCTCGAAGTAACCCGTGTGGTCGAGGGTCACGTGGGGCTCGGCGCCCCAGAGCTCGATGCTCTTGAAGCCGATGCGCTGCTGCGCGTCGAGAAAGTAGTCGAGCGACCACATGATGTAGTGGATGTTCATCCCGGAGATCTGCTCGCGCCTCAGCTTCGGCGCGAATGGCGTGGTCTCGCCCATGCCCATCACTCCTTTACGATTCGTAGACGATGCGACCGTTGGAGACCGTGAGCGCCACGCCCAGGGATCGGGCGTCGCGCGGGTCCACCGAGAAGGCGTCGGCGTCCAGCACGCAGACGTCGGCGAGCTTGCCGGGCTCGAGCGTGCCGAGCTCGTCCTCGCGCTCAAGGTCGTAGGCTCCGCCGAGCGTCCACGCCCTCAAGAGCTCCGCGAGGGTCAGGGTGTTGCCCTGGTTGACGGGCAAGCCGTCAGCGAAGTACCCGCCGCACGCGCTGTAGATGGAATCACCCAGATGCGGGGTGAGCAGGGGCAAGTCGGTGCCACAGCACACGATGCAGCCCGCGTCCACCATGCCGCGGCGGTTCCAGCTGTGCTCCAGCCTGCTCTCGCCGATCTGCCGACGCATCGTGGACAGGCAGTCCTCGCGGGCGTCCAGGGTGAGGATCTGCGGGTACACCTCGCAGATGCCACCGATGGATCCGAACGCCTCGAGGTCGGCGGGGTCGGAGTTCTCCAGGTCCGTGATGGAGTGGCGCCTGGCGAGCCGGCCCCGCTCGTCGCGGGGCAGGTCGCGGTAGAGCGCGACGGTCTTGCGGACCGCACCGTCGCCCTGGCAGTGCAGGGAGTAGCGGAATCCCTCGGCGTCGACCTCGGCGAGCTCGCGGGCGATAAGGTCCCACTCGGGCTCCTCCACCACCGTCTTGCCGGCGGCGCCGGCGTCGGCGCCCTCCTCGTAGGGCTCGATCATCTCCGCGAGCCCGCGCCACAGGCCGCGATCGGTCATGCGGTTGAAACCGGAGAACCTGACGAACGGGCCCTGGAAGCGGTCACGGGCGGTACGGGCGTACGCGAGGTCGGCGGCGCGGCCCACGGGCTGGCTCATCATGTCAACGCGCACGGTGAGGTCACCGGCGACCTCGCGGCGCGCCATCTCATCGGCGAATCCATAGTAGTCGTCAAAGCACATCTCCTTGATGGCGGTGACGCCGCGCGAGTTGAGCATCCTCATGTAGTCGCCGTACGCCTCGCGTACCTCATCGAGCGGGAGGTAGTCGGCCATGAGGCGCCAGATCATCTCCGCATAGCAGGCGTCCGGCGTGAAGCCGTAGCGCTCGCCGGCGGCCGCGTTGAGGGCGCAGGTTCCGGCGCCCTCGGTGAAGGCGACGGCGGGCATCGCCGTGAAAACCTGGTCGAGCGCTCGGTCCAAGTCGGCGCCGAGAAGGCATTCCGGCAGGTTGCGCCCGAGGGCGACGGGAGCCCCCTCATGAGCGACGGTCCAAGCGAGGAGCGCGTCGGCCGCGTCCGCCGGCGTCGACGCCGCGGAGAGGTCCGCGCCGGTGCGGCGGAGGACCCATCCGGTGAAGAACGTGTGAACGTCTACCAAGCCGGCCATGATCGTCCTCGTCCCCATATCGCGGACCTCGTCCGCGGATTCGACGAAGGGACCCGAGTCGGCAGCAGGCCCGACGGCCTTGATCCGGTTGCCGTGGATCGCGACGAACCCATCCATCGGATGATCGTCGAGGCCGGTGAACACGCTGCGGGATAGCAGTACCAGTGAGCGCTTTGGCATAGCGGACCTCCCCTAAACCGGCAGCATGCCGGAGATCATGGTCGCCACGAGACCGAATATCACCATGAAGATGAAGAACTTCCAGATGGTCTTCCACCATTGGCCGAACGAGATCTTCGCGACCGCGAGGCCCGCCACCGTCATGCCGGCGACGGGGCTGATCGTGTTGATGGTCTGGTTGGCGAACTGCAGGGCGGTGACGGCAGCCTCGGGGTTGAGGCCCATGAGCTCGGTGAGCGGACCCATGACCGGCATAGTCAGCGCGGCGAGGCCGGAGCTCGAGGGCACGAGGAAGGACAGGATGCCCAGCACGATGCACATGAAGGTGGTGTAGATGAACGAGGGGGCGCCGGCGAGCATGGTCGCGAGCCAGTTGAGGATGGAGTCGATGATCATGCCGCCCTCGGCCACGACCAGGATACCGCGGGCGATGCCGATGATACAGGCGGCGTAGGCGAAGTCGGCGAGACCGCGGACGAATTCCTCCGCGATGGTCTTCTCGTCAAGCCCGCCGAGGATGCCGGCGAGCAGGCCCATGGCGAGGAACACCATGGGGATCTCGTTCATGTACCAGCCCTGCGTCACGAGGCCCCAGACGATGACGCCCATACCGATTGCGAAGTCGATGAGCACGAGCTTATGACGGAAGGTGAACTCCTCCTCGATCGAGGAATCCTTGACGGCGAACTCGATACGCTTCTGCTTGTCGTCCTCATAGGTGACGGACGACTTGGGGTTGAGCTTGACGCGACGGGCGTAGCGCATGGCCCAGAAGATGCCGGCGGCCGTGAAGATCACCCAGGGACGGCGCGGAACCAAAGCTGCGGATTGCCCTCGATACCGATGACGCCCTGGGCGATCAAGACGTTGAAGGGATCGATCGTGGACGCGCAGTAACCGAGGTTGGGACCGAGGAAGCAGATGATGAACGCCGTCATCGAGTCATATCCGATGCCCATCATGATCGGGATGAAGATCGCGTAGAACGGCAGCGCCTCCTCCGACATGCCGAAGGTCGAGCCGCAGATCGAGAGCAGGACCATGGTGATCGGGATGATCAGGATGTCCTTGTTCTTGAGCTTCTTGACCACGCGGCTCATGCCCGCATTCAAGGCGTTCGTCTTGGCCAGCACGGCGAACGATCCACCGATCAGCAGGACGAATCCCACGACGTCGGCAGCAGCCTGGATGCCCTTGGTGGGAGCCTGGAGAACGGCGCCGAGGCCCTGGCGAAGGTCGACCTCCTCGCCCGTCTCCGGATCGGTATAGACCTTGTCGACTTCATGATAGGTTCCAGCAACCGCGACTTCGCGCTCGCCCGCGGCGGTCTGGATAGTCTGGCGGTCGAACTGGCCGGACGGGACCACCCACGTGAGGACCGCGAAGAACGCGATCAGCAAGAAGGCGATCGTGTAGACGTGAGGAAGCTGAAGCTTGAATCTGCGCTTGGGCTTCTCCCGCTTGGGATCTGACATGTTTCCCTCCTATCCCGATTGAGACGCTCGCCTGTATTTCCCACTTCTCAAGCAAACGTCTTAGGTTGTTCTATTTGATACCAGGAGATTTGGGGGATGTCAACGCAAATATGCAGTTGTCCTAGGATGTTCTATGTACGGTATAGAATCAGCTCTGAACGGCGCTATCCGGTCCATGAAAAACGCCGGGCACCCCGAGACAGGGCGTCCGGCGCATGATGCGCAGCTTGCTGCCTCTAGATATGGAAGCTGTAGCGCGACCCGACGTAGAACTGCCTGCCATAGCAGAACGGAACATGATCGGCATCCAAGAAGCCGACGCTCATGTAGAACAGGGGCTCGCCCACCGGGACCTCGAGCTCGCGCGCGACGTCGACGTCCGCGCGGGCGATCTCAAGACGGCACGGATCGGACTCGACGGGGAAATGCCCCGTCCGCTCGCCCACCACTCGAAAGATAGAGCAATCCGCGAGGTCCGCCTCGCGGAGAAACTCGAACCCCTCGACGGGGTAGTAGTTGTTCTCGAACAACACGGGGATGCCGTCGGCGGTGCGCAGACGGCTGACCAGGGTGAGTTGGGAACCCGGGCGAATGCCGAAAAACGCCGCCAAGGCGTCATCGGCCTCAATCAGCGCGCAGGATACGGGGCGCGCGCCCGGGCGCATCCCGTTCTCCCTGCACGCGTCCGTGAAGCTCTGCACATCGCCCTTCTGATGCACCTTGCGAACCATCTTGGGCGTCATGACGAAGGTGCCGCGGCCCTGCCGCTTGGTGAGGTAGCCCTCGCCGACGAGCTCCTCGATAGCGCGACGGACCGTGACGCGCCCGACGCCGAACATCCTCGACAGCTCGAGCTCGGTGGGAATCTGGGAGTCGGCCGGGTAGGTCCCGTTCTCGATCTTGCCCTTTATGACCTCCAGCACCTGCTGGTACAGCGGTGCGGCGGATCCGCTATCAAGCTGCGTGCCCACAGCGACACCATCCCTTGCGTAGAATCATCCTTTGCATCAATTCTACCGCACGCGAACGGGCAGCCGCTCGCCAGTGAAAACGGTTTAGCGGGCGCGCGCCTCCGCGGCCTCGATGAGGTCCGGGATCCGGTCGATGATGACGTCGGCCATCTCCTGCGTGAAGCCGAAGCGCTCCTCCCGCTTCGCGAAGACCGTGAGGCCCGCGCGCTTGCCCGCGGTGATCCCGGGCACGGAGTCCTCCACGCAGCAGCACTCCTCGGCAGACAGGCCGAGGGATTCCAGCGTATGCAGGTAGATCTCCGGGTTCGGCTTGCTCTCGTGGAACTGCTCCCCCGAGACCACGACCTCGAATATGCCGTCGAGCCCGCAGGCGTCGAGCACCTTGACGATGTTCTTCATCGGGCTCGAGCTCGCCAGCGCGACGCGCACGCCGCGCCCATGGAGCTCGGAGATGGTCTCGGCAACGCCGGGATTCATGATGGATCGGTAGTCGCACGCCTCGTGGCTCGCCCATTCCTCGAAGGTCGCCTCCGCCTCGTCGCCCGTCAACTCGCGGCCCACGCGGCGCCACCAATCCTGCAGGGTGCTCTGGAAGGTCTGGTGCGACTGGCCGACGAGGGCGATGACCTCGTCATCGGATACGGGCAGGCCGTTGTCGTCGGCGAATCGGCGCTCCTGGTCGGTATAGAACGCCTCGGTGTCGACGATGACGCCGTCCATGTCGAAGATGACGGCCAGATACGGAAACCCAACGTTGGTATCGCTCATGCGCGCGCTCCTTGAACCTGCGCCGCCGACCCCGCGGAATGGCGACGGCACGGCGCCCACCGCGAATCGGGGCGCTCCCCCTATATGTTCCAGCAAGACGGTACCATACCCCGATGCCTCGCCGCGACCGTTCGGCGGCTTGAGAGTTTTTTAATTTCCGCTTGAATCGCCCTCACCCCCCGAATATAGTGAAGGCGCACCGGGAAGGTGCTCGCTAGCGTGAGAGATGTATGAGCAAGTAAGCAGTAGCAAGCAAGGAGATGTTTAGCATGACTTCGTTCTTCCCCACTTCGCAATTCAATAACGACGATTCCCATTCGGTCGCCGCGCTATCTCGGCACGCAAGGAGGGGTCGCACCATGTACTACAAGATCATCGATGAGGACGGTCTCCGCTTCGGCCGGGCGCTCGACGTCTACACCACCGGCTCGACGCCGATCGACGACGGCGGGTACGACAACGAGTACAGCGAGCTCGGCAAGCTGATCCACGAGCTCAAGTATGGAGACAGGGACCCGGCGGCATGCGAGCGCATCGTCGACGAGATCTTCCAGATCGCGCTCCCCTCCCTCAAGGACCTCGGGTTCCTGAAGGTGAGCGAGCTCACGGTCGTCCCCATGCCTTCAACCAGCAAGCGCGAGTTCGACCCGGTCTCGCACCTTGCGAAGAAAATCGCCGACCACTTCAAGCTGGCATATCGCGACGACATCCTCTCCAAGGGCAGCGAGGTGCATGCAAAGAGGCTCGAGCGCGGTCGCGAGTTCGCCGATGGGGACTTTTCCGCCATCCAGTTCTCGGAGGCACCCTTTGACGACGACCCCTACCCGATGCCGCTGCTGATCGCCGACGATATCTACGGCGAGGGCCGCTCGCTGCGCGCCTGCCTGCGCGCGCTTAAAAACTCCGGCCATGACGAGCGCGTCTACTACCTCGGTATGGTATACACCCGCAACCACGGCCTGACGAGGCAACCATGACCGCTTACGACCAGCACCGTGCCGTCGGGGACCCGGCGGCGCCCGTCGCCCCCGCCGATCGCCCCGTCGTATTTCTCGCGGGCTCGCGCGTCGGCGTATCGAGCGGTCGGCTCCCGAACGCCGTCCGCGATCGCGTGGGCACCATCGTCCGCCGCGGCATGCGCGTCGTCATCGGCGACGCGAACGGCGCCGACCGCGCCCTGCAGATGCTCCTGCGCGAGCTCGGCCATAAAGATGTAAGCGTCATCGTCGGCGGAACGGGGCGCGTGCGCAACCTGGCGGACCCCGACTGGCCCGTCGAGCGCATCGGCGCGAACTCCCCCCTCACGGACAAGGCGCTCATGACGATCAAAGATGAAGCCATGGGCGAGCGCGCCACGCACGGCCTCATGGTCTGGCGCGACGTCTACACCAACCGGTTCGGGCGCGAGAGCGTGAGCAGCGGCACCCTGCGAAACGTCTGGCAGCTGCTGAGCGCGGGAAAACCCGTCGCGCTCTTCTACGTGCCGGCGGGCCGCTTCTTCGACCTGAAGAGCCTCGATGATTACGAGGACCTCGTCCTGCCCCTCACCGCGCCGATCGCCCAGCGCTACTGGCGCGGGAAGCTCGCCCGCCCCGGCGGGTCCGGAGCGAACGAGACCGAGGCGCCCGCGCAGGAGACCCTTCCCGGGCTCTAGCGCGGGCGCCTCGGCGCATGAAGATACCCTGGATTACCAGCGGTTCGCGCGATAGTACTCGATCAGGGCCTTGGTGGACGCGTCCTGGCCGGCGAGCGCCTCGTCATCGTGGAAGGCGGGCGTGATCTGCTTGGCGAGCTGCTTGCCGAGCTCGACGCCCCACTGGTCGTAGGAATCGATTCCCCACACAACGCCCTCGACGAAGGTGATGTGCTCGTAAAGAGCGATGAGCGCGCCGAGCGCCTCGGGCGTAAGGTCCACACCGAAGATGGAGGTGGTGGGGCGGTTGCCCTCGAACACGCGCGCAGGCACCATCCACTCGGCAGTGCCCTCGGCACGCACCTCGTCGGCGGTCTTACCGAAGGCAAGCGCCTTGGTCTGGGCGAGGAAGTTGCCCAAGAAGAGCTCATGGACGTCCTGGCCGTTGTCCGCAACCGGGTTGGGCGTGTTGACGAAGGCGATGAAATCCGCGGGGACCATACGGGTGCCCTGATGAATCAGCTGGTAGAAGGCGTGCTGGCCGTTGGTGCCGGGCTCGCCCCAGAAGATCTCGCCCGTAGCGGAGGTGATGGGGGAACCATCCCAGCGCACCTGCTTACCGCTCGACTCCATGGTGAGCTGCTGCAGGTACGCGGGGAATCGATGCAGGTACTGGTTGTAAGGCAGCACGGCATGGCTCTCGGCGCCGAAGAAGTTGACGTACCACACGTTCAACAGGCCCATAAGGGCGACGACGTTCTCCTCAAGCGGGGTCTCGGCGAACGCGCGGTCGATAGCATGGAAGCCCTCGAGAAACGCCTGGAAGCGCTCGGGGCCGAGGGCGACGATGAGCGACAGGCCCACGGCGGAGTCGACGGAGTAGCGGCCGCCCACCCAGCTCCAGAAACCGAAGGCGTTTTCGGGGTCGATGCCGAAATCGGCAACGAGGTCGAGCGCCGTGGAAACGGCCACGAAGTGCTTCGCGATGGCCTCGGCGTCCTGCTCGGGAGTGCCGTCGATAGCACCGGCTGCGCGCAGGCTCTCGAGCATCCAGGTCTTGGCCTCGCGCGCGTTGGTAAGCGTCTCGAGCGTGGTGAACGTCTTGGAGACGACGATCACCAGCGTGGTCTCGGGATCGAGGCCGCGGACCTTTTCAGCCATGTCGTTGGGATCGATATTGGAAACATACGTGCAGTCGATACCGGCGTCGGCATAGGGCTTGAGCGCCTCGTAGACCATGACGGGACCCAGGTCGGAGCCGCCGATGCCGATGGACAGCACATGCTCGATGCGCTTTCCGGAAACGCCCTTCCACTCGCCGGAACGCACGCGCTCGGCAAAGGCGTACATGCGGTCGAGCACCTCGTGCACGTCGGCGACGACGTCCTGGCCGTCGACCATGAGGGTACCGGCCTCGGACGCGGGACGGCGCAGGGCGGTGTGCAGGACGGCGCGGTCTTCGGTGGTGTTGATATGCTCGCCGGCGAACATGGCGTCGCGGCGGGACTCGAGGTTCACCGCGCGGCCCAACTCGGCAAGAAGCTCGAGCGTCTCGTCGGTTACCAGGTTCTTGGAGAGGTCGAAATGCAAACCGGCGACGTCGAAGCTCATCTTGGAGACGCGCGCGGGATCGGCGTCGAACCAATCCTTAAGACTGATACCGTGCTCGACGAGCTCGTCATGATGCTTCTGCAGCGCGGCCCACGCAGGGGTCTTGGTGGCATCGATAGGTGCGGAAACGGTGGTCATATGCTTCCTCCTTGACATAGACGCATCGGACGGCGCGAAAGCGTCGCCCCCGACTAGACGGCCCCTCCCCGGGAGCCCGACTGTCCAGCACGCTCATTGTATCGCGAATCGCCCGCCTTGGGCTCGCCCAAGAAGACGGGTGCAGCCAATCGCGTGTAAGCGGCAAGCCATATAAGCGAGGCGCAGAACCCGCCGATAACGTCCGATGCATAATGGACGCCCAGGTATACGCGGCTCACGCCGATCATCACGATGATGAAGGAGAACGCCCCGGTAAGCAGCAGGCGCTGCCCGCGGTCGCGCTCATAGCGCCATACCATCCAGACGATCAAGCCGAAAAACGCCATAGCCGCCATCGAATGGCCCGAAGGGAAGCTGAACCCCGTCTCGACCGCGAGGCGGAACCCCTCGGGACGCGGACGCTGGACGATGGCCTTGAGCACCACGTTGAGCAGAGCGGCCAACGCAAGGTTGACCGTGCAGAACCAACCGGGACGGCGCCCGGGGGCGAACGCGGCGATCACGAGCAGCATGCCCACGAGCACCATCGGCGTTGCAAGCGCCGAGAACGCCTCCATGATGGGCGTGAGCCAATCGGCGCGCAGGTTCTCGACGATGGCCCAATACGCGAGCTGGTCGATGCGCATGGCCTCGCCCTCGAGGACCTCGACCATAAGAAAGAGGAAGATGCCCAGGCACGCCAGCACCAAGAGGGCGCGCCTGTTCGTACGCACCGAGTCCCTCAGGCGACGCGGCGCCTCGCGGCGCTCCTCGGGAGCCAACGGCGAACGCTCGTCGAAACTCTCCACAAAAATCCTCTCCTCCCTACGACGTGCATGTGAGGGGCATTGTACCCAACCGATGCGCCGCTCTATCCCCCATCCCCCTTTTGACGGCGTCCGCGCGAGCGTATAGTATCGAACAGAAGTTCTAGAAACGTATGTTCGCATAGGGGTGGCCATGGGAGACGCGCAACGCACCTACATCTGCATCGACTTGAAGACGTTCTACGCGAGCGTGGAATGCGCGGACCGCGGGCGCGACCCCTTTACCACCAACCTTGTCGTGGCCGATCCCGACCGCGGGCCCTCTACCATCTGCCTGGCCATCACGCCCGCCATGAAGAAGCTCGGTATCCGCAACCGCTGCCGCGTCTTCGACATCCCGGCGCACGTCGACTACATCATGGCCAAGCCGCGCATGCACCATTACATGGAGGTATCCGCCAAGATCTACGGCATCTACCTGGAATACGTGAGCGCCGAAGACGTGCACGTCTATTCCATCGATGAGTGCTTCATCGATGCGACGCCCTACCTCGCGCTCTACGGCCTTACGGCGCGCGAGTTCGCCCGACACCTCATGGACGCCGTGCGGACCCGCACCGGCATCTGCGCCACCGCGGGGATCGGACCCAACCTGTTCCTGGCCAAGGTCGCCCTCGATATCACGGCGAAGCATGTGCCGGACGGCATCGGCGTCCTCGACGACGACTCGTTCCGACGCCTCATCTGGCCGCACCGGCCCATCACCGACATATGGGGGATCGGTCCCGGCATAGCCGCGCGCCTGGCCCGCTACAACGTCTTCGACCTCATGGGGGTCGCCGCCCTCAACGAGGAGATCCTCTATCGAGAGCTCGGTGTGAACGCCGAATACCTCATCGACCATGCGCATGGACGCGAACCCTGCACCATAGCGGATATCCACGCCTACCGGCCCGCCGCCACATCGCTCAGCAACGGGCAGGTCCTCGCACGCGACTATAGCTATACCGAGGCGTACACCGTCTTGCGCGAGATGGTCGACGCCTCGGCGCTCGACCTCGTGGACCGGCGCGCCGTATGCGACCGCATCTCGCTCTACGTCGGCTACGGCCGGGGCGCCGCTCCGAACGACGCCCTTCCCCCCGGCTGCCTCGATCCGGCGCGCCACAGCGCACTCGACGACACCGCGCTCATAGGAGCGCGCGGCGGCGCGGCGCATGCGGGGCCATTGTTCACAGGCGAGCACGGCACCAGGCCCGTCGCCGGGCGCGCGGCCTACGCCCATGCCGGCGGGCAGCGAAAGATCGGCGAGCAGACCAATTCGTTCAAACACCTCATGCACCATTTCGACCATCTGTTCCGCGACACGATCGATCCGAAACGGCCCATCCGACGCATCAACATCGGCATGGGCAACCTCATTCCCGAGGAGATGGCGAGCTACGACCTCTTCTGCGACGTAGAGGCGGAAGAGCAGGAGCGCAGGCTGCAGCGCACCGTGCTGGACGTCAAGCAGCGCTACGGCAAAAACGCCCTGCTCAAAGGAACAAATTTCAAGCGCGGCGCCACCGGGCGCGAGCGCAACAACCAGGTTGGAGGACACCATGCCTAATCCGCAACGGCCCTCGGGCACCACGCGCGCGGGCCATAAGCGAGCAGACCGCGCAGCCCAGTTCATGCCATTCGCCGCGCTGACGGGCTACTACCAGCTCGCCCGCGAACAGGAGCGCATCGTGGAGCCCAAACACGAGCTCACCGAAGAGGAGGCGGAAGCCCTTTCCCGCCAGCTCATGCAGCTGAAGAAGGGAGACCTGGTACGCGTAACCTATTACGATTGGGACGGATACATCACGAGGACCGATATCGTCCAGAGCATCGAGCCCGCATTCCGCAAGCTTCGGCTCGCCCACGCCGTCGTGGGCCTGGACGACATCCGCGCCATCGAGCGAGGCGGCGATGCGGAAGCGGGCCGCTCGCATCGGGCGTGATGCACGCTCGGCCATGACGGCGCCCACGGGGCGCCAATCGGGTATCGTAGGCACGAGAGAACCGGCACCCCATGCTAAGGAGCACCAATGAACGACTTTTCCTTCTACTCGCCCACGCGCTTCGAATTCGGCCGCGGCGTGACGGACGCCGTGGGCACCGTGCTCGCAGCGGAAGGATACCGCCGCGCGCTCGTCGTCTACGGCGAGGGCTCGGCGGTGCGCGCCGGCACGCTCGATCGCGTGAAGCGCTCGCTCGAGGCCGCTGGGATCGAAACCGTCGAACTGGGAGGCGTCCGACCGAACCCCGAGATAGGACTGGTGCGCCGCGGTATAGCCAGCGCCCGCGAAAACGACGTCGACATCATCCTCCCCGTCGGCGGCGGTTCCGCCATCGACTGCGCCAAGGCCATCTCGCTCGGTGCGCCCTACGACGGGGACGTGTGGGATTTCTTCCGCAAACGCGCCACGCCGAGCGCCCGCATCCCGCTCGCCTGCGTACTCACCATCCCCGCTTCGGGCTCGGAGGGATCGAACTCCTGCGTGATCAGCAACGATGCCGAGCACCTCAAATGCGGCGTGAACACCGACCTCAACCGCCTGGTCATCGCGTTCATGGATCCGGAGCTCACCTTTACCCTGCCGCCCTACCAGACGGCGGCCGGCGTGACCGACATGATCGCCCATATCATGGAGCGGTTCTTTTCCGGCGAGCCCGCCGTGGGCGTCACGGACAACGTCGCCTGCGGGCTCATTCGCGCCGCCATGGAAGCGGCGACCCGCGTCATGGACGACCCCGACGACTACGACGCACGGGCCGAGCTCATGTGGATCGGCACCCTCGCGCACAACGGTCTAGCGGGATGCGGCATGGCCGTACCCAGCGGTCGCGACGGCGACTGGACATGTCATGGACTGGAACACGAGCTCTCGGCCTTCGACACCTCGATCACCCACGGCGCCGGACTCGCGGTGATATTCCCCGCGTGGATGCGCGCCGTATGGACCGAGCATCCGGAGCGCTTCTTGGAGTTCGGCAAGCAGGTCTTCGATATCGAACCCGTCGACCCCGAGGAAGACGGCATCGATATCGAGCCCGAACTCGCGGTGGGCTACGCCGTCGAAGCAACCATAGACGAGCTTCAGGAGTTCTTCGTATCGATGGGCATGCCCGCCAGCCTGAATGAGCTCGGCGTACGCGAAGAGGACATCGACGCGCTGATCCCGGGACTCGAGATCAACCGCGGCGCAACGTTTGGCAGCTTCAAGGTGCTCACGCTCGACGACGCTCGCGAGATCTATCGCAGCGCCCTATAGAAGCCCTCGAGGCGAGCGCCCCGTATCCCCAGCCGCAGGCACTGGGATACGGGGCGCGGCCATGACCGGCGGGGCGCTCAAGGGCGAAGGCGATCGCCGCCATGCACCCGCCCCCGGCCGGATCTACGAGATATGGCCCAGGAAGTCCTTTGTGCGCTCTGACTTCGGATGGTCGAACACATCCTCGGGCGTGCCTTCCTCCACGATCACGCCACCGTCCATGAAGACCACGCGGTCGGCCACATCGCGGGCGAACTGCATCTCGTGCGTCACCACGATCATAGTCATACCGTCACGAGCGAGGTCGCGCATGACGCCCAACACGTCGCGCACGAGCTCTGGATCGAGGGCAGACGTCGCCTCGTCGAACAACATCACCTCTGGATTCATAGCCAGCGCACGAGCGATGGCGACGCGCTGCTGCTGACCGCCGGAGAGCTGGCCGGGCATGAAATCAACGCGGTCGGCCAAGCCCACCTTTGCAAGCTCTTCGAGCGCCACCGCCTCGGCCTCTTCACGCGAGCGCTTGAGCACCTTCTCCTGCGCGATCATGACGTTCTTCTTTGCAGACATATTGGGGAACAGATTAAACTGCTGAAACACCATGCCCAGCTTGGCGCGCACCTTGTTGATATCCACGCCGCGCTTGGTGATATCCTCGCCGTTAAAAACGATCGAACCACCCGTGGGGGTCTCAAGCAGGTTCACGCATCGCAGCATCGTGGACTTGCCCGATCCCGACGGCCCCAGGACCACGACGACCTCGCCACGACGCACATCCAGATCGATCGAACGCAGCACCACGTTATCGCCGAAGCTCTTCTGAAGACCACGGATGCTCACCGCGATATCGGCACCATTCACATTGCTCATCTTCATGCTCCCTTACAAACCAGCGATATGGTCGGGCGGCGTCGGCACCACGGTGCCCGCGCTCTTCAACGGCTTCTTCGCCGCGGGTCCGGTCGAGGTACCGGCAGTCGCCCCCATCAAACGCGCCTCGAGCACGCTCACCACGCGAGCGAGCGGCAGCGTGACGACGAGGTAGAACAGCGCTGCCACGACATAGGGCGTAATCGAGCCCGTCGTAGCGACGATGGTCTTGGCATACATGACGATCTCCATGACGCCCACGGCGGCAAGCAGCGACGTATCCTTATATAGCAGGATAAACTCGCTGGTGAGCGTAGGGATAACGTTGCGGAACGTCTGCGGCACGATGATATAGACCATCGTCTGCACGGCGTTCATGCCCAGCGAGCGCGCCGCCTCGGACTGGCCCTTGGGAATCGACTGGATGCCCGCACGGAAAATCTCGCACAGATACGCAGCGGAGTTCATGGCCATAACGATCACGCCGAGCGCATAGTTATCGATGTTGATGCCGGCAAGCGGTAAGCCGAAGAACGCGATGTAGATCTGGAGAAACGCCGGCGTGCCGCGGATGAGGTTCACGTACACCCCCGCCAGTGCGCGCAAGATGCGCGAATTCGAAAGTCGCATGAGGGCGAATAGGAAGCCGAACGGGATCGCGACGGGAAATGCCAGCAACACGATGGCAAGCGACATGAGAAAGCCGCCGAAGATGATGGGCAGGCTGCTCACGATGAGCACGGGGTTGAAGAACAGGCGCAGGAAGGTGTTGGAATTCCATGCCTGTACCCAGGGCTGCTGCTCGAGAAAAACCTTGAACTGGTCGAGCGGCGTCACCGCGGTGATAGCGACTGCGGGAATACCCTCCACACCGTGGCTGGTTCCGTCGGCAAGCTCGTACGCACCGCGACATTGCATCTCACCGCCCGCCGCGGGGAACACGACGCCGTAGACCTCGAGACGGAAATATCGTCCCGCAGGAGCTGCCTGGGGGAACGCAAGGCGGAGCGTCGCGCCGTCCTGCTTGATTTCGGGCTCGATGAACTCGCGATCCATTAGATCGTCACCGGACAGCATGGTGAGACGCAGATCGTCGGTCTCATACGCCGTGCCCTCGGGAACCGTAAGGCTCAGCCCCGCGAGCGATTCGTCAGCAGCAGCCTGGACTTCCCAGGTGATGCGCGTCTCCGATCCGCCGAGCACTTCGCTTCCCGAATCGCCATTAGGCCGACAGGTGAGCTTCTCGACCTCTAGCGCATCGGCGCGCTGCGGCGTCGACATCCCCGCCCAGACCGCAAGCACCAGCGCGCAGCAAGCGAGGGCAAGGGTGCGGAGCGCGCGCCGCGTGCGGGCGCCGCCATCGAGCCGCGAGGAGAGCGGCACCGCATCATTCATCTTCATCGTGTATCCCCTTCGTGCAGATTATCCCGCCGATATGCGGCGAGCTCCCAGCATCCCCCATCGTGCGGGCCCGGCCGACCGAGCCCGCACGAGCCATGCGCAACCTATTTGATGTTGTACTGCGCCATCAACGCGTCGATGGTCCCGTCGGCGGCGAGCTTCTCGATCGACGCATCGAGGGCTTCCCTCAAAGCGGGATTTGCCTTGCCTACAGCGATGGCATACTCCTCGCCCGTTGAAACCTGCTTGATAACATGCTCGTTCGTAAAGGACGTTGCCACCAGCTGCGCCGCAACGGAGCGATTGGTCACGAGGGCCACCGCCTGGTTCGACTGGACGGCAGCGAAGCAATCCGTCGCGTTCTTGAAGGGCACCAACGAGGCCTTCGGGAAGTTCTCGCGTGCAAAGGCCTCGGCGGTCGAACCGGACTGCACGGCGATCTTCACGCCATCGGCATTCAAAACGTCGAAGCAGGTGTCGCCGGTCACCTCGGCGTTATCGGCCATCGTGACGATCGCCTGGTCATCGAGATAATAGGACTCGGTGAAATCGACTTGGTCCTCACGCTCTGGCGTGGCGGTGATAGCGGCGATGCCCACATCGTACTTAGCGCCCGACGCCACGCCCGGAACGATCGTGTCGAAATCGACGTTCTCGATCTTCAGCTCAAGATCGAGGTCTTCCGCGATCGCTCGAGCCAGATCGAGGTCGAAGCCCTTATATTCGCCATCCTGCATATACTCGAACGGCTCGTACTCTGCGGAGGTGCCGACGGTAAGCACGCCGTTCGTCACCAACTGCATCTCTGCGCCATCAGGCGAATCGTGCGACGAACCGTTCGCACTCGGAGCCCCGCCGCACCCCGCAAGCATCAAAGCGCCGGCAAGCGCAGTCGAAACCACAGCCATCCCCATACCGATCTTACGCATAACCTATCCTTTCCAACGTATACGTGACGCACTTATTCTCATGTGAACAAGTTCCTTAACTGGTAGTATACGAGGATATGCATGCATAAGAATCTAAAGACACAATATGCAGCGCCTAAAGAATTGTATTCGAAACACACCACAGACTACGCTGTTTTATGCAAAACATTTTGATTCTTTGTGAAACATGGGGTCGCGGCTCGACACTTTACTCATTATCACCGTGCTAGTAACTAGCTTGCCTAACGTGCAAATTGTATATTCGCATACCGTTCCCATAGGGTGTGTATGCATAAATATGGGAGACCCTACGGCCTCCCATAACAGGAACATTAAGATGGAAACGGCGGCATGCCTGCAGCGGCAGATGCGGCATCGGCAGCGGCAGTCGCTAGCGATCCGCGAGCCCGCGCAGATAGGCGATCTCTTCCGCATAACCGGAAAGCTCGTCGTGCGGGGTCTCCAGAATAAACGGCAGGTCGCGCAACGCCGGATGCGTCACGATCGCCTGCAAGACGGACTCGCCGCCTCCGAGCTCGGGATTGCCCAAGTAGCCGCCGCCGATTACCTCGTGCCGGTCCTTGTGCGCGCCGCGCGGGTTCTTGGAATCGTTGATATGGACCGCACGCAGGCGCTCGAGCCCCACCACGCGGTCGAACTCCTCCACCACGCCATCGAGGTCGCCGATGATATCGTAGCCGGCATCGCTCACATGGCAGGTATCCATGCACACGCCCAGTAGGCCATCGAGCTCGGGGCGACGGGCGATGACGCCGCGGATGATGGCCGCGATCTCTTCGAAGCTGCGGCCGACCTCGGTACCCTTGCCAGCCATGGTCTCGAGCAGCACGGTGGTGCGCTGCCCCTCGAACATCACCTGGCACAGGCAGTCGACGATCAGCTCGATGCCGCGCTCGGCACCCTGCCCCACATGGGCCCCGGGGTGGAAATTGTAGTAGTGGCCGGGAAGCATCTCCAATCGCTGCAGGTCCTCAGCCATGGCCTGGAGTGCGAACTCACGCGCCCGTTCCTTTGCCGAGCAGGGATTATAGGTGTAAGGCGCGTGCGCCACCAGGCGCGCGAACCCCTCGTCGCCCAACAGCTTCTGCAGGGCGGCCACGTCGGCCGGATCAAGCGCCTTGGCGTTACCGCCACGCGGGTTTCGCGTGAAGAAGGCGAACGTGTTGGCCCCGATATCCAGCGCGGTCCTACCCATCGCCTCGTATCCCTTGGTGGTGGAAAGATGGCATCCGATTGCAAGCATGCGAGCCCCCATACATAAAGCTCGCGGCACCCGTCCGACAACGGGCACCGCGAGCCATCCAGTCGATAGCGCGCCCTAGCATAGCAGGCGCGATACGCGAAATGCGGCTTATTCGGCAAGCTCCACAGCGGGCGCAACAACGCCGCGGGCGAGCTCGACCTCGTCGGAACCGCGGATCAGCTTAACAGTCTTCACCTCGGCCTTGTCGACCGGCTTCACCATGAACTGATGGAGCACCAGGTCCATGGTGGCGGGGGTGTTCTCGTCCGGCACGGCCATGGTGAGGGTGAGGACGCCGTCGGCGAAATCCACGCGGTCGACAGCGGGCTCGGGGATGGAGGAGCCGGCAACCTGCACCTGGATGGTGCCATCATCGAGCTGCGTCCAGAGGTCGCCGGGCATGGCGGCGCCCTCTTGGCCCTTAACGTTAAGGAAGGGCGCCTCGGCGTCCAGCGTGGCCTCCCAAGCGGGGCCGGCATCCGAGACGGCGGCGCTACCGGCCATGGAGCCAGCCGGAGCAGATCCATCCGTTGCTGCGGGAGCGCAGCCGGCAAGCAGTAGCGAAGCCGCGAACACAAGGGCGCTGCGGCGGGTGATACGTGCGTCGAAGCTCATAAGCATCCTTTCAACGTTGTCACAACGTCCCCGATTATCCCCGATATCCCAGGCGCCCGCCAGCTCGACCACCTCCCTCCGAGAGGGCCGCCGAATATCCACGATAAGCGGTTGAAAAACACGACAAGCGGTCGTATGCGACAAAAACCCCAACTCGCTTTCGCGATTCCTCCGCAATTGTGAAAATGGGTAAGATGGTGCCAATGAATAACCCAGTAGAAAGGAGCACGCGTGATCAATACATTCTGCAAGGCGCCGCTATGGGAGTGCAGCCCCACCCTCATCGCCGTCGCCCAGGGAACCCAACCCGCCGAGACCGTCATCAAAGGCGCGAAGCTCGTGAACGTCAACACCCGCGAGGTCCAAGAGGGCGTCGACGTCGCCATAGCCTGCGGGCGCGTCGCCTACGTGGGCGATGCCTCCCATTGCATCGGCGAGGGGACCCGCGTGATCGACGCCGACGGACGCTACCTGGCCCCTGGCTTTCTTGACGGCCACATCCACGTGGAATCGTCCATGATGGGCGCCTCCCAGTATGCGCGCGCCGTCGTGCCCCACGGCACCGTGGGCATCTACTGGGATCCCCATGAGGTCGCCAACGTCGTGGGGCTCGACGGCGTCAAGGTCATGGTCGAGGACGCGCGCCGCACGCCGCTCAAGGCCATGGTCACCACGCCCTCCTGCGTGCCGGCGGTACCCGGCTTCGAGGATACGGGCAGCGCCATCGGCCCTAAGGACATCGCGGAGAGCATGACCTGGGACTTTGTGGTGGGCCTGGGCGAGATGATGAACTTCCCCGGCGTTCTCGCCGCCGCCGAGCACCCCATGGGCGAGATCGAGGCGACGCTTCGGGCGGACGCATGCGTGACCGGCCATTACTCGGTCCCCGAGACCGACCGCGGGCTCAACGCCTACGTCTCCAGCGGCGTGCGCTGCGACCACGAGTCGACGCGCGCCGAGGACGTGCTCGCCAAGGTGCGCCTGGGCCAGTACGCACAGCTCCGCGAGGGATCGGCGTGGCGCGACCTGGCCCACCTCGCGCCGGCCATCACCGCGGGCGACATCGACACGCGCTTCATGAACCTCATCTCGGACGACACCCACCCCAACACGCTCGTCGAGTACGGGCACCTGGACCACATCCTGCGCCGCGCCGTGGCAGAGGGCATCGATCCGCTCGTCGCGCTGCAGATGGTGACCATCAACACCGCGACCTGCTTCCACATGGAGCACGAGCTCGGCAGCATCGCCCCGGGCAAGTGCGCCGACATGGTCCTCATGGGCAGCCTCACGGACTTCGACGTGCAGATGACCATGATCGACGGCGAGGTGGTGGCCGAGGACGGTCGGGCCCTGTTCGAGGTCGACGGCGCCGCCTATCCCGACTGGATCCTCAACACCATGCATCTCGGCGTACAGATCTCGCCCGAGACCTTCCGCATCCCGGCGGTCGACGGCGAGGGAAACGCCCTTTCCGGCGACACCGCCCGCGTGCGCGTGATGGAGGCCGTCTCCGGCCGCGTGAGCAACGTCGAGCGCCATCTGGATGTGCCGATCGTGGACGGAGAGCTCGTCGCCGACGCCGAGGGCGACGTCCTCAAGGCCTTCGTCTTCGAGCGCCATCACGAGACCGGGACCTTCGGCTACGGCTTCACCTGCGGCTACGGCATCCATGGCGCGCTGGCCCAGACCGTCGCGCACGACGCCCATAACCTGCTGGTCATCGGCGATAACGACGAGGACATGGCCATCGCTGCCAACGCCCTCGCATCCTGCGGCGGCGGCGCCGTGGCGGTACGCGACGGAGAGGTCCTCGGGCTGGTCGAGCTGCCCGTCGCGGGCCTCATGAGCACCAAGCCGCTCGAGGAGGTGGCTTCGGAAGTCGAGCGCCTCGAGCGCGCCTGGGAGGAGATGGGCTGCACCATGCCCTCGCCCTTCATGACCATGGGCCTGACCTCCCTTGCCTGCCTGCCCGACCTGCGCCTCACCAACCGCGGCCTGGTCGACTGCCTGACCTTCCAGTTCGTCCCCCTGGTCGTCGAGGAAGCCTAGCCCTCAGATCGGAAGCGAGCGAGTCGATCCATGAGACGAGGCCCCGGCCTCACGGTCAGATTCGACCGGGGACCGGGGCCTCGGGCTTTCGGCGCGGGTGGAGCGGGGGCCGATGCCTCCGGCCGCGAAAGCGAACCAGGGGGGTGTCTCTATGGTTTTGTCAACCATGGCCGCCCTCGTTTTTCAGCATGGTCCATCGG
>NZ_VOWY01000007.1 GCF_008014645.1 Collinsella sp. BA40
CGGCACTTCGGTGCATGGAAGGGGTCCTCCCGCGGGGGAGGGCCCCTTCCTTCGTTTAAGGGGCCCGGCGGGGCGAGCGGCTATCGAGCACGGTTCTTGGCTATAGGGTTTCAAGCGCATCTTTTTTCGTGTATATCAGGACCATTCTTGCGGGCAGGCGTTGCTGTCCCTTTTCTTTGATCTCATTGCTTTGATGGTTGTGCTTTGCGGTCAAGCTGAATCCTTTGGATGTTGCGAATAGCCAGGAGTGATTGCCGGCTTCGTGTCGATACTGCGAGCAGCGTCTGAAAACAATATAAGTGGGCATACTTTTCAACGTTATTAACTCATGTATAGGAGGCTCCTTATGGCTCAGTTTTTTAAGTGCATTGCTGACGGTTCCTTCCTGACAAGTTTGTCGAATGACTCTGCTGCGCCTGCTGGCTACGAACTTGTTGAGGCGAATTCTGTTGACGCTGCTGTTGAGAAGCATGTTCCTTCTATTGAGCTGCAGCGCGATGGCCACATTATTCACGTGACTATTGGCGAGGTCGAGCATCCGATGACGGCCGAGCACTATATCGAGTGGGTCGCGCTTGAGTCTGGTGACCGTCTGGAATTCCATTATCTGAAGCCCGGACAGACGCCTACCACCTTCTTTGCGGGCGGCGTTAAGTCCGGAACGGTATATGCATATTGCAACCTTCATGGTTTGTGGAAGGCATCGTTTTAGAATCGTTTTTGTATATTGTTATAGACATTTAGAAGGGGGTTTTAAGCCCCCTTCTTTATGCTTTTCAGCACAACGTTGTATGATAATGACGGTTTATAGTCGTGCTAAAGGGGATTCATGAAGGTCGCGCTTTCTCAAATTCATCTTCCGATTGGGGATCTTGAGGCCTTTCAGATGCGCGCTCGTTCTCAGCTCCATATGGCCGAGTCTCGCGGTGCCGATCTGATCGCATTTCCCGCACCACTTATATGTGGGTCCCAGCCTGGCACCTTTGCTGGGAGTTCGGCGTACCAGACGCGCCTTGTTGACGCGCTACACTCTTTGTCCTCCGATGTTCAGGCGTCGGGGGTTCATGCTGCCCTTGTTCCCGCTCCCGTTGCTTATGGGGAGGGGGTCTTATTCGAAACGTTTTATCTTCGAAACGGACGTGTGATTCCACTCCGGCTTCTGGCCTCTCAATCCCGCATGAAGATGGATGAGTCAGCGGATCCCTGGGCGCCCATCTGCTTCGATCTTGATGGCCTCCGAATCGCGCTTTCATTCGATCTCAATCGCGACATTGAATTGCTGCCCCCGGGCACCGACGCATGCCTCTACTTTCAGCTATCTCCTTTCTCTGTGGATGAGCTCAGCGCTACCTTGGGTGCGGGTTCATGTATCTCCCAATATCGTAATCTTGCCGAACAGCATCGCATTTGGATTGCATGTATGGCTCCGGTAGGTCTCTATGATAGCGACCTGTATGTCGGCGGCTCATTTGTACTTGATGATTCGGCGAATATCATTGCTTCTGCCGCACTTTTCGAGCAGGATCTTTTGGTCTGCGATTTCGGTAAAATCTCCGGCGAGAAGCCTTCTACTTCAAATGCTCTGGAGAGCATTTCGTCTTCCGAGCTTTTGTGGGGTGCGTTGCGCCGCAGTGTTACGGATTTCGTTGAGTCTTTCGATGCTCGAACGGTTCTCGTTGAACTTGATGGATCGGTATCGAGTGCTTTGGTGGCGGCGCTTGCCGCCGATGCGCTGGGTTCTAGGCGTGTCGTTGCCCTTGCCTTTCCGACCTACGGTCAAGCTACGGCCAAGGCGATGCAAGAGGAGGCTACAGCCTTTACCAATGCTCGTGCTGAAGCGGATACGCTCCACATTCGCTATGTGGAGCACTCTGTTCCCGATTCGCTGCAAGGGCTTTACCGCGAATTTGAACTTACGGATTGCGATCTTGGATCATTGTATAGGTACCTAGTGCTCGAATCATATGCGTCGCGCCTGAATGCCGTGGTGCTGTCCTCATATACGAAAACTGATTACGCGTTGGGCGGAGCTCGTGAATTTGAGTTGCATTTCGCATTCGCTCCGTTTGGCGATTTGTATTTATCTGAGCTCGCACCTCTGGTCGAGTATCGAAATCGTGTTTCTGAGGTCGTGCCGGTCGAAGCTGTTTCGATGGACGCCATTAATCGGACTGCTGTCAGCGCGGTCGATCGTGCTCTAACTTCATTGCGGCGAATTCACTCGGTGCATGGCGACCTGCTTTCGGTTTTGGAGGATTCTGCCCACAATCTTGATGCCGACACCCTTGACACATTTCTGAAGGAACATATTGCCCAGGGGAAGCCGGGCGCTCTGACGGGCGTCGGCCAGATGTTCCCCGAGCTTATGCGGGCTCTGTGCTTCTTGGTGCAAAGCGGAGCTTCCTTGTGTCGTCGAATGCCCGCGTTTCCATGCGTTTCTTCGTCGCCCCTTGCGGCGCGAACATGGCCTCTGTCCATGAATTGGCTTGAGCCGGCTGAGGGGGTGCGGCCCGATGCCGTCAAGGGGCTTGTTGATTATGAGATGGAGCGTGAGGAGCGCCGGCTTGAGGACGCGGGCCAGCGGGCGCGTCAGGAAATCGCGGGGCTCATCGGCCAGTTTTTAGGACTGCACCAGATGAAGCCCGACGACGGGCAGGACTCTTCTCTAGAATCCGACGAAGCCACGAAGGGGGAATCTGTCGATCTTGGCAACGAGTCCTCTCCAAGATATCTGGAAGATGATGCCCCTGGTATTGATCTTTCGAGTGAAGAGGCAGTTCCTCCGGGATTTCGTATGGGCGGTCCGTTCTTTTCCGTGAACTAAACATTCGCATGACCAACTTGCCGGCTCATGATATAGTAGAACAGATGTTCGAGTATGAGCGGAGGTGGATATGATCGTCTTGGGTATCGATCCAGGTTTGGCCAATACCGGATGGGGCGTCATAGAAGAACGCAAGGGCCAAGTTCGTTGCCGAGCCTATGGCTGTATTCAAACGTCCGCTGGAAACGATCTTGCCGCTCGCTTGTGCCGTATCGCGGACGAGTTGCATCGTGTGGTTGATCGCTATCGCCCTACTGAAGCAGCTGTCGAGGGTATTTACTTTGGAGCGAACGTGCGCTCTGCGATTCCTACGGCTCACGCCAGGGGGGCTGCCCTCGTTGCCTGCGCTTTGTGCGGCGTTGAGATCGGTGAATATACCCCTATGCAGATCAAGCAGGCAGTCGTGGGAACAGGGTCCGCAGACAAAGATCAAGTCATCTTTATGGTGAGGCGCTTGCTGCAGCTCGATCACGATCCACGGCCGGACCACGCTGCAGATGCTCTTGCATGCGCTATCTGCCATGCGCACTTGAGGCGTACTGCCGCATTGAGCAACGGCGCATATTGATGAAGGGAAAGGAGCGGCCGCGTTTATGATTTCGATGTTGAGGGGCGTTTTGGTCGAGGCGACGCCAAGTTCGGCGCTTGTCGATGTCGGCGGCGTTGGATTCGAGGTCGGCATCTCGCATACCACGGCAGCGCAGCTGCCAACGCTTGGGCATGAATGCGTTTTACATACGAGGCTCCAGGTGCGGGAGGACTCGATGACGCTCTTTGGATTCGCGCATACCGAAGAGCGATTGATGTTTGACAGGCTTATTGCGGTTAGCGGGGTCGGACCGAGGCTCGCGCTTTCGATCCTGTCGAAATTTAGTCCCAGTCAGGTGTACACCATGGTTATGGCTGAGGATGACAAGGGGATGTCGTCGGTATCCGGTGTTGGAAAAAAGACCGCGCAACGCCTGATCCTTGAGCTCAAGAGCGTGTTTGAAAAAGATGCCTCACTGTGGTCGGTTCCCGATGTCGAGCCGCATGCCGCAGCGAGCGCGGCTCCCAAGCTTTCAACGAATATGGATGATGCCAGAATGGCGCTATTGTCAATGGGCTTTAGCTCACAAGAGGCAGAGTTGGCGTTGGAGGGGCTTGATGACACCGGACAGCGGGTCGAGGTGTTGCTGGGCTCTGCTCTGAAGCGACTAGGAATGGACGCATGATGTGGGAAGCAGATGCGGGTAGGGATCTTTGGGATGATGCTTCGGGCCTGCCTACAGGTCCTTCACCGGAAGCTGGAAGGTTTGTAACGGGTGATTTGACAGCGGCCGATCTTGATGTGGAGCGAACGCTTCGACCACAGAGGTTGGAAGATTACTGCGGCCAGGAACATATAAAACAGAGTCTAAAAATCCTTATTCAGGCAGCGCAAAACAGGGGTGAGAGCCTTGACCATGTGATCTTTTCGGGCCCGCCGGGTTTGGGAAAGACGACGCTGGCCACTGTGGTTGCGAATGAGTTGGGCGCGCAGATCAAGACGACATCTGGTCCGGCGATAGAGCGCACTGGAGACCTCGCCGCTATACTTACGAATCTTCAACCGGGAGACGTGCTATTTATCGACGAGATTCACAGGTTGAATCGTTCCGTGGAGGAGATTCTGTATCCTGCGATGGAGGACTTTGCCCTTGATATCGTCATCGGCAAAGGTCCGGCTGCTCGTTCGATTCGCCTTGATGTGCCGAGGTTTACCTTGGTTGGCGCCACCACGCGGTCGGGAATGCTCACAGGTCCATTGCGCGACCGTTTTGGCATTTCCTTCAGGCTTGATTACTACTCGATCGAAGAGCTTGCGACCATCGTTGAGCGTTCGGCTTCTATATTGGGCGTATCGATCGACCACGATTCCGCTCTTGAGGTTGCCTCGCGCTCTCGAGGTACGCCTCGCCTTGCGAATCGCTTGCTCAAGCGAGTGCGAGACTACGCTCAAGTTCGAGGGTCTGGTCCTATTGAAATCAGCATCGCGCGAGAGGCGCTTTCGTTTTTCGAAATCGATGAGCTTGGCTTGGATTGGATGGACATCAGGATCTTGGAAACGCTGTGCAAGACGTTTCGCGGTAGGGCGGTTGGATTGAGTACGTTGGCAAGCGCTGTGGGCGAAGACCCTTCAACACTTGAGGATGTATACGAGCCATATTTGTTGCAGCGCGGATTGATCGTGCGAACGCCTCAGGGGCGCGTTGCCACGCTTACCGCATTCGAGCACCTTCGTCTAGAGCCTCCCGCCCACGCGTAAGCGTTTCGCGCTATTCTGTATGAGTTGGTAATCCCCTTTTCAGGAAGGAACATCATGCTGTCAGACATTGAGATCGCCCATTCCGTGAAGCCCCTTCCCATTCTCGAGGTTGCAAAAGAGGCCGGCGTGGACGAGTCCCACCTCATTCCGTATGGCTTCGATAAGGCGAAGGTCGATTATTCCCTGCTGAACGAGGAGACGGATCATAAGGCGAAGCTCGTACTGGTAACGGCCATTAATCCGACTCCCGCTGGAGAGGGTAAGACCACTACCACGATCGGACTTGCCGATGCCCTGCGTCGCCGTGGCGTGAAGAGCGCCGTTGCGTTGCGTGAACCCTCGCTCGGCCCGGTATTTGGCGTGAAGGGCGGTGCCGCCGGCGGCGGCTATGCCCAGGTGGTCCCGATGGAGGATATCAATCTTCATTTCACGGGCGACTTTCATGCTATCGGAGCGGCTAACAATCTGCTCGCCGCTATGATCGACAATCATATTCAGCAGGGCAACGCTCTTGGCATCGATGTGAAGCGCATTACCTGGAAGCGCGCGGTCGATATGAATGACCGACAGCTCCGCCATATCATCGACGGCATCGGGGGCAAGGCGCAGGGTGTTCCACGTGAAGATGGTTTTGATATTACGGTCGCATCCGAGGTGATGGCGATCCTCTGCCTGTCTACCTCCATCACTGACTTGAAGAACCGCTTGGGCGAGATTGTCGTTGGTTATTCGTACAGTGGCGAGCCGGTCCGTGCGAGCCAGTTGAATGCGCAGGGCGCCATGGCAGCCCTGCTTAAGGACGCGTTGAAGCCGAATCTGGTTCAGACGCTCGAGCATACTCCTGCGTTCGTGCACGGCGGCCCGTTTGCGAACATCGCCCACGGCTGCAACTCCATCATGGCTACGCGCATGGCGATGCGCTTCGGTGATATCGCCATCACGGAGGCTGGTTTTGGCGCCGACCTCGGTGCGGAGAAGTTCCTTGATATCAAGTGTCGCATGACGGGCCTGCGCCCCGATGCGGTCGTGGTCGTCGCCACCGCGCGCGCGTTGAAGTACAACGGCGGCGTTGCGAAGGCTGAGCTGAATAACGAGAACCTCGAGGCCCTGAAGGCGGGTATGCCCAACCTGTTGAGGCATGTTGCGAATATTCAGGATGTCTTCGGTCTGCCGTGCGTCGTCGCCATCAATCGTTTCCCGAGCGATACCCAGGCCGAGCTCGACCTGATTGCTTCCGAGTGCGAGAAACTTGGCGTCAACGTGCGTCTTTCCGAGGTTTGGGCCAAGGGCGGCGAGGGCGCGCTCGACCTTGCCGACGAAGTGCTTCGCTTGGTCGAGGAGCCGCATGAGTTCAATTACTGCTATCCTGACGGAGCCGATGTTGCCGATGCGCTCGAGGCAATTGCGACCAGGGTCTACCATGCTGACGGCGTTGACTTCTCGCCCGCAGCGAAGCGCCAGCTTGCCGAGCTTCGCGAGAACGGCTTTGGCAACCTGCCGGTATGCGTTGCGAAGACCCAGTACTCATTCAGCGACCGGGCGACCGCTTTGGGTGCTCCCGAGAATTTCCGTATCACGGTTCGCGAGCTGAAGGTGAGTGCTGGCGCCCACTTCGTCGTCGCGCTGACCGGCAATATCTTGACGATGCCCGGATTGCCTAAGGTTCCCGCGGCGGAGCATATCGATGTCGACGATAACGGCGTGATTTCGGGTCTCTTCTAATCCGTTTGTTTCATCCTTGAGGAGTTTTATACGTGACGACGATAATTGACGGAAAGCGACTGGCTGCTCGCGTGCGCGAGCAAGCGGCAATAGATGTGTCCGAGCTTGTTGAGCACGGCGTTCATCCCCATCTGGCGGTCGTGCTTGTTGGCGATGATCAGGCTTCCGCCACCTACGTTCGCTCTAAGCTTAAGGACTGCGAGGAGTGCGGCATAGCATCGCAAGATTACAAGCTCCCTTCCGCCACCTCTCAGGATGACCTTATGAATCTGGTCGAGCACCTGAATGCCGACCCGGTTGTTACGGGTATTCTCGTCCAGATGCCCTTGCCTGCGCATCTGGATGCCGAGAAGGTCATTGCGGCCATTTCGCCCGATAAGGACGTCGATGGGTTTCATCCCGAAAGCCTCGGCTGTCTTGTTCGGGGCCTTCCCGGTCTTCGTCCGTGTACGCCCGCGGGTATCATGGCGATGCTTGACGAATACGGTATCGAGCTTTCGGGCAAGAACGCTGTGATTGTCGGCCGTTCTTCGATTGTTGGAAAGCCTATGGCATTTATGCTGCTGGAACGCGATGCGACGATTTCGGTCGCCCATTCGCGTACACGTGATATCGCAGATGTATGCCGTACGGCAGATGTGCTGGTGGTGGCATGCGGTATTCCCAAGATGGTTCAAGGCGACTGGTTGAAGCCGGGTGCCGTCGTCATCGATGTGGGCATGGATCGCGATGAAAACGGCAAGCTCTGCGGCGATGTGGATTTTGATTCCGCTGCACGCGTTGCAGGGGCTATTACCCCCGTTCCCGGCGGTGTCGGTCCTATGACCCGTGCCATGTTGATGAGCAACATCGTTCAGGCCGCCCGTCTGCAGCTGGGGCGAGCTCTCTAGCTCGTGTTTCCGTTTTGTTACCGTGAGCGTCCCTCGTGCCGATACGGCTGGCACGCGGGGCGCTCTTTTGCGACATCGTATTTGTGGGCGGACGGGCCATCGATGAGGGGTACTATTACACCCAGCGCGCAGCACGGTTATTTCGCGCGCTGACGATGCTCGCAAGGGCGGGAAGAAAGGGATAGCATGGCAACCGGTACTCTTAAGAAATCGTTCTTCCGTGAAAAGGGGTTTGGCTTCATCACCCCTGACGATGCTCCGGAGGGCTCGCATTCGGATGTGTTCGTTCACTTCAGCGCTATCCAGATGGATGGGTTCAAGTCGCTCGACGAGGGCGATCGCGTGGAGTATGAGGTCGGACCGGGCAAGAAGCCCGGTGAGACCCAGGCTATGAATGTTCGCAAGATCGGCTAAGCATATACGAATGCGTGCGGGGCGCCCTTTGGGGCGCCCTGCTGCTATAGCGCGCTTAATTCTTGAGCGCTACACTGTGCAAAATGGGCATGCGCACGCGCGCACAACTACTAGGGAGGCACCATGGCCTGTACGACTATTCTTGTAGGCAAGCTGGCGAGTTATGATGGGTCGACAATCGTTGCCCGCAACGAGGACTCTCCGGGCGGGCAGTTCGAGCCCAAGCGCATGCAGGTTGTTATGCCCAGCGATCAGCCGCGGACGTACGTGAGTTCGGAATCCCATCTGACGGTCGAGCTTCCCGAGGAGCCCATGCGCTATACGTCGGTCCCCGATGCTCTTCCAGGTCATGGCGTGTGGGCCGCTGCAGGTTTCAACGAGTGCAACGTGGGCATGAGCGCGACTGAAACCATCACCAGCAACGATCGCGTGCTGGGGGCGGACCCCTTGGTCGTATACACTCCTCCGCAAGGGGTTGCCGGCGACGCGAGCTATGCCCCCGAGGTTCCCGGAGGCTTGGGTGAGGAGGATTTCGTTACCCTCGTCTTACCTTATATCCATTCGGCGCGCGAGGGCGTGGAGCGCCTGGGAGCGCTTCTCGAGCGTTATGGTACGTACGAGATGAACGGTATCGCATTCTCCGATCTCGACGAGATCTGGTGGATGGAGACGATCGGCGGACATCATTGGATCGCCAAGCGCGTTCCCGACGATGCCTACGTGACGATGCCCAACCAGCTCGGTATCGACTGGTTCGACTTGGCAGATGCCGAGGGCGAGCAGCTGGAGCATATGGCCAGCGACGACCTGCGCGTATGGATGGAGGAGAACCACCTCGACCTGACGATGCGCGACGCCGACTACTACATGAGCGGTGACCTCGAATATGCCATCGACGATGAGTGCGATGGAGCATGCGACGATGACGCCGACGATGGCGTTGATATAATCGAGATCGATCTTGATCGCGCACAGGATATCTTCAATCCTCGCGATGCGTTCGGTTCGCATTCGGATAGCGATCATGTATACAACACGCCGCGTGCCTGGTATATGCAGCGGTGCCTGAATCCCCGTGACGAGTGGGAAGGTCCTATGGCGACGTGGGGTCCCGAATCAGACGATATTCCCTGGGCCCGCGTACCCGAGCGCAAGGTGACGATCGAAGACGTTAAATATGTTCTCTCGGCTCACTATCAGGGAACCCCGTACGACCCCTATGGTAGGAAGGGCGATGACGCGTCGCGCGGGCTGTATAGGCCTATCGGCATCAACCGCAACGGCCAGCTTGCGGTCCTTCAGCTGCGTCCGTACGCGGATCGCGCATATCGTGCGATCCAGTGGATGGCGTTTGGTTCCAACCCGTTCAACGCGTTGGTTCCGCTTTACGCAAACGTCGACGAAATGCCGGAGTATCTTTCGAATACGACCGATCGCGTCACGACCGATAGCTTCTACTGGACGAATCGCATCGTGGCCGCGCTGGCGGATGCGCGCTTCCGCGATAACGCCGCGCATATCGAGCGCTATCAGCAAAAGGTCGGCGGAATGGGCCATGCCTTCTTGCGCAAGACCGACGCCGTAGCGCGCGACCTGGGTCCTGACGAGGCGCCGGCATACCTTGCGCGGGCGAATGCGGAATTGGTGTCAGCTGTACGCTTGGAGACCGAGGACCTGCTGGCGAAGGTGCTCTACACGACGAGCTGCGCGATGAAAAACGCCTTTGCGATGTCTGACAATTAACAGCGGCGGCATCGAATCGTTTGGGGCATCTGCTACGGGGTAGAAGCTTATTACAACAGCGAGCGGCGGCTCCGCGAACCGCCTAGGATGGGAGGCCATGATGGCAACCAAGTTCGAGGAACTGGTCAACGGCATGATTAACGTCGGCTTCGGGATGGCGGCAACGGCCGCAGAAAAGAGCCGGGAGATGCTCGAGGACTTCAACGCGAAGGGTGCTGAAGTGCGCACCGATGCGACTTCGGGTGATTTCGCTCGTTCGATGTCGGACGTGTTCGAGCGCGCCGGCGGCGTATTCACCGAAACCACCGAACGCTTTAGCGCCGAGGGCGAGACGGTTGCCGAACGCGTGCTCGACGAGCTGATCGTCGCGCGTCTGCGCATGCTCGATTCCCCAAGTCGCGCAGCGTTTCTCGTGCATGTGGGCGACCTGGTCACCGCTGTCGAGAGCGAGACCGTTAACGTGCCCGTAGAGTCGGTCGATGGGGCTGATGTGGCCGAGACCGAGGAGAAGGGCGAGTAGATATTTCATGGCAGCGAGTGAAAACGACAACAGCCGCTGGGACACAAGGGGTTTTGGAGATTCCCCGCGCCCTGGTGCCCCATCGATGGACGCATCGGGTGTTTCTCGTCATCGTGAGCGCGCGGTAGACGAGTTTCCAGATGAGCCTGCCGTTGTAGCTCCTGGCGAGAAGTACCAGCTCACGTCGGCAGGACGGCGCTGGCGTATCGGCCAGATCATCAAGTTGCTACGAAAATACGAGGTCTGGAACGATATTACTCCGGTTCGCCTACGCTGCCTGCTCGAGGAGCTCGGCCCCATGTTTGTGAAGATGGGGCAGATCTTGGCCAACAGGTCGGAGATCTTGCCCCAGCGCTTCTGCGACGAGCTGCGAAAGCTGCGCACCGATGTCGACCCCGTTCCGTTCGGGACGGTGCGCGACTGCTTGAAAGCGGAATATCGACGTCCGATGGAGGACGTGTTCGAATGGGTTGATGAAGAGCCGCTGGGCAGCGCCTCGCTCGCCCAGGTGCATCGCGCGCGCCTGAAGACGGGCGAGGAGGTGGCGGTAAAGGTCCAGCGCCCCGGTGCGCAGCAGATCATGGCGCAGGATATCGATATCATGCGCTCCTTGGTGCGCATGGCATCTCGTTTCGTGAAAACGGACCAGTTCGTGGATCTGCATGACGTGGTCGAGGAGCTGTGGCAGTCCTTCCGGGAGGAGACGAACTTCCTCATGGAGGCGCGAAACCTTGAGGACTTCCATACGTTTCACAAGGATACGAAGGGCATAGCGTGCCCGCGCCCGTATCTGGGCCTGTGTACCGAGCACGTGGTCGTTATGGACTACATCGAGGGTGTCTCCATTGCCGATCCGGAGGGGCTGGTGCGCGCCGGCTACGATTTGAAGCAGCTGGGTGCGCGCATCGTCGAGGACTATTCGACGCAGGTGCTCGACGACGGCTTCTTTCATGCTGATCCCCATGCGGGCAACATCATCGTGAAGGACAACGTTATCTTTTTTATCGACCTGGGCATGGTGGGCAGGATGTCGAACCACGATCGCCTCATCGTGAAGGACATCATCTACTCGGTGGCCGAGGGCGATGTCTCCAAGCTTAAGGATTCACTGATGCGCTTCGCGGTGTCGCGCGGCGATTCCGATTCGCTTGACCACGCGTCCTTCCTCAGCGACCTCGACTACATCGTCGCCGATTTCGCCGGGCTCGATTTGAAGGATCTGGACATCGGAGAGTTTCTCACATCGCTGGTCAACCTTGCTCGCAAGAACGATGTGGAGCTCCCCAGCGTGGTGACGATGTTTGCGCGGGGCATGGTGACGCTCGAGGGGCTTCTTTCGGAATACATGCCCGATATCAACATGATAGAGATCATCTCGTCGCATATCGCCCACGAGAAGAGCTCCTTTGCGCGCCTGGAAGAGATGATGCGCGAATTGCAAGGAAGCAGCCTGCGCGCGGCAAGGGGGTCGCTTGAGGCGGCTGAGCATCTCGGGCTGGCGGCGCATATGCTCACGCGCGGCCAGCTTAAGGTGAACACGCAGGTCATGGGGTCCGAGGAGGTGCTGAGGCATATCGGAGGCATCGTCGACCGCATGTCTATGGCCATCGTAATCGCCGGTCTCTTCATCGGTTCGTCGGTCGTGTACTTCGCTAAGATCGAGCCGGTTATCTTCGGCATCCCCGTCATTGGGTTCTTCGGGTACGCCAGCGCGCTGTTTTTGGCGTTGGGACTGGGTCGGGAGATCTGGCGAAACAGCCACGGCAAGCGCTAGACCTTGCTGTCGTCGAATCGCGCTACCAGCACTTCGGCATCTACCGTTATCTGCGTGAGCCGCCCGATTTCGAGTTCGTTTGCGTTGCATCCGAAGGTGACGGGGCTCATGCGAACGAGGTCGCGGGCTTGCTCGCCGTCGACCGGCAGGGTCTGCGCTGCTCGCGTGCGCGCTAGGATTTCGGCGTGGCGCTCGAGGTGCGAGACGATGGGCTCGTTTGAGTATGCATTGTCAATCGAGGGCTTGCCGGTGAGCGCACGGAGCTCCTGCATGTGACGCGAGCCGGGCACCACTTTCACGAGGGTGCCGCCGGGTGCGAGGACACGCTGGAACTCCTGGTAGTTGGCGGGCGTGAAGACATTGATGATGCAGGCGGCGGTGTTCGCGGCAAGCGGCATGTGCGCGAGGTCGGCCACGAGCCAATGGACGGCGTTGCCTCCGCGTGCGGCGATGCGGATGGCGTCTTTGGAATAATCGATACCGATGGTGCGGCAGCCGGTGCGCTGCCGAATCGATTTGGCGTAATAGCCTTCACCGCAGCCGGCGTCGACCACGGTCGAGCCGGCTGCCAGATAAGGAAGCTCCTGCAAGATGGCATCGAGCACATGATGGTAAAAGCCCGCATCCATGATACGCGCGCGGCTTTCGAAAAATGCCGCATCGTAGCCCTTGAGCGGGGCGACGTTGGGCACCAGCGTCAAAAAGCCCTTGGCGGAGATATCGAAGCGGTGCGCGCGGCTGCAGGCGAGGGAGCCGCCTTCGGCGTGCAGGGCCGATCCGCAGAGCGGACAGCGCAGCGCCGGCGCAAGGTCGAGGTATGCCTGGATGCGGGAGCGCGCCATCGTTAGACCAGGACCTTTTCGAACGCGATGCGCAGCGGATCGTACTGGCCGGTGTGGCCGAGCGTGATGACGCCGCAGCGTTCGTAGCCGAGCTTGCCCACGAGGCCCTGCACGGGGATGTTGCGCTCATGCGTGTCGATGCGAATGCTCGCGGCCCCGCGATCGCGAGCGATGCGCTCGCCCTCCTCGAACATCTCGGTCATGATGCCGCGGCGCGCCGCAGCCTTGCTGATCGCGCAGCGATGGATGACGGCGTACGAGGGGTTGGCGGAGCTGGACTGGGTGAGCCAGGCGCCGTCGATCTTGTCGTAGGTGTGCTCTCCGTTAAAGGAAAGCGCCATGATGCCCAGGATCGTTCCATCCTCATCGATGGCGACGTAGGACGCGCCCTCGGCCATATCGGCCTCGATGTCGATGTGGTTGGGATACTCCTCCTGCCATTGGGGGATATCCATGGCGGCAAGCGAGGCTTTGCCATCGTTCAGCACCTGTTCGGCCGCATCAACATCGGCGGGCACCGTCGGTCGAATACAAATCGTCATCAGAGAACCTTTCAAAAATGAGGATGAACCATCGGGGCCGCGCGGCCCGGCTGATCAGACCTTAAAACTGGCTCGGGTGCTTCGCGAAGAAGTCGAAGCGCGGGGGCAGCGCTTTGATGGCGTGCTCGCCCGGATGCTCGCCGAGCGAGACGACGAGCTCGTCGTTCGTCTCGAAGATATGATTCCACGAGAAGAAGGTCGCGGGCTCGATGGCGAAGTGCTCGCAGATCTTCTCGCAGCCTGCGGGAACGATGCCGTGCATGAGGACGGTGGCGACGCGTAGCTGGTGGAACGCATCGACGAGCGCCTGAGCCATGGCGGCGTCGTCGGAGGCGTTCTTCGCAGCCTTGGAGGCGTCGCTCCAGCGCTTGTTCGCGGAGCGCAGGAACTCATCGCATACGCCCAGGGCATGGTGCAGCTCGAAAGTGTGCATGGCCTGCTCGAAGGCGAGGACGGCCTGTTCGGTCTCATCGATGACCGCGGCGCCCGGGGCGCCTGCGGGGATGCATCCGGTGCGGTATGCGGCCTCGTCGCCGTCCTTGGGGGCGACGCCGTAGAAGCAGGAGCGGGCCAGGCGGTTGAAGACGCCGGTGAGCAGCGCGCCCTCCTTGAGGGCGGGGTCGATCACGCGCTTGTCGTCGCGGGCGAGCACGGGGTTGCCTTGGCTGTCCTTGCCGGTCTCGCGCAGGTCGAAGGCCTTCGGGGAGAAGCTGACGGGCTTCTCGCCCAGGCCGAGCGACAGCCAGTGGGCGCGCAGCTGCTCGGGCGTGTAGTGGTCGAGCATCTCGTGCGCCAGGGGCGGCGGGGTCTGGGAGCTGGAGCTGGCCTTCTTGCCCATGTAGAGGATGTGGTAGTTGGCGGCGACGCAGGACTGCTGCATGTTCCAGTCGAGCGCCTCCCACATGCCGGACTGCGCGATGCAGTAGAAGTAGATGTTGTCCTGGCCGATGAACTGGTAGGCGCGTGCGTCCTCGCTCGCCCACCAGTCGCGCCAGTCGAGGCTGGCATGCGTGTAAGCAGGCTCGTCCATGATCATGGCAGGGGCTTCGCCCACGAGCTCGGCGTCGGCGACGGCGGTCGGGGCGAGCTCGGATGCTGGCGTGCCCGCGGCCTCGAGCTTGGCGGCATCGCGTGCGAGCACGGCGCGGGTGAAGCTGATGGGCGCCCACAGGCTCTCGGGCCAGACCCAGGCCGTGAGGTCGCGGCAGCCCTCGACCTCGGGCAGGGGCACGCCCCACTCGACGTTGCCCGAGATACGGAACGGCACGAGCGCCTTGCCGGAGCGGAAGCGCACGCCGGCTCGGTTGAGGACCTCGTGGGCCTCGTCGCGCTCGCGCCAGGTGGGGAAGACCACCGTGAAGGAGCCCTTGTTGCCCTCGGCCTCGATGACCTCGTGCGCGGGCAGCTCGCCGCGGACGACCTCGAATTCATCGCGGAACTTGATCTGGATGAACAGGCGCGGAGCGTCGAGCCATTCCTGCATGGTCTTGGATACCACGGAGCGCACGGTGGGATCGGCGGCAAGTCGCTCGGTGTGCTCCCGTATGTACTCGGTGTAGGAGGGCAGGTCGAAGTAGAGGTTGTCGACCGGGACGAGCTCGGGCGTTTCACCGGTGAGAGCGCTCTTGGGGGCAATGAGCTCTTCGGGCTCGAACTGATGGCCCAGGTCGCATTCGTCGGCGTAGGCCTTCTCGGACTTGCAGCCCTGGATGGGGCAGCGGCCGAGGACCTGGCGGCCGTTCAGGAACTGCCCGGCGCTCGGGTCGTAGAACTGCTTGGTGGACATCTTGGCGAGCTTGCCCTGCTCGTGCAGGCGCTCGACGAGCTCGGCGGTCATGCGCTCGTGGATGTGCACGGCGGGCTCGAGCGCGCTGCCGGCGTACAGGTCGCAGGACACGTCGAAGCTGGCGAGGTCGGTCTCCTGGCTATCGTGGTTCTCGCGTACGTAGTCGGAGATGTGCTTGGCGTAGCCGTCGGCCTCGCGGAGCTTGCGGAAGCCCTCCATGATGGGGGAGCCGTAGCAGTCGGTGCCGGAGACGAAGACCACGTTCTCGCGGCCCAGGCGGTCGCGCAGGAAGCGGGCGTAAAAGTCCGCCGGGACGAAGACGCCGCCCACGTGGCCGAAGTGCAGGCCCTTGTTGCCATAGGGCATGCCCGCGGTGACCACGGCGCGGCGCGGCCAGGCGGGACGATCTTCACGGCTATAGGTGTGTGCCATGTGCGGCTCCTTTTTCGTTACTTTTCGTATGCATGACGTCACATTATCGCACATCGGGCGGGGTGAATGGGTATGCTTGCATCATGAAGAAAATCGACGGCATACATACGTTTGAGGATGAGGGCTTCCTGGCTCGCATCACGCGGACGTCGTTCGCGGTGATGCTGGCTGCAGCCGCGGTTTGCGCTGTGTGGGGGGTATGCTCGCTGATCCCCGGATCCCCGGCTCCCGCGTTCGAGCTGGCCTCACCCGTCCACGCGCCATCGAAGCTCGGATGGCTGCTCGCCCTGGCGGTGGGGGTGCTCGTATCGCTTGTGGCTCACGAGGCAGTGCACGCCGCGGTGTTCAAGCTGTTCGCTCCCAAGGGCTCCCGCATCACGTTCGGTGCCAATTGGAGATGCGGGATGCTGTTCGCCTGCGCGGATGGCATCGTGTACACGCGCCGCCAGTACCTGGCTATCGTCTTGGCCCCGACGCTTGTGGTCACGTTGGCGTTGGTGGCCGCGGGGGCGCTGGTCTCGTGGCCGCTATGGACGCTTGTCGTGGTCGCACTGCACCTTTCGGGCTGCGTGGGCGATTGGGCGTACGCGGCCCATATCGCGGCGGACCCCGCGATCGCGTACTGCGAGGACACGGAGTGGGGCGTCCAGTTTTACGGGGTCGGGGAAGATGGCCGCGATGAAGATGCCGATGGTGGCGAAGGAGCTGCTTGATGACGAGACTGCTGTTGCATGCGTGCTGCGCGCCGTGCTCGCTGGAGCCGGTGCGCTTGCTGGTCGAAGAGGGCTTCGAGCCCACGATCTGCTGGACCAATCCGAATATCCAGCCGGCCGCAGAGCGCCGCCGGCGGCTGGAGGAGCTGAGGCACTGGTGCGGCCAGGTGGGTATCGACCTCATCGAGGCGCGGGAGGACCTCGCGCGCTGGGAGCGCGGCGTCGCGACCGTGGGCGCCCGCGATCGCGAGCGTCGGTGCCGCGCGTGCTATGCGCTGCGCCTGGCCGAGGCGTGCCGCGTGGCGCGCGAGGGCGGTTTCGAGTACATCGGCACGACGCTCGCCGTATCCCCGTATCAGCTGTTCGACACCTGTAACGAGGTGCTGGAGAAGCTGGCGCGCGCCCATGGCCTCATGCCGGTGATACGCGACTTTCGTCCCTGGTATCCCGAGGCGACGCGTCGGTCGCGCGAGCTGGGGATGTATCGCCAGCAGTATTGCGGCTGCCGCTTCTCCGCCGCCGAGTCGGTGCTCGACCGCGCACGCATGCGCGACGAGCGCCGTGCGCGCCGCGACGAGACGTCGGCATAGCGGTTCGGAGAAGATGCGCCGCGCATACGGGGAGTGCGCGGGCGGACGCGCTATCATAGGGCGCCGTGAGAAGTGAACGTTTGAACGCGAGGAGCGCATATGCGTACCGATGATTTCGATTACAACCTGCCCGACGAGCTAATCGCCCAGGCGCCCGCGGAGCCCCGCGATTCGTGTCGCCTGCTCGTGCTGCATCGCGAGGACGGTTCGGTCGAGCACCGTATCTTCCGCGACATCATCGACTACCTCGAGCCGGGCGATGTGCTGGTCGCCAACAAAACGCGCGTCATGCCGGCGCGCCTTATCGGCAAGAAGCCCACGGGCGGCACGGCCGAGACGCTGCTGCTCAACCGCCGCGAGGACGTGGATCCCATGGGCGCCGTGTGGGAGTGCCTGGTAAACCCCGGCAAGCGTTTAAAACCGGGCGCGGTGATCGAGTATCGCGCGGGCGGCGCGCTGGCGCCCGATGGCGCACCGGTGGTGTTGCGCGCGACGATCGAGGAGTTCGTCGACGACAGCCGCGGCGGTCGCCTGGTGCGCTTCGAGCCGGTGGGCGAGGAGGTCGACGGCACTCCTCGTACGCTCGACGGCGCCATCCATGCGGCCGGCCATGTGCCGCTGCCGCCCTATATCACCGACTACGAGGGCGATCCCGAGAAGTACCAGACCGTGTACGCCATGGAGGAGGAGCACAGCGCCGCCGCGCCCACGGCGGGCCTGCACTTCACGCCCGAGCTCATCGAGCGCATCGAGGCTAAGGGCGTGCGCTTCGAGACCGTGGAGCTCGAGGTGGGTATCGATACCTTCCGTCTCGTCGAGGAGGACGACCCCACCGAGCACGTCATGCATACCGAGCGCTACCATGTGCCCGCGTCGACCGTTGAGGCGGCGCGCGCGGCGAAGGCTGCGGGCCATCGCGTGATCGCGGTGGGCACCACGGCGGTGCGCTCGCTCGAAAGCTCGTGGGAGCCCGATGTCCCTGCGGCCGATCCCGCGGTCACGGCGCTTCGCTTTGAGGGAGCTGCCGATTCCGCTGCGGTGTGCGGCCACGGCGATATCGCGGTGCGCGAGGACGCTACGACCAACCTCTACCTCATGCCCGGCTCCACCTTCCACGTGGTGGACGCGATGATCACCAACTTCCACGTGCCGCGCTCGACGCTCATGATGCTCGTCTCGGCATTCGCGACGCGCGAGCAGATCATGGCTGCCTACGAGGCGGCGGTGGAGGAGCGTTATCGCTTCTTCAGCTTTGGCGACGCGATGCTCATCGAATAATCGGCACCTATGTGCTAACGAAAGGGCGCCGGCATCCCAGCGGGGTGCCGGCGCCCTTTGCGTTGGCGGATGATGGAAATCTACTTACTCCCGGTGCTTTTTATTAGATAGGGCTTCTTTCAGTGGATGGGATGGGTCGAGCAGGATCTCGAGTACGATCCAGAGGACGGCGAAGGCGATGGTGGCCGGCAGCGACTCGCTGAGCGCGAAGACCACGTCGAGCACGAACCAGAACAACATGCCGACGATGATCGAGATGATGAAGTAGTTGCGTTTGACGAACGACGCGAAACTGCTGTCCGCGCGGTCAGCGGAGCCCTTCTTGATATCTCCCAGCATGTAGTCCCCGACCTCGACATCGTTTGAGAGGTGATGCTTGCGCGTAAGGAAGGCGATGCGCCCTATGGTGGCGGCGAGCGCCGCGAGAAAGAGCAGCATGATGACGAGCGAGAGGTTGCCCTGGTACGTTTTGTCTTCGAGCAGTTTGTCGACGGGGAAATAGAGGATCGCGATGCCGAGCAGGACGATCCAGAGCAGCTTGAGTTCCCGACGGTCGGCAGAGATGCGCTTGGCGACCCGCGCCTCTTCATCCGAAACGAGCTCCTCGAGTTCGATATCGAATATATTGGCGAGGGAGGCGACGGTTTGGATGTCGGGAAGCGTCTTCGCATTCTCCCAAGATGAGATGGTTTGCCGGGAGACATGGCAGGCGCACGCGAGCTCTTCTTGGGACATGCCGAGTGCCTCGCGATGGACGCGGATCCGCGAGCCGATTGCCTTCGATCCCTTCATGGTGTCCTCCTTTGCTTTTGGGGTGGTATCTATCGCCTTAAGGGTAGGCGAGCGCGTCGCTACCGTCTGTCAAAAGGCCTTTACATGGGGGCGCATTTTGATTGGAAAACCGTCTGCGGTTACAAACCTACCGCTTGCGGAGAATGTGGTTTCGAATGAAGATACCAGCACTATATGGGAATAAAGAGGGCGAGCAAAGAAACAGTCGCCCCAAGAAAGCGACCGACGCAGGAGGTGATTCCGGTGGGCAGTGAAGAGATATCAGCTTTTGGGCCCGCCGATGGCGCGGTCGAGGCCGAGTAGTTGAGGGCGAGCGGACTCGCCTCGTGAGCATCCCGGCGACGTATCGGGGGCGGCCGCAAGAAGGCGTGCTATCCGGGCTCGTTCGCATAACCGCATACCGGCACCTGCGGTAGGAGATTCGAGGGGATTCCAAAGTACAGGTCACGCGGCGGCGTCGCAGATGCGGCGCCGCCGTTTTTGCCTTCGCATCGGGCGCGGGAAGCGGCCTCATCGTGCTGTTCGGATCAGGGCGTATTGAGGCGGCGCGCGATGAGGGTCTATGATAGCTCTGTCAATGGGGATGCGCGATTGGAGGAGTGCATGATGAATACTGGGAAGCGCGCAAGGGCTGTGGTAACGGGGGGCTTGGCATGCTTGATGGCGCTGGGGGTTGGTGCGCCAGCCGCCCTGGCGTTCGCCGATCAGCCCTCGGCGGCGCCTCTTGAAGCCGGCGACCGGTCCGCCACCATGATGTCCGTCTTGTTCCGGCTTGTCGTTGTCGATGAGGACGGTCATAGCTTGGATTCGCCGCAGCCCACGGGGCTGTATGCGAAAATCGCGGAGGGCGAGACGTTCAACGGCGCTTGCTCGGGACAAATCGCAGGGCTTCGTGATTTCGCACGGCGTTACGCGTCCGAGAGCGGCGGGTCGTTTGCCGGGATTCGCAACGTTTTCTTCGTTTCTGCCACCAACGGGGTGGCTAGCGTCGTCATGTGCGAAGAGGTCGATCTGGATGCACCCGTGCGCTATGTGCCCGGCGAGAATATCCTGGAGCTGCGGGCGATCGTGTCGGTACCCGGGTGCTCGCATGGCCTTGATACGCGCGGCACGGTGGTGACGAGCAAGGACCGCGCTATCGATGTGCCCGTATACGATGCGGAGAGCGGGTCCATGGTGGCCGGGATCACGGCAAGAGCGGTGCTGAGCGGCGCCAACGTGCCGCGTGGTTCGCGCGTGTTCCTGAGCACCGTCCCCGTCGGCGGGGGCAATATCGAAGACGGCGGCGACCGGTTTGGTATTGGCTTTCACCTGTTCGTAGATGGCGTGTATGTGCATCGCGATTTCGGTTGCATCGAGCTGATGACCCCGCTGCTCTATTCAGGTGTCCCTGACGGCCTGGTCCATGATGCGGTCGTAGAGGCCTGCGGCCCGGGAATGGTGCCGATCGAGCGCAAGGTCATCCCCACCATCTGGGATTCGTCTGCCACGGTTTCAATCGGTATTTCCGAGATGCCGGATACCGGCATCATCGTGAGCAGCTACCCCGGTCCCGTGTCGAAGCGTTTTTGGGATGTGACGAGCGCCACGCCCCATGCGCACGATATCGTATGGATGGCACGCGAGTCCATCTCCACGGGGTTTAGCGATGGGTCCTTCAAGCCGTATGGCAAAGTTGCCCGGGCCGATATGGCGCAGTTCCTGTATCGCCTGGCGGGCGAGCCCGAATTCGAGCCGGGAGCCCAGGATAGGGCCGCGTTTGCCGATGTCGATGCGGGCACTCCGCACGCCAAGGCGATTTGGTGGCTGACTGCGACGGGCATATCGACCGGTTGGAGCGAAGCAGATGGATCCAGGACGTTCCGTCCCTTTGACTTGGTCGTGCGCCAAGATATGGCTGCCTTCCTGCATCGGTTGAGCACGTGGTCGAAGGCGAGCGGCGCGGCGCTTCCTGCGGCGTATGCCGGATTCTCCGATGTTACCGCGCAGACGGATCACGCGCAGGATATTGCCTGGCTCGCCTCTTCCAAGGTGTCCGAAGGCTGGTTGTTGCCAGATGGTAGGCGCGAGTTCCGCGGCATGGAGGAAGTCGCCCGCTGCGATATGGCCGCATTCCTTCGACGTATGGATAGGTACGGCCTGGTAGGGTAGGCGCGCTGCAGGTCGGCGCGACGCGGCGGGGAGGGTCCAATACGGGCTCCCCGCTGTTTTTCTAGGCGCGCCGCGCGTCCTATTCCCGCGTGCCGTCGCCGAAGAGCAACTCTCGTTCGGGGCCGACGAGCGCGGCGCGCGCCTGGTCTCGTAGCTCGTTAAGGCCTGAGAGGAATTGCCGCTGCATGACGAGGGCGTAGTAGCGGCCTTTGGCGGTGAGCGTGAGCTCGTCGGCGGTATTGGTTGCGAAGGCCCCGTTTGCGCGCATGAATGCCATCTCGACCGGAAGGCCGCGTTCGACGCTCACGCCGAAATCGTGCTCGAAGCGCTTCTTGTCGAGCCTGAGCGCATAGAGCTCCTGCATGAACCTATAGCGCATGAGGTCGCGCTTGCTCAGCGCGGCCTTGCCCATGAGCGACATGCGGCCGCCATCGATTGCTTCGTTGTATTCGCGCAGGCTGAATGTGTTGACGTAGATGGTGCCGCCGAGATGCGTGACCGCGCCCGATCCGATGGCGGGGTATTCCTCATAGGAGACGCCGAATTCGTCGACCGGTATCTCGCCGCAGGCATGGAACCCGCATCCCGCGCGGTTGAATGTCCAGACGGTGCGCCGTTCGAACGCGGCGCCGTCGCCATCTGCGAGCTCGGCATCGAGGAGCCGGTAGTAGGCATACTCGCGTTCGTAGTCGGGGCTTCCCAGGGTGTCGAGCATCTTCTTGGTGGTCGCGCGGGAGAAGTACAGGGGCGAGAAGGTCGTTTGCTGGCAACCGCATTCCTTGATGAGCTCGATATCGCGCCGAAGGACCGATTCGGTCTGCGAAGGGAAGTTGAAGATCATGTCGACGTTGAGGATGTCGAAGCGCGCCGCCGCCTCGCCGATGCGATCGAAGATCTCCCTGCCGCTGCCGTATTTCTCGTACCGGTCCATCTGCCGTAGCAAGTCGTCGTTGAAGCTCTGCACTCCGACCGACAGGCGCTGGATGCGACCTTCCATCTGATCGAGATATGGCTTGGCGAGGTGGTTGGGATTGGTCTCGCAGCTTATCTCTTGTATGGAAAAGAGGTCGCGCGCGAGGTCGAGGGTCTGGCAGAGCTCATCGATGAGGATGGTGGGCGTGCCTCCGCCGCAATAGATGCTCTCGAAGTCGTAGCCAAGGTCCTCGAGCATGCGCATCTCTCGGCGCAGGCGGTCGAAGTAGGCGCGCGATGTCTTCACGGAAGGGATAGCGGTTGAAGCTGCAGTATGGACAGAGCCGTTGGCAGAAAGGAATGTGCATGTAGAGCATGTAGCGCGCGCCGGGCGTAGGCGCGGGCAGCCGCGCTTCGGTTGCCGGTTCGAGTGCGAGCTCGTGTTTTGCCAGCGTCTGTATGACGCCGGTGAGCATGCGTTCCGATATCACGAGATCCTCCTTGATAACGAATGCGCCCGGGCGTGCGGGCCCGGGCGCATTACAACAGCGAGGGGTAGTGCGGTTTCGACGTTAGCTCAGCGCAAACCACAGCGTGATACCAATAAGTACAGCGATCAAGACGATGCCGAGCGCGCCCAGGAAGCGCAGGCGCGAGGAGCGCGTGCGCTCTCGCACGTCGCGCTCGGTTGCGGCGAGCTGCTCGACCTCCTGCGCTTGCTCGCGCCCCTCGGCGAGGTTGCGCTCGAGGTCGATGGCCAGCGATTCGATGACCTCGGGATGGTTGCGGATCTCGGTGGCCTCGTCCATGACCGCCTGCGCCTCGTTCGCCTCGGCCCGCGCGTCGTCGATGAGGCGGTCGAGCTTCTTCACTTCCTTCTCCTGCTCGGCGATGTTGTCGCGAAGCGCTCGCTGGCGCTCGGCCGCCTCGTTCTTTGCGCTGTCGAGCGCATCGCGCGCTTCGTCTGCTTCGTTGGTTACCGCTTCATGGGCGCGCTTGGCGGCTTCGATGGGCTCTTGGGCCTCGGCTACCGCAGCGCGGGCGAGCGAGACGCTGCGTTCGACCTCGTCCCTGGTTGTTGGCAGGGCGTTCTCGGCGTCGCGCAGTTGGGCGCAGGCGTCGGAGATATCGAGCTCGAGCTCACCGGACCGGACGGAATAGGCCGCGGTGTTGGCGGATGGGTTGCGCTCCAGCTCGCGCTTCTCTTCGTTGAGCGCATCGAGGCGGGCCGCTGCGCTCTTCACGGCGTGCTCGGCTGCGGCGATGGCCGTCTCCTCTTCGGAGAGCGCGACCTGCAGGGCGCGCTTGGCGTCGTCGAGGCGACGCTGCATGCGCGCTCCGGCTTCGCGCGAGGAGGACTCGCGCGCCTCGGCGGATTCCACGGCGGCCTTCAGGCGCTTCTCGACTTGGGTATCGTCGTCGCGCATGCGCTGGAGCTGCTCTTTAAGCTCTTCGATGCGGGCGCGGGCGGCATCTTGCTGCTGCTGGGCGGTGGCGACGCGCGTGTGCGCCTCGTCTTGCCGGGAGGTCTGTTCATCCATGATGAGCTCGTAGCGCGAGATGATGTCGCGGCGATGGGCGAGCTCCTCCTGCTGGTCCTCGATGGTTCGCTGGAGGTAGTCGAGGTGCTCGCGGGCCGATGCATGGGCGCGCTTGGCGGCGTTGACCTCGCGTACGGCGCCGACGCCCTCGCTGATGAACGAGCCTACGACCTGAGCGGCGCTCGGACCGTCGTCGGCGTTATCCGCGGTGGACGAGTCGTCATCGGAGCCGTCGGCGGTCTCGCGAACGGGCTCGAACGCGGGTTCCGGTGCGCCGGGCGCCGCGGCGTCTTCTGCCTTGAACGAGGCCGATGCGGGCCAGGAGCTCGTTCCGCCGTCGATGACCTCGAAGCCGCGGGGCAGCGGAGCGGGGTCGTCACCGACTTTCTCGTATTCCTCCCGGGTCAGGAACGTGGGGGTAAGGGTCTGGCCCGAGCCCCCATCGCCCGCGGCGTCGTTGCCGGACGTCGCGTCGGATGCATCGTCGAGTGCGGTGTGTACGCTGGAATCGCCGGGGACGTCCGCGGACTTGTTTGCCGCGGCATCGACGGCGGTCTCGTCGTGGCCTTCGACGGTATCGTGCTTCTCGTCCATGCGCTTGCTCCTATCCAAATCGCCGCGGCGGGGAGGCGCGGCGCGTGTCGTTCATTCCTGTATGTTACATGCCCGCGATGACGCCCGCGTGCACGGCTGGCGAATGACCGAAACAAATCGGAAGAATTGATGCGCTCCCGCTACGGTGCGCGCGTGACCTTACAATAATCCAGCAGAGCAGTGAGCTACGCGTTCGTCGGATGCCGCACATGGGCGGCCGGGCGGGCGCGTGCAGGAAGGTATACGAAAGACGCTATGGACCAAAAGCTGTTTACCTACGATATAGTTGCCGAGGACCCCAAGACGCATGCGCGAGCGGGCATCCTGCACACGCCGCACGGCGATATCGAGACCCCGATCTTCATGCCGGTCGGCACCAAGGCGAACGTCAAGGGCATCCCCACCGAGACGGTCAAGGACCTGGGCGCCCAGATCGTCCTCGCCAACACCTATCACCTCGCCATGCGTCCCGGCGCGGACCTGGTCCAGGAGATGGGCGGCCTGCACGCCTTCATGAACTGGCACGGACCCATCCTGACGGACTCGGGCGGATTCCAGGTGTTCAGCCATAACGACGCGGTCAAGCTCACCGACGAGGGCGTGCGCTTCATCGCCACCGACTACGACGGATCCCATGTCTTCTGGACGCCCGAGGACAACATGGAGATCGCCATGAAGCTGGGCAGCGACATCTGCATGCAGCTCGACCAGTGCCCGGGCTATCCGGCCACGCGCAAGTACGTCGAGCGCGCCGTCGAGCTCTCCAGCATGTGGGCGGAGCGCTGCTATAAGGCGCATACCCGCGACGACCAGGCGCTCTTCGGTATCGTCCAGGGCGGCATGCACCTGGACCTGCGCCTGCGCTCGCTCAAGCACCTCGAGGAGTGCGGAGACTTCCCGGGCTACGGCATCGGCGGCTACTCGGTTGGCGAGGACCACGAGACCATGTTCGAGTCGCTCGAGCCGCTCGTTTCCGAGCATATGCCGCGCACCAAGCCGCGCTACCTCATGGGCGTGGGCAACCCCACCACGCTCGTCCGCGCCGTCGGCATGGGCGTCGACATGTTCGACTGCGTGCTGCCCACGCGCACCGGCCGCATGGGTACCGCGTTCTCGAGCGAGGGCCGTTTGAACTTCCGCAACGCCCGCTTCGCGCACGACGCGGGCCCCATCGACGAGAAGTGCACCTGCCCGGTGTGCACGGGGGGCTACAGCCGCGCGCTCATCCGGCACATGGTCACCCAGAAGGAGATGCTCGGCGGCATCCTGCTGTCGCAGCACAACATCTACTTCTTGCTCGACCTCATGCGCCGTGCCCGCCAGGCGATCATCGAGGGTCGCTACGCCGAGTTCCGCGACGAGTGGATGGCGAGCGCCGGCGCCAACGACTACTAGGGCGCGCCGTTCGCCGATGACGTTTTGTCCGACGGCGCCTTGTCGCGCTCGCCCGCGCGGCGCTCGTCTACCATGGCCGCAATGTCCGTCACGTGCGAGCCGAGAGGATGGCCACCCATGGCGTTTACCGTTTACAACTTCGAAGACAACGACGACGTGCGCGTTATCGCGCGCGCGGGGCAGTTCAAGGTGGTCCAGTGGGACCGCGACCTTTCCGTGATGCCCTCCAGCGCCGCGACCGCTTGGTTCGCCGCGCAGATGGACGTGCGTCGCCGTCAGCTCGTGGCCGACCTCGACGGCAAGACGGGCGTGACGCTCCAGGCGGGCGCCATGCAGTGGACGGTCGGCTCGGTTACGGCGAACACGGGCGTGAAGGGCGCCGGCGACCTGATGGGCAAGATGTTCCGCGGGGCGGTGAGCCAGGATTCCGTGATCAAGCCCGAATACACCGGTACGGGCAAGCTGGTGTGCGAGCCCACCTGGCAGCACCTGCTGTTGGTCGACCTTTCGAAGTGGGGCGGCTCGCTCGTGCTCAACGACGGGCTGTTCCTGGCGTGCGATGCAACGATCAAGCATTCGCTGCAGCGCCGTTCCAACCTGTCGTCGGCGGTCGCAGGCAACGAGGGCCTGTTCAGCCTGAGATTGGACGGCGCGGGGGTGGCGGTATTGGAGTCGCCGTGCCCCGAGGCGGAAGTGGTCTACGTCGACCTGCACAACGATGAGCTGCGGGTCGATGGCAACTACGCGCTCGCTTGGACCGCCGGGCTCGATTTCACCGTCGAGCGTTCGGGCAAGAGCCTGATCGGCTCCGCGGCATCGGGCGAGGGCCTGGTGAACGTGTATCGCGGTACTGGCCGCGTGATGATGGCCCCGATGCAGGCGGCCACGTACTTCAACACCTATGCACCCGAGGCTACGTCGTAGCGTCGATGCGGAAAGAGCCGAAGAGCGCGTGCAGACGAGCGCCGCGGGTCCCGTCGGGGGTCCGCGGCGCTTTGCTATCTAGCGCTTTGCCCGCACCCGTCAAGCGAGAACCGCTGGCCGATGCGGCGCCGCTTCACCTCAGAAAAAACTGCAATCCTCTATACAATCAACATATTGGAAATATAGCCATTGCAGCTCTGCGATTGCTTGAGGAAGGGGAGGGTTGCGAGATATGGGATTGTGCTCATGGCTGCGCGAGCGTTTTCGTCGCACCGATGACGTACCTGCCGAAGCGAGCGCTGCTCGTGCGGGCGCGCGTGCTGAAGCGCCGGAGACGTTCGGATGCTCGGCGGGCTCATGGGTGGAGGTACCGCCCTTTGTCGAGGTCGATCCGAAGGACCATGCCGCCGCATGCGTGGTGGCGTCGGCCATCGCGGCGGGCGACCGGCCGGAAAGCACGATGGTCGTGCGCCGGGTGAGCATCGCGAACGATGAACATCGTCGCGTCGCATGCGTCGCCACGGCCATTGCCGCGGGGGCGTACGAGATGAGCTCGTTCAAGGTGAAGAAGATTTACAAGCAGATGGAGAGGGGAAGCGAACATGCTGCGTAAATTCAAGATTTCTATCGATGGTACCCAGTATCTGGTCGAGATGGAGGAGGTTGGCGCCCCCGTGCAGACGCCGGCGGACGCCGCTGTCCCGGCGCCCGCTGCCGCGCCCGCGCCCGCTGCCGCCCCGGCGCCCGCGCCCGCTGCCGCCCCGGCGCCCACGCCCGCTGCCGCGCCCGCTGGCGCCCACGTGCAGAGCGCGCCCATGCCGGGCACCATCCTGGATATCAAGGTCGCCGTGGGCGATGCCGTGAAGGCCAACCAGCCCATCATGGTGCTCGAGGCCATGAAGATGGAGAACCAGGTCGTTGCCGATCAGGACGGCGTCATCGCGTCCATCGCGGTCGCGAAGGGCGACATGGTGAATCCCGGCGACGAGCTGTTCAGTTTGAGCTAGGCCAGGCATCGGCGGCGCGGGAGCGCCGTTTTTTGCGTGGCTACTCAGAAAAGAGGCGTGGTTCCATTGGAAACTTTGATTGAAGGCGTACAAGCCCTGGGCGCCGAACCCGGGCGCATCGTGATGATGCTCATCGGCTGCATCCTTATGTATCTGGGCATCAAGAAGGAGTACGAGCCCACGTTGCTCGTCCCCATGGGTCTTGGCACCATCCTGGTGAACATCCCCGGTTCCGGCGTGCTGTCTATCGATGGCGCCGCCGGCCCGTTCCAGGTGCTGTTCGATGCGGGCATCGAGACCGAGCTGTTCCCGCTGCTGCTGTTCATCGGCATCGGCGCCATGATCGACTTCGGCCCGCTGCTGGCCAACCCGTTCCTGCTGCTGTTCGGCGCCGCCGCGCAGTTCGGCATCTTCTTCGTGATAATCGTGGCGGCCCTGCTCGGCTTCCATATCGCGGACGCGGCGTCGATCGGCATCATCGCCGCGGCGGACGGGCCCACATCGATCTTCGTGGCAAACTCGCTGGGTTCGAAGTACATGGGCGCCATCATGGTCGCGGCCTATTCGTACATGGCCCTCGTGCCCATCATTCAGCCGATCGCCATCAAGGCGGTCACCACCAAGAAGGAGCGCCAGATCCGCATGACCTATCGTCCCGGCGAGGTCTCCAAGACGGCGAAGATCCTCTTCCCGATCATCATCTGCGTGGTTGCCGGCCTCATCGCGCCCGTCTCGCTGCCGCTCGTGGGCTTCCTCATGTTCGGCAACCTGCTGCGCGAGTGCGGCGTGCTCGACCGCCTGTCGGTCTCCGCACAAAACGAGCTGGTCAACCTTATCTCCATCCTGCTGGGCCTGTGCGTGTCGGTGAAGATGGTCTACACCGACTTCCTGCAGTTCGATACCTTGCTCGTCATGGGGCTGGGCCTGCTCGGCTTCGTGATGGACTCGGTCGGCGGCGTGATGTTCGCCAAGTTCCTCAACCTGTTCCGCAAGGAGAAGATCAACCCCATGGTGGGCGCGGCGGGCATCTCCGCGTTCCCCATGAGCTCGCGTGTGATCCAGAAGATGGCGACGGAAGAGGACCCGGGCAACTTCATCCTCATGCAGGCGGCGGGTGCCAACGTGGCCGGTCAGATCGCATCGGTGGTCGCAGGCGGCTTGGTGCTGGGCCTGCTGCTCTAAGAAAGGAAGCGTGAGATTCGATGTCAATCGATATGAACGCCCTTGAGAAGGGCATCGAGATCCTCGGCCTGGGCTGGGGTGGCATCTTCGTCGTCATGATCATCATCTATCTCGTGTCGCTGGGTTTGTGCAAGCTCTTCCCGCCGAGGAAGGACGACTAGGAACAGCGACCCGATTGCGAGAATAAGGGAGGTGCGGTTCGCCGTATGGGACGCACGATTCGTTTTATGGAGACCGTGCTGCGCGATGGGCAGCAGAGCCAGATCGCCACGCGCATGCCCATCGAGGACATGGTTCCGATTCTGGAACAGCTCGATGCCTGCGGCTATGAGTCGCTCGAAGTGTGGGGCGGCGCAACGTTCGACGCGTGCTTGCGCTTTTTGAACGAGGACCCGTGGGAGCGGCTGCGCACCATTCGCGCGCACGTGAAGCACGCGAAGCTGCAGATGCTGCTGCGCGGCCAGAACCTGCTGGGATATCACAACTACGCCGACGACGTCGTGGAATCGCTGGTGAAGAAGGCGGTGGAGAACGGCATCGACGTGGTGCGCGTGTTCGATGCGCTCAACGATACCCGCAACCTGGTCACCTCGATCCGCGCGGCCAAGGAGGCGGGCGGCGAGGTCCAGGCGGCTATCTGCTATACCACCAGCGAGGTGCACACGGTCGAGTACTTCGTGGACCTGGCATGCGAGATGGAGCGCGCGGGCGCGAATTCCATCTGCATCAAGGATATGGCCGGCGTCCTCACGCCCGACGCGGCGTTCGAGCTGGTCTCCAAGATCAAGGCGGCCACGAACGTGCCCTTGCAGGTGCACACGCACGGTACGGCCGGCATCGCCCAGATGACCCTGCTCAAGTCCGTCGAGGCCGGGGCCGACATCATCGACACCTGCCTATCGCCTTTTGCCGAGGGAACGAGCCAGCCGTGCTCGGAGTCCATGGCCATCGCGTTGGAGGGGCTCGGGTACGACACGGGGCTCGACCTGGCTCCCATGGAGTCGGTTGCCGCGGCGCTGCTGCCGGTACGAGACCACTTCCTGGAGGATGGCGTGCTCAACCCCAAGGTGCTGGCCGTCGATCCCAAGGCCCTGCTGTATAAGGTTCCGGGCGGCATGCTGTCCAATCTGCTCAACCAGCTCAAGGAGATGCGCATCGAGGACCGCTACGCCGACGTGCTTGCCGAAGTGCCGCGCGTCCGCGCCGACTTGGGCTATCCGCCGCTGGTCACGCCGCTGTCCCAGATGGTGGGCACGCAGGCCATGATGAACGTCGTGTCGGGCGAGCGCTACAAGATCGTGCCGTCCGAGATCCGCGACTACGTGCACGGTATGTATGGACGTCCGCCCGTGCCGATCGCCGACGATATTCGGTCCGCGATCATCGGCGATGACGAGGTGGTGACCTGCCGGCCCGCCGATCTGATCGAGCCGGCCATGCCGCGGCTGCGCGAGGAGATCTCGCAGTACGCCCGCTCCGAGGAAGACGTGCTGTCCTATGCGCTCTTTCCCGAGCAGGCGCGCGACTTCCTGGGTCGTCGCGAGGACCCGTTCTACGATGTGCCCGTGCAGGAAGTGACCGTATCCATCGAAGTCGATTAGCCGTTCGCTTCGCCCCGTCTTCGGCCTCTGGCCGGGCGGGGCGTTTTCGTGCGCATACGCGAGCGCGCCCCCGTCGCCGTATGGCGTGAAGCCGGCCGGCGAGGAGGGCGCTCGCATGCCGCGCGGGCGCTGGAGCGTGCTTGCCGGCGGCCGCGGGGCAGCGAAAACCCCGCCGGAAGGGATGCTTCCGACGGGGCGTAAGGAGGATGGGCTGCGTGTGGCGCTAGCGCTTCAGCGAGGTGAGGTCCTCGAGCGAGGTGCCGGGATAGCGCTTCTCGAAGTTCTCCTTGAAGAGCGCGACGAGCTTGGCTGCGGCCTCGTCGTAGGCCTCGGGGTCGTCCCAGGTCTTGCGGGGCTCCAGCAGGTCGGAGGGGACGCCCAGGCACTCGCGCGGGACGTCGACGTCGAACACGTCGTCGTGGCGATAGCCGGCGTAATCGAGCGAGCCGTCCATGGCGGCGCGAACGAGGGCGCGCGTGTGCGAGAGGGCGATGCGGTGGCCGGTGCCGTAGGGGCCGCCCGTCCACCCGGTGTTCACCAGGTAGACGCGGGTGTTATGACGCGCGATCTTCTCGCCGAGCAGATAGGCGTAGACCATGTGGTCGAGTGGCATGAAGGGCTCGCCGAAGAGCGCGGAGAACGTGGGCTGCGGCTCCACGATGCCCACCTCGGTGCCGGCCACCTTGGAGGTGTAGCCGGTGAGGAAGTGGAACATGGCCTCGGTGCGGTCGAGGCGCGAGATCGGCGGCAGCACGCCGTAGGCGTCGGCGGTGAGGAACAGGATGACGCTGGGGGTCTCGCCCACGCTGGGCTCGACGGCGCTGGCGATGTGGGACAGCGGGTAGCCGGCGCGGGTGTTCTCGGTGATGGAGCCGTCGGCGTAATCGGGCTCATGGGTGGCCGGATCGAGGACGAGGTTCTCGGTGAGGCAGCCGAACTTGATGGCGTCGTAGATCTCGGGCTCGCGCTCGCGGGTAAGGTCGATGCACTTGGCGTAGCAGCCTCCCTCGATGTTGAAGATGCCGCGCGGGCTCCAGCCATGCTCGTCATCGCCGATGAGGCGGCGGTCGGGGTCGGCGGAGAGCGTCGTCTTACCGGTGCCGGAGAGGCCGAAGAGCACCGCGGTCTTTCCAGTGACGGGGTCGACGTTGGCGGAGCAGTGCATGGAGAGCACGCCGTCCTCCACGGGGAGCAGGTAGCTCATCGTGGTGAAGATGCCCTTCTTGATCTCGCCGGAGTAGCCGGTGCCCGCCACGATGATGGTCTTGGCGTCGAAGTTGAGCATGACGGCCGCGTCGCCGTCGACGCCGTCGGCCTCCTTGGTGGTGGTGTAGTCGGGCGCGGCGAATACCACGATGTCGGGGCGGCCGAAGTTTTCGAGCTCGTCCGCCGTGGGCCGCACGAGCAGCTGGCTGATGAAGAGGGCCTGGCTGGCGCGCTCGCAGATCACGATGACCTTGCGCGCGTAGGCGCGGTCGGCGCCGGCGTAGGCGCGAACGACGAAGAGCTCGCGCTCGGACAGGTGGGCGGCTACGTTGCCGTAGAGGCGCTCGTAGGTCTCGACATCGATCGGACGGTTCTGCGGGCTGTCCCAGTTCACGTTTTCGTGTGCCACGGGAGCATCGACGATATAGCGGTTCTGGGGGGAGCGGCCGGTGTACTTGCCGGTTTCGACCATGAGGGAGCCGGATGCGGTGAGGACGCCCTCACCCGTGCTTACGGCGTGCGCGATGAGCTGGGCCGGGCACCAGTCAACGTGCACGCGCGCCCGGTCTGCGGTGATACCAAGATCCTGAAGAACGGTTCCAATCATGACCTACCACTCCTTATTCGAAGGCATGTAATGCACCTTGCATTCGCATGGGCTCCACTATGCCAAAGCGAAGTGCCTGCAGCGCATAACAAATCGGTCAAAGCGATAGGTTTATAGGGAAACGGCGAATGAGACCGTTCTTCTTGTCATTATGCTTACAGTGTGGTAATCGCCTGCGCGTCGACTGGGCGCAGCGAAGCGTCCACGGAGTCGAAGGAGGCCATCTTGCCGGCGGTGGTGAGCAGCCGGGCGCATCCCCCGAGGTCGACTCCGGTAAAGGTGCCCGTGGCGATGGTGGCGCCGTCGGGCGATACGGCGCGCACGCATCGGCCGCGATAGGCGAGGCGCTCGTTGTAGGCGTCGACGATGCCGGTGAGGGGCGCGGCATCCGCATCCGCCTGCTCGATTGCGCCGCGCCAGTCGTCCGTGGTCTCGAGCACGCGCGCGCGGATGGACCGCGCGAGGTCATCGTGGCCGGGGAGGGGGGAGGCGCGCAGGCAGTCATCCAGGCTCGAGACGGGCAGGGCGCCGTCGACGCGTTCGATGCGGCGCGGCGCGTGGTAGTTGATGCCGATGCCGCATACGGCGATGGTCTCGGATGAATTCGCCCGCGCCTCCACGAGGATGCCGCCGAGCTTGCCGTCTGCGGACACGATGTCGTTGGGCCATTTGAGCGAGAGCCCGCTCGCGCCCGCCTCCTCGAGCGCGCGCAGGACGCCCAGGCCGCATGCGATGGGCAGTCCGGGCAGCACGCGCGCGGGGATGGGCGCGCGCAGCAGGATGGAGAGGTAAAGGCCGCCGTCCGGCGAGGCCCAGCTATGGGCGCGGCGCCCTCGGCCCGAGGTCTGGACGCGTGCGCGCAGCGCCGTTCCGTGACCTGCACCGGCGGCGGCGCGTTCGAGCAGCTCGATATTGGTGGACCCCACCTCGTCTAAAACGATGAGATCGCTTCGATCGTATGCGCTGGCGTCCATGTATCCTCCTTGAACCCGGGTTGCGAGGGGCATTGTACTCCCGTTTCACCGCGCTCGCGCGGCGCCCGGCGCGAGAGGCGCCGACGGCCGATGCGCCCCGCCGTGCGATTCGACGCGCTCGCCCGCGTGCGGCGTTCGGGCGTTCTGCGAATCGGGTACCATGGAGAACGTGCGCCATACGGCGCCTTGTGACAAGGAGGAACGTACTCATGGCATATGACCGTAATCGCCGGGGCTCCGACCGTACGGAGCGTCGAGGCGACCGCAAGAACGAGCGCGCCCGGGAGGCCGAGCTCCACACCAAGAAGATGGCAGACGCTTACGCCAAGGAGATCGAGCGCTGCATCGCCGGCCTTGCGGTCTACGATGCCTCGCCTGCGGTGGACGCCGAGGGCTGCGTGCCGTCCGTGAGCGTGGTCGATCAGGACAGCGTGGCGACGATCTTGGAGAACGGTCGCGGCCGCGCCCAGTTCTGCGATATGGCCGTACTCGATTTCGCTTCGTTCACCACGCCGGGCGGCGGCTACGCGCGCGGCTCCATGGCGCAGGAGGAGGCCCTGTGCGCCGAATCGTTCCTGTATAACGTGCTCAAGAGCCAGGGTGGCTGGTATGGCGAGAACCGTCGTCGCCATATCAACTGCAATCTGTATAAGAATCGCGGCATGGTGGCGCCCGCCGTGCGCTTCACGCGCGACAAGATCCATGCGTACGCCGACGTGCTCGTGGCGGCGGCGCCGAACGCCCGTCGCGCGCGCGAGGAGTACGGTGTGAAGGACGATGTCCTGCGCGATGCGATGCGCGACCGCATCCGCTTCGCCCTGGCGCTCGCCGACGCCACGGGTCGCGAGAAGCTCGTGCTGGGCGCATTCGGCTGCGGCGTTTTCGGCTGGGAGGCCGTGGAGGTGGCCGAGATGATGCGCGCCGAGCTGGCGAGCGGCGCGCATCGTGCCAAGGAGGTCTTCGTGGCGGTGCCGCGCACGCGCTTCGATGAGAATTTCGCTCAGTTCGCCCACGTGTTCGCCGCGTTCCCCGAGGCCGTCGACGCCCCGTATGCACCGGCGCCCGTAGAGGAGAAGCCCGCCGTGAGCGAGGAAGAGGAAGACGACGACTGGCGCAAGTACCTGTAGCGCACGCGCAGGAGGCCCGCGCCGCCCGCCCTCAGCGAGCACCCTTCGGGGTGCTCTTTTTTTAGGGAGGGCCGCAGGCGGGATGCGCCGGTGTCGAATGGGCGTAAGATAGGTGCATCGCATGGAAACCATGGCCGCGCGCAAGCGGCTCGAATGAAACGGGGGCGGGCATGGGCCGTCTGGGCTATATCGTACGGTGCATCGCGCATATGGATTACGGCGCGCTGTTCGAAACGGTCGGCGAGGTGCATAGGCGCAGCGGCAAGAACCGCGTGGGCCTGTTCTTCGATATCGTGAAGTGCGGCTTCAAGTACGGGGCGGGCTACAAGGATTACCTGCTGCTTGAGTTCGAAACCATGACCGAGGCGCAGCGTGCGACGTTTGTGACCCGCGGCGTGAACAACACGATCGTGAGCATGCTCAACGACCCTGCGTACTACCATATCTTCGATAACAAGAACGAGTTCTATACCGCCTTCGCCGAGTACCTGCACCGCGACTGGCTCGACTTCGGCGCCGCTACCAAGGACGAGGCGTGCGCCTTCCTGGAGGCGCGCGAGCAGATCATCGCGAAGCCCCGCGACGCCTCGTGCGGCGTGGGCGTGGAGAAGCTCGCGCGGGCCGATTTCGAGACGGTCGACGCGATGTACGATTATCTGAAGCGCGCCGATGCCGACCTTATCGAGGACGTGGTGGTCCAGCATCCCGATATGGCGCGTATCAATCCCGGCTCCGTCAATACCATCCGCGTCTACACGGTGCTTGCGGACGGCGAGGCCAACGCCGTGTACGCGTGCATCCGCATGGGCAATAGCGACCGTCCGGTCGATAACATCAATGCGGGCGGCATGTACTCGCCGGTCGATATGGAGACGGGCAAGATCGCCGGTCCCGCGTGCGACAAGCAATTCCGCGTATACGAGGCGCATCCCCGTACGGGCACCGTGCTTACGGGGTACCAGATCCCGCTGTGGAACGAGTCAATCGCCATGTGCTGCGAGGCCGCCCATAAGGTGCCGCAGATGGGCTATCTGGGATGGGATGTCGCTATTACCGAAAACGGGTCGCTGCTCATCGAGGCGAACAACATGCCCGGCCATGACGCCTTCCCGCAGATGCCCTCGCAGGCGCCGGACAAGATCGGCTTCAAGCCGCAGCTCCAGCGCTATATCAAGGGGCTGTAGCCAGGCTGGCGGCTTCGCGTGCGAGTAAGGAGGCGCCCGCGCATCGTGGTAACGCGGTGCGCGGGCGCCTTTTCGTTTTGATGGCCGCTAGACGAGCGGTGGAGGCGGCGTGCGGGCCGATTGTCAGTTGCGAGCGGGCGATCACGGGCGTAGGCGGCGCCGGAGAGCGGGTGCGAACGTGCCCGCGGGCTGTCGCCGGCTCGATGGCCGAGCGAGGTGATCGGGGCGCGCGAGTGCGTGGCGGCCGTCTGCATGCGGGGTCGGACGGGGCGCGCGAGTGCGAATGTCTTCGAGGGGCGAGCGCGCGTCGGTCGAACGTGCCTGTGGGCCGCCGCCGGCTAGCGCCTCATGAACACGTACGTGGCGCGTCCGTCTCCCTCGTGCGAGAGCGCGGGATCGAAGACGAACCCGACGTCGAAGCGCTTGAGGTCCTCGAGGCGCCCGGCGCCCGTCTCGGCCATCCAGCGCACCATGGATCCGCGCGCGGTCTTGCTTTCGGTTGATTTCTGCACCGGTTTGCCGTTTCGCAAGCTGCTCGAGAACACGCAGGTAGCTACTGGTGTTTCTGCTGAGATGCAGGGGAGCACCGCCTTGGAGTACTCGGCGCTTGCCAGGTTGACGACCTCGGTGTCGTCGCTGGCGCAGATGCGTTCCGCCAGGCGCCGGCCCCAGAAGGCGTAGAGGTTGCGCGCGTCGTCGATGGCGAGTTTGGCGCCCATCTCAAGCCGGTAGGGTTGAACGGCGTCGAAGGGGCGCACGCAGCCGTAGAGCGCGCTGAGGATCCATAGGTGCTCCTGTAGCCATTCGATCGCGCCATCGCCCAGCACGTGCGCCGCCATGCTGCGGTATTGGATACCCGTATACGAGAAGATGGCGGGGCCGACGCGCCGAGAGGTCTCGGCGTCGTCGAGTTCGCGCGCGTCCGCTACGGGGTGGAAATCGTGCAGGCGCTCGACGTTTTCAGCCAGCAGCTTGTCGCTCACGGCCCAGAGGCGCTGCAGGCCCTCGGCGCCCTCGTTCTGCTCGACGGCTCGTAGCTCGTCGACGATGCGCGCGGTCTCTCGCGGGAACGGCGGGATGCCACGCGGGGCGAAGGCGTCGCCGTCCACGTTCATCTGCTTCGCGGGCGAGATGATGGCTTGTATCACGGGATGCTCCGATTCTGGTTCGAGGGTTTTCGGGAACTGCGGGATGTGTGTCTGCCGAAATTGTAACCGCTAACAGCTTTGTTGGATTGCGCGCATCCGGCTGTTGGCGCATCGGCCGGATTTCATGGATTTGCACGATGCCCGCCTGATGCGCTGGTACGGTCGAATCATGGATGTCGTGTTTTGGGGCATATCGGCTTTGCGCATGTACCGCATGCCTCCGTTTCTTCGCGGGGATCTGGCGGCGCGCTTCGATCGGGAGGATCTTCTGCATCGTCCGTCGAGGGTCGATCAGTCCGCCGTCGATCTTATCGGACGACCCGTCCACGTTATGGTGCGCTCCCGCGCGGACCGTTGGAGTCTCAAGCACGCGAAGATGCACCTGTGGGGTGGCGATGTTCCCGTTGGCGCCATTGGGGAATGCGGCCCCTATGCGTCCTGCGCCACGCCGGCTTTCGCGCTTTTGCAGCTCGCGCCGTTTGTCTCGCAGATTCATCTGTGCATGCTGCTGCACGAAGTATGCGGAGGCTTTACGGTGTGCGAATTGCCCGGGTGCGTGCGCGACGAGCTGCAGGTCCTCGTGGGGAGGGGATGGCATGGCAGCGAGGGTTGGCGGCCGGTGTTGGATGGCGCGGGCCGCTTGACCGATCTTTGGCAGCGCCCGGCGTGCATCGACGTGGGTAGCGTTGCACGGTTTGCCATGTGCAACCAGGGTGCGCGAGGGGGGCTTGCGGCTCCTGCGCGCTACACAGGATTACTTCGGGTGCGCTCGGTCGCCGTTCGAGGTACGGGCGGCATTGCAGTACGGGCTGTCGCGCTTGCGCGGCGGCGAGGGAAGGGCCGTTCGTCTTGACGAGAGGATCGACCTCTCCCGGTCGGGAAGGATTCTGACGGGTCAATCGGTGTGCTATGCCGATCTGCTTGCCGAGAGCTTGGATGGCTCCAGGCAGCTGGTGCTTGAATGCCAAAGCAGGTTGATTCATTCGGCTGCCGACCGGCAGCTGCTTGATTTTGACCGGCAAGCCGCGCTGCAGGCGATGGGATATGAGTATATTACTCTCACGTACGCGCAGCTGAGGGATGATGCCAGGCATAGGGAGATGGCGGAGCTGGTGGGAATGAAGCTCGAGGGCCGTTATCTTGAGAAATCGGCGCTGCTGATGGAGCGCGAGCGCGCGCTTCGCCGGGAGCTCTTCTGCGACTGGCGTCGCCTGGGCGAGGTATGAGCAAGGGCCCTTGCCTGCAGGGCTTATTCGATGGGCGGCCGCCATCCTGGAACGAGCAGGGCGGGGTACGCTCGAGTGGCTGTTTTGAGATGCTGCGGACGTACGCGGACCGGGCCCTCATGCTGTAAGGGGGCGCCGACCGCGTGCCTGGTCATGGGGCTTTTGACTGCGAGAGGTCAAGGCTGGCGGGTTCGATCGGGTCCGCCCGCACGCTTTGGATGGAATTCGCGCATTCGTCGGGCTTCCCCCCGAAGTGAGTGGAATATCGGGGGCCGCCAGGGCTCTCTCCCTCGAAGTGAGTGGAAAAATGAAACAGCCCGATCGCTCGATTCTCGGTAGTGCGATTACCTGGGCCTTTACGGGCGGTTTTGCGCTGAAAACGCGGTCTGTCCAGGGGTGTGAAAATAATCCACTCACATCGAGGGTGAGAGCTTTTCGACGCCCGCACCCGGGCTCCTGGCATTCGCATCAGACGGCGTTCGCGGCGGGGCGGATGCCGCCGCGCTTCGTATAGGGGCGCCATCGGGGCTCCGATGGAAAGAAAACGCCCGCATCGAGCGTTTGGACGCATCGATGCGGGCGCGGGTGCCGTTCTTGGGCCCCCTGGTTTCCGCGAGGGTCGGGGTGATTTCCGGGGCACGTCGGAGCGCCGGGTGCCGGGGCGCGACGCCGTGTGAAGGGCGCTGTTCGCCGGGTGCGCTACGGGCGCTCGATGAAGGCCTTGTAGCCCTTGTACGCCTCGTAGATGTCGGCCTTGTTGGTGGCCTCCCACAGCGCGTGCATGGAGATGACGGCCACGCCGGAGTCGATGACGTCCATGCCGTACTCGGCGAGGATGTAGGCGATCGTGCCGCCGCCGCCTGCGCCGATGCGGCCGAGTTCGCAGGTCTGGTAGTCCACGCCGGCCTCGTCCATGATGTCGCGGATCAGCGCGAAGTACTCGGCGTCGGCGTCGTTGGAGCCGCCCTTGCCGCGGGAGCCCGTGTACTTGTTGAAGCACAGGCCGTGACCCATGATGGCGGCGTTCTTCTTCTCGAAGCGATCGGCGTAGAGGTGGTCGAAGCCGGCCGACACATCCGAGCTGAGCATGCGGGAGTTCGCCAACGCGCGGCGGAGCGCCAGCGGGGAGTCCTCGCCGGCGAGCGCCATGATCTCGGCTACGGTGTTCTCGAAGAAGCGGCTGGTCATGCCGGAGGCGCCTACGGAGCCGATCTCCTCCTTATCGACGAGCAGGGTCACGCTCGTGGTCTCGACCTCGGGCGTGTCGAGCTGGGCGCGCAGGGACGGGTAGGCGCAGACGCGGTCGTCCTGTCCGTGGCCCAAGATCATGGAGCGGTCGAGGCCCATGTCGCGGGCGGGGCCGGCGGGCACGACCTCGATCTCGGCGGAGAGGAAGTCCTCCTCCTCGACGTCGTACTTCTCCTTGATGAGGTCGAGGAACATCTGCTTGACAGGCTCCTTGACCTCCTCGTCGCCCTCGATGACGACGGGGCGGCCGGCGACGATGACGTCGAGGTTCTCATGGTCGACGGCCTTGCCGGCGGGCTTCTCCATCTGCTCGCTTGCCAGATGGATCAGCAGGTCGGAGATGCAGAAGACCGGATCGGCCGGGTCCTCGCCCACGGCGATGTCGACGGTGGTGCCGTCCTTCTTGCAGATGACGCCGTGCAGGGCCAGCGGGGTGGCGACCCAGTGGTAGGCCTTCACGCCGCCGTAGTAGTGGGTGTCGAGGTAGGCCATGTCGCCGGCCTCGTAGAGCGGGTTCTGCTTGAGGTCGAGGCGTGGGGAGTCGATGTGGGCGCCCAGGATGTTCATGCCCTGCTCCATCGGGCGGCGGCCCAGGTTCACGAGCATGAGGGTCTTGTTGTGGCTGGCGGCGTAGACCTTGTCGCCGGCGGAGAGGGTGCGGCCCTCGGCGATCGCCGTCTCGAGGTTCACGTAGCCGGCTTCCTCGGCCAGCTTGATGCTGGACTTCACGCACTCGCGCTCGGTCTTGTTCTCGCTGATGTAGCGGCGATAGCTCTCGCAGAGCTCGTCGAGCTCGGCCAGGGCCGCGTCGTCGTATTTCTTCCATGCGTTGGGTCGCTCCATGGGATGCGTCCTTTCTACGTGGGTGATCTGGTGCTGTTCGTCATGGTATCACGTGCGCGTGCGCGCGATGTGCGCGCCATCCCGTGAACCATCTTGTAATCGTGCGGGTACGCCCGCAGTTTTTCGGGCATTTCGTAGTCGCCGCGCCGTTGCGGTTTGTGGGTGCGCCCTCGTGCCCCGTGCCGTAGACTGTAGGTGGAAAACCACGCAGGAACGGAGTTCCCCTATGACCGATACAACCCCCGCCGCCGAGCGCCGCCGCGTATTCGCCGTCATCGACGGCAACTCGCTGATGCACCGCGCCTTCCATGCGGTCCCGCCCACCATGAACGCTCCGGACGGCCGCCCCACCAACGCCGTCTTCGGCTTCCTCAACATGTTCCTCAAGATGGTCGACGAGTTCGATCCCGACGGCGTGGTCGTCGCCTTCGACAAGGGCCGCCCGGCGGTGCGCATGGAGATGCTGCCGCAGTACAAGGCGCAGCGCCCGCCTATGGACGACGGCCTGCGCCAGCAGTTCCCCATGATCAAGCAGCTGCTCCAATCCATCCAGGTGCCGATCGTGGAGGCCGAGGGCTGGGAGGGCGACGACATCCTGGGAACGCTCGCCCGCGCCGGCGAGGCCGCCGGTTGCGACATGCTGCTCATCACCGGCGACCGCGACATGTACCAGCTGGTCACCGACCATATCAACGTCGTCTCGACCCGCAAGGGCCTGTCCGACATCGCCATCATGACGCCCGAGAGCGTGGACGACCTCTACCACGGCATCACGCCCGAGCTCGTACCCGATTTCTACGGCCTCAAGGGCGACAGCTCGGATAACATCCCCGGCGTGCCCGGCATCGGCCCCAAGAAGGCCAGCGCCCTCATCGCGCAGTACGGCAGCCTCGACGAGGTCATCGCCCATGCCGACGAGGTCAAGGGCAAGATGGGCGAGAACCTGCGCGCCCATATCGACGACGCGCTGCTCTCCCGCGAGGTGGCGCGCATCCGCACCGACGCGCCCGTATCGGTCGATTTCGCCTCGACGAGCTTCCCTGCTTACGATGCCGTCCAGGTGAGCTCCGGTTTGGGGGAGCTGGGTATCACCGCCATGCAGGGCCGCTTCCTGGCGCTGTTGGGCGAGGGCGCAGCGGCCGACCTGCCCCAGCCCGCATCTTTCGATCTGCCCGAGCCCGCCGTGCGCGCGATCGCCGAGTCGGGGGAGGGCGTGGCCGACGCCTTGGTCGCGCTCTTCGCCGCCATCGAGGCGGGCGAGTGGGTCTCCGTGGCACTCGATGACGACGCGGCGGCGGGCTCGCTGTTCGGCACCACCTGGACCCTGTGGGCGGCGACGTCGCAGGGGCTGCTCGCCTTCGAGGAGATTCACCAGGACGACTTCGCGACCGCGCCGCTTCCCGCCGAGGTCGCGGCCAACCTGGGCGTGGACTCCGATGCCGGCCTGGTGCGCGGCGTGCTGCTGTGCCTGTTCGCCAACGCCTCGGTGGTCTCGCCCGACGTCAAGGCGCTCATCCATGCGGTTTCACCCGTGGACTCGGCGCATCGCGCCTTCCTCGATCCGCTGATGGTCGACCCCGCCCGCGTCTTCGACGTGGTCGTGGCCGCGTACCTGCTCGATTCGATTCGCTCTGATTTCGACGACGCCTACCTGGCGGAGACCTATCTGCATGTCGGCCTGCCCGCGGTGCGCGGGGAGAAGGGCGCCCCGGCCGATGCCCCCGCCCGCGGCGCCCGCGCCGCCGTTCTGGCGCAGCGCCTGCTCGAGCCGCTGGCGGCGGCCCTCGAGCGCGATGGCGACGTCGATGTGTTCACGCGGATCGAGATGCCGCTGGTCCCGGTGCTCGCCGATATGGAGCGCTCGGGCATGCTGGTCGACCCCGATCGCCTCGCCGGCCTCTCCGCCGAACTGGGCGGGCAGATCGATGCCCTGGCGTCGCGCATCCGCGAGCTCGCGGGCGACGAGACCTTCAACATCTCGAGCCCCATGCAGCTCTCCCATATCCTGTTCGACGTGATGGGGCTGCCCACCAAGGGCCTCAAGAAGACCAAGACCGGCTATTACTCCACGAACGCCCGCGTGCTGGAGGAGTTTGCGCGCGACCACGAGTTCGTTCGACTGGTGCTGGAGTATCGCGAGAAAACGAAGATCAAGTCGACCTATCTCGACGCGCTCGGGCAGCTGCGGCGCACCGATGGCCGCGTGCACACCACCTATAACCAGACGATCACGGCGACGGGGCGCCTCTCGAGTTCCAACCCCAACCTGCAGAACATCCCCACGCGCTCCGAGCTCGGGCGCACGGTGAAGACGGCGTTTTCGGCAGGGGAGGGATCCGTGCTGCTCGCGGTCGATTACTCCCAGATCGAGCTTCGCCTGCTCGCGCACCTCTCCGCCGACGAGCACCTCGTGGCGGCGTTCAACGAGGGCGAGGACTTCCATGCCGAGACCGCCGCGCGCGTCTTCGGCGTCGCGGTCGACGAGGTGACCCCCGACCTGCGCAGCCGCGCCAAGGCGGTGAACTTCGGCATCGTATACGGCCAGCAGGCCTATGGCTTGTCGCAGACGCTCGATATCCCCATGGGCGAGGCGCGCGAGATGATCGACCGCTACTTCGAGGCCTATCCCGGCGTGCGCGCCTACCTGGATCGCACGGTGGAGGACGCCAAGGCATGCGGCTACGCGGTCACGATGTTCGGCCGGCGCCGCCCCATCCCCGAGCTTCAGATGAAGAACCCGGTGCAGCGGGGGTTCGGCGAGCGCACGGCTATGAATCATCCCATGCAGGGCTCGGCGGCCGACATCATCAAGCTCGCGATGATCCGCGTGGCGCGCCGCCTACGCGAGGAGGGGTTTGCCGCGCGCATGGTCCTGCAGGTGCACGACGAACTCGACTTCGAGTGCCCGATTTCCGAGGTGGAAGCTCTGACGGCGCTCGTGCGCGAGGAGATGGAGAACGTGGTCGAGCTGCGCGTGCCGCTCATCGCCGAGGCGAGCACGGGCGTGACCTGGGCCGACGCTAAGTAGCGCGGGCGCGCTCGCGACCCCGAGGTCTGCGAAACGCTTTCAAATGATGACGGGAGGCGGCTCGTAAGCGAGTCGCCTCCCGTTTTTTCGTCCTCGTGCGTTCGCCGCGTATGGTTCGAGGCGCACGGCTTCCGGCGGCCTTTGACGCCGTGCTCCGCTTGCGTGCTAGCGCCGCGCCGCGAGCATCGCCTCGATGACCGTCGACACGCCGCGGTCGTTGTTGCTGGGTGCGAGGTAGTTCGCATGGGCGTGCATGTGCTCCTCGGCGTTGGCCACGACGAAGCCATGGCCCGCCGCCTCGAGCATCTGGATATCGTTGTAGGTATCGCCGAACGCGGCCGCGTCGGCGGTGGAGATGCCGAGGTGCTCGCAGAGCCGTTCGATCCCCGAGCCCTTGTTGATGCCCCGGTTCATCACGTCGATCCACTCGCGGCCGGCGTTGGTCACGTGGAAGCGGGCGCCCCATGCGTCGCGGTAGGCGTCGGCGAACACCTCTTCGGCGTTTCGCTCGGGAAAGTAGACGGTGTACTTGTTCACCTCGGCGTCGATCCCGTCCAAGCTGTCGACATAGCGAATCGTCGAGAAGAACTTGCGGAAATAGCCGTCGTGCACGCGGTCGCACGCCCTGATGTAGCAGGCTTCCAGGCTGCAGACCGTAGGGCAGCCGCGCCCGTCTTCCAGGGTGAACCCGAGTAGCTCGTCCACATCCTTCGGCTCCATGAGGCTCTTGTAGATGATTTCCCCGCGATAGGCGATCGCCGCGCCGTTGTCCGACATGAGGGCGATCGCATCGAGGTGGTCGGCGAACATCTCGCGCAGCGTGTAGCAGGGCCGTCCGCTTGCGGCGCAGAACACGATGCCGGCGTCCTCCATCGAGGCGATCAGCTGGTTGAAGCCGGGAGGCAGGGTGCCGTCATCGGCCAGGAGCGTGCAATCCATATCGGTGGCCACGAGCGCGACGGATGCAAGGGCGGGATCGTCGAGGTAGGAGGGCAGCATAGGGTCCTTTCGGGGTGCGGCGGTCGTGTGGTTCGATGCCATTGTAGGTCCATCTGCTCCGTCCCCGGCCGTGATTCTGGGCGCCATCGAGACGGCGGCCCTCCTGCATCGCCGCGGCGTCCCAGTGTATGCGCATCTATGAATATGAAATGTAACCAATCTATTTCTCGGAATATGACGTGCTGGCGCTTCATCAAGATGGAGTATCCTGCCAGGCAGCACGCGGAACTTTCACGCATTGAGTTGCAAGGGAGAGGGGGATGGGCCCCCTCTGGTTGCGTTGTGCGAAAGGGGTCTCAAACTAAAAACCGGAGGTAACATCATGACTCACGAGACTGTCGATGTATCGGTACGATCCGCCATACGTTCCCGTAGGGAGTTTCTCAAGCTCTCGGGACTCACGGCGTTGGGCATCGGGGGGATGATGTTCCTCACGGGGTGCGGCCCTGCTCCCCTGGAGAGCGCGGATGATGCGGAGGGCTCTTCGGCCTCTTCCGCGGTGCTGGGCGACGGCGTCACCCTGCGCGTCGGTATGGAGGCGGCATATGCCCCCTATAACTGGCAGGTTTCCTCGGCTTCCGATTTCACCATCCCCATCGAGAACGTTTCGGGCGCCTATGCCGATGGCTACGATGTCCAAGTTGCCAAGATCATCGCGGAGCAGCTCGGCATGGAGGCCGTCGCGGTCAAGCTCGAGTTCGGCTCGCTCATCGATGCGCTCAACAACGGCCAGGTGGATATCGTGTGCGCGGGAATGTCCGTCACGCCCGAGCGCGCCTCGGCGGCGGCGTTCTCCGAGTCGTATGTGGACGACGATATCGTGATGATCACCAAGAAGGATTCCGCGTACGCCGGCGCCACCACGTTCGCCGACCTCGAGGATGCATCGATCCTGGGCCAGGCGGCCACCATGTACAACGACGTGATCGACCAGATTCCCGAGGTCAACCATATGACGCCCGCCGAGACCGTCCCCATGGTCGTGGAGAACCTGCGCAGCGGCACGTGCGACATCATCACCTACTCGAAGCTTTCCGCCCCCAAGCTGCTCGAGGTCTATCCCGATTTCGTCGAGCTCGAGATGGCCGACGCCTTCGAGGGGTCGCGCATGCCCGACAACGCGGCGGTCGCGAAGGGCAACGATGCCGCGCTCGCCCGCATCAACGAGATCATCGCCGACATCGATGAACAGGATCGACAGGACATGTGGTCGGCCTGCATGGACCGCCAGCCCGCCTAGCGCTCGCGCGTCGTCAACCAAGACAACCATCAACGCCCCTGGTGCGCGTTGGGCAAGGGCCCGCGCGCGCCTCGGGCCCTATCGCTCTATCTGGGGGAGACTATGGATTCCACACGTTCCGGCATGGGCGGCGCCCTGGCCCGCATGGCCGCGTTCGCTCGCTCCGAACACCGCTACGTCCTGCTCGGCACGAGCGCCGTGGCGGCGGCGGGCATGGCGCTGTCGAGCCGCCCGCGTCCCGCGCTCAGCTTCATGGCGCATGCCTACGGCGTCGAGGTCGTCATGTATTACGCGCTCGCCGCCTGGGTCGCCCTCTCCGCGGTCGCGCTCGCGTTCAAGCTTGCGAGGTGGAGGACGTATGCGAAGACGTCGCCCTTCACGCGTCCCGCTGCGGTTCGCGCGCTTCGTTACGGCTCGTATGCGGTATGCGCTATGACGCTCGTCCTCGCGATCGACCGCATCGCGATGGGGCTCGCATCGGCATGGCGGGTCGCCGTGACCGCCGATACGCGTCCCGAGCCCATGCTCGAGAGCATGCTCTTCATGCTCTACGACAGCCGCGCGATCTTCTTCGAGGGCTTCAAGACCACGGTCGCCCTCGCGGTATTCGGCACGGTCATAGCGTTCTTCCTGGCGCTGCTGCTGGTGTTCTTGCGTATCCAGGTGGTGGACCGCGCCGATAACGATTTCGTTCGGTTCTGGAAGGTCGCGGGAGCGGGTTTCGCCAAGGCCTACAGCACCGTGGTGCGCGGCACGCCCATGATGGTCCAGGCGATGATCATCTTCTTCGGCGTGTTCTCGCTGTTCAAGCTGACGAGCCTCACGACTACGCAGGTCAATGGCATCTGGAGCACCTTCGCAGCCGGCCTCGTCACCATCGTGTTGAACTCGACGGCCTATATGATGGAGGTCCTGCGCGGCGGCATCGAGTCCGTCGACGCCGGCCAGATGGAAGCGGCGCGCTCGCTCGGTCTCTCGCAGTGGCAGGCCATGAGGAAGGTCGTCTTCCCCCAGGGCGTGAAGTTCGCCATTCCCGGCTTGTCCAACGAGCTGGTCATCAACATCAAGGACTCCTCGGTGCTGTCCGTAATCGGCACCTTCGACCTCATGTTCGCCACGACGACCGTGGGCGGCATGTATTACCGCCAATTCGAGGCGGCGCTGCTGACCAGCGTGATCTATCTGTGTCTTACGATGTGCGCCTCGTGGCTGCTGGGCCGCTTCGCCGCCCGGCTCGACGTGAGGCCCGTCAAGCTCGGCAGCACGTCCGACCAGCCCGTCAACGTGGAGGAGAACTAGATCATGAGCATGAACGAATCCGCTGTCCCCATGGATGGCTGCATGGTTCGCATCGAGGGCCTTCGGAAGTCGTTCGGCGACCTGGAGGTGCTGCGCGACGTGAACCTGGACGTGGCGCCGGGCGAGGTCGTGACGATCATCGGCGCGTCCGGTTCGGGCAAGTCGACGCTGCTGCGCTGCATCAACCTGCTCGAGACGCCCGATGCGGGCCACGTGTGGTTCGAGGGCAGCGACCTGACGGCCGACCATGTGGACGTGAACGGGCTGCGCGAGGATATCGGCATGGTGTTCCAGGGATTCAACCTGTTCAACAACATGGACGTCCTCGATAACTGCACGCTCGCGCCGGTGACGCTCAAGAAGATGGGGAAGGCCGAGGCGGAGGCCGTCGCGTTGGCCCATCTTGAATCCGTGGGCCTTGCCGATTTCGCGCACGCCGCCCCCGCGACGCTGTCCGGTGGCCAGAAGCAGCGCGTCGCCATCGCGCGGGCCCTGTGCATGAATCCCAAGATCATGCTGTTCGACGAGCCGACCTCCGCGCTCGACCCGCAGATCGTGGGAGAGGTGCTCGAGGTCATGCGCGGTCTCGCGCGCGACGGCATGACCATGGTCGTCGTGACGCACGAGATGGAGTTCGCGCGCACCGTGTCCGACCGCGTGGTGTTCATGGACCGGGGCGTCATCGCCGAGCAGGGCGAGCCCGAGCAGATGTTTACAGAGCCCGCGCATCCGCGTACCCGCGCGTTCCTGGCCCGGTACCTTCGGTCGTAGCGGGCATCCATGTCCGTCGAGCTCGCCCCGTGCGCGCTGGATGGCGTCCGTTCGGCCGTGAAGGGCGGCATGGTTAGGAAATTTGCGTCGAACCAAGTAGAATTGCAACCATTGGTCGATGCAAGGAGGCAATCGTGGGGGAATCTGCTAGCGAGGTAACGAGGGATGCCGCGGCGCGCGATCGGGCGCTGTGCGAGCTGCTCGATGGCGAGCTGATCTGCGCGCTGGGATGCACGGAGCCCATCGCCGTGGCGTACGCGGCGGCGCTGGCGCGCCTGGTGCTGGGTTGCGAGCCCGAGGCCATGCGCGTGGGATGCTCGGGGAACATCATCAAGAACGTGAAGAGCGTGACGGTGCCGAACTCCGGCGGCATGCGCGGCGTCGAGGCCGCGGCCGTGCTGGGCGCCGTGGGCGGCAACGCGGCCGCGGCGCTCGAGGTGCTCGAGGGGGTGGACGATGCGCACCGCGCCCGCACGGTCGAGCTGCTCGGGTCGGACGGCTACTGCGAGGTGGGCCTCGTCGAGGGCGTGCCCAACCTCTATATCGATGTGCGCGCCGAGGCCCTGGGCCACGTGGCCGAGGTCGCCATCTCGGAACACCACACCAACGTCGTGCGCTGCACGCGCGACGGCGTGCCGGCGAACCGGCTGTGTCCCGCGGCGCGCGGCGGCGAGGTGGAGGATGCATGCTCGGGCACGTGCGCGCTGCTGAATGCGGCGGGCCCCGCTGCTGCCGAGCCCTCCCATGCGCGTCCCGTCGAGGGGATGTCGCTCGATATGATCATGGACTTCGTCGAGTCCGGCGACATCGAGGCCGCCCGCGCCGCGCTCGAGCGGCAGCTCGAGCTCAATCGCGCCATCTCGGACGAGGGCCTGCGCAACTCCTGGGGCGCCGAGGTCGGGCGCACGCTGCTGGCGACGCGCGGCGACGACGTGGCATGCCGCGCCCGCGCCCGCGCGGCGGCCGGGTCCGATGCGCGCATGAGCGGGTGCGCGCTGCCCGTGGCCATCGTGTGCGGCTCGGGCAACCAGGGTATCACCTGCGCCCTGCCCGTGCTCACGTACGGCGAGCAGCTCGGCGTGCCGCACGATAGGCTGGTGCGCGCGGTCGCGTTGGCGGACCTCGTGGCCATCCATACCAAGAGCTACATCGGTGCGCTCTCGGCGTTCTGCGGCGTCGTGTGCGCGGCGTGCGGAGCCGGTGCGGCCATCTGCTGGATGCGCGGCGGCACGCGCGAGCAGATCGGCGCGACCATCGTGAACACCCTGGGCAACGTCGGCGGAATCGTGTGCGACGGCGCCAAGGCGAGCTGCGCGGCCAAGATCTCGGCGGCGGTGGATGCGGCCATCCTCGGCTGCGATATGGCGCTCGAGGGCCGCGGGTTCCGCGCAGGCGAGGGCGTCGTGCAGGATACGGTCGAGGAGACCATCGCGGCCATGGGCTACGTGGGCCGCGTGGGCATGAAGGATACCGACGTCGAGATCCTTAAGATCATGACGGGCGAGACCGAGGTCGCCGCCTGCTAGATCCATCGCGCACCCACCATGTAACCAAGGGCGCCCCCGCGTTCGTTCGCGGGGGCGCCCTTGGGTTATGCATCCGCTTCGCTAGGCGCGGGAGGCCGCAGCCTCTTCCTGGCGCCGGTAGAAGCGCTCCTCGATCTCGTTGAAGCTGGCGGCGAAATCGGCCATCGAGCCCGACCACGTGGCGCGCTCCTGCACGCCGTTGCCCACATAGGCGGTCTGGATGCCGCAGGCGGGGGCGGGGAAGTCGCGCTTGGGGTCGTTGCCCACCATGAGTACCTCGTGGGGTTCGAGTCCAAGGGCTGCCAGGCTCTCGAGGTAGTAGGCGGCGCTGGGCTTGCAGTGGTGGGAGTTCTCCATGGTGGTGACGAGCTCGAACGGCATGTCGAGCATATCACCCCAGCCCATGCGGCAGCGTATGCAGTCCTCGCTGAAGCTGGGGTTGGTGAGCAGGGCCGTGCGCAGACCGCGCGAGGCCACCGCGTCGACGGCTTCGCGGGCGCCGGGGCGCGGCCGCGCATGGATGATGGCGTCGTTCCTGTTGGGGAGCACCTCGCGCTCGTAATACTCGAACGCGTCGCGGACCACGGGGTCGTTCATGGGAACGCCGCATCGGCGCATGATGAAATCGTCGAAGAACTCGCGGTTGGAAAGGTCTTGGTCGGTGCGCTCGGCGTTGTTGATCTCGAGCATGGCCGAGCCGTAGAGCGCGAACATCGACAGCGCGTTCTTGCGTCCGATCTGCGCGAGCATGGACGATTCGTCCCTGGCGAGAACGGCGATGAAAGCGCTCAGGTTCAGGCTGAGCAGCGTGTCGTCCATGTCGAATACCACGGCCTTGAGCATAGCGCCTCCTCTAACGGTCAATCTGTTAACTATAGCACGAGCCCGGGCGGCTCCGGGGAGGGCGGCGGGGCCTTACCGTCCCATGATGATCGTCAAGGTGTTCTTATGGACCAGCTGCGTAAAACTTGGGTCTGACGCTTGAAAATAGTCGGAATTACTCGTACTCTAGATGAACGTGAATGCAAACGCTTCACATCCGTATCTGTCGGCCCCCGAGTATGTTCCAAACAGTGAGCAAATGCGCCCGGGTAGTTTACCCAATGCAGGCGTTCATCTGCAGGTCTAGCAAATCGGGGCCCCGTAGTTCGAAAGGGGTCCACCTTTGAGTGAGATTCAGAACTCGTCCATCTTCTCCCTCGACGATGTAAACGAAGAGGAGATGAACAGCCTTATCGACGGTAGCATCACCGATTTCGATGAGGGCGATCTCGTAAGCGGCACTGTCGTGAAGATCGAGCGCGACGAGGTGCTCGTTGACATCGGATTCAAGTCCGAGGGCGTTATCCCCGTGCGCGAGCTCTCCATCCGCAAGGACGCTAACCCTGCAGACATCGTCGCTATCGGCGATCCCATCGAGGCCCTCGTTCTCCAGAAGGAGGACAAGGACGGTCGTCTGGTCCTCTCCAAGAAGCGTGCCGAGTACGAGCGTGCTTGGAACCGCATCGAGGAGAAGTTCAACGCCGGCGAGAACGTCGAGGGCGAGGTTATCGAGGTCGTCAAGGGCGGTCTTATCCTCGACATCGGCCTGCGCGGCTTCCTGCCCGCCTCCCTCGTTGACCTTCGCCGCGTGAAGGACCTCACCTCCTACATGGGCACCTCCATCGAGGCTCGCGTCATCGAGATGGACCGCAACCGCAACAACGTCGTTCTGTCCCGTCGCGTCGTGCTCGAGGAGTCCCGCAAGGCCGAGCGCTCCGAGATCCTCTCCAAGCTCAAGAGCGGCATGCGTCTCAAGGGCACCGTTTCCTCCATCGTGGACTTCGGCGCCTTCGTGGATCTGGGCGGCATCGACGGCCTCATCCACATCTCCGAGCTCTCCTGGAACCACGTCAACCACCCCTCCGAGGTCGTCAAGGTCGGCCAGGAGGTCGAGGTCGAGGTTCTGGATGTCGACCTCAACCGCGAGCGCATCTCCCTCGGTCTCAAGCAGACCACCGAGGATCCGTGGCGTGCTCTCGTTAAGAAGTACCCCGTGGGCGCTATCGTCGAGGGCTCCGTTACCAAGCTCGTTCCCTTCGGCGCCTTCGTCGACCTGGGCGACGGCATCGAGGGCCTCGTTCACATCTCCGAGATGGCGAACAAGCACGTCGACCAGCCCAGCCAGGTTACCCACGTGGGCGACACCGTCCAGGTGAAGGTCATGGAGATCGACCTCGACCGTCGTCGCATCTCCCTGTCCATGAAGTCCGCCGCCGAGACCCTCGGCGTCGAGATCGAGGTTGCCCCGCTGCCCTCCGAGAAGAAGGACGACGAGGCCGAGGCTGCTGACGCCGAGTAGCGTTCAAGCATCTTTTCTCACACATTACGCGCGCAAGGCCTCTGGGTTCGCCCGGGGGCTTTTCTTTTGTGGAAGCGCCGGTTTGAAGGAGCGGGCCCGGTCGGTGGTTGGGGCGTGCCATGCTGGGTAGAATGGGCAAACGTGCTGCGCGCAATGGTTGGCGCAGCGTGGTGAAAGGGGTTTCGATGCCAGTTTCGAACGGCGCGCCCGAGCGCATGCGCCCGTTGTCTGATTATCCGGTGGTGCTCTTCGATTTCGATGGAACCGTTGCCAACACCCAACCGGCTATCTATCGCGTCGCATCAACGGTGCTTCGCAGTCATGGATACGACCACGACGACGCCACGCTGCGTTTGATGATCGGCCCGCCGCTGGAGGAGGGCTTCGCGCTGGCGGGCGGTATGGATGCCGCCGAGGCGCGCGCGTGCGCCGATGAGTATCGCGCCATCTTCCATGACACCGTGACGCCCGATGAATTTCTGCTGATGCCGGGGATGAACGAGTTGCTCGACGGCTTGGTGGCAGCGGGCAAGCGCCTTGCCGTGGCTACATCGCGCATGGAGGATTCGGCGCGCGCCATGGCCCGCGTCTTGGGGCTTACCCAGTTCGAGGTGATAGCGGGGCGCGTGCACGGCGTTCGCTATTCAAAGGCCGAGTCTATCGAGGCGGCCATCATGGCGATGCGCGTCTCGGCGCACGATACGCTCATGGTAGGCGACCGCATGCACGACGTTATCGGTGCGGCCGAGTGGGAGATCCCATGCGTTGGGCTGTATTCCGGCGCGGCGCATCCCGGTGAGCTCGAGGACGCCGGCGCCGTTGCGACCTGCCATAGCGTTGCCGAGCTTTCCGAGCTGCTGGGATTGTAAGATAGAGCGGATTTCCCTTTGAACCGCTTGAAAGCGAGGTTTGGATGAATGCAGATTTGATGTGCCGCATCGATGCGTACGTCGACGAGGTGTGGGAGGACGTTGTTGCCGATATCGCTCGCCTGGTGAGCTTCCCGTCGCTCGCAAACGCCGATGCGGCCCGCCCGGGCGCTCCCTTCGGCGCGCCCGTTCGCGGTGCCCTGGATGCTGCGCTGGGCATTGCCGAGCGCCTGGGCTACGAGGTGAGCGATGACGACGGCTACATGGGCATAGCGGATATTCCCGGCGAGCGCCCCGAGCAGATTGCCACGATCGCGCATGTCGACGTTGTTCCCGCGGGCCCCGGCTGGGTCACGGACCCCTTCACCATGGTGCGCCGCGAGGGCTGGCTGCTCGGTCGCGGCGTTATCGACGACAAGGGTCCCGCGGTGCTGTCGCTCTATGCCGGCGCCTTCCTGAAGCGCGAGGGCATCGTTGCGCGCTATACCTTCCGCGCGCTGCTGGGATGCGACGAGGAGGTGGGTATGACCGATGTCCACCATTACCTCGATCGCCATGACCACCCGCTGTTCCTCTTCACGCCCGATGCGGAGTTTCCGGTCTGCAATGCCGAGAAGGGCTGCTTCGGTGCCACGTTCACCACGGCGGCCGTACCCGGCGGCCTGATCCGCTCGTGGAGCGGAGCCGAGGCCACCAATGCTATTCCGGGCGAATCGGTCCTGGAACTCAACCTCGATGCCTCCGTGCTCCCCGCGCCGATGGCGAACGCCGACCGCATCTCGATCGAGCCGGTTGCCGAGGGCGTCAGCCGCATCGTCGCGCATGGCATCGGAGGCCATGCCTCGCTGCCCGAGGGAACGGTGAACGCCATCGCGCTCATCGTGGGCTACCTGCGCGAGAGCGGCGTGCTGGGGGATGGCGCGGCGCCCGTGCTCGACCTGCTGGCGAGCATCCACGCGGATACCGCGGGAGCGGGCATCGGCATCGCATCGGAGAGCGCGGCGTTCGGTCCGCTCACCTGCAACGCGGGCACCATCCGCCTGGTGGATGGCGACCGCCTGGAGCAGACGATCGACGTCCGCTTCCCCGATAGCATCACCGAGGCCGATCTGGTTTCGGCGTGCGAGGCGCTTGCCGGCCGATTCGGCGCCTCCGTCGAGGTGAGCCGCGCGAAGCCCCCGTTCTCGGTCGATGCCTCCTCTCCGCAGGTCCAGACCCTGATCGATATCTACAACGACACCACTGGTCGTGATGCGAAGCCGTTCGCGATGGGCGGCGGCACGTATGCGCGCAACTTCAAGAGCGCCGTATCCTTCGGTCCCGAGGACAACGCACTGGAGCTGCCGGCGTGGGCGGGCACCATGCACGGTCCCAACGAGGCGGCCAAGGAGGACTTGCTCCGCGAGGCGCTCAAGATGTACATCCGCGCGATCTTGGAGCTCATGGAGCTCGAGTACGACGAGGCCCGATAGCGCGCGACCACGTGTTGCCGATCGGTTTCCAGCACGGTTTCGGCCGCGACTCCCGTACGGGGGCCGCGGCTTTTTTGTAAGCCGTAACCTGCACGGACGATGCAATGTAAGCGACATGTAAATACAGCGCATGAGATGGGTAATGATTGGTCAAATGCAAGTAATGGCCTGCGGGCGCGCGGTTTTCCTCCGCGAACGAGCTCTATCGTACTGATTCGTAGAGCACACAGGCGGCAACGGGCTGCCGATGCTTCACGAATGCGCATTGCGCCGTTCATTCTCGGAAGGAGAACCATGTTCGAATACAACTGCTCCCGTCGTCAGTTCCTCGGTCTTGCGGGCGGCGTCGCCGCCGTTGCCGGCCTCGGTCTCGCTGGTTGCGGCAATTCCGCTGCTCCTGCAGAGGGTTCCGCCGATGCCGCCTCCACCCTTGCCGGCGAGGTGACCTACGACGGCGCCTCCTCGTTCCAGGCGCTCGTCGAGGCTGCTGCGGAGAAGTTCATGGACCAGAACCCGGATGTGTCCGTCTCCGGCTCCGGTAACGGCTCGGGCACCGGCCTTACCGCCGTCGCCGCCGGCACCGTCACCATCGGCAACTCCGACGTCTTCGCCGAGGAGAAGCTCGAGGCGGCCGACGCCGAGAAGCTCGTCGACCATGAGGTCGCCGTCGTGGGCATGGGCCCGGTCGTTTCCAAGAACGTGACCGTTGACGATCTGACCCTCGAGCAGCTCAAGGGCATCTTCTCCGGCGCCATCACCAACTGGTCCGAGGTCGGTGGCGAGGACGCCAAGATCGTCGTCCTCAACCGCAAGGCCGGCTCCGGCACCCGCGCCACCTTCGAGGCCGCCGTCTTCGCGGGCGAGGAGAACACCTTCAAGGGTGACGCCGAGCTCGACAAGTCCGGCGACGTCCAGACCCAGATCGCCGCTACCGACAACGCGATCTCCTATCTCGACTTCTCCCACTTCGATGACACCAAGTTCAACGCCATCAAGGTCGGCGGCGTCGAGCCCAAGAGCGAGAACGTCTTCGACAACTCCTTCCCCATCTGGGCGACCGAGCACATGTATTGCGCCAAGGACGCCGACGAGGCCACCAAGGCCTTCCTGGAGTTCATGCTGTCCTCCGACGTCCAGGAGTCCCTCGTCGAGGAGCAGGGCTTCATCCCCGTCTCCGAGATGAAGGTCAAGAAGGACGCTTCCGGCAAGGTCTCCAACCTGTAACGAAGTAAATAGGTAGCCCTAAGGACTAGAAGGGGTGCGCAATGGCTTCGCATTTGCCAAAGCGCGACCTTGAAAAAGTGGGCATGGGTGTCACGGGCGCGTGCGTCGTGCTCGTGACACTCGTTGTGTGTGCCCTCATTTTCATGGTTGCACAAAAAGGTCTGTCATCGTTCTTCAAGGACGGCGTGGACGTGGTCGGTTTCTTCACCGGTACCGCGTGGGACCTCCACAACACCGATGCGAACGGCATGCCGTTCACCGGTGCGCTTCCGTTGATCGTGACGTCGTTCGCGGTGATGGTGCTCTCGACCGCCATCGCCCTTCCAATCGCCATCGGCTCCGCGATCTTTGCCGTCGAGATCCAGCCCAAGTTCGGGCAGAAGGTGTTCCAGCCGCTCATCGAGCTGCTGGTGGGCATCCCCTCGGTCGTCTTCGGCCTGATCGGCTTCTACGTGATCGTGGGCGCCATGAAGGCGATCTTCCATGTGCCCACGGGTCTGGGCATCCTTCCCGGCTCCCTGGTGCTGGCCATCATGATTCTGCCGACCATCACCACGCTGGCTATCGATGCGCTGCGCGCCGTTCCCGATAGCTACCGTCAGGGTTCCCTGGCGCTGGGTTATACCCGTTGGCAGACGATCTGGCACGTGGTGCTGCGCTCCGCGGCTCCGTCGCTCATGACGGCCGTTATCTTGGGCATGACCCGCGCCTTCGGCGAGACGTTGGCGGTCCGCATGGTTATCGGCGGTATCGAGACCATGCCGAACGGACTGCTTGATGCGGCGTCGACCATCACCACGACGCTCACCACCTCCATGGCGGTCTATGCCGACGGCTCGGTGCAGAACGACGTGCTGTGGTCGCTGGCCCTGATGCTCATGGGCATGTCCCTCATCTTCATCCTCATCATCCATCTGATCGGCAAGAAGGGGGGCGACCGAGCGTGAGTAGCATCGAAGCGAGCCAGACGGCTCAAGCCGCCTCGCTGCAGACCGCTGCGGCAGAGGCGAGGCGCGCGAAGCATATCGAGCGCGCCGGCGCCCAGGACCGTATCGCCACCTTCGTGCTCACGGCCATCGTCGCCTTCGTGATGCTGCTGGTCGTGTCCATGGTCGCCTACATCTTGTACCAGGGAATCGGCATGCTGTTCCACCCCGGGTTCCTCACCGAGGCCTCCCGCGCCAACGGCACGCAGGGCGGCGTCGCCTACCAGCTGTTCGATTCGTTCTACATGCTGTTCCTCACCTTGGTCATCTCGGTGCCCATCAGCTTGGGCGGCGCGGTGTTCCTGGTCGAGTACGCGCCCGACGGCCCGATCACCAAGATTGCGTCCACGGCCATCGAGACGCTCTCCTCGCTGCCGTCGATCGTCGTGGGTATGTTCGGCTTCCTGGTGTTTTCCGTGAACCTGGGCTGGAAGTACTCGATCATCTCCGGCGCGGTGGCGCTCACCATGTTCAACATTCCCATCTTGGTCCGCGTGATTCAGCAGGCGCTCGAGGATGTTCCCCAGTCGCAGCGCGACGCGTGCCTGGCCATGGGCCTCACGCGCTGGGAGGCCACCATCCACGTGCTCATCCCCGCGGCCATGCCCGCGATCGTGACGGGCATCGTCCTGTCGGCCGGTCGCGTGTTCGGCGAGGCCGCAGCCCTGTTGTTCACCTCCGGCATGTCCAGCCCGGTGCGCCTGAACTTCCTGTCCCTCAACTTCTCCAGCCCCACCTGCGCGTGGAACGTCTTCCGTCCCGGCGAGTCGCTGGCCGTGCACATCTATAAGATCTACGGCGAGGGCAGCCCCCAGGCGCAGGAGATCGTATGGGGAACCGCGGCCTTGCTGATGGTGTGCGTTCTGATGTTCAATATCGCTGCCCGCGTGGTGGGCAAGATGCTTGCGAAGAGGATGACGGCCGAATGAGTAACGAAACCGAAAGCTTCATGAGCAGCGTGGCCACCAGCGAGCGCACGGGCAAGGCGTCGCGCGGCCATGCGACCTCGGGCGAGGTGGCGATCTCCACCAACGACGTGAACGTGTACTACGGCGACCACCACGCCTTGCACGGCACGAGCCTCGACTTCCACAAGGGCGAGATCACGGCGCTCATCGGCCCGTCCGGATGCGGAAAATCGACCTTCCTGCGCAGCCTCAACCTCATGAACCGCGAGATCCGCGGCTGCCGCGTGACCGGCGAGATCATGTACCAGGGCCGCAACATCAATACGCCCAAGGAGAACCTCTACGAGCTGCGCCGCTCCATCGGCATGGTGTTCCAGCAGCCCAACCCCTTCCGCAAGTCGATCTACGAGAACATCGTGTTCGCTCCCAAGCGCCATGGCGTGACCGGCAAGGCCGAACTCGACCAGCTGGTTGAGGAGAGCCTGCGCGGCGCGGCCCTATGGGACGAGGTGAAGGATAAGCTCGACAAGAGCGCCTTCGCGCTTTCCGGCGGGCAGCAGCAGCGCCTCTGCATCGCGCGCACGCTCGCCCTCAAGCCCGATGTCATCCTGTTCGACGAGCCGTGCTCAGCGCTCGATCCCATTTCCACGCTGGCTATCGAGGACCTGATGAATACCCTGGCGGAGGAGCGCGCCATCATCATCGTGACGCACAGCATGGAGCAGGCCTCCCGCGTGTCCAATCGAACCGCCTTCTTCTATATGGGCGATATGGTCGAATACGGCGAGACCGAGCAGATCTTCACGCGTCCGACCGACCAGCGCCTGAATGACTACCTCACCGGAGCGTTCTCCTAGTCCGGAACGCTTCATAACCCGTCGCATGGTTTTCTTGCTACCTGTTCGCCATGCGATGCGGCCGCTTAGCATGCGCGGTGCCCCGGGATTGGCGGGGTGCCGCGCATGCGCGTTTCCGGGCGAGTCGGGTGCGCGCCGCGGTTGGCGCGCCGCGTCATCGCGCTCCCGTGCGGACGGGAAGGGTAAAAGCCGGTGCCGCGGATGCGCCGGGCGGTCGCGTGCTAGGATGAAGGGCTGTGAGAAAGATACGCGGCAAGGAGCATGCGATGGCCATTCTGTTGGGTTGCGATAGCGTGGGGCTCGAGTTCCCCACGAAGCACATCTTCGATTCCGTGACGCTCGGCGTGAACGAGGGCGACCGCATCGGCATCGTGGGCAAGAACGGCGACGGCAAGTCGACGCTGCTTTCGGTGCTGGCCGGCGCCATCGAGCCCGATGACGGGCGCGTGACCCATCGTCGCGACGTAACCGTGGGCATGCTGGGCCAGCGCGACCGCCTGGACGATGCCGACACCGTGCATCGCGCCGTGGTGGGCGATGTTCCGGAGTATGAATGGGCTGCGTCGCCGCGCGTCCGCCAGGTGCTCGACGGCTTGATCGCCGACGTGCCCTGGGAGGGCCTGGTGGGCGAGCTGTCGGGCGGCCAGCGCCGACGCGTCGACCTCGCGCGCCTGCTCATCGGCGACTACGACGTCCTCATGCTCGACGAGCCCACGAACCATCTGGATATGCGGACCATCAGCTGGCTTGCCGCCCATCTCAAGGAGCGTTGGGCCGCCAACGCGGGCGCCCTGCTGGTGGTCACGCACGACCGCTGGTTCCTCGACGAGGTCTGCACCTCCATGTGGGAGGTGCACGACGGGCGCGTCGACCCCTTCGAGGGCGGCTACTCCGCCTACATCCTCCAGCGCGTCGAGCGCGACCGCATGGCCGCCGTGACCGAGGAGCGCCGCCGCAACATGGCGCGCAAGGAGCTCGCCTGGCTCTCGCGCGGCGCGCAGGCGCGCAGCACCAAGCCCAAGTTCCGCGTGGAAGCCGCTCGCGAGCTCATCGCCGACGTGCCCCCGGTGCGCGATGAGCTGGAGCTCAAGCGCCTCGCCGTGAGCCGCCTGGGCAAGCAGGTCATCGACGTCGTCGATGTTGACGCGGGCTACGCAGGGGAGGACGGCGGGCAGGGCAAGACGGTGCTCTCGGATGTTACCTGGCTGATCGGCGCGGGCGACCGCTACGGGCTGCTGGGCGAGAACGGTGCCGGCAAGTCCACGCTGCTCCAGGTGATACAGGGCAAGATCGCGCCCGTCCGCGGCCGTGTGAAGATCGGCGCCACGGTGAAGTTCGGCGTGCTCTCCCAGCAGCTCGACGAGCTCGCGCCCCATATGAACGATACGATCCGCGAGGTCCTCAAGACCTGCAAGCACCACTACGTCATCGATGGCAAGGAAACGAGCCCCGAGAAGCTCTGCGAGCGGCTGGGCTTCACCACGCAGCAGATGTGGAGCCGCATCTGCGACCTTTCCGGCGGCCAGCGCCGTCGTCTGTCGCTGCTGCTCACGATTCTCTCCGAGCCCAACGTGCTCATCCTGGACGAGCCCGGCAACGACCTCGATACCGATATGCTGGCCATCGTCGAGGACTTGCTGGATGGGTGGCCCGGTACGCTCATCCTGGTGACGCACGACCGCTACCTCATGGAGCGCGTGACCGACCAGCAGTGGGCGATCATCGACGGCGAGTTCCGCCATGTCCCGGGCGGCGTGGACCAGTATCTGCAGCTGGTCGTCCGCGACGAATCCAAGGGGGTCCGTCCGCAGGCCCCCGGATTCGACGCTCCTGCACCCGCCGCCTCGACGGAGAGGTCCGGCATGTCGAACGCCGAGCGCCAGAAGCTGAAGAAGGAGGTCGCGTCGCTGGAGCGCAAGATGGACTCGCGCCGGACTAAGATCGAGCAGCTCGAGCAGGGGATGTTCGATATCGACCCCACCGACTTCGAGGCGCTGACGGCGCAGCAGGAGGCGATAGCCGCCGCGCGCGACGAACTCGACGAGCTCGAGATGGCCTGGCTCGAGGCGAGCGATCGACTGGAGGGATAGGGGCTTTTCGTCCGGCGCCGCCGCGCCGCGGGTGATCCGCCATCTTGAAACTGTTGCGCGCCCATCGTGATGAGCGCATCGATTCTGGGTACGAGAAGCTCATGAAAGCAGCGAGGCGCGAAGCCGCCGCTTCGGGATGGAGCCCGAAGCCCGGCCGCGCCTTTCGTTCACGTAGTGGATGGGATCCTATGATCGAGATTCGCGATATCACCAAGACCTATACGACGGGCGACCTGGTCCAGCGCGCGCTGGACGGCGTGTCCGTGACGTTTCGCGAGAACGAGTTCGTGGCGGTGCTGGGGCCGTCGGGTTCGGGCAAGACCACGTTCCTCAACATCCTCGGCGGGTTCGACCATGCCGACTCGGGCGATATCGTGGTGAACGGCGTCTCGACCCGCGACTATGGTGACGCCGAGTGGGACACCTACCGCAACCACCGCGTGGGCTTTATCTTCCAGAGCTACAACCTCATCCCGCACCAGACGGTGCTCGCCAACGTCGAGCTCGCGCTCACGCTCGCCGGCGTCGACCGCGCGGAGCGAACGCGGCGCGCCACCGCCGCGTTGGAGCGCGTCGGGTTGGGGGCGCATGTGAACAAGCGGCCCTCGCAGCTCTCGGGAGGCCAGATGCAGCGCGTCGCCATCGCACGCGCGCTGGTGAACGACCCCGAGATCGTACTGGCCGACGAGCCCACCGGCGCGCTCGACACCGAGACGGGCATCCAGGTGATGGACCTGCTCGCCGAGGTGGCGCGCGAGAGGCTCGTGATCATGGTCACGCACAACCCGCAGCTCGCCGAGGACTACGCCACGCGTATCGTGCGCATCCAAGACGGTCGCATCGTGGGCGACACGGATCCCGTCGCGCCCGCCGAGCTTGAGGCCGCCCGCGCCGCCTCGGCCGAGAACCCGGACGAGGGGCCGGCCAAGCGCTCCTCGATGGGCCTGCTCACGGCGCTGTCGCTCTCCTTCAACAACCTCATGACCAAAAAGGGCCGCACCATCATGACGGCTTTCGCGGGCTCCATCGGCATCATGGGCATCGCGGCGATCCTCGCGCTCTCCAACGGCGTGAACGGCTACATCGCCAAGGTGGAGCAGGACACGCTGTCGAGCTACCCGCTCACCATCGCGCGGCAGAGCTACGACCTCACGAGCATGATGACCGGCGACGCGGGCGCCGACGGGGACTCGGACGCGAGCGGGCCGGAGCCTTCCGACGGCGACGCGAAGGGGCGCTCGGGGGCGGACGGAAAGGTCGACCCCGGAAAGCCCATCCCCGTGTTCACGATGCTGTCCGATATGTTCGCCAGCGTGAAGTCCAACGACATGGCGAGCTTCAAGACCTTCCTGGACGAGGACGCGCGCGAGCTGGACGGCGAGGTCTCGGCCATCCAGTACGACTACGGGATCACGCCCCTCGTCTACCGCGCCGACGCGGCGGACGGCCCCGTCCGCCTGTCGCCCAACGCGCTGACCACGGCGATGACGGGAGGGGCCTCCAGCGGCGCGATGGCGGGCACCATGATGACGGGCGCGAGCGCGTTCACCGAGATGATCGATAACCCCAAGCTGCTCGACGAGCAGTACGACGTGGTGGCGGGCCGCTGGGCCAAGGCGGCGGACGAATGCGTGCTGGTGCTCTCGGCGCGCGGCAAGATCTCGGATTTCACGCTCTACAGCATCGGCGCGCTGGACCCCGGCGAGCTGACCCGCATGGTGGAGGGCACGATGGGCGGCGCCGGCGCCGTGGACGTCCCGCCGGTCAAGGAGGGCTTCACCTACGACGACGCGCTTGGCACGAGCTTCAAGGTGCTGGCGGCATGCGACTCCTACCGCAAGAACCCCGAGACGGGCGGATGGACCAACATGTCCGACGACGCCGCCTTCATGGCGAAGCAGGTCGCGAACGGCCTGGACCTCAAGGTCGTGGGCGTGGTCAAGCCGAGTCCCACGGCCAAGTCAGCCGCGCTCTCGCAGGGGATCGCCTACACGCACGGGCTCACCGACGAGCTCATGGCGCGCGCCGCGAACTCCGAGATCGTGAAGCAGCAGCTCGCCGACCCCGCGGTGGACGTCTTCACCGGCAAGCCCTTCGCCACGCTGCAGGAGGAGGCCAAGCGCGGCGTCGACCTCGCGAGCCTCTTCACCGTGGACGAGGTGGGCCTGCGTCGCGCCTTCAAGGTCGATGCGTCCAAGCTCGGCGCGGGCCTCGACCTGTCCGGGTTCGACTTCGCGGGGGTCGACCTCGGCGGCATCGATATCGACGTGTCGGGCGCCCTGGATTCCGTTGACCTGTCCGAGGTCCTCGCGGGGGCTCCCATGCCGAATCTCGAGGGCATCCTCGGCGACCTGGAGAACGACCCCGTGCTTGATAAAGCTCAGCTCGAGCAGGTTTCCAAGCTGTCGGGCGAGTTCGTCCAGAGGTTTATCACCGCCTGGTTGCCCGCGCATGGCGAGGGTCTGCGCCCCGGCGCCCCCGATTTCGGCGAGAAGCTCGTAGGGCAGTTCCTCGCATACGCCAAGAGCGACGCTCCCGAGGGCGGCGCGGGCCTCCTCGAGCAGGTCGAGGCCGTCGCCGGCAAGCCCGTGGCCGATCGTTTGGATAAGATCGTGCGCGCCTACGTCCAAGACGACCTGGCGCCCTATATGACCACGGCCCTCAAGGGCGTGGCGGACCAGGTCTCGCGCCAGCTCGCCGACGCGATCGGCAGCCAGCTGCAGGCGGGGCTCGGCCGGGCCATGGCGGCTATGGCGCCGCAGCTCGGACAGCGCCTTGCCGCGTCCCTCCAGGGCGCCTTCTCGGTGGACGGCGCGGCCTTCGCCAGCGCGATCCATTTCAACATGGATGCCGAGGACCTGGCGTCGCTCATGGCGAGCTACGCCAACGCGGGCAAGCTCACATACGAGAACAACCTGGCGACGCTGGGATACGCCGACGCCGCCGACCCCCAGGCCGTGAGCATCTACCCGGTCGACTTCCAGGCCAAGGACTCGATCTTGGGCGCTATCGACCGCTATAACGACGAGATGCGCGCCGCGGGCAAGGACGACCGGGTCATCGTGTACACGGACTACATGGGCGTGCTCATGGGCAGCGTGACCAGCATCGTCAACATGATCTCGCTCGTGCTCATCGCCTTCGTCAGCATCTCGCTCGTGGTGAGCTCCATCATGATCGGCATCATCACCTACATCAGTGTTCTCGAGCGCAAGAAGGAGATCGGCATCCTGCGCGCGATGGGCGCGTCCAAGCGAAACGTTGCCAACGTCTTCAACGCCGAGACCTTCATCGAGGGGCTCATCGCCGGCGTGCTGGCCATCGCCGTGGTGGTCCTCGCCTCGTTCCCGATCAACGCCTGGGCGCTCGCCGAGTACCAGGTCGAGGGCGTGATGCGCCTGCCTGTCGAGTCCGCGCTCGCGCTGATCTTGGTATCCGTCGCGCTCACGGTGGTCGCGGGCCTCATCCCGAGTCGCTCCGCTGCCCGCCGCGATCCCGTCGAGGCCCTGCGCAGCGAGTAGCCTCGAATTGGGGACAGGCACGTTTCCGAGAGGTAGCCGAACCTCGGAAAAGTGCCTGCGCTCAGAAAAGTGCCTGTCCCTTTTTCGAGCGCCTAGAGGCGCTGCATGCGGTAGCCGACGCCCACATGCGTCTGGATCATCGTGGGATGGGAGGGGTCGGCTTCTATCTTCTTGCGCAGGGTTCGCATGAACACGCGCAGGCTGGCGACGTCGCTATCCCAGCTCGTCCCCCAGATCTCGTGGGTGATGAAGGTGTGGGTGAGCACCTTGCCGACGTTGCGCGCCAGGAGCACCAGCAGCTTGTATTCCGTGGGGGTGAGGGCGAGCTCGGTGCCGTTTACGAAAGCGCAGCCGGACGCGTAGTCGATATGGAGCGGGCCGTTGTCGAAGGTGCTGGCCTCGAGTGCCTCGTGGGCGCCCATGGTCGAGCGCCGCAGGCTCGCGCGCACGCGCGCCAGGAGCTCCTCGACGGAGAACGGCTTGGTGAGGTAGTCGTCCGCGCCGGCGTCGAGTGCGCCGATCTTGTCGGCGTCCTCGGTGCGCGCCGAGATGACGATGACGGGGGCGGTGGACCAGCTGCGCAGCTTCTCCAGCACCTTGACGCCGTCCATATCCGGCAAGCCCAGGTCCAGCAGGACCAGGTCGGGGTTGCCCGAGGCCGCGGCCATGATGGCGGTGTCTCCGCTATCGGCCGTCTCGACGCGGTAGTCTCGCAGGTCGAGCGCGGTCGTTACAAGGTTTCGTACAGCGGGGTCGTCTTCTACGACCAGGATGCGCGCGTGGGCGTTCTCACTCATGGATATCTATCTCCTCGGCGGGCAGGGTGAAGCGGAACAGCGCTCCCTGGGGTTGGTTGTCATCGACCTCGATGATACCCCCGTGGGCCTCGACGATTGAGCGGCACAGGGAGAGGCCCAGGCCGAAGCTTCGGTGGGAGTCGACCGGAGACGCGTCGCCGGCGGTGAAGAAGCGGTCGAAGATTCGCGGTTTATCGGCATCGGCGATTCCGGGGCCGTTGTCGGCGACCTCCACGACGACCCAGCCGCCTTGCTTCTCGGCTCCCACGGTGATCACCGAGCCCTCGGGGGTGTACTTGAACGCGTTCACGATGAGGTTGGTGAGCACCTGCATGATGAGGTGGACGTCGATACGGACCAGGAGGAGGTCGTCGGTGTGCGCGACCTCCACGCGGTGGCCGTGGGCCTCGCGCGCCACATGGCTGAGGGCGGCAACGATGACCTCGTCCATCAATTCCGACGTGAGATTGAGGCGCATGTCCTCGTCCTCCACGCGCGTGATGGCCAGGAGGTTCTCGACGGTGTCGATCAGCCAGAGGGAGTCGTCGCAGATGGCCGCGGCCAGCTCGCGGCGCTTCTCGGCGGGGAGCTTCTCGCCGTCCTCGCACAGGAGGGCCGCGGAGCCCGAGATGGCGGTGAGGGGCGTGCGGAGGTCGTGTCCGATGGAGCGCAGGAGGTTGGCGCGGAGCTGCTCGTTCTTGGCGAGGACGGCCGCCTCCTCGCGCTCGCGCGCAGCCTGGTCGCTTTCGAGTGCGAGCGCGCACTCGCCCACGATGGATAAGACGATGGAGTGCTCGAAAGCCTCCAGCTTCCTGCGCTGCAGGTCGATCCCGATTACGCCGAAGACCTCGTCGCCCGCGCGGACGGCGAGGTAGAGGCACTGGGCCTCGGGCAGGGTGCGGGTGCTCGCCCCGGCGTGCTTGTTGTTGGTGAAGGTCCACGTGGCGACCGCCCGCTCGTAGTCGGAGAGGAGCGCGGCCGATCGGTCCTCGGTGCCCGCGGGCTCATAGAGCGCATCGCCCAGCAAGCCGTGATCGGCGGGATAGAAGACCACGTCGAGCTTGAGGAGCTTGATGAGCTGGCTCATGGCGACGCGGGCGCGGGCCTCGGCGCCGTGGGCCTGCTGCAGAAGTTGGTTGGTCTCGAGGAGGACGCGGGTACGGAAGGCGTTTTTGGCTGATGCGCGGGCGTTGTCGGCGATGCGCGCGGTGAGCTCGGCGGCGACCATGGCGGTCGCGAACATGATAGCGAAGGTGACGAGGTAGCTGCGGTCGTAGCTATCGAGGGAGAACAGGGGCGTGACGAAGCAGAAGTTGTACAGCACCACCGAGAGGATGCTCGACAAGATCGTGCAGATGCGCCCCGTCGTGGTGACGGCGGTGAGCAGTGCGGTGAGGATGTAGAGGGATATGATGCTCGAATCTGCGAATCCCAGGCGATGGAAGAGCGCGCCGATCGCCGTAGCGGCGAGGGAGAGGCCGAGCGTGCGCAGGACATCCCGTCCGCTGGGCGGCTGGAACGCGGAGGGCTCGCGCTGCGCGGCCGGTCGCGGCACGGGCTCGGCTTGGTCGGGGATGATGTAGATATCGAGGTTCGGGGCGATCGAGATGAGCTGTTCGACGAGGGACTTGCGGCCGAAGAGCGCTTGGCGCATGCCGTGCGGCTCGCCCGAGCGCCCCATGACGATCTTCGAGATGCCCGAGAGGCGAGCGAACTCGGAGATCTGGAACGCTATGTCGTCGCCGTAGACGGTCTCCATATGGGCGCCGAGCTGTTCGGCCAGCGCGATGTTCGCCGCGAGCTCGGCGCGCTCGTCGTCGTCCATGGTCTGCGTGCGCGGGCTCTCCACGAAGAGCGCGACGAGCTCTCCGCGGAACGCCTTCGCCATACGCGAGGCGGCGCGGACGATACGCGGATTCGTAGGGGCGGGGGAGACGCAGACGAGGATGCGCTCGCTGGTGTAGTAGTCGCGGTTGCCCAGTACACGCGCGGCGTCGGCGAGCCGTCCGGTGCGGTCGGCGCAGCGGCGCAGGGCGATCTCGCGGAGCGCTGTGAGGTTCTCGACGGTGAAGAAGTTGCGCTGCGCGCGGTCGGCTTGCGGGGCGCGGTAGACGAGGCCTGCTTTCAGGCGCTCGAGCAGGTCTTCGGGCTCGATGTCCACGAGCTCGACCTGGTCGGCGTCGTCGAAGATGCGGTCGGGGATGCGCTCGCTCACGATGATCCCCGTGATGGCGGCCACCATGTCGTTCAGGCTCTCGATATGCTGCACGTTGACGGTGGTGTAGACGTCGATGCCGGCGCGCAATAGCTCCTCGACATCCTGGTAGCGCTTTTCATGGCGGCATCCCGGCGCGTTGGTATGGGCTAGCTCGTCAACGAGGACGAGCTGGGGGGAGCGCACGATGGCGGCGTCGAGGTCGAACTCGGTGAGCGTGATGCCGTTGTGCTCGACGAGCTCGTGCGGAATCTGCTCGATGCCCTCCATGAGGCGCGCCGTCGCGGGTCGCTCGTGCGGTTCGATATAGCCGGCGGCCACGTCCACGCCCCGCCGCTGCGCCTCGTGGGCGGCTTGGAGCATCGCATAGGTCTTGCCCACGCCCGCTGCGTAACCGAAGAAGATCTTGAGGTGTCCCCGGCGCGTGCGGGCCTCGGCCGAGGACGCATCGCGCTCGACGGCCTTGAGCAGCAGGTCGGGGTTGGCTCGGACGTCCGATGCGGTGCGCGGCATGGTGCGGCCTTTCTCGTGCAGGATGGTCGACGCCCGGTGCGGATGCGGTCCGGCCGGGGCGGTACAAGTGTCGAGTATAGTCTTCGTCATCCCACCGGTATAGCCATCTACCTGCATCTTTATGTCATCTTAAGGCCGAGGCGGCCAACCCTAATACCACCTTTATGCGCGAAGTCGTTTACTGATCATGTGCATCCGCTTGAAGGGCCGGGTGTACGAGGGCTATCCGCACTTGGAAAGGTTGGAAACATGAACGTCCTCATCCCGATCATCGGCATCACCTGTATCGGACTCTTGATCTACTACATCTACATTCTCATGAGGAGCGATTCGTAACCATTATGAATGCTGTGATTCAGTACGTACTGTACTTCGCCGTGCTCGTCGTCCTGGCCGTTCCTCTCGGGCGGTTCATGGCTCGTGTCATGGACGGCGGGCACACGTTTCTCTCTCCCGTGCTCGGTCCGGTCGAGCGCGGCATCTACCGTCTGCTGCGCATCGATGATGCCGAGCAGATGGGCTGGAAGCGCTACCTGGTGAGCGTCCTTGCCTTCTCGGGCATCGGGTTCGTGGCGCTCATTGCGCTTCAAATGCTTCAGGCCGTCTTGCCGGGCAACCCGCAGCACCTGCCGGGCGTGCCGTGGGACCTGTCGTTCAATACGGCGGCCTCCTTCATCACCAATACCAACTGGCAGTCCTATTCCGGCGAGACCACCCTGTCCTACCTCGTGCAGTTCATGGGTCTCACCGTGCAGAACTTCGTTTCCGCCGGCACCGGTATCGCGGTCATGTTCGCGCTGATCCGCGGTTTCCGTCAGGTCAAGGAGCAGGGCCTGGGTTCCTTCTGGGTCGACCTCACCCGCACCGTCCTGTATGTGCTCATCCCGCTGAACCTCGTGTTGGGCGTCTGCCTGGCTGCCGGTGGCGTCATCTCCAACTTCCAGCCGGCTCGGAAGGCTGAGCTCGTAGAGCCCGTCGCCGTCCAGCCTAATGCAGACGGCGGCTGGAGCGTCATCGACGGCGCCCAGATCGAGGGTGACACGGTCAAGGTCGATGGCAAGGTCGTTGAGGGCGCGCGCGTGGTCACCGAGCAGTTCCTGCCCCAGGGTCCCGCGGCTCCTCAGGTCGCCATCAAGCAGTCCGGCACCAACGGCGGCGGCTTCTTCGGCGTGAACTCCGCCCATCCGTATGAGAACCCCAGTGCCTTCACCAACATCATCGAGATGACCAGCCTGTTGCTGATCCCGGCCGCCTGCTGCTTCACCTTCGGTATCGGCGTCAAGAACACCAAGCAGGGCAAGGCCATCTTTGCCGCCATGTTCATCTTGCTGGTGATCTTCACCGGCACCATCGCCGTCAACGAGCATGCGGGTACCCCGCAGCTGGCCGATGGCGGAGCGGTCAATATCGAGATGACCGACGGCCAGGCCGGCGGCAACATGGAGGGCAAGGAGAGCCGCTTCGGTATCGCCGCCTCCTCCACGTGGTCGGCTTACACCACCGCCGCTTCCAACGGCTCGGTTAACTCCATGCACGACTCCTACACCCCGCTGGGCGGTTTTGTCCAGATGCTTCAGATGGCTCTGGGCGAGGTCGTCTTCGGCGGCGTGGGCTGCGGCCTGTACGGCATGATCGGCTTCGCCATCCTCACGGTGTTCATCGCCGGCCTCATGGTCGGACGCACGCCGGAGTTCCTGGGCAAGAAGATCGAGCCGGGCGAGATGCGCTGGGCAGTTGTCCTGTGCCTGGCAACTCCGTTTGCCATTCTGGTGTGCTCGGCCATCGCTTGCATGGTGCCCGGTCTTGCCGACCAACTCAACAATGGCGGCGCGCACGGCTTCTCCGAGGTGCTGTATGCCTTCACCTCATGCGGCGGCAACAACGGCTCGGCGTTTGCAGGCATGAACTGCAACATTCCCTGGATCAACGTCATGCTCGGCCTCGAGATGCTATTCGCCCGCTTCATGCCCATCATCGGCACGCTGGCTATCGCCGGCTCGCTGGCCAAGAAGGGTAAGGTCGCCGAGAGCGCCGGCACCCTGTCTACCACCAACGGCATGTTCGTATTCCTGCTCGTGTTCATCGTTCTGCTGATCGGTGCCCTGAGCTTCTTCCCGGCCCTGGCGCTTGGCCCCGTTGCCGAGTTCTTCCAGATGATTGCGTAAAGGAGGGCGCAGATTTATGGCTATGCAAAAAGACATGATGGGCCGCGCGGTCCGCGACTCGTTTGCCAAGCTGGATCCTCGCGTCCAGATTCAAAACCCGGTCATGTTCCTGGTGTGGCTTTCCGCCGTCATGACCTCCGTCCTGGCCGTCGCTTCCATCTTCGGTGTGCAGGACGCGGGTGTGCCCACCTACTATGTGGTCGCCATCGCGGTCATCCTGTGGCTCACCGACCTGTTCTCGAACTTCGCCGAGGCGCTTGCCGAGGGCCGCGGTAAGGCTCAGGCCGATTCCCTGCGTGCGGCCAAAAAGGATGTCGAGGCCCATCGCATCGAGTCCGTTGAGGATAAGGAGCACTTCACCGTCGTTCCCGGCACCGAGCTCACGCGCGGCGACCTGGTGATCGTACGCGCCGGCGAGCAGATCCCCGGCGACGGCGACGTCATCGAGGGCGCTGCCTCCGTTGACGAGTCCGCCATCACCGGCGAGTCCGCTCCCGTGGTCCGCGAGGCCGGCGGCGACCGCTCTGCCGTTACCGGCGGTACCACGGTGCTGTCCGACTGGATCGTCGTCAAGATCTCCAGTGAGCCCGGCCAGAGCTTCCTGGACAAGATGATCGCGATGGTCGAGGGTGCCGCGCGCAAGAAGACTCCCAACGAGATCGCTCTAGAAATCTTCCTGGTGGCCCTCTCCATCGTCTTTATCCTGGTCACGCTGGCCCTGTATTGCTACTCCTGCTTCTCGGCCGGTCTTAACGACATGGTCAACCCCACGGCCGTGACCACGCTTGTGGCGCTGCTCGTGTGCCTAGCTCCCACTACCATCGGTGCGTTGCTGTCCGCCATCGGCATCGCCGGCATGAGCCGTCTGAACGAGGCCAACGTGCTGGCCATGTCCGGTCGCGCCATCGAGGCCGCCGGCGACGTCGACATCCTCATGCTCGACAAGACCGGCACCATCACCCTGGGTAACCGCCAGGCCGCCGAGTTCATCCCGGTCGACGGTGTCGATCCCGCGGAGCTGGCCGATGCCGCTCAGCTTTCCTCGCTGGCCGACGAGACTCCCGAGGGCCGTTCCATCGTCGTGCTCGCCAAGGAGCAGTTCGGTTTGCGCGGTCGCACGCTTGAGGATAAGGGTATGGAGTTCATCCCGTTCACCGCGGCAACGCGTATGTCCGGCGTGAACTACGAGGGCAATGAGATCCGCAAAGGCGCTGCCGATTCCGTGCGCACCTATGTGGAGGCAGCCGGCGGCGTGTTCTCCCAGGAGTGCGACGAGGTCGTCGAGCGCATCGCCAAGGCCGGCGGCACCCCGCTGGTCGTGACCAAGAACTGCCGCGTGCTGGGCGTTGTGTACCTCAAGGACATCATCAAGTCCGGCGTTAAGGAGAAGTTCGCCGACCTGCGCCGCATGGGCATCAAGACCATCATGGTGACGGGCGACAACCCGCTCACCGCCGCGGCAATCGCCGCCGAGGCCGGCGTTGACGACTTCCTGGCCGAGGCCACCCCTGAGGGCAAGCTCGAGAAGATCCGCGAGTTCCAGCGTGAGGGCCACCTGGTCGCCATGACCGGCGACGGCACCAACGACGCGCCCGCTCTGGCCCAGGCCGACGTCGCCGTGGCCATGAACACGGGCACCCAGGCTGCCAAGGAGGCCGGCAACATGGTCGACCTCGACTCCAGCCCCACCAAGCTCATCGAGGTTGTGCGTATTGGCAAGCAGCTGCTCATGACCCGCGGTTCGCTCACGACCTTCTCGGTGGCCAACGACGTGGCGAAGTACTTCGCTATCATCCCGGCCCTGTTCTCGCCGATCTACCCGGGCCTTGGCGCGCTCAACATCCTCGGTCTGGCAAGCCCGCTGTCCGCGGTTCTTTCGGCCATCATCTATAACGCGCTCGTTATCGTCGCGCTGATCCCCGCCGCGCTGAAGGGCGTTAAGTACCGCGAGGTCCCGTCCGGACAGCTGCTGACCCACAACCTGCTCGTGTGGGGTCTGGGCGGCATCGTTGCCCCGTTCGTATTCATCAAGCTCATCGACATGCTGCTCGCGTTCTGCGGCATTATGTAAGTGGAGGTTTGTATGTTCAAAGGTGTTGCATCGCGTGCACTGGGTGTGTTCGCGCTGTTTACCGTTGTCTGCGGCCTGGGCTATACGCTCGTCGTGACCGGCATCGCCCAGGTTGCGTTCCCGTATCAGGCGAACGGTTCGCTCATCAAGGTCGACGACAAGATCGTGGGCTCCGAGCTGATCGGTCAGAACTTTGAGGATGAGGACCACATGTGGGGCCGTATCCAGAACGTGACTATCGTCGAGGGGGAGGACGGCGGGCTCATGGCCTACGGCGCTCCGTCCAACCTCTCCCCGGCGAGCGAGGAGTACCGGCAGCTTGTGGACGAGCGCGTCGAGAAGATTCGCGCCGCCAATCCCGACGCCGGCATGGATGCCGTGCCCGTCGACCTGGTGACGTGTTCCGGCTCAGGGCTCGACCCCGAGATCTCTCCCGATGCTGCCGAGTACCAGGTACCGCGCCTGGCAAAGGCTACCGGCAAGAGCGAAGGCGAGGTGCGTGACATCATCGCCCAGTGCACCAAGGGCCGATTCCTGGGCGTCTTCGGCGAGCCCACGGTCAACGTGCTCAAGGTGAACCTCATGTTGGATGGCGTGCTGTAGGCGGCGTTTTCGACTAGAGATGCTTGCATGCCCCCGGTGCGATCGCGCCGGGGGCATGATTGTTTTAACCAGCGGTTAGATTTCCTGCCGAAATGCTCATGTACGGTAAAGAAGCAAGCAACCGAAAACAATAGATAGACCGCCAGCACTACACTATTCCGAACCAAAGACCAAAAGATAAGCATTTTGAGAAAATCTAAACTTTTGGATTTTCCTACAATGCCGACTACGGCGGAATCCCTCCCACTCCTTATATATTTCTTTCTGTATACATTGAATTTGTATTTAGTAAAATGCAGACAACACCACGGATCGGCTTTTGGCTGGACAATTCCAACCAAACACCGCAGCAGACAGTAGAAACCATTCTGAACGTTAGGAAGCCGGTATGATTGTTACATATAAGGGGAAGAAAAATTTCTTTTAGATACTTGTTTTCCTAAAACTGATGTGATATAATAATTCAAAACCAGAAAAGGAGTAAAAAATATGCAGCAAGGTATTCTTAAATAAAACTATAATCAAATAGTGGGAACAAAGGATTATGATAGTCCCTTTTGTAGGGGCTTAGTCTTTTGTACCCAATTTAAGAATACTTTTGCCTTATCAATTTTGACATATCCCCAAAAACAGCACTCACAAACAGGTGTATGCTGTATATGTGTATGTCCGAAATTATCATCCCCAGTGGTAAAAGTATTTTACTGCTGGGGATTTTTATGCCCTTCGGGGCAGTAAAGGGAGGACAATCACATGAAAATAATCAATATTGGAATTCTTGCCCATGTAGACGCTGGAAAGACGACCTTGACGGAGAGCCTGCTATATGCCAGCGGAGCCATTTCAGAACCGGGGAGCGTCGAAAAAGGGACAACGAGGACGGACACCATGTTTTTGGAGCGGCAGCGTGGGATTACCATTCAAGCGGCAGTCACTTCCTTCCAGTGGCACAGATGTAAAGTCAACATTGTGGATACGCCCGGCCACATGGATTTTTTGGCGGAGGTGTACCGCTCTTTGGCTGTTTTAGATGGGGCCATCTTGGTGATCTCCGCTAAAGATGGCGTGCAGGCCCAGACCCGTATTCTGTTCCATGCCCTGCGGAAAATGAACATTCCCACCGTTATCTTTATCAACAAGATCGACCAGGCTGGCGTTGATTTGCAGAGCGTGGTTCAGTCTGTTCGGGATAAGCTCTCCGCCGATATTATCATCAAGCAGACGGTGTCGCTGTCCCCGGAAATAGTCCTGGAGGAAAATACCGACATAGAAGCATGGGATGCGGTCATCGAAAATAACGATAAATTATTGGAAAAGTATATCGCAGGAGAACCAATCAGCCGGGAAAAACTTGTGCGGGAGGAACAGCGGCGGGTTCAAGACGCCTCCCTGTTCCCGGTCTATTATGGCAGCGCCAAAAAGGGCCTTGGCATTCAACCGTTGATGGATGCGGTGACAGGGCTGTTCCAACCGATTGGGGAACAGGGGAGCGCCGCCCTATGCGGCAGCGTTTTCAAGGTGGAGTATACAGATTGCGGCCAGCGGCGTGTCTATCTACGGCTATACAGCGGAACGCTGCGCCTGCGGGATACGGTGGCCCTGGCCGGGAGAGAAAAGCTGAAAATCACAGAGATGCGTATTCCATCCAAAGGGGAAATTGTTCTGACAGACACCGCTTATCCGGGTGAAATTGTTATCCTTCCCAGCGACAGCGTGAGGTTAAACGATGTATTAGGGGACCCAACCCGGCTCCCTCGTAAAAGGTGGCGCGAGGACCCCCTCCCCATGCTGCGGACGTCGATTGCGCCGAAAACGGCAGCGCAAAGAGAACGGCTGCTGGACGCTCTTACGCAACTTGCGGATACTGACCCGCTTTTGCGCTGCGAGGTGGATTCCATCACCCATGAGATCATTCTTTCTTTTTTGGGCCGGGTGCAGTTGGAGGTTGTTTCCGCTTTGCTGTCGGAAAAATACAAGCTTGAAACAGTGGTAAAGGAACCCTCCGTCATTTATATGGAGCGGCCGCTCAAAGCAGCCAGCCACACCATCCATATCGAGGTGCCGCCCAACCCGTTTTGGGCATCCATAGGACTGTCTGTTACACCACTCCCGCTTGGCTCCGGTGTACAATACGAGAGCCGGGTTTCGCTGGGATACTTGAACCAGAGTTTTCAAAACGCTGTCAGGGATGGTATCCGTTACGGGCTGGAGCAGGGCTTGTTCGGCTGGAACGTAACGGACTGTAAGATTTGCTTTGAATACGGGCTTTATTACAGTCCGGTCAGCACGCCGGCGGACTTCCGCTCATTGGCCCCGATTGTATTGGAACAGGCATTGAAGGAATCAGGGACGCAACTGCTGGAACCTTATCTCTCCTTCACCCTCTATGCGCCCCGGGAATATCTTTCCAGGGCTTATCATGATGCACCGAAATACTGTGCCACCATCGAAACGGTCCAGGTAAAAAAGGATGAAGTTGTCTTTACTGGCGAGATTCCCGCCCGCTGTATACAGGCATACCGTACTGATCTGGCCTTTTACACCAACGGGCAGAGCGTATGCCTTACAGAACTGAAAGGGTATCAGGCCGCTGTCGGCAAGCCAGTCATCCAGCCCCGCCGTCCAAACAGCCGCCTGGACAAGGTGCGCTATATGTTTCAGAAGATAATGTAACGTCTTGCGCAATGCAAGCGTTCATTGCTGGCTATTGCGAAATATCATTGTGCAGGAGGAACTTTCCAAGTCGCAGGCCGCCACCGTCAACGCCGAGAAATTCATGGGGATTGTGAGAAAGCACCTTGCTTTTGAAGAATTGACCCCCACCCTCTTGCGGGAAATGATTGAGAAAATCGTCGTGCATGAGTGCAGCTATGACGAGAACGGCACCCGCAGGCAGGACATTGAGATTTATTACAGCTTTGTCGGCAAGATAGACTTGCCGGAAGCCTAACGCCTGACCTATCCGACACAGCCCTAAGTGCCGGATAGGAACGGCATAATTTTTTACACTTCTATTACTTCTTTATCGCACATTAGCAAAACATGAGGGCGTGTCAATTGTGCTGACGGTCGCTAGCTGATGAAATGGATGCTAAGCAGCTGCGGTATATCGTCTTTAGGCGAAAGGAAAGACATGCACATCTCAGAGATAATTCGCTCTCGCCGTCGTGAGCTCGGTATGACTCAGGAGCAAGTGGCGCAGCGTCTCGGTGTTTCGGCTCCGGCGGTCAACAAATGGGAGCGCGGGATATGCTATCCGGATATCACGCTCATCCCTTCGCTTGCCCGCCTGTTCGAAACGGATGCAAACACGCTGTTGTCGTTCGAGCCGGAGTTGGGAGAGGAAGAGAACCTGGCAATACAGCGCGAGGTCGATCGACTGGTGCGTGAAGAGGGATACGAGGCGGGCTTCGATTACGCGCAGGAGAAGATGCGCCTATATCCGACGAGCGATGAGCTGGCTATCGTTCTTACGCAGTATCTCGACGGTTCGCTCATGCTTCGGCAAATACCGGGTGCCGAGGGGTATCGGCCCGTGCTTGACGATGCGTATGCGCGTTTGGCGAAGAGCGTTGTGCCGGCAGTGAGGGATCAGGCGTCCGCAATGCTCATCGCGAAAGCCATGCAGGAAGAGCGGTATGAGGATGCCCAGCGTATCCTGGACGGCATCCCCGACCGCACGGTGGATAAGGAGGAGCGCCAGGCGATCTTGTATGCGCGCGAAGGAAAGGACGAGGACGCCGCGCGCACTTGGGAGGCCCGCGTGATTCGCATTGCCGCCGATTTGATGGGGGCGATTGTCGGGTTGATCGAAATTGCGTTGAGGGATGGCCGCAAAGACGATGCGCTCGAGTGCGCGCACCGCGCTCAGCTGGCATTCGAGGCACTTGGTCAGCCTGCATGGATGAGTCTGATGCCGCGGCTGGCGGCCGTGACGGCATCGGGCGATTCTGGTGAGGCGATTGAGCTTCTTGACGCCGTCATGGCCTCGTTGCATGGGGGCGACTCCGCGGCACTCCAGGGTCCGCTTTACCGTTATTCGGACCTGAATGACTTGACCGACTTGACGTCCAGGATGGGTGCGCTGCTGCTTTCGGAAGTCGAGAATGAAGACGAGTATGCTTTTGTGCGCGCAGTCCCCGCCTACCGTTCGTTCGTGGAGAAATGGAAGGCCGTGGGTTCGGTGTAGGGAACTCGGTCCGGTCATCCAAAGTGCGGGTGTTTTCGGTCGTGAACGGAGCGGTTATCTTTACTTTGGTTCGCTTCGAGGATGAGAGCCTTACATTTTCGTATGCCGCGCGTAAGCCGAATCGATGGCACGGGAGGGACGAGTTCACGAGAATGGGTGCGGTAATAACCCTTGGAAGGACTCGCCATGCAGCTATATCTCAAGCTCGCCCTCGGCAACGTGCGTCGCGGCGCACGTGACTACTCGGTGTATTTCGCGACGCTCGGGTTCGCGGCATGCCTGCTGTACTCGTTCGTCGCCTCGACCGACCATCTGCGCGCCATGGGGCTCTCGCCCGAGCAGCTGGGCGTGCTGGGGAGCGCGGGCGATATCCTGCAGGCGTTCTCCGTCTTCACGGTGCTCGTGTTCCTCTTCCTGGTGCGGTATGCCAATCGGTTCCTGCTCCGCCGGCGCAAGCGCGAGTTCGCCCTCTACGAGCTGTGCGGCATGGGGCGCGGTGCGGTATCGGTCGTGCTCGTGGCCGAGACGGCGCTCGTGGGTGCCGGCGCGCTGGCGTGCGGTTTGGCGGCGGGTGCGGCACTGTCGCCCGCGTTCGGCGCGGTCGCGGCCTTCGTGTTCGACGCTCCCTGGCGGCTCGCGTTCTCCTTCTCGCCCGACTCCGCGGCATGGACCGCCGGATGCTTTGCCGTGGTGTTTGCGGTGAACGCTGTGGACGGCGCGCGCGATATCGCGCGGCGCCCGCTGATCGAGCTCATGTCCGCTGAGCGTGCGCCGGAGCGCATGCGCCTCGGCGGTCGGGTCGTTCGGGGCGGCCAGGCGGTGCTCGCCGCGGTCCTGCTCGCGGTCGTATGGGGCTCGTGCGTGTTCCAACCGGTGTACTTCATCGCGTTCATCATCCCCATGGGCTTCGCCGCCTGCTTCGCCACGTCGCTCGTCGCGCGCCTGGGCGTGGCCGCATGGGGTGAGCGGGCGCGCGAGCGCTCCGAGCGGTACTGGGACGGGCTCACCGGCTTCACGGTGCGGCAGGTCGAGGCGCGCGTGTCCAGTACCTCGATGGCGCTCGCCTGCGTATGCGTGCTCGTCGCCGTCGCCGTGTGTATGATGGTCGCGGGATTCGTCTTCAGCATCGGGCTGCGCACGCCCGAGATGGTCTCGGCCGGCATCGCGGCGTCGATGGCGCCGATCGGCTACATCGGCATCTTCTACGGGGCGGTGTTCCTGCTAAGCGCCGTCGCGGTGCTCGCACTCCAGCAGCTTTCGGGCGCGGTCGATGCACGGCGCGCGTACGGCGTGCTGGGGCAGCTCGGGTGCGACCGCGCCCTTATGCGCGCGTCCGTGCGCCGGCAGCTCGCGCTCTACTTCGCCGCGCCGCTCGCCGGGGCTCTCGTCCACGATGTATTCGGGTTGTTCCTCGTCGCGTTCCTCGCGTTCGCGCTCGGTGCCGAGGGCCTGTTCGCGATCGTTGCGGGTGTGCTCGCCTTCACGGTCGGCCTCATGGCGACGTACGGGGCGATCACCGCCCGCGCCGTCGAGCGGGTGGTGCTGCCGAGGGTATGATTATCGGACTATGTCACTCCGCGTGACGGGAGGTCCGTCTCATGATTTGGTTTACATCGGACACGCACTTCGGCCATGCCAACGTGCTGAATTTCACCGATCGCCCATTTGGCGATATCGCGCATATGAATCGCGCGCTCATCAACGCGATCAACGAGCGTGTGGCGCCCACCGACGACCTGTACATCCTCGGTGATTTCTCGTATCAGATGACCGCGGTCGAGGCGGCGGCGCTGCGCTCGAAGATCAATTGCCGCAAGGTGCACATCGTGCCGGGCAATCACGACAAGGACTGGACGCACAAGGACGTGGCGGGGACGTTCATCGTCGAGCCGCCCATCGTGCGTATCAACATCCACGGGCAGAAGATTGTGCTGTCGCACTATCCGCTCATGGAGTGGCAGTCCATGTCGCGCGGGTCCTGGCATCTACATGGGCATATCCACAGCGCGGGTAGCGTGTATAACGAGCTCAACCGCAAGCAGGGCCTCATGCGCTATGACGTGGGCGTGGATGCGAACGACCTGGCGCCGGTGAGCCTGGAAGAGATTCGCGCCTGGTTCGAGGGCGTGGAGTTCTACGGCCGTGCCCGCTGGTGGGAGTGGGTGAACGGGACGGGTGATCCTGCGGTGGCCGAGGATTGCGAAGCGGTCCGCGAGCTCATGGTCGAGGTGGATCGCGACCATGCGACCGCGCAGGAGTCTGCGGAGGCGTCGCGGCGTTGCGCCTCGGCGCTGCGGGAGCTCGGACTCGGACGCTAGCACCACGCGGAGCACCGGCCTTCACCGCGGCCTTCGCTTCGAATGCATGGGACTTCAACCTCAAATTAGGGACTGTCCCTCATTTGAGGTTGAGAGGGGCAATCGTTTCCAGTGCGTGAATTCGCCATGCTCCCCATCGTCATGGTAGGCGGGTAGTACACTGAAATCCCGTGGAAGCGCCGGACTCCGGTGCAGATTTCGACGGGAAGTGCAGGTAAACACCATGACAAAGCATATATTCGTGACCGGCGGCGTGGTCAGCTCGCTGGGCAAGGGCATCACCGCGGCATCGCTGGGGCGTCTGCTCAAGTCGCGCGGCTACCGGGTGACCATGCAGAAGGCTGACCCGTATCTCAACGTGGACCCGGGCACCATGAGCCCGTTCCAGCACGGCGAGGTGTTCGTCACCGAGGACGGCTACGAGAGCGACCTCGATCTCGGTCACTACGAGCGTTTCATCGACGAGAACCTCACGCGCGACTCCAACTTCACCACGGGCGCCATCTACCAGGACCTCATCGCGCGCGAGCGCCGCGGCGATTTCCTCGGCGGCACGGTGCAGGTCATCCCGCACGTGACGAACGCCATCAAGGCCAAGTTTCGCGGCGTCGAGGAGCAGACGGGCGCCGACGTGGTTATCACCGAGCTCGGCGGCACGATCGGCGACATCGAGGGCCAGCCGTTTGTCGAGGCCATCCGCCAGTACAAGAAGGATGCCGGCGCCGAGAACGTCTGCTACATCCACGTCTCGCTCGTGCCCTATATCGCGGCGGCCCACGAGGTAAAGACCAAGCCGACGCAGCACTCCGTCAAGGAGCTGCGGAGCTTCGGCATCCAGCCCGACATCATCGTGCTGCGCAGCGACCATCACATCGACGACGACGTGCGCGCCAAGATCGCCTCGTTCACCGACGTGGACGTGGATTGCGTGTTCACCTGCGAGGACGCCCCGTCCATCTACGATGTGCCGCGCATGATGGCCGAGCAGGATTTCGACCTGCGCGTCTGCGAGCGCCTGGGGCTCGATCCGCACGAGCGCGACATGGCGGATTGGGAGGGGTTCCTCGCTGCGAAGGACCATGCGGAAAACGAGGGCGACCCCGTGAAGATCGCGCTCGTGGGCAAGTACACCCAGCTGCCCGACGCGTACCTCTCCGTCATCGAGGCGCTGCACCACGCGGGCACGCACCTGGGCAAGCACGTGGAGCTCGAGCTCGTCGATGGCGAGGCGCTCTCCGATGACAACGTCGAGCAGGTGCTGGGCGACGCATCGGGCATCCTCGTCCCGGGCGGCTTCGGCAGGCGCGCCTTCGACGGCAAGGTCGCCGCTGCCCGCTACGCGCGCGAGCACCAGGTGCCGTATCTGGGTATCTGCCTGGGGATGCAGGTCGCCGTGTGCGAGTTTGCGCGCGACGTGCTGGGCTATGCGGACGCGAGCTCGTCCGAGTTCGATCCGCAGTGCGCGCACGCCGTGATCGATCTGCTCGATGAGCAGGAGGGCGTGACCGAGAAGGGCGGCACCATGCGCCTTGGCGCGTATCCGTGCGCGCTCGTCGCAGGCACGCTCGCTGCGGAGGCATACGGCGAGGCGCTCGTTCAGGAGCGCCATCGTCATCGTTACGAGTTCAACAGCGCGTACCGCGAGGAGCTGGAGGCGGCCGGATTGGTCGTGTCCGGCATGAGTCCGGATGGCGAACTGGTCGAGATGGTCGAGCTGCGCCGCGACCTGCACCCGTGGTTCGTCGCCACGCAGGCGCATCCCGAGTTCAAGAGCCGCCCCACGCGCCCGCATCCGCTGTTCCGTGAATTCGTCCGCGCCGCCGCGGAGTAGGCGTGCCACGTTCTCCACGAGTCTTTTAGTTATGCGCCCCAGACCTCCTCGGCGATGCTGCGCACGAGCGCGATCTTGGCCCACTGTTCGTCTTCGGTGAGCTTGTTGCCGATCTCGCAGCTGGCAAAGCCGCACTGCGGGGAGAGGCAGAGGTCCTCGAGCGGGACGAAGCGCGCGGCCTCGTGGATGCGGCTTGGGCTGCAAGATCGCGAGCTACAGCGCCGACGACGGCTACAGCCCCATGGGCAACGGGACCTACGCGCTCGAATGGGATGGCTCCGATCCGTGCTTCACCGCTCTTGGTACCCCTGCGAACCCGGTGAGGATGTATCCTGCGGATTGAAGTTGGCTCGCGTTACCCCGGCGCCGCGGATTGGTGCTGCGCCGAGCCGGTGAATCTCGCGCATGCCGACCCTTTCTTTCTTTTACCGAACCGCCGTTATGGGTTGTTTCGCCACGTGCTAGATTCGTCTGAATCATCGGCCCGGGGACGGATCCGGGCCGTCCGGACACGAGCGAGGCGCCATGGCACGTTTAACCACCGCACGGGATCGCAAGCAGGGCGCTGCCGCCATCATCGGCTGCGTGTTCCTCTTCACCGCGTTCGGCGTGCTGGTCTACGGCCGCTTCGCCACCAGCGTCGGGGCCTTCGCGCTGTACAACCGCGCCGCGGTCGGCGTCGGGTTCATGCTCTTCGGCGTCTCGTTGCTGTGCTTCACGCCCCTTCTCTACCTGCAGCGCATGCATCGCCGCCACGTCGATCCGGCTGACCTCGCCCGCGAGCTCAAGGGCATCGCGCTCGGGTTCCTCTGCTACGTGGTCCCGTTCTTCCTCGCCATGGGCGCCCTCTCCTCTGCGGACAGCACCGGGATGTTCGGGCTCGCGCTCATGGTCGCCTTCGGCGCGATCCCCTTCGTCTACCGCCGCCACCGCAAGAAGGATCCCATCTCCTACAAGCACACCGGGTCCGCCGCGCTCATATTGTTCTGCGTCGCGATGGCGGGCTTCGCGTTGGTTGGCGGCGCGTTCTCCTGCAGCGAGATGCTCGATGACCTCGAGGGCGGCTGGAAGCAGGAGCGCTTCGCTTTCTACGAGGCCGAGATCAACCGTCCGCGCGGCCGCGGGGCGGCGTTGTCGCCCACCACGTTCGAGGTCTCGCTCTACAAGGACGGCGAGTCTGTCAGGACCGGGCACGTGGACGCGCGCCTCAGCGTCAACGCCGACGAATGGCCCGAGGTCGCCCTCGTGCTCGACGAGCCGATGGCGGAGGTGCGCTGGTATCCCAGGACCCGTACCCTTGTGGGCGCGCAAGACGTCGACGGACCCGCCACCGCGGGCGACCCGATAGGGTAGGGGGGCGATGATGCCTGGTAATGAGCCCGAGGGCCCTCTTGCCGCCGTGTCCGGCGGCTGCCCGCGCCATAGGGGAGCCGGGCGCCTGTACAGTCCCGGCGGCTGCGGGTGCGCCCTGCTCATGGCGCCCGTCGTGGCATTGGGCGCGGGCATCGCGCTGGTGCTGATGGGGATGGCCGCCGTGGCGCTGCTCGGATTCGTCATAGCCATCGTGCTGACGGTGCGCGAGGCGCGCCGGGCCCGCGCGGGCTCGAGCGCTCGGACGGGCATGGTCGTCTTGATCGGCGCCCTGTACCTTCTGTGCGTCCCGTATCTAGCGTTCTTCACGTGGTTCTGGTTCATTGATTAGCGATCGAGGGGAGCTTGCCGTGATCGGATTTTGCATCGCGCACATGGATGAGGATGTTCGCCGCGGCATTATCGCGGCGCGCTATTCGGAGATGGAGCTCGAGGGCGTCCGTTGCCGTCTCCAAAGGCAGGTCGAGGAGCGCACCAGGGCCATGTCCGGGGTGCTGGCGGTCTTCGCCGCCTTCGATGGGATGCTGATCATGACGGGCTCGTCGCCCTTCGTGCTGGCAGGTATGCTCGCGGTCGAGGGGATCGCCCTCTATGTCGCCTGGTATCTGCAGGCCGGCCGCCTGAAGAGCCAGTACAACGCCGCGCTCCGCCGCGGATACCCGGGCCTCGAGCGCCTGAGGATTCGCTAGATCCTTCGTTCGGCGCCCGTCGAGTTGTCTCGCGCTGTTTCGGACGGTGCCTTCCGGATGGGATACAATCCCCTCAACGTATTTTGGAGATGGTGACGATGAACGAGAAACCCGTACCGCCCGTTTTTGCGCCCGAGCCCGACCAGCCGCAAGGCGCCCCCGCGCAAGGGGAGGGCCGCTCGGCGTATGGCGGCATGAGCGCCCAGGAGACCGTGGACGCCTATCTCGGGCGGCTGCGCTCGATTAAGGCGCAATCCATCGCGCTGGTCATCGCGAATGCCGTCGCGATGGTCTGGTTTATCGAGAGGGGGCACGTCGCCTTATATTTCTTCGGCTTCGTCCTCCTGTTCGCCATCGTGCTCATCGCGCGGGCGCGCATGGCGTCGCTGTTCGTCAAGCTGAGCGAGGTGGTGTCGCAGGATTGCGACCCTGCGCGCTACCGCGCCGTGCTCGACGTCCTCTCTGCGCGCGACCGCTTCGGCCGCTCCGCGAACGCCATTGCCATCGAGCTCGCGTACTGCGATTACCTCGAGCTCGACAGCGCCGGCGCGCTGAGCCGGCTCGGATCCGTCTCCTTCAAGCGGCCGGACAATCCGAGGTGGTTTCGCGTCATGCAGGTCGAGTTTCTGAGCCGCGTCGACACCGGCGACCTCGACGGCGCGCGCGACACGCTGTCCAGGCTCTCGGCGTTCCGTACGAGCTTCAAGGAGGGTTCGCGCAACCGCGCCGTCATCGATTCCCAGATCGCCGATTTCACCGTCCTGGTCCGCCCTCCCGCCGAGCGGGACGCCGCCGACGCTGCGCGTATGCGTGAACGCATGGCTCTGGCCGATTACCACCAGCAGCGCGCGAACTGGCAGCTCTACCTTGCCGAGTACGAGCTGCTACATGGATCGCCCGAGGAGGCGGCGCGCCTGGCGTCCGATGCCTTCCTCGAGCCGCTCACGCCCCGCATGGAGCGCCTGCGCGCCGATGTCCTGTCAGGGCTGGAGGTGAGCGCGTGATGGAATACGCCGTCTTCAGGCTCGCGATGCGATCGCTGGTCTTCCTCGTCGCGTTTGTCTTCTGCGTCTCGCACCTCGTGCGCAAAAGGGACTTCATCGACGCCGTCTTCCGGAGCCCGGACGAGGTGAGGAAGAGTTTCAGCGGCAGGAACGACGTCCTGTTCCTGAGGGTTTTGAACATCGTCCCGATGGTCGTGGCGGTCGCCACGGCGGCCTTCCTCGTCTGCGCCCTCCTCGACGTGCCCCGGATCATGGGCGGGGATTACCTCAGGGTCGAGGGCGTCGCGGTCGGCCGCGCGCACGGCGGGGCGGACGTTCCGAGCGAGCGCCGAGGCATCTCGGTGCGCGACGGCGAGACCGGCGAGGTCGTCGACCTCACGGTGTTCTCCGGATACGTCGACGACGGCGAGGGGCTCGCGGTGGAGTACCTGCCGCACACGGGCTACGGCGCGATCGTCGAGCGGGGCTGACGGATATTTGATATGTTCGCTGACCGCATCGAAAGAGATGCTTGCGGAAGAAGCAGGCGGGCTTCTGCTTGCTTGATGCCCGAATGCTCGTCGACCTCCTGTTGGCAGCGGCTCGCAAACCGGTCTCAGATGCTTAGATCATACCGTTCATCTAATTTAAAAGCGCAGGTGAGCCGCTTGATAAGTATTTTTACGGACGCTTTCCGGTCCATGTGCTATAACCATCTGAAACATCTCCGGGGATGCATGAAGCGAAGGAGGGGCAATGGAGGTCGGAAACCGGATTCGTCGTGAGCGGCAGCGGCTTGGGATTTCTCAAGAGGAACTTTCTCACCGAGCATATGTATCGCGCCCGACGCTTTCGCATTGGGAAACGGGCAGGACGCTCCCCGACGCGCAATCCCTGCTGGTTCTTTCCGAGATATTCGGAACGAGCATTGATGAGCTCGTGAAAGGGGATGTTGCAGAAATGGAAGAGATTGTCGATCGCGAAGCGCGGGTGGCCATAGGTAGGACGCTCGCGCTTGCCTGCGTTGCCGTAGGTGCGGGAGTCTGTCTTGTCGCGGTCTCTTTTACCGCGCGCTATCTGGTGGGTTCCGTCGCATTTTACTCGATGACGCTTTTGAGCATGGTGATGGGCTTTACGGTGATGACACGGGCGGGCGAGAGGGCCGTATCCGCTGCATCAGCCGCCGGGGTGCTTGCCGAGTTGGCTGCGGGCAAGTGCGCCGCTGCGGAAAAGGTCGTGCTTCGTGAGCGATTGGCCCACGAGATCGCGCGCGATGGCGTGCGCGACCCATACGCTCGCCTTGTATTGAGCGCAGCGTGTGCGGTAGATATCGCATGCATGCTCGTGTGGTTTGCGACACTTATCCGGCCTGGTTTATTTGCGTGATGTCGCCGTTCCGACGCACGCGCTTGCCTTGCGCTTAATCGGGGTCGCTATGATGGGCCTGGTTTATTTCGGAGGTCATTGGGGACATCATCAATAGCCCCAGTCGACAACCTTCCATGGGGCGCCTTGCGAGGGCCTGGTGAGAATCCATTGCCAGCCTTCGTATCTTTCGTTCGGCGAGAAGCCCTCGTCAGCTGCCCGCCAGTCTGTCGTGAATTCGGATAGCACGACGATGAGGTCCCCTTCGCCTTTTTGCCCATGCTCGAGCATTTCGTCCAGATGCCGGGTTTCGACTTCGCCGTCATAGCGGACCTCATCGAGCGTGCATCCCTCGAATTCCGACGCGAACTCCGTCTCGATGGCATTGAATGCGGCGAGGATATCGGCTTCGGTATAGCGGTCCGTGGATTGCGCGATGCGCTCGACAGATTTCACGTTTCCACCGGAGGGGCCGACGAGCGCCACCAGGATGCCAAGAGCGGCAAAAGCGCCCGCTATCGCGACGAGAGCCGTTTTCCTGTTCATTGCGCCCCCTTGGGATTGCCGGGTTGAGTGCTCGGATCAAGATTCCTCAACGGTAGGTGACATCGATGTGAATTGCAACGCGGCGAGACCCGCTTTGTTTTGAATTCCGCAAGCTGTAGCGAGCGGTTTGAGGCGTACTTTCTTTGCAGGGCGGGGCTGCGCCGAGCTGTTTTGTCGCAACGCTGGGGCCCGATCATTAGAAAACGGCGCCGAGCTCGCGTAGCCCGGCGCCGCCCAGAAACCCGCGGGTGGCGTGCAGGGGCGCCGGAAAGCGGGTATACTGGTAACGACTAGGGAGGCGTACGCCCTCCTGGATTTAGCTGGTGGGGTGAAACCCGCACGAACAGCCGCTCCTGCCAGGGCGGCTGTTCCCTTATGTGGCGAGTCTCACCCCTCGGCCGTTAGAGAACGGCAAGAACAAATAGCGTGATCGATAGAACGAGCACGGCAGCTGCGAGCAGCATTGCGGTGAACTTCGCCATGGGAACCCTCCTAACCCCCTGCAAGGACTCGGAGGGCACCGCCCATGTCGCTATGTCCAGTATACCATATAATACGAACATATGTTCTAGTTGGTAAGTGGTGGCCTGTCCTGACGGCATCGGGCGGTGCGATTCCGCATTGCGCTTCTGCTGTACCTTGTCTCCCTGGGGAATTGGGGTGCAATCCTTCTCATTTGACGTCTGGTCAATCTACCTGCGGTTTGCAACCGCAGGGTGCCTGCAAGTTGCGTAAAATGAAGCGCTAAGTTGGTGGTTCTCGCCGTGCGGCAACCGTAGTGTGTAAGTCGCCGGCAGGAATAACACCAAATGCTGGGATGCCGAACCCGAGTCGCAGCATTGCCTTGGCGCTGCGTCTCACGAGTCCTCGCGCCAGCCAACGAGAGGACCCATCATGAGCTTCCGCACCAACCTGCAATATCTGCGCGCAGAGCGCCGCATGACCCAGGAGCAACTCGCTATGTTGCTCGGGGTGTCCCGCCAATCCGTCACCAAATGGGAGGCCGAGAAGTCCTACCCGGAGATGGACAAGCTCATCAAGATGTGCCAGGTCTTCGAGTGCTCGCTGGACGATCTGGTGACCGGGGACGTGTCCAGTCGCGGGGTTTCTGGCCGGGAGGACCTGGACGGCCGCTCCGTGGCGTGCGCGCCCACACCGATTGTCGACGGCGATATGCCTGCAGCCTCGTTGGTCGTCGCGGCGCACGACGCTTCCCTCGGCGCGCCCGCGGGGCCTGCGCGCGCACGTTTCTCCGCTGGTGCCTGCGCTATTCCCGCCGGTCCAGCTTCGGATGTATGTGGTTACGACGAGCATATGGTCACCTTTGCTCGCAAAATCGCGATCGGCGTCGTGCTTTTTATTCTCGGTGCGGCGGCCGCCATCTTCACCGACGAGGTCATGCATTCGGACGGTATCGTCCTCCTCGCGACGTTCGCGTTCGTTGCCACCGGCCTCGCATTTACCATTCCCGCGGGGATCGACCACGCCGCATTTGCCAAGGCGCACCCCTACGTCGCCGATTTCTATACGGTGGAGGAGAAGGCGACGGCCCGCCGCCGCGCGTCGATCGCGATCGTGGCCGGCATCGCGATGATTCTGCTCGGGGTCGCGTTGGCCGGTTTGTTCGAGGTCGAGTTCAACGTGCAGGTATACGGCGATTCGCTGATGATGGTGCTGGTCGCGCTCGGCGTCGGGACGATCGTCTACTGGGGCATGCTCTGGGGGCGCACGGACCTTGCGGACTACAACAAGGAGTGGCTCGAGACCGTTGAGCTGAGCGATGACGAGTTGGCGCAGCTCGACCAACAGAGCCGCGAGGCGTACCTGCGCGTTAGCAACCCCAGGCATCGCGGCGCCGCCGATCGCAAGGAGAAGGCCTGCATGGTGATCATGCTCGTCGCCACGATGGTGGCGCTGGTATGGCTTTTCGGCACGTCCGCCATAGGCGCGTCCGAGGGTGTCTCCGGTCTGTTCTGGCTTCCCTGGCTCGTTGGCAGCCTGGCTAGCGGAATCGCTCTGGTCGTCATCGACGATGACGACGTCCAGCCTGGGAGCGATTGCTAGGCGACGGCTCCTCCATCGTGCCATTGGTTCATCGGACGAATCGTGTCCTTCTCGCGCCCCGCGGCACCGAGCATTCGGCCGCCGCGGGGCGCGTCCGTCTAATTCAGCAGCCCCCACGCGGTAAAGCCGAGTGCACCGCCGATGAGCGCCGCGGCGAGGAAGGTCAGTAGGTCATACGCCAGTCGGTGCTTCGTCGGCCATGCGCGGCGGGGGAGTGCCCGCGGATCGCGCTCGATCTCTGCTTCGCCGTTCATGAACGCGAGGATCTCGCGGTAGGTCACCAGGTCGTTCTCGCGCTTGATGCGCTCCAGGACCGTCGCGACGAGAAGCGCGCCAACCGCCGGGGCAAACACCATCCCCGCTGCAAGGCCCGTGCCCCAAGCCCTTTCCAGCCAAGTAAAGGCGGGCGACAACAGCAGGGCAAATGCCAAGACAAGTAGTGCGACCATGAGCAGGGCGAGCCGTACCATGCGCTTTCCCGCGAGCTTGCGGTCCCTCTCGACAGCCTCTTCCATAACGGTCACGTCTCCCTTCACGAGCGTGTCTATGGAGGTGTCGAACAGGATGCTCAGCATGAGCAGGCTCTGGACGTCCGGATACGTCTTGTCCCGCTCCCAGTTCGAGATGGTCTGGCGCGATACGTAGAGCTTTTCGGCGAGCTGCTCTTGCGAGAGGCCCATCGCCTCGCGACGCGTCTTGATCTGGTTGCTGATGTCCATCGTCACCTCCCGGTTGTGAAGGAGCGTCCCGCGGTCGCCGCGGCCGCGCCATCAAATCTGCCGTACATCTTACGCGGATGGGGTCATTCCTCGCTGCAAAATCTGTTTTGCACGCGCCTGATCTGCATGTTCACCGATCTGGAGCGTCTGACGATACGAGACGGTCGAAGCGGTGCGGAAAACGGGTGCGCTTGGGGCCGAGTGCTTTTGAGCCGGGCGTTTCGCGCTGCGTGTCCGTCAGAGTGGAGCTCTCACCCCCGAAGTGAGTGACTTTTTCAGAGAGGCGTCGGTACACTGCACTGTGAGAAAGTGCTCATCTGGGAATATGTCGCTACTATTTAGCTTGCGCATACGCTGTTCATCGGGTGCCCGGGAAAAGTCACTCACTTCGGGGGTGAGAGCCGCAGCCGTGCGTAATGTGAGCGCGTATGCGCATGGCGGCACGGCCGATCGCGGCGTGGGCGATGCCGCAAGGACTCATTTTAGGGACAGAAACTAAACTGGGCGGGCGCAAACGTCGGCCGCCGTCTGATCGCGGCGCTTAATCATCCGTGGTGCGTTAGCATAGGGTTAATATATGTGGTGCGTTGAAGGGGTGCTGAGATGAGAAAAATCACCTTCGGTGCGCAGATGATCGCCTGCTTCGCCGTCGCGGTTGCCGGACAGTATGCCGCCGCCGCGTTTGATAGTCCCATCCTCTTCAATATCGCCTCTGCTCTCGGCGGTATCGTCTTTGCCGTCCATCCCGTTTTGCCCACATGGGTCACCTGGGGAAATAAGAAAACTATGCTCAACGCGGTGAGGGTGGGCGGCGTACTTTCGGTTGCGCTCTCATGGCTGATCCGCTTTGACATATAGGAGGGACGTGGGTCCAATATCTAGTTGGACGGGGCGATCGCCGGTTGCGAAATGCGCCAAGTCTGCTGCTAGGCGAGGATCTTGATGAGCATGCCGATTCCGATGCCGATCGCTGCGCCCACGGCGGCGCCGAGGATGATCTTCAGGCTGTTGAGCACGCCCTTCTTCCATGGTTGCATCTCGCGCGCGTGCTGTCCGGCGAGCGTGCTGCGGTCCACGTGCTCCCCGCGGCTGAACGCCAGCACCTCGCGGTAGGTGACCAGGTCGTGCTGCTTCTTCAGGTGCTCGAGATTGGCGAACGCGATCAGCATGACGAACAGCGCCGCGAGCGCGAACACCACCGTGGGGATCGCGTGCCCGCCCCATCCCCATTCGTACTGAAGCGCGCCCCAGATCCCGAGCAGGAGAAACGCGACCGCACTCACCACCGCTACCGTCGAGAGGTTGTTGTACTTCTTGACCGCCTCGTTCATTACCTGTGCCATGGTTTCCACATCTCCTTTGATGAGGGAGTCCACGGTCACCCCGAACACGTTGGAAAGCAGCAGCAGGCTCTGGACGTCCGGATACGTGCGGCCGCACTCCCAGTTGCTGATGGTCTGGCGCGACACGTAGATGCGCTCCGCCAAATCGTCCTGGGAGAGCCCGAGCTCCGTGCGGTGCTCCTTGATGTGCGAGCCCAGCTCCATGCGCGTGCTCCCTTGGGGTTCGGGGTGACCCCTGTCGAGAGTCACCATGGCATTGACGGGCAAATCGTACCATCAAAGGTCTTTATGACCTGCCGCTGAGGGGTCGAGCCGGGTTGTCAAAAGGCTTTATAGTTGTGATGTACCTGGGGAAACGATATCTACGGAGCGTAGGGAGCATCGCGTTGCGCGGCGGGGCATGTTGCGTATAATATCCTGCACTCACGACCCGCTGCATAATCGACTATGGGAAAGGGGGGCTGCACCATGCTTGCTTCCATGAGGATTTGGCTCTAGCCACGGTCGCGTGAGCGACCGGTACTTCGCTGCATATCACCGATCGCATCAAAGGATTATTCCATGACACAATCGAATCCTCGCGCTTCTTGGAGGCGCTCGCTCGCCATCGTCTGGATCGGCGAGTTCTTCTCCGTGCTCACGAGCTCCATCTTGCAGATGGGCCTCATCTGGCACGTCACCCTCACCACCGGCTCCGCGAGCGCCCTGTCGTTCGTGAGCCTCGCGGCCTTCTTGCCCATGGCGCTCCTCGGCGCCTTCGCGGGCACCATCGTGGACCGCACGTCCATCAGGCGTCTCATGATCGGCGCCGACCTCTTCATCGCGGCCGTGAGCCTCACGCTCGTCTTCGGCTCGCTTCAAGGCGACCTTTCCGTCGCCGCCGTGGCGGCGGTGCTGTTCGTCCGTGCGCTGGGCAGTACGCTCCATACGCCCGCCTTCAACGCGCTCACGCCGCTCGTCGCCCCGCCCGAGGCGCTCGGCAAGCTGGCGGGCATGCTGCAGTTCATGCAGTCGGGCAGCTACATCATCGGCAACGCCATCGCCGCGGTGATCTACCCGGCGTTCGGCCTGACCTTCATGATCGCTCTCGACGTCGCCGGCGCGGTGCTCGCGAGCATCGCGGTTGCGGTCTCTGGCATCAAGACGCCGGCGCCCGAGCGTCGCACGCCCGAGGAGAACGCCGAGGCGTCGCGCCATGCGGTGCGGGCCTTCCTATCGGAGACGGCAGGCGGCTATCACGAGCTCAAGCGCCATCGCGGCCTGTTCGCCATGCTCTGGATCGGCTTCGCGTTCTCGGTGCTGTTCTCGCCCATATCCGCGCTGTTCCCGCTCATGGTGTTCGACCATTTCGGGGGCACTGCAACGCAGTCGGCCATCGCGGAGATCGCGTTCTCGGTCGGCATGATCGCGGCGAGCGGCTGGATCGGGGCGACGGGCGGCCTCAAGAACCGCGCACTCTCGTTCACGCTGGCCATCGCCCTTTTCGGCGCGGTTACGCTCGCGGGCGGCCTCGTGCCCCCTTCGGCGCTCGTCGTTTTCTTGGGCCTCACGTTCGCGATGGGCGTGTCGAGTCCGCTCTACAGTGCGCCGCAGATGGCGCTCATGCAGGAACGCGTCGATCCCGAGTGCATGGGCCGCGTCTTCGGCCTGTACGGGGCGGTCTGCAGCTGGGCCATGCCCGTGGGCCTTATCGCATCGACCCTGTTTGCGGACGCCATCGGCGCGAGCGTGTGCTTCGTGCTCATCGGTGCGGCGATGATGATTCTCGCGGGAATCACCTGGGCGATCCCGAGCATCAGGAAGATCGGGTAGCGCTTCGGAGGAGCGCGTTTCGTTTCGGGCGGCGCGTAGGGTCGCTGCGACGTGAGGGGCGGTCGACGGTGTGCCCACGAGGGCGCCGTCGGCCGCCCTTCTGCTCGGCGCGGAGGGCCTGGAGCCGCTTCCCGTCCGGTCGGTGAGCGCCTGCTGTTCCGCCGCTTGCCGACGCTCGGCGCCTTGCGATGCGCGAACCCTATCGGTCTGGTAGTGTTTCCTGCAGTTTATCTCCAGAGCCCGAGGTGGTGGTTTCCTTGAGTGACCTGTTTGAATCCCTTCTGCGCGTCGCTATGACCGTGTTCATCGTCGGCCCCCTCATCGCATGGGTCGCCCGCCGCGGCGCGCGCGAGCGCAGCGAGGCGACGGACAGTCTCGACCGCTTCACCGTGCGCATGCCCGCCGCCGTCCGCGTGGTCATCGCCTGCTGCGCGGTCGCGTTCGAGCTTATCATGCTCGGCGTCTACGTTTGGCAGGGCGTCTCGCTGGGGGAGTGGGACCACGAGCTCGTGTGGTTCGGCCATGCCATGGCGCTCGCCGGCATGTCCATATGGGCCCTGCTGAGCATCCCGCGCCTCGACGTCGACGGCGACCGGGTCGTGTCGCGCAACGTCTTCGGCGCGCGCAGGGAGACGACTTTCTCCAATATCACCCGAGCGACGCTGCATGCGCAGATGATGAGAATCGACCTGTTCGAGGGCGAGCGGAAGTTCTGCTCGATCAGCCTCGAGGGCGTGTGCTCGCTCAACTTGATCGCGCGCCTCGAGGAGGAGGGCATCGAGATCTTCGATGCTGTCGAGCGCCCTATGACCAAGGTGGGGCTTTGCTGGGCGGCCATCAAGCCGCTCGCGCTCGTGTTCAACGGCATGGCGTTCGTCTTCTCGCTCGTGATCGCGTTCATGGCGTTCTTCACCGACGAGGGCGTGCGCCTGCTCGCGCTCGTCCCGTTCCTGTTCCTGTTCATAGGGGTCGCGCTGCCGCTGTTCATGCTCAGCATGCCTGCCCGCGGCATCCTCGAGATCGGCAGGCAGGAGCGCGAGCTTGGCTTTTCCTTCGCCGAGGAGATGGCTGCCCGTGGCGCCACGGGCACCTCGTTCGTCGACGACGACTGGTTTATCGAGATCGTCAACGCCCGCATCGTGGCGTTCCGACGCGACTACCTCAAGAAGGTCGCGGCGTATGAGGGGAGCGAGAGCGGGGACCGCTGCTCGATCACGGCAGCGGACGGCCGTAAGTTCAAGGTCTACGCTGCCGGGAGCACCCTGGAAGACCTGCGCACGTGGTTCAAAGAGGGCGCACGGTCCCGATCGGCCATCGATCGCGCCGAGGATTCGCTCGAGGCGATCGGCTAAGGGCTGCATGAACCTGACCTGTGAGTGCTGGGGCGAGACCGTTGGCAGGAATTGTCGATTTTGAGTCTTTTTGCGCGCATGAATGGCCGATGTATAACGGCAAGGGTGCCGTGCGAGGATATTCGGCATGTTCTCAGCGATGGATTCATGGACAGGTGCAAGCGTTTCCGGTTGCTGGTAGCGCGATTGGATGCGACGTGTTTTGGCGGGGCTGTTGTCTCATGCGGTGAGGTGACTCAAAATGTGCAAATAATGCCAGCGGTCTACGAAAGAGGCATCAAGATTAGCAATAAGCGACATCTGTAATTTATCTGTATGCACTTTAGATACAGTTCTATGCAATCTATGTAGCGTAGCGTGTTTTCCTCATCAATCTGAATTATGTAATGGCATGAGGTAATAATCTAAAGGTCATTAACGGGGTTACCTACCGATGGCGCAATGGACCGGACTGGAGGCTTGCTGTGGCAACAGAAGAGCAGGTAACGGAGATGATCCGCCTGGCGGAACGCGTTCACTCCTCGGAGGCGTTTCGCTGCATGGATGAGGCGAACGCGGGAATCGGCGGCACGATGCGCATGCTGGCCGAAGCGCGCAAGTCGGGTACGGTCGTCACCGCCGGCGCCATCGCGGAGAAACTCGGCGTGTCTACGCCGCGTGTAGCGGCCCTGCTCAAGCGCCTGGAGTCCAAGGGCTTGATCGCGCGCCGCCGCAGCGCGGTGGATGCGCGGGTGACGGAGGTCGTCCTTACCGAAGAGGGCGCTGCGCGCGTGGAGACGTTCAGAAGCGAGGTGCGGGCCCAGGTCGCTATGTTGATCGACGAGCTCGGCGAGGAGCGCTTGCGCGAGTTCTTCATAACCGCATCGGAGATCCGCACCCGTCTGCGTCCTCCCACCATGCAGATCTAGGACGCGCCGCTATGGGGCGCCGATGGGGGGATCCACGGCTGATGCCCCAGCGCGCCGAATCGGAGGCGGGGGCCGGTCGCTCGGGGTGCTCGAAGCGGTCCGGTGGGCTTGATCGCCGCCGCACCCGCGGTGTTCCGCCAATTTCCCCTGAACTACGAGTGATTCCGATGGCAAATCGTGCTTATAAATACCTTATGGGGTTAGATAAGGAGAGATGTCGTTGTTTAAGCTATTTCGAAATCTGACGAAACGGGAATGGGGGCTGGCCGGCTTGGCATTGGCGTTCATCGTCGTGCAGGTTTGGCTGGACCTCAAGTCCCCGGAGTATATGGCCGAGATCACGCGGCTCGTGCAGGTCGAGGGGTCGACCATGCCGCAGATTCTCGCCGCGGGCGGCAAGATGCTCGGCTGCTCGCTCGGCAGCTTGCTTGCGGCGGTGGCAACGGCGGTGTGCTCCGCTCGCATCGCCACCGGGTTCGCGGGCACCGTTCGCTCGAAGCTCTTTGCAAAGGTGCAATCGTTTTCCATGGAGGAGATCGGGCGCTTTTCCACGCCGAGCCTCATCACGCGTTCCACGAACGATGTCATGCAGGTCCAGATGCTTATCGTTATGGGTTTGCAGATGCTCATCAAGGCCCCCATCACCGCGGCGTGGGCGATCACCAAGATCGCCGGCAAGCGATGGGAGTGGACCGTCGCCACCGGCGTCTCCATCGTGGTGCTGCTCCTCGTGGTCGCCGTGTGCCTCGTGATCGCGACGCCGCGCTTCCGTCGCATGCAGCGCCTCACCGACGACCTCAATCGCGTCTCGCGCGAGAACCTGTCCGGCCTGTCCGTTATCCGCGCGTACAACGCCGAGGGCTACCAGGAGCGCCGATTCGGCCAGGTCAACGATACGCTCACCAACAACCAGCTGGTGGGCTACCGCACCATGGTGTTTCTCATGCCCACTATCCAGGCAGCGATGAGCGGGCTGTCGCTGGCCATCTACTGGATCGGTGCGGCGCTTATCGATTCCTCGGCCATGGCGGGCAAGATCGCGCTGTTTTCCGACATGATGGTGTTCTCGCAGTACGCCATCCAGGTCGTCATGGCCTTCATGATGCTCGTGATGATCTTCATGATCCTGCCGCGCGCCCAGGTGGCAGCCGGCCGCATCAACGAGGTCCTCGACACCGAGGCGTCGATCGGGGATGGAGCCCGCGAGCAGGGCGAGGCGGGTCTTCGCGGCGAGATCGAGTTCCGCGACGTGACCTTCCGCTATCCGGATGCCGAGGGAAGCATGCTGCGCCATGTCTCGTTCAGCGCGCATCGCGGCGACACCGTCGCCTTTATCGGTGCGACCGGCTCGGGTAAGTCGACGGTCATCAACCTCATCCCGCGCTTCTACGACGCCACCTGGGGCCAGGTGCTGGTCGATGGCGTTGACGTGCGCGACTATTCCGTTCGCGCGCTGCGCAACAAGATCGGCTACGTCTCCCAGAAGGCAACGCTGTTCGGCGGCACGGTCAGCACCAACGTGGCGTACGGCGACAACGGCCGCGGCCCCGTGAGCGAGGCGGATGTCGCCGACGCCATCGACACCGCGCAGGCCGCGGAGTTCGTCCAGAAGATGGAGGGCGCCTACCATGCCCAGGTGGCTCAGGGCGGCGCAAACCTCTCCGGCGGCCAGCGCCAGCGCCTGTCGATCGCCCGCGCCATCGCGCGCAAACCCGAGATCTTGATCTTCGACGATAGCTTCTCCGCGCTCGATTACAAGACCGACCGCGTGCTGCGCGATGCCCTTGCCCGCGAATGCGCCGATACAACGCGCATCATCGTGGCCCAGCGCATCGGCACCATCCGCGATGCCGACCTGATCGTCGTGCTCGAGGACGGCCGTGTGGTGGGGCAGGGCACCCATGCCGAGCTGATGCGCGATTGCGAGACCTATCAGCAGATCGCCCTGTCCCAGCTGAGCGAAGAGGAGTTGATGTAGATGATGCACGGACATGCCCCTCACGGCGCGCGCGGGCGCGATGGCGCGCCGCAGCGCGTCGACCATGCGACCTGGGGCAAGCTGCTGCGGTACTGCAGGCGCTACGTCCCCGCGGTCGCGGTGGCGCTCGTGTGCGCCATGGTCGGCACCGTCCTTACGCTGCTTGGCCCCAATATGCTCTCCGATATCACGGATGCGGTGCAAAACGGTATCGCGCCCGATACCGAGGCGCTCGAGCGGGTCGTCCAGACGGTGACGGAGAACATCGAGGCAAACGCCGGTGCCCGCGCGCGGCTGCAGGCCGGTGGCCCGGGCGAGGCGGCCGGGGATGCGGCCGGATCCGGCCTCGATGCAGGGGGCGCGGCAGCACCCTCGCTCGATGACCTGCCCGCCATGCCCGCGGAGGCGCGCACGGCGCTGCTCTCCGATGTCGAGGTGGATGGGGTCGTCATCACGGCGGCGGACCAGAAGAAGCTTCTCGATATCTTCGAGCATCTCGATATGAACGACACCGAGGCCGCCATGGCGGCTCTCGACGATCTTCCGGCATCGGTAAAGGGGCTCGTGGAGCCCGGTATAGACATGGGCTTCGTGTGCCACGTGGCGCTCACCCTGGTGAGCTTCTATGTGGCGAGCTACCTGCTCACCGTGCTGCAGGGCTGGATCATGACGACGGTCACGCAGCGCATTGGCCAGAGCATGCGCGCCGACATCTCGGCCAAGATCAACCGCCTGCCCATGTCCTACTTCAACACGGTGCCCAAGGGCGATATCCTCTCGCGCATCACCAACGACGTGGACATGCTCGGCCAGTCGCTCAACCAAAGCGTCGGCACGCTGCTGTCCGCGGTGGTTCTGTTCGCGGGCAGCCTGTTCATGATGGTCACCACCAACGGCTGGATGACCCTGGCCGCCGTGGGCGCGAGCTTGCTGGGTTTCGCGCTCATGATGGGCATCATGGGTCGCAGCCAAAAGTACTTCTTGCGCCAGCAGTCGGCCCTCGGCGCGCTGTCCGGCCATATCGAGGAGTCCTACACCGGCCACTCGGTCATCGCGGCGTACAACGCCGAGGATCGCGTCCGCGCCGAGTTCGACCGCATGAACGGCGAGCTGGTCGACGCGGGCTTCCGCGCCCAGTGCCTCTCGGGCCTCATGATGCCCATCATGATGTTCATCGGCAACTTCGGCTACGTGGCGGTGTGCGTCGTGGGCGGCGCGCTGGCGCTGGACGGCCAGATCGGCTTCGGCGTGATCGTGGCCTTCATGCTCTACGTGCGCTACTTCACCCAGCCGCTGTCGCAGATCGCCCAGGGCGTGCAGGCGCTCCAGTCGGCGGGCGCCGCGGGCACGCGCGTCTTCGAGTTCCTGGAGGCTCCCGAGATGGCCGACGAGTCGGCGAAGCCGGCGCTGGCGGCCGGGTCCGTGCGCGGCGAGGTCGAGTTCGACCATGTTCGCTTCACGTACCCCGGCTCCGATAAGCCGGTCATCAAGGATTTCTCGGCGCACGCGTTCCCGGGGCAGAAGGTCGCCATCGTGGGTCCCACGGGTGCCGGTAAGACCACCATGGTCAACCTACTCATGCGCTTCTTCGAGATCGACGGCGGACAGATTCGCATCGACGGCGTGCCGACCAGCGAGATGCGTCGCGAGGACGTCCACGCGCTGTTCTGCATGGTGTTGCAGGATACCTGGCTGTTCGAGGGCACGGTGCGCGAGAATCTCGTGTACCGCGACGAAGGCGTGACGGATGAGAAGATGCAGCGCGCATGCCGCTCCGTCGGCCTCGACCACTTCATCCGCTCGCTGCCCCAGGGTTACGACACGGTGCTGAACGACCAGGTCAACCTCTCCCAGGGTCAGAAGCAGCAGATGACCATCGCCCGCGCGATGATCGCCGACAAGCCCATGCTCATCCTCGACGAGGCGACCTCCAACGTCGATACGCGCACCGAGCTCAAGATTCAGCAGGCTATGGACGAGCTCATGAGCGGCCGCACGAGTTTCGTGATCGCGCACCGTCTCTCAACGATCAAGAATGCCGACCTCATCTTGGTGATGAAGGAGGGCGACATCATCGAGAGCGGCACGCATGAGGAGCTGCTGGCGGCAGGCGGCTTCTACGCGGACCTGTACAATTCCCAGTTCGCCGAGTAGCTCGCGCGAGCGCGACGAAGGGGTTTTGATCGACCGGCCCGGGCCTTTGGGAGCGCTCGAGCCGGTCTATTTGTGCAATTCTGTCGACTTCTCCCACCGATTTGCCAAATTCGCGAGTAGGCTCTCCTTGGGAGACTGGGAAAGCCCTGGTCATGGAATTGCGGCAACGATGGTGTACAAACGATATCTGAACTTTGATGTGTAAAGTCGGCGCTATTGCGCATGAACGGGCGTCGGTTTGCTGATCGGCGCCCGTTTCGCTACCCTCCACCCGTCCCGTCGACGCGGTCTGCGCGATTTCTACGAGCCGGTCCAGTGGCGTGCGGTGCTATTCGATGCCGGCGGTCCAACGGCTGACGGCAAGGTCCACGCGTCCATCGGGCAGGAATGCTACCCCCTCGGCTTCGAGCATCGCTCGCTGGGCCTCGGGTCCGCCGAAGGCGAAGCCGTCTGCCAGGCGTCCGTCGGCGAAGACGATGCGATGGCAGGGGATGGGCCCGGGATCCGGGTTGACATGGAGCGCGTAGCCCACGTAGCGTGCCCGTCGTGGGGCGCCGTTGAGGGTGGCTATCTGTCCGTATGTCGCTACCGTACCGCGGGGGACCTGCTTGACCATGTCGTACACGGCGGCAAAGAAGCCGTCGCGGGCGCTATCGGTGGTGCGGGTTCGTGCCATGGAGCTCCCTTCAGAGCGGCTGGAATGCATGTCGGTACGTCCCATCATATCAACGCAGTGCAGGCCCGTCGCCATGAGCTGCGACGGGCCTGCACTGAGGTACACGTTGGAACCGCGCAGAGGGGAGGGACGCGATTCGCAAAACAAATTGGTCTTTAATAATTCGCCTGCGACCACTTTGTTCGCCTCTTACTATACGTAACAGTTAGCCAAAGGTAACTATGAATCTCGAGCACATAACGTCTCCATAAGTTACCCACGGCTTACTAATCGCAGCACGACGTAGGGCCCTTGACACGCCGGTGGTGCCTGCACCCTGCTCATCGCTGGTGCATCGCTGGCTCGAGATAGCGTTCGACCAGCTCTTCGAAGGCCCCTGCCATACCCGTGGTGTCGAGCACGACGTCGCAGTAGGGGCGGACGTCGTCGGTGACGTTCGCCACGCCTACGCCGAGCCCTGCCGTCGCGATCATCTCAAGGTCGTTGGCCGAGTCGCCAACGCCCACGCACTGTTCGAGCGGGATACCAAGGAGCGCGGACAGGCGCCGCAGCCCCTCGCCCTTGTCGATGCCGGCGGGCATGAACTCGAGATAGCGTCCGGAGGAATAGGTGGTCGCGAGCCCGAGCGCTGCGGCGCGTCCGCCCAGCTCGCTGCCAACGCGTTGGAGCGCAGGAAAATCGCCGTCCATGAATATGACCTTGACGAGCCGCTCATGCGAGAGGAACGCGAGCGTGTCGTGCTCCTTGGCATCGAAGAAGCTCACAAAGGACAGGCTCGAGAGATAGCGATGCTCGTCGGCGGGCGCATCGCACACGTAGACGGTCCCGGACTCGGCGTAAACATGCACGCACAGGTTGCGCTCGAGGCCCAGGCGATAGAGCTCGTTGGCGGTATCGAGGGAGATGCCGCATCGGGTGAGGGGCTCGTCGACGCCGTAGCGGTTGATGAAGCCGCCGTTGTAGGAGACCACATACAGGTCGCGCAGGAGATGCTCCGGCAGCTCGGCGAGGTTTTCCGCTATCGAGGCGTACGGGCGTCCCGAGGACGGGGCGAAGCGTATGCCCAGGTCGTGCATGCGTTCCAGCGCGCGTATATTCGCGGCGGGAATCCGGTGGTTCTCATCGAGAAACGTCTCGTCCATATCGCTTACCACGAGTTTGTACATCGTGCTCCTCTCGCTTGATAGAAGAAACGGGAGCCCGGCATGCGCGCTCCCGTCTAAATCCGTAGGGGCTGTAGGCGTCCGGTACCCGTAATCGGGGAAGGACGCCATGGGCGAGTATCCCAGCGGGCCTAGTAGACCATGCCCATCGCCTCGCGCACCTCGGCGAGCGTGGCCTCGGCCACCTCGTTGGCGCGGCGGTTGCCCTCGCGTAGGACGTCCTTGACGTAGTCCATATCCTGGACGAGCTCCTCGCGGCGGGCACGGATGGGGGCGAAGTACTCGTTCACGCTCTCGGTGACGTACTTCTTCAGCTGGCCGGAGCCGCCCATGCCGATCTCCTCGGCGATCTCGACCTCGGAGCGACCCGTGCAGATCGCGGCGGTGGAAAGCAGGCCGGACACGCCGGGACGCGCCTCGGGATCGAAGGTGATCATGCGCTCGCCATCGGTCTGGCTCTTCTTGATGCGCTTGGCGGTCTCCTCGGCGGTCATCGAGATGTTGATGGCGTTACCGTAGGACTTGCTCATCTTGCGACCGTCCAGGCCGGGCAGCAGCGGCGTGTCGGACAGCAGCGCGTCGACCTCGGGGAACACGTCGCCGTAGCGGTTGTTGAACTTGCGCGCGATGGTGCGGGTGAGCTCGATATGCGGGAGCTGGTCGCGGCCGACCGGCACGACGTTGCCCTTGCAGAAGAGGATGTCGCACGCCTGGTGGACGGGGTAGGTGAGCAGCAGGCCCGTGAGCTCGTGGCCGCTGGCCTCCATCTCGGCCTTGACGGTGGGGTTGCGCTGCAGCAGCGCCTCGGAGACGAGGGAGAGGAAGGGCAGCATGAGCTGGTTGCATGCGGGAACCGCGGAGTGCGTGTAGATCATGGTCTTATCGGGGTCCAGGCCGCAGGCAAGGTAGTCGATGACCATGTTGTAGACGTTGTCCTGGATGTTGTCCGTGCTGTCGCGGTCGGTGATGACCTGGTAGTCGGCGATGAGGACGTTGGTGTGCACGCCCAGCTCCTGCAGTTCGACGCGGCTCTTGAGGGTGCCGAAGTAGTGGCCCAGGTGCAGGCGGCCGGTGGGGCGGTCGCCGGTGAGCATGGTGTATTTCTCGGGGTGCAGGGGCAGGTCGGCGCGGATCTGGTTGCTGCGCTCCAGGCTGACTTCGTAGCTGAGCTCGTTGGGCATGATGACTCCTTTGGTCGCAGGGATGTTCGATTCGTTGAGAGGTGGGACCGTATGCTAGTTGCGAGGTTGCTTACGGTTCCTGATGTCGAGCTTCGAGCGGATTTTCTCGTGCTGCTCGCGTTCCGCCTCGACCTCGTCGGCGAAGCCCGGGTCTTCGGGGGTGACGATCTCGTCCTGTTGCGTCTTGGGGTTGTAGTGGTGGCGCAGGACGGGCTCGAACAGATGGAGCCGCATGGCGAAGCCGGCTGACAGCGCGAGCAGCGCGATGAAGATCACGATGCGCCACTGGACCTCGACCTGGTTGATCGCTGCGGCGCCCAGGTTGAGCAAGATGCACCAGAGGTAGATGAGGATGACTGCCTGGCGCTGGTCGTAGCCCTCTTCGATGAGGCGATGGTGGATGTGGCCCTTGTCTGCCTGGCCGATGCTGACGTGCGCGCGCATGCGGCGGATGATGGCCGAGAACGTATCGATGATGGGGACGCCGGCCACCAGCAGCGGGATGATGAGCGTGGTGAGGGCGGCCGTGCGCGTAACGTTGAGCAGGGAGATGGACCCCAGGGCGAAACCGAGCAGCAGCGAGCCCGAGTCGCCCATGAAGATGCTGGCGGGATGGAAGTTATAGCGCAAGAAGCCAAGGCAGGCGCCAACGAGGGCGATGGATAGCGCGGCGGCATCCGCGCGGCCGCCCAGGATGGCGAACGAGAACATCGAGCACGCCGCGATGGCGCTGATGCCGCATGCCAGCCCGTCGAGCCCGTCGATGAGGTTGATGATGTTGGTGTAAGCGACCAGGTACACGATGGTGATGGGGTAGGCGAGCAGGCCGAGCGATACCTCGCCGCCCGACGCGAACGGGTTGACCACCACGTTGATGAGCAGGCCGCTCGTCGCGGCGATCACGGCGGCGATGACCTGGCCCGCGAGCTTCGCTTTGGGCGTGAGCTGGAAGATATCGTCTGCGGCACCCGTGGCGAAGACGACGAGGAAGGCGAGGCCGAGCAACGGGTAGTTGATCTCCATGCTGGGATGCGGGATGAGCGCCGAGGGCCATCCCCAGTTGAGGGTGCCGAATATCTGCAGCGCGCATGCCACGAAGAGTCCGGCGAAGATGGCCAGGCCCCCTAGACGCGGAGTGGGCTTCGTGTTGATGCGGCGCTTGGACGGATAGTCAACGGCGCCCAGGCGCACGGCGATCTTCTTGGCAAGCGGCGTGAGGGCCAGCGTTGTCACAAGCGCGGCGGCTGCCAGGCATATGTAGGGAAGGGCAAGCGTCACGGAAGATCCCACTATCAGTAGAAAAGCCAATAATGGACCTATGATACCGAAGTTGGGCAGCGTGCGCTCCGCGCTTCCTATAATCACGGTCATAGCAGAATAGCTCTGGTCGGGTGCGCGTTCGCGGCACGGTCGTCGTCGGCGCGGGCGCACGATGGACGCCTTCGTATGAAATTTGGCATTTCCCATTGACACGCGCCGGGCGATGAATACAATTAAAACCTGTCCTGGGGACGTAGCTCAGCTGGGAGAGCGCTGCCGTCGCATGGCAGAGGCCGAGGGTTCGATTCCCTTCGTCTCCACCACAGGATCGTTCAAGGGTCGCCTTCGGGCGGCCCTTTTTGTTTGGCATTCCGCACCGGCGCACGATCCGGATGCCGTCCTCATGTATCTCCGTGTGAAGGCGATGCGCGGGCGGTTGCCCCTGCCGCGGGCGGCGGTCGGTGCGCGCACGCGGACGGCTTGGCGGATATTCGGTTGCGAAAGCGATGCGCGCCGCGATGATCGGGACGTCGCGGCATGAAAAAACCGTCCCCCACGTTGCGAAATGAACCCACCTACTACCAGGTGGGTGCCCTCATCGTCCTTTCCAGCGTCCTTAACAACGAAGGATACCTGTAGCAGAAACGACTGTGTGGGCTCCCTAGAAAAACGCGACGGTTCACCCAGTTGCTCCGCGGGGGGCGGAATACCTTTATCTTAGGGCGCGCCGTTCGCAATACCAGTCTTGACTTGAAAAAATCAGTGCAGGATGATTAGCGATACGCGCGCGAATCGACGTCGCAAGGCCCCCTTTCTAACCTATATCTAACAGGTGCTTCCTGGTTGTTTGGATGTGCTTCCTTTCCGGTGGCACAAAATATATGAACTCTGTTCATTCTCGGTGAACGTTGTTCATAAGTTGGGTATAGTGCCTCTAACCTGTTGTTCCACCATTGGAGGCATCATGAAAAAACTTGCGAACCTCTCCATCGTCTATGCCGTCCTCGCGTTGGCGGGTGGTGTGTTCTATCGCGAATTCACCAAGTTCAACGGTTTCGAGGGCGCCACGTCGCTGGGATTCGTCCACCCGCACTACCTCGTGCTGGGTGCTTTGTTCTTCGTGGTGCTTATGACGCTGGAGAAGAATTTCCAGGTATCGCGGAAGCTCGGCCGCCTGCTGGTGCCGTATCAGATCGGACTCAACCTCAGCGTCGTGATGATGCTTGTCCGCGGCGTGACGCAGGTTCTGGCCGTGCCGCTCTCCGCGGGCACCGATGCCGCCATCTCCGGCATCGCCGGCCTGGGCCACATCATCTTGGGCGTCAGCCTGGTCATGGTGCTCTTCAAGGTTCGCGATGCCGCCTGCGCCGGCGAGTCGAACTAGGTTTGATGTCCTGTGCCCGCGTGCGTGCGCGGCCGCGGTCGGCGCTACAATAGGAACGATGCACGTTGGCGCGCGTTCGGCTTCGAGGCCGGTCGCGCGCCTCTACTATGGAAAGGGGCCCTGCATGCCCGCGCCCGATCTTCTCCAGCCCTCCGCCCTCGAGCGCTGTGCGCTCTGTCCGCGCCGCTGCGGTGCCGCCCGCGCCCAGGGTGCCCGCGGAATCTGCGGTGCCGGTGCGGAGCTCAAGATCGCCCGGGCGGCCTTGCATATGTGGGAGGAGCCGCCTATCTCCGGGGAGGCTGGTTCCGGCACCATCTTCTTCAGCGGATGCCCGCTCAAGTGCGTCTATTGCCAGAACCACGAGATTTCGACGGGGAACTTCGGCCTTGAGGTCTCCGAGGACCGTCTGGTCCAGATCATGCTCGAGCTCCAAGAGCAGGGGGCCAACAACATCAACCTGGTAACGGCGACGCATTTCGCCCACCTGGTGCCCGGTGCCGTGGCCCGCGCCTGCCAACGGGGCATGGCGCTGCCCATCGTCTACAACACCAGCGGCTACGAGCGCGTGGAGGCCGTGCGCGCCTTGGCCGATACGGTGGATGTCTGGCTCACCGATTTCAAATACGCCGACGCCGCCCTGGCGCGACGGTTGTCGCACGTGGCCGATTACCCGCTTGTCGCCCAGCGAGCACTGGAAGCCATGGCGAAGCAGGTGGCCGATCGCGGCGGCGAGCTCTGGGATGCGGACGGGGCCCTGATGAAGCGCGGCATCATCGTGCGCCATCTGGTGCTTCCCGGCCATGCGGACGATTCGTGCGCCGTGCTCGACCTGATCTGGAAGACGGTCGGCGACGTGCCCATCTCGGTGATGAACCAGTACACGCCCAACGAGCGCGTTCGGGCGGCAGGCGGCGAGCTGGCGCGCGCCGTGACCGAGGACGAATACGAGCTTGTCCTCGATCACGCGGACGAGCTCGGTTTCACCACTATGTTCTGGCAAGAAGGGGGAGCGGTCGACGAGAGCTTCACGCCCCCGTTCGATACCACGGGCGTGTTGCGCTCTGCCGCCAGTTGCGGGGATGGCGCCGCGCCGGGTGATTCGGCTCCCGCTCGCTAGCAACGAGGCCTATGGGCGCTGCCGCGTCGCCGGCGCACGGCATCGTCGCGGCGGCGCTCGTCCCCTCCGCGGTGGAACCGCTCGAAACGGGTATACTTTCTTCCAAGTTTTTCGCATGCACGGCGACGCACCATGTCGCTGCCCTAAATAAGGAGGTCGGCATATGACCGATCAGCAGGATACGCCGCTCACCGCCGAAGAGCGCGCCGAGCTCGAGGAGCTCCGTGCCGAAAAGGCCCGCCGCGAGGCCGAGGAGCGCGCCCGCCGCGAGCGCGCCGAGCTCGAGCAGCTCCGTGCCGAACGCGCCGCCGCCGAGGCACCGCAGCCGGCCCCGGGCCCCGCGCGTGCGCGTCGCGTTGCCGACGAACCGCCCGCGGTCAATCCGGAGAACCTCACCTTCGGCCAGAAGATGGTCATGACCAAAGACGAGGTGGACGACGACGGCATCCCGCCCATGCCGCCCGCGCAGAAGATCATCATCGTGGTCGCCTTGGTGGCGCTGGTCGCCGGCATGTGGTGGCTCGTGCAGGGCAATCTGGGCTAGCAGCAGGTTATACGGCCGCCGGCGCTTCGGTGCCGGCGGCTTTTCTATATCGAAATGCTTCGGGAGCCGGCGGCACTCGTCCGCGCGGCCCCGCACACGACGGGAGGAGAAGAGATGGCGCTCACCGACACCGCGTACACCACGGACGTCGCCATGCTCACCGATCTATACGAGCTCACGATGGCGCAGGGCCTGTGGGAAAACGGCAAGCTCGATGAGGAGGGCTGTTTCACGGCCTTCTACCGCGATCATCCGTTTGGAAGCGCGTTCGCCGTTATGTGCGGCACCGCCGAGCTGCCCGAGCTCGTCGAGAGCCTGCGCTTTACCGCAGAGGACATCGCGTATCTCGCCGGGCTCACGGCCCCGGGTGGCGGCGCGCTGTTCAACCCCGCGTTCCTCGAGTACCTACGGGATTTCCGCATGCATGTGGATATCGACGCGGTGCCCGAGGGCGAGCTGGTGTTCCCGCGCGAGCCCATGGTGCGCGTGACGGGCTCGGCGCTGGAGTGCCAGCTCGTCGAGACCGCGCTGCTCAACACCATCAACTTCCAGACGCTGGTGGCGACCAAGACCGCGCGCGTGGTGCAGGCGGCCAAGGGGCGCCCGGTTGCGGAGTTCGGCTTGCGCCGCGCCCAGGGTCCCGACGGCGGCCTGGCGGTGGCGCGCGCGAGCTACGTGGCGGGATGCGCCTCGACCTCCAACGTGCTGGCGGGCCGTCGCTACGGCATCCCGGTGTTCGGCACGCATGCCCATAGCTGGGTGATGAGCTTCGATTCCGAGCTCGAGGCGTTCCGCGCCTTCGCGCGGTCCATGCCCAACAACTGCACGCTGCTCATCGATACCTATGATGTGCGCGAGGGCGTGGAGAACGCCATCGTGGTCGCCAAGGAGATGGAGGCACGCGGCGAGCGCCTGTCGGCCATCCGCATCGATTCGGGCGATCTGGCCAAGCTGTCGGGCTACGTCCGCTCGCGTTTCGACGAGGAGGGCCTGGGCTACGTCAAGATATCGGTTTCCAACGACCTGGACGAGTACACGATCCAGTCGCTGCTCGACCAGGGCGCGCCCATCGACTCGTTCGGCGTGGGCACCAAGCTCGCCACCTGCTACGACCAGCCCGCCCTGGGCGGCGTCTACAAGCTCACGGCGCGCCGTCGCGCCGGCGAGGCGGCGTGGACGCCCGTGGTCAAGCTCTCCGAGCAGCCGTATAAGCGCACCATCCCCGGTATCCAGCAGGTGCGCCGCTACGAGGACGGCTCGGGGACCCCGGTGTGCGACATGATCTACGACGAGGCGTACCTTGCAGGCGAGGGGGCTTCGCGCGGCTCGACGCTCGTCGCGGTCAACGACGCGGCGCTCGTAACCGATGTATCGGGTTATGCGTACCGCGAGCTGCTACAGCCATGTGCGCGCGACGGCCGGGCCGTGGCCCCGCGCGAGGACCTGGCGCTCGCCCGCGACCGCTGCTCGAAGGCGCTGGCGAGCCTCGACCCCGCGTATAAGCGCTTTTTGTACCCGCAGTCGTATGTGGTCGGCATGGAGTCGGGCCTGGCGCGCGTCCGCGACGAGCTCGTGCGCGAGCGCATGGCCGAGGCGTCCGGTTCCCTGCCGTGGAAGACGACCAAGTTCTAGCATCGCTCCACTGCGTGTTCGCACGCTCTGCGCTATGATGGGCAGACGAATCAAACCCGGCGCGTCGCCGCATCTCCGCGGCGGCGCGCCCTCGTATTACGGAGGTGCCCCATGACGGCGCAGCGCAAGACCATGGTGGTCAAGATCGGTTCCTCCACGCTGGTGGGGGACGACCGCCGTATCCGCCGTGATTTCATCGCCGACCTGGCGCGGCAGGCGCGCGCCCTGCGCGATATGGGATGGAATCTCGTGGTAGTGAGCTCCGGTGCCATCGCGTGCGGCGCGCCCAAGCTCGGCTTCGCGTCGAGGCCGGCTGATATGCCGAGCCTCCAGGCCTGCGCATCGGTGGGGCAGTGCATCCTTTCGGCCGTCTACGACGAGGAGTTCCGCGCGCAGGAGCTGCTCACCTCGCTGGTCCTGCTCACGCGCCACGATACCGCGCGGCGCACGTCGTACCTTCATGCGCGCGACGCCCTCACGCGCCTGGTGGACCTGGGCGTGGTGCCCGTGGTCAACGAGAACGACACGACCACGGTCGACGAGATCAAGTTCGGCGATAACGATACGCTTGCGGCGTTGGTGAGCTGCCTGGTCTCGGCCGACCTGTGCGTCACGCTTTCCGATATCGACGGGCTGTACACGGCGAACCCCTCGCTCGATCCCACGGCGACGTTCATCCCCCGCGTGACCAAGATCGATGCGGCCATCATCGGCTCCGCGGGCGATTCCACCACGTCGGTGGGCACGGGCGGCATGATCACGAAGATCCGCGCGAGCCGCATCCTCATGACGGCGGGCATCGCGAGCGTTATCTGCAGCGGCGAGGAGCGCGACGCGCTGGTGCGCCTGGCGGCGGGCGAGTCGGTTGGCACGCTGTTCGCGCCGCCCGCCGATCGCCTGGATATCGCCCCGCGCAAGCTCTGGATCGCGCTGGGCGATTCCGCCCATGGCAGCGTGGTGGTGGACGAAGGGGCCGCGCGCGCGGTGGTGGAGTGCGGAAGCTCCCTGCTTCCGGTTGGCATCCGCAGCGTGCAGGGCACGTTTGCTGCGGGCGACGTGCTCGACGTGCGCGACGCCGACGGTTTCGTGATCGCCCGCGGGCGCGCGGCCGCGGGGTCCGACGAGCTGGAGCTCGCGTGCGGCCGCCGTCAGGACGATATCGCGCGCAACCACCTGCTCGCCGCACTGGCCGGTAAGCCCGCCATTCATCGCGACGAGCTGATCGTGTTCGCTTAAGGCCCGTCCGCCGCGATTCCCATGTGCGGGCTGCGCGACGGTGTGCATAGAGATTCGGGGTCGATCGCGCGCGCTGGTCGAAGCACCTGTGTTCTCGCGCGCGATTCGAGTACCATGTTGACAGTATTTTCTGCGAGAGGAGCCAGGGTATGGCGGATAACATCGCTGCATATGTAGAGACGCTCGCGAGCGCGGCTAAGGCTGCCTCCAAGGAGCTTGGCTTCGCATCGAACGAGGAACGCCAGGCTGCTGTTCGGGCGATGGCGGCCGGTCTGCGCGAGCATGCCGGCGCTATCATCCGCGCGAACGAGCAGGACATGACAGCGGCTGTCGAGGCGGGTACCGCCGACGGCCTGCTGGACCGCCTGCTGCTAACGCCGCTGCGGATCGAGGCTATGGCCGAGGGCCTGGACGCGCTGGCCGACCTGCCCGATCCGGTGGGCCGCGTGATCGAGCGTCGCACGATTGACTGCGGCCTCAAGCTGCAGAAGGTGAGCGTGCCGCTGGGCCTGGTTGCCATGGTGTACGAGGCTCGCCCCAATGTGACGGCGGACGCCGCGGGCATCTGCATCCGCACGGGCAACGCATGCGTGCTGCGCGGCGGCTCGCTGGCGCAGAACTCCTGCGTCGCCATCGCGCACGTGCTCGCCGACGCCGTCGAGGCCTGCGGGTTCTCGCGCGACTGCGTGAGCATCGTCGAGACGACCGACCGTGCGGCCGCCGACGTGCTGATGAGCCTGCGCGGCGTGGTCGACGTGCTCATCCCGCGCGGTGGCGCCGGGCTCATCCGCCACTGCGTCGAGAACGCGAAGGTCCCCGTCATCGAGACGGGCACCGGCAACTGCCATATCTACGTGCATGAATCCGCCGATTTCACCAAGGCGCGCGCCATCGTGATGAACGCCAAGACGCAGCGCGTGGGCGTGTGCAACGCCGCCGAGACGCTGCTGGTCGACGAGGCGATCGCCGACGAGTTCCTGCCCGAGATGCTGTCGGAGCTCGATGCCGCGGGCGTTCTGGTCCATGGCGACGAGCGCACGCGCGATTTGGCGGACATCGTCAACTTCGTCGATGCGACCGATGAGGACTGGGCTCGCGAGTACCTCGCCATGGAGCTCGCGGTGAAGTGCGTGAGCGGCGAGGACGAGGCGCTCGAGCACATCGCCCGCTACGGCACCGGGCATTCCGAGGCCATCGTGGCCAAGAACAAGGCCGCCATCGAGCGTTTCCTGCACGAGGTCGACGCCAGCTCGGTCTATGCCAACGCGAGCACCCGCTTCACCGATGGCGCCGAGTTCGGTCTGGGCGCCGAGATCGGCATCTCCACCCAGAAGCTCCATGCCCGCGGCCCCTTCGCCGCCGAGGCCCTTACCAGCTACAAGTACGTCATCCGCGGCACCGGCCAAGTCCGCCCCTAACCCCTCTCGGATTAGGGACAGGCACCAATCTGAGAGGCGGCGCGCGCTCTCAGATTAGGGACAGGCACTAATCTGAGAGGCCTATTGGGAGGTGCGGTTGCTTGAGCGTCGCGCGATTCGGCCGACGGCCTTGCGGATCGTCCATTCCCCGATGCCGGTGAGTCGCTGAACGTGGGCGATCGAAATGCCGCCGTCGCACAGGGCGCTAAGGACGCGGTCTCTCGTTTCCTTCGGCAGCTCCTTTATGCTCGTGGCTGTACATCCGAATGCGTTGAAGACGCTGCGCGCCACCTGCTCGCGCTCGTCGGCGTCGGCGTATTTTCGAAAGGCGGGGCGGTACGGTTCCGGATCCTCTTGCAATGAAAATGCTGTGAACCCCTGCACGCCTCCGAGCATGTCGAGCAGGCTGTCGATGTCGGCGTACGTCGACGCGCCGGAAGCGTATTCCGAATAGCTGCACCAAGGGTAGCGGCCGGGGGAGATGCCCATGCCTCGGAGCGGATTATCATGAACGTAGCGCACCGCGGCAAGCAGCTGCTTGTCATCGCGGATGGGAACGCTTCGGTAACGCCCTTCGAACACGTGCCCCGTGTGGCCGGTCTCGTGGTTGAAGTGCGCCGCATATGTCGTCGTCACCCGGTGAAGTGCTTCGCTTATATGGTCGTGGGGGTCGTCGATGACGAGATGTATGTGGTTGCTCATCAGGCACCACGCGATAAGCGAGATCTCGCGGCATGTAAAAGAAGACCGGACGGCATCCAACAACGCCGTCCGGTCCGTATCGGTCTCGAACAAGTTCTGCTTTCCGTTGCCCCTCAGGGTCACGTGGTAATAGCCGGTTTCCGATCGTTGTCGCGGCGCTCGTGGCATTGCAGCTCCTGTTCCATGTCGCGTGTGGATGTGCGTTCCGAGTTCGTGCAACTCTGGACAGGCTTCCCACATTAGCACGTTATCGCGCGCGCGGGCGCGGCCGCCTTTTCATCCACAACCCCCGGTCCACCTCTCAGAAAAGTGCCTGTCCCTAATCTGAGGTTTTTGCTCGCTGGCGCCACCCTCGCCTCTCAGAAAAGTGCCTGTCCCTAATCTGAGCGATCTGGTGGGCAGGGTGGTTCAACCCCCCCCCTCTGAAATAGGAAAAATAGCATTTCAAGCGCCTTTTCCGTTCGCCGATGCCAGCGTGTCGTTCGGCGAACGGCACACGACGTCGCGCGTGGGGAACGGCATGATGGCGGTACCGAACAATTTGCGCTCGCACGCGGGCGGACCCGATCGGGTTGATGGACCGGCGAACTGTCGCCCGGCTCATTTTTTTGTGCCGATTTTGGCCGATATCGCGTGCGGCGCTTCGTGAAAAGGGGGGGAATGCGCAGTTTTGGCTGTACTCGTTGGATGGAATGGCATGTAGGAAAGGAGTTTGCGAGATGAATAGGAAGCATACCGTTCTCGCGACGACGGCGGGGTTGGCGCTCGCCTTGACCCTGGGGGGATGCGCGGGCGGATCGGTTCCGGCCGTCACCTTCCAAAACGTAACCGAGGGCGTGGACGCATCCGCGCCCGACAACATCACGATGCTCGAGGCGCGTTCGTTCGAGGCGACGGTACCCGTCTCGGGCAAGTCGGCCGACGACCTGGCGGCCCTTATCGACGCGGGCAAGGTCGAATGGACGCTGCAGCGCGAGGAGCTGCCGCGCGACACCGAGCAGTTCCCGTACCAGTACAAGGGCGGCGCGCTGTCCGAGTGGAAGACGGTCGCGACCGAGATCCAGCCTTCGACCGAGTTCTTCACCAACATCAAGAACGAGCCCACCGAGGTCGATGGCAAGACGGCGCTCAAGCTCACCTTCGATTCCGGCATGTTCTACGGCTATGACGGCTTCGATGGCCGCGAGGGCGACCTCATGAACGACTCGCTGCTGGACTACACCGGCACCTATGAGCTGTCGTGCACGATCGATGGCAAGGAAGCCGGTACGGCCGAGGTCGACTTCCGTCCCTATGACACCTTCCGCACGCAGGAGGAGGTCGACGCCGAACTTCCCGAGCTGGTGAAGCAGGCAAACGAGAACGGGCTGTTCGCAAAGGTCGAGAAGATCGGCGAGTCCGCCCAGGGCCGCGATATCAACGCGGTCTTCGTCGCGAAGTCCGAGGCCGACCTGGATACCTACCTCGAGATGACCGACAAGATGGAAGCCGCTCCCGAGGAGCTGCAGAAGCAGGTCGAGGCGGGCGAGCTCGAGTACAAGGTGCCCGTCGTATACAGCAACATCCATTCCGACGAGATCATCGGTACCGACAGCGTGATGGAGTTCCTGCGCCTGCTCGCCGCCAACAAACCGGTCGATTACCGTACCGTGGCGAGCCTGACCGATCACGGCAAGGCGACGCTTTCGAGCGAGATGGAGCAGGACGGCACCGTGTGGTCCGAGATCATCAAGGACCAGGCGACCGGCGTGGGCTATATCCAGGGCAACGGCGCCAAGAACCCCACGGACACCGAGGAGAACCCGCACCATACCGTCGATATGACCGACGATGAGTTCCAGAGCTACTACAACCTCGAGGATCGCACCTTCGACGTCGAGAAGGCGCTCGACGACATGTTCTTCATCCTGGTGCCCACCGAGAACCCCGATGGTCGCGCCATCACCATGCGCACCGGCGGAAACGGCTTCGACCTCAACCGCGATAACACCTACCAGACGCAGCCCGAGACCCAGGCCATGACCGCCATGATCGCCAAGTGGAACCCCATCTCCCTGCATGAGATCCACGGGTACTACACCCAGTACCAGGTCGAGCCCTGCTCGCCCACGCACGACCCCAACAACGAGTACGACCTGTTCATCGATACCGCCATGGGACAGGGCGAGGCGTTCGCCGCGGCTTCCATCTCCAACAACGAGACCATCAACGCCGTCCAGATCCCCTTGCGCGACTACCTGGCCCGTGATGAGGACGGCACCCTCAATTGGAGTCCGTTCGACGACATGTCCTCGAGCTACACCCCGCAGTACGCCATGCTCCACGGCGTGAACGCCTACACGGTCGAGCTGCCCTACGGTCATGAGGATGCCGTGACGGCTACCAAGTACGGCTTCATCGGCAATGCCGACTATATTTCCAAGAACAAGGATCAGATGTTCCTCAACCTCCTCGAGCGCTACGAGCGCGGCATCAAGAACATCGATCCCGAGGAGATGCGTCCCTACTACGTGGACCAGCACGACGTCCTGGGTGCTGAGGCAGAGGTCTTCCGTCCCCGCTATGCGGAGAACGGCAGCTTCTTCCCCGAGTACTACGTGATCCCCACGTCCGTCGAGGGCCAGCACGACCGCGCCGCCGTGGGCGAGATGGTCGACTACCTGCTGCGCAACGATGTGAAGGTCAAACAGCTCGCCGAGGACTTCTCGTTTGGCGATAAGAGCTATGCCAAGGGCGACCTGGTGGTCGATATGCACCAGGCGAAGCGCAACATGGCCAACGCCGCCCTGTATAAGAACATGGTCATCAGCGGCTGGGATTCGCTGTACTCCGAGCCCGTGACCAACTTCCCCGATCAGCGCGGCTTCGACATGGACATCATCACCACGCCGGGCGCCTTCGCCGACGCCTCCCTCGACGAGGTCGACAAGGGCATCGAGCTCAAGACCGTCGTCGATGGCGAGGGTGAAACCGTTCGTCTCGAGAACAGCGGCGTCGAGTCCATTCGCGCCGTCAACGCCCTGCTCGCCGATGGCAAGACCGTCGGTCTGGTAACCGAGGGCGAGTTCGCGGGCGATTACGTGCTGTCCGCGAAGGACTTCGGTTCGATCCAGGACAAGTTCGTGCTCGATGCGCATAAGACCGACGACGTTCCCGCCGCCAAGGTGATCAAGAACGACATCAAGGTCTACATTCCCGGCGCCGCGCCCGAATTCCTTACCGACGCCGCCGGCAACGAGTTCGGCGTGAAGAACTTCGAGAACCGCCACAACACCGAGCTCAACTGGGATAGGTTCGCGCTCGGTAACCAGATGGGCTTCACGGTCGTGGATAGCGCCGAGGAAGCCGACGTCATCGTGGGCAACCAGGGTCTGTCCGAGGACGAGATCGCCGCGGTCGCCAAGGGAAAGCCCTACGTCGGCTACACCCTGGGCGCGCTTGAGTCCGTGGCCCAGATGGGCCTGGGGCTCGAGTACAACGACGAGGCCGATATGATGTACGACGCGCTGACCACGGTGGAGTACCCCGAGCAGAGCCTGGCGACCGCCACCTATGTGGGCGAGGGCGACGACCTGGTATACGGTTACGGCGGCAGCTTTATCACGGCCGTGCCCGAGGGCGCGCGCGTGATCATGAAGACCACCAGCGCCGACCCCATCGAGGGCTTCATGAGCGGCGAGCACATCGCCAAGTACAAGGGCACCATCCAGGCATTCGATTACGCCCAGAACGGTATGGACATGACGATCTTCGCCAACACCCTTACCAACAAGGGCCATCAGCAGGATGACTACCGCTTCCTGAGCGGCGCCCTGTTCAGCAAGATGCTGGGCGACGACTACAAGGCATAACGGCTGCCGCGTAGAGGCGACCGCGCATGCAAGAAGGGCTCGGACCATCTCGTCCGAGCCCTTCTGCTGTACCGCGGGGCCTTCAGCTCTCAGAAAGGGGACAGGCACCTTTCAGAGGACGGGCACGTTTCCGAGACGAAAATGCTCGGAAACGTGCCTGCTCAGAAAAGTGCCTGTCCCTAATCTGAGAGGTGCCTGCTCAGAAAAGTGCCTGTCCCTAATTCGAGGGGAAGGTGTCGCGGTCGGGGGCGAAGGACTGCATGGCCTCGATGGTGCGGGCGAACAGGTCGTCCAGCTCCCAGCCCAGCATCTCGGCGCCGGAGCGGATGACGTCGCGCGATACGCCGGCGGCGAAGCGCTTGTCCTTGAACTTCTTCTTGAGCGACTTCACGTTGAAGTCCATCACGCTCTTGGAGGGGCGCATCACCACGGCGGCGCCGATGAGGCCCGTGAGCTCCTCGGTGGCGAACAGGATCTTCTCCATCATGAGCTCGGGCTTGGGCAGCGCGGTGTTGAAGTCGCTCGTGTGCGTCTGGATGGCGCGGATGAGCTCGGCGCTGCCGCCGGCGGCCTCGATGTCCTTGGCGGCGTAGATGGTGTGGTTCATGGGATCGTCGTCGTGCTCTTCCCAGTCGAGGTCGTGCAGCAGGCCGACGATGCCCCAGAACTCCTCGTTCTCGGGGTCGTACTCGCGTGCGAAGTAGCGCATCGTCTGCTCGACCGTCTCGGCGTGCTCGATGTGGAACGGATCTTTGTTGTGTTCCCCGAGCAGTGCAAAGGCTGCATCGCGCGTCATGCCGGCGTTCAAGGCTTCGCCCATGATGGCTCCTTTCATTCAAGCGTATGAATCAAGGAAAGGGTAGCGCGAAAGGGTTACACGATGATGAACGAATCGAGCAACGGCTATTGTTTACCTATGTTAACAGGAGATTTTCGAGAACGGCTACGATCGACCGTGGACGGTTGTGCCCCATTGCCATCATCAAAATGCAAAAAATAGGAAGATTTCCGTATAACGAACGAAACCGTACGTTCGCCGAGCGGGGTTAGGAAACTCGGTCAAACGGTCGATAATGAAGTCGCAAGGCCAATTGAGTCCAATGCATGCGAGCGCGTCCCCAACGCATAGGAGCCGGATCATCGTGCCGGATGGAGTTGAATCGAGCGGACGGGGCAAGCCGATGCCTTGGGCGTGTGAAAGGAGTGGTGTGCAGGAGGCAAAACGAGAGGTGCGTAGGAAATAGCGATCGATCTTCGATCGTGTTCTCGCGAAATCTGTTTCCGGCCGACCGCCGCATGATTCACGCCGATGTTTGTTGGTAGCTTACGACCGGCGAGAATCAATGCGAACAAGCGTGGCGACGATCGACATTTGACAGATTATAGCTAGCGTGTTCTTGCCTGCGAGGACAATCATTCCTACACACAAAATCACCCCCACCCTAGGAACAGATTGGAAAGAGATGAAGAAGAACGCATTTGGAGCGATCGTCGGTACGGCCGCGATTACCGCCGCCCTGACCGTCGCCCCCGCTTTTACCAATTTCGCATGGGCGCTGCCCACCTTCCCCGACGTGACGGTCAACACCGATCACCATGAGCACATCTCGTGGCTGGCGGGCACCGGTATCACCAAGGGCTACCCCGATGGCAGCTTCCGTCCCATGGAGATGGTCTATCGCCAGGATATGGCCGCCTTCCTGTATCGCATCGCGGGCGAGCCCGTTTTCACGCCCACCGAGGACCAGAAGGCCGCGTTCTCCGATGTTACCGAGGCCACGCCGCACGCGAACGAGATCTGGTGGCTCGCAAGCACCGGTATCTCCACCGGCTATCCTGATGGGACCTTCCGTCCCGAGGAGAAGGTCTACCGCCAGGATATGGCGGCGTTCCTGAACCGTCTCGCCACCTATCTGGGCGATAAGGATGCCAAGAAGTTCACGCCCGAGTCCTACGACGTCTTCACGGATGTCAACGCCGACTCCGATCACGCCCGCGAGATCATGTGGCTCAGCTCCGAGGGCATCTCCACCGGCTATAAGGACAAGACGTTCCGCGGCATGACCCCCGGCTTCCGCCAGGATATGGCCGCCTTCCTGCATCGTCTGCAGGTCAACGTCGACGAGATGCTCAACGCCAACCCCGACGCCAAGGTCATCTCCATGACGCGTCGCGGCGCCTACAGCATCACCGTTCCGGTCGAGGGGGTCTCCTATGAGGACCTCGAGAAGGCCGTCGACGGCGGCAAGGTCGAGTGGACCCTCACCCGCGAGAAGGGCATCCGCGATATCAAGGACTTCCCGTATCAGTGGCTGGGCGGCAGGCTCGACGCCTGGAAGACGTTCAAGACCAAGTGGCAGGACGCCCAGAGCTTCTTCACCGGCGTTCGCACCGAGGCCACCAAGGTCGACGGCAAGCCCGCGCTGCTCGTCCGCTTCAACACCGAGATGTTCTACGGCGTCGACGGCATCGACGGCCGCGACCGCGCGTACCTGCGCAACTCCATGCTGGACTACACCGGCCTGTACGATCTTACCGCCAAGGTGAACGATAAGGCAGCCGGCTCCACGCAGCTCAACATGCGCGCCTACGAGTCCTATCGCACCCAGGAAGAGATCGACGCCGAACTGCCCCGCCTCGTCGAGGAGGCTAAGAAGAACGGCCTGCACGCCGAGCTCAAGACCATCGGCAAGTCTGCCCGCGGTCGCGACATCCAGGCCCTCTTCGTGTCCAAGAAGGCTTCCGACCTCACTGATTACCAGGCGCTGACCGAGCAGATGGAGACGACCCCCGGCGAGCTGCAGGAGCAGGTCGAGGCCGGTACGCTCCAGTACAAGGTCCCGATCATGTACTCCAACGTCCATGCCGACGAGATCATTGGTTCCGACGGCGTCCTGGAGTTCGCCGAGGCGCTCGTGAAGAACAAGCCCATCGCGTTCGATACCATCGAGAGCCTGACCGAGACCGGTAAGGAGACCCTCAAGAAGGAGATGAAGGAGGACGGCCGCGTCTGGTCCGAGCTCATCAAGGACGACGTCACCGGCGTCGGCTACATCCAGGGCGAGGGCAGCAAGAACGCCTCGGGCGCCGGCGCGCACGCCGCCGTCGACATGACCGAGGAGGAGTTCGCGAAGTACTACAACGTCGATTCTCGCGAGCTCGATCCCTCCAAGCTCTTGGACGACGTCTTCTTCATCCTGGTTCCCTCCGAGAACCCCGACGGTCGCCATGATAACCTCCGCACCGGCGGCAACGGTTTGGATCTGAACCGCGATAACACCTATCAGACCCAGCCCGAGACCCGGGCGATGACCCACCTCATCGCTACCTGGAACCCGATCTCCTTCCACGAGATCCACGGCTACTACACCCAGTACCAGGTCGAGCCCTGCTCGCCCACGCATGACCCGAACAACGAGTACGACCTGTTCATCGACACCGCCCTGCGTCAGGGCGAGGCCTTCCAGGCCGCGTCGATCTCGAACAACGAGTCGATCAACTCCTCCCAGATGCCCATGCGCGACTACCTCTCCATCGATGAAGAGGGCAACCGCCACTGGGAGCCGTTCGACGACATGTCCTCGAGCTACACCCCGCAGTACGCCATGCTCCACGGCGTGAACGCCTACACGGTCGAGCTGCCCTACGCCAACGAGGACGCCGTCACCGCCACCAAGTACGGCTTCGTTGGCAACGCCGAGTTCGTGGCCAACAACAAGGACGAGATGTTCATGAACCAGCTCGAGCGTTACGAGCGCGGTATCAACAACTTCGACTCCGATGACATTCGTCCCTGGTACGTGAGCCAGTCTGACGAGATCGGCGCCGACGCCGAGGTCTTCCGTCCGCGCTACGAGGAGAACAACAACTTCTTCCCCGAGTTCTACGCCATCCCCACCGGTGCTGGCGTCCAGCAGGATCGCGCCGCCGTCAACGAGATGGTCACCTACCTGCTGCGCAACGACGTCAAGGTTCAGCGCCTCACCGAGGATCTCACCGTCGGCGACAAGACCTTCAAGGCCGGCGACCTGATCGTCGACATGCACCAGGCCAAGCGCAACATGGCTAACGCGGCTCTCTACAAGAACATGGTTGTGGAGAACTGGACCGACATGTACTCCGAGCCCGTCACCAACTTCCCCGACCAGCGCGGCTTCGACGTCGAGATCGTCACCACCAAGGGTGCGCTCGACAACGCCAAGCTCGAGGCCGTTACCGGCGACCTCGGCCTTAAGACCGCCGTCGACGGCGAGGGCAAGTACGTCCGCATCGAGAACAGCGGCGTCGAGGCCATCCGCGCCGTCAATGCGCTCCTGGGCGCCGACGTCAAGGTCGGCCTCATCACCGAGGGCGAGTTCAAGGGCGATTACCTGGTGGCGGAAGCGGACTTCGGCAAGGTTTCCGAAGAGTTCGTGCTCGATGCCCACAAGTCCGCCGAGGCTCCCAAGGCCAAGACCATCAAGAGCGACATCAAGATCTACGTCCCGCTCGGCTATAGCGAGTTCATGAGCAACCGTGAGGGCAAGCCCTTCGGTCTTAAGAACTACAACAACCGCCTGAACACCGATTACAACTGGGATCGCTTCGCTCTGACCGAGCAGATGGGCTTCACGCTGGTGAGCAGCCCCGAGGAAGCCGATATCATCGTTGGTAACCAGGGTCTGTCCGACGAGGCCGCCAAGCTCGTCAAGGAGGGCAAGCCCTACGTTGGCTACACCTCCGGCGCCATGGCTTCCGTCAAGGAGCAGATCGGTCTCGACCTCGACTTCTACGAGGGCCGGGGACACGACGCCCTGACCACCGTCGAGTACGTCGACCAGGACAGCATGACCACCGCCACGTATCGCGGTGAGGGCGACGACCTTGTGTACTTCTATGGTGGCTCCCACATCAACAAGCTTCCCGAGGGTGCCGTCGAGCTGCTGAAGATCACCGACGAGAAGTTCGTCGAGGGTTGGATGCCGCCTGAGGTCCAGGCCGAGTACAAGGGCTCCACGCAGGCCTTCGATTACGCCGAGAACGGCATGAACATGACGATCTTCGCCAACACGCTGACCAACAAGACGCACCAGCAGGACGATTACCGCTTCCTGACGAGCGCTCTGTACAGCAAGATGCTCGGCGAGGACTTCAAGTAGTCGTTGCGGATATCGACCATGTGCTAGGGAAGCGCACGGCTTTCCAGGGCACCGAGAGGGGGTCGGACGGTATGTCCGGCCCCCTTTCTCATGGCGCGTCGCGGCAACAAGAAGCCTCCCGGCATCGCATATACGGAGCAAGGCGATGCCGGGAGGCGTAAGGGGAGCGTGTAGGGGCTGCGCGCTCCGTACAGGCTAGTTGAGCGAGGGTGCGAACTGGTCGAACGCATCGACCATGCGGGTTTCGATTTCTTCTTCGGAGCAGCCGATGGCCACCGAGAGCTCCTCGAGCGCGCGGCGGTGCGCTTCTTTGAGCACGCGCGCGTAATAGCTGTTGGGCTTCTTATCGTGCGCTTGCGCGTCGTGGATGCGCCGGCGCATCGTCTTGGCCACGCGGACCGTTTCGGGGGCACCGTGCTTGAGCTGCTGCTTGAAATAGCTTTCTTCGAGCGAGCTGTTGCGCTCGGTAAAGGGGTCGCACTCGATGGCATCGTAGTTGTCTATAAGGTCTTGGGCGAGCTCGCGCGAGATGCAGCTGTGCAGGCGATCCTGCATGGCCACGGGATACATCATGCGTGTCTTGGCGTGGCCGCTCTTGGCCTCGAGTACGATCATGGGTGCAGGTGTTTCCTCGAAACCCATGACGGTGCAAACGCCCTGGCCCGGGTGGATAACGTGCTCTCCGATACGAAACATGCTCTTCCTCCAACGTTACTGCTCTGCTATGCTTTGAAATTTCCACTTTTTAAGAATACCACTGCGCCGTGTGAAAGTGCAAATGCTCGATACATAAAACACGAGGTATAGGGCATAGTTTACGTTGATAAGCACGGGGTTGGGCATGCAGGGGCCCACGGGGTGCACGGCCGGCGGGGCTTCGAATGGACGGGGTGCGCGGGACTCGTGGAGCCGGTTCGTGTAAGCGTATGCATAGAAGTCTGTCAGCATGCCGATGAATATCGACCGAATGCATAGAAACACTACCAGCGCGTACGTCAGTGTGGTAGAGTATAGGACAATTTTATGCAGGTGCCCTGCGAGACCACCATCTCAGGGCGTATGAAAGGGAGAGCTTATGCCTGAGAAGATTGAAGAGCTGGTACGCGCCGCGCTCGCCGCCGCGCAGGAAGCGGGAGACGTTCCCGCGTTCGACCTCGAGGATTGTGGTCTCGAGCGACCTGCCGACACTTCTCATGGCGAGTGGACCTCCACCTGCGCGATGAAGTCCGCCAAGCTCGCCCACTGCGCGCCGCGCAAGATCGCCGACGCCATCGTGGCCCATATGCCCGAGGACGCTTCCATCTCCAAGGTCGAGGTCGCCGGCCCCGGCTTCATCAACTTCTACCTCAACGCCGCCGCCAGCAACGCCGTTCTGGCCGAGGCGCGTGCCCAGGGCAGGGATTTCGCCAAGTCCAACGTCGGCCAGGGCCTCAAGACCCAGGTCGAGTTCGTTTCCGCCAACCCCGTGGGCCCCATGCACGTGGGCCACGGCCGCTGGGCCGCTCTGGGCGATTCGCTCTGCCGCGTGATGAGCCATGCCGGCTACGATATCCAGCGCGAGTTCTACATCAACGACCACGGCTCGCAGATGGACGTCTTCGGTAACTCCATCTCGTATCGCTATATGCAGCTCATCGAGATCATGGAGAAGGAGGGCCTCGATATCGACGGCGCTCGCGACTTCCTGGCCAAAGATCGCGACAACTACGTGCAGGACGAGGCCGACGAGCACCTGGATTCTCATCCCTACATGGATGCGTTCACCCAGGGCCTGGGCGGCAACGCGTACGGCGGCACCTATATCATCGACGAGGCCGCTACCTTCTATAAGGCCGACGGCGACAAGTGGGCCCATGTTTCCGACGAGGAGCGCGTGCTGTATTTCCGCGAGGCCGGCTACGCCAAGATGGTCGACAACATGCGCGAGCTCTGCCACGAGGTTCGCTGCGACTTCGATAAGTGGTTCTCCGAGCGCACCGTCTACATCAAGGACACCGAGGGCGAGAACGCCGGCACCTCCGCGGTCGACCGCGCCTTCGCCAAGCTCGACGAGATGGGCTACCTCTACAACAAGGACGGCGCCCTGTGGTTCCGTTCCACCGACCTGGGCGACGACAAGGACCGCGTCCTGGTAAAGGCCAACGGCGAGTACACCTACTTCGCTTCCGACGTTGCCTATCACTGGGATAAGTTCCAGCGCGTCGACCATGTTATCGACATCTGGGGCTGCGACCACCACGGCTACATCAACCGCGTCCGCTGCGTCTGCGACGCCCTGGGCTATCCCGGCAAGTTCGAGGTTCTGCTGGGCCAGTTCGTCAACCTGCTGCGCAACGGCAAGCCCATCCGTATGTCCAAGCGCAAGGGCACCATGGTCACCTTCCGCGAGCTCGTGGACGAGGTCGGCGCCGATGCCACGCGCTACACGCTGATCTCTCGCTCCTCCAACCAGGCCATCGACTTCGATATCGAGGCCGTTAAGGAGAAGAGCTCCGATAACCCGGTGTACTACGTGCAGTATGCTCATGCACGCGTGTGCTCCATCCTACGCAAGGCTGCGGGCGTCACGCCCGAGGAGGCCGCCGAGATGGGTATGGAGGCCGTTGCCGCCAAGGCTATCGGCGAGAACGTGGACTACTCGCTGCTCACCGATCCCACCGAGCTCGCGCTGTCCCGTAAGATCTCCGAGCTCGAGGATCTTATCGCCAGCTGCGCTCGCGATCGCGCGCCGTTCCGCCTGACGCACTTCGCCGAGGAGCTCGCTGCCGGTTTCCACAGCTTCTATCAGGCCTGCCAGGTGCTTCCGAGCGAGGGCCGTCCGGTCGACGAAGAGCTTTCCCGTGCACGCCTGGCTGCATGCGACGCCGTTCGCTCCGTGCTCGATCTGGTGCTGAGCCTCATCGGCGTGTCCGCGCCTGCCGTGATGCAGCGCGAGGAGAAGTAATCGCTGCCAACCTGTTGCGTGGTACATCGAACCGCCCAAAAGCCGTGCGCTTTTGGGCGGTTTTCTTATTTCCGGCCTCCCCGGTACTTCCGGCTCGGGTCGCGTGGGGGGCGGGTTTCGCCACATCCTTGGCACCTTCGTGCGCAAACAGCCGAAGCGTATGGGCCCATGCCCCTCGTACTGCAGTTTTGGTAATTTTCAGCCAGGTGCGAGAACGGCTGTGATACACTCACGATATGCATGGTACGGACATGCACCCTCGCATATTCCTCAAATCCCAATGATGAGCATTTGAATAACGCCTTGTTTTCGCTTGTTGTCATATCCGTGTAAACGGGGGAAATAGGAGGTCCCATCATGAAGTTCTTCATCGATACAGCGGATTTGGCGGAAATCGCCGAAGCAAAGAGCTGGGGCTGCCTGGCGGGCGTCACCACCAATCCGTCGCTGTACGCGAAGACCGGGGGCAAGCTCGCCGATTTCGAGTCGCATATGCTCAAGATCGCCGATCTGTGCGAAGGCTTGCCGGTATCGGTGGAAACCACCGCGTCCACGGTGGAGGGCATGGTCGAAGACGGCCTGAGGTTCTCTTCGCTCGCTCCCAATATCGTGGTCAAGGTCCCCATATGCGAGGCCGGCCTGGCGGCGTGCCGCATGCTGGCCGACAAGGGCGTTCGCGTGAATATGACGCTCGTGTTCTCCGCCACGCAGGCGCTGCTCGCAGCCAATGCGGGCGCTCGATACGTGAGCCCGTTCATAGGCCGTTTCGACGATATCGCGGAAGACGGCATAGCCCAGCTTGCAGACGTTGTGGCCTGTTTGGGGAACTACGACTGGAGCGGGAAGAACGTGGACAGTCGCGTCGAGATCATCGCTGCATCGGTTCGCACGCCGCTGCATGTGACCAAGGCCGCGTTGCTGGGTGTCGACATCGCTACCGTGCCATTCAAAACGCTGAGCAAGTGCCTCAAGCATCCTCTGACGGATCGGGGAATCGCACTGTTTGAGGCCGACTGGAAGAAAGTTGAGCAGGCATAGTGACTGAAGAGAATAGGGACGAAGTCGCTTCGATGCCGGCGCAGATGCCGGCGCCCGTCGAGGCGGGTGATGGCGCCATGCGCCCGCGCCCCGTTGAGTCGGCGGAGGGCCAGGGGCCCCTGGATGGCGGGGAAGCGCCCGCGCCCGCGCCCCGTCGGCGCGGCAGGAAGCCCAAGGACGCCCGTCCCCAGGCCGATGCGAAGGCTTCGCAGGTTTCCGGGGATGCCCGCGAGCAGCATGATGCTGTAGCGGATCCTGCGCGCGAGGACGCGGCCACTGCCGAGAAGCCGGCGCCCAAGCGCACGCGCAAGCCGCGTGTGAAGAAGGCGGCGCCCGCGGCAGCGGCGGAGGGCGAGCCCTCTGCCGAGACGCTGCAGGCTCGTGCGCTCGCCCAGATCTCGCAGGCATCGGTCGAGCGCCGTCAGCGCCGTATCGAGAAGCGCGCCGTCGAGATGCTCGCCGGCGGGGATGCTCCGGCTCCCGTCGAAGACACGGGATCGGCCGGCGTTGCGGACGCGACGGAGGAGAAGCCGGTCGCCGTGAGGCGTGCCGCTGCGCGCAAGAAGCCCGCTCGTGCGGCTTCGGCGGACGCGCCCGTTTCGGATGGCGCCCCGTCTGCAGCGGAGCCGGCGGCGCCCGCGCCCACGGACGAGGCGCCCGCGCCCGCGCCCGCCATCGAGATCCCGTTCGTCGACCCCGCCCTGCGTCCGAATCGCCGCGGCAGGAAGCCTAAGGCGTACGTAGAGGCGGAGCGCGCCGCCGCCGCGGCCCTCGAAGCCGCTCAGCGCGCCGCGCTCGAGGCCGCCCAGCGAGATGCGGCTGCAGGCGAGGGCGATACGGCTGCCGCCGAGCAGCGCTCGCCCGAGACCGAGCAGCAGGCGGCATCCGATTCGCGCGAAGCCAAGGCCGAGCGCGATGTGCGTCCCGGCAGGAGCCGTCGCGCCTCCAAGGAGAAACGCGACGGCGAGCAGGTTGCGCGCAACGACGAGCAGGCCGCTTCGGAGGGTAAGGCCAAGCGCGCCCATAACGACCGCAAGCGCGCGCACGGCGAGGACCGCGCCGAGCAGAAGCAAGGCGCCGGCGATCGCGCCGACAAGCGTGCCAACCGCCAGCAGAACAACCGCAAGAATCGCAACAACCGCTTCAACGCGCCCTCCGAGCCCTCGCTCTCGCGCGAGGAGCTTGCGGGTTATAAGGTGGCCGAGCTGCGCGAGAAGGCCAAAGAGCTCGAGATCGACTATGCCGGCATGAAGAAGGCCGAGCTCGTCGAGGAGGTCTATACGGCCGCTGCGCGCGCCGAGGGCTTCCGCGACCTCGAGGGCATCCTGGATATCACGCACGACGGCTTCGGCTATATTCGCGCTCGCGGCTATATGCCCAGCCGTGACGACGCCTTCGTTCCCGCGAACATGATCCGCGGCATGGGCCTGCGTGCGGGCGACTACATCTGCTGCTCGCTGCGTCCGTCGCGCGCGAACGACAAGTTCCCCGGCGTGGCCAAGATCGCCAGCGTCAACGGCAACGACCCCGAGACGATGAAGCGCCGCCCCAAGTTCGCCGACCTTACGCCGATCTACCCCAATGAGCCGTTGAAGATGGAGCACGGCCGCGATTCCATCACCGGCCGCGCGATCGATATCGTGGCCCCGGTCGGCAAGGGCCAGCGCGGCCTCATCGTGTCCCCGCCCAAGGCGGGCAAGACCACGATCTTGAAGAAGATCTGCCAGGCCATCGCTACCAACAATCCCGAGGTGCACCTGATCTGTCTGCTGGTTGACGAGCGCCCCGAAGAGGTCACCGATATGCAGCGCTCCATCAAGGGCGATGTGGTGGCTTCCACGTTCGACATGCCCGCCGACAACCACACGCGCGTGGCCGAGCTTGTGATCGAGCGCGCGAAGCGCCTGGTCGAGATGGGTGAGGACGTCGTGGTGGTCCTCGATTCCATTACGCGCCTCGCGCGTGCCTACAACCTCGCGGCTCCCGCGTCCGGCCGTATCCTGTCCGGCGGCGTGGACTCGGCCGCGCTGTACCCGCCCAAGCGGTTCCTGGGCGCCGCCCGCAACATCGAGAACGGCGGATCGCTTACGATCTTGGCGTCTGCGCTGGTCGATACGGGTTCCAAGATGGACGAGGTCATCTTCGAGGAGTTCAAGGGCACCGGCAACATGGAGCTCAAGCTCGACCGCGACCTGGCCGATCGCCGCATCTTCCCCGCGATCGATCCGGTCCAGTCCGGTACGCGCAACGAGGACCTGCTGGTCGAGAAGAGCATGCAGCCTTTCGTATGGGGCATCCGCCGCATCCTGGCAAACATGAACAACACCGAGCGCGCCGCCGCGGCGTTCATCAAGGGGCTGAAGGGGACCGATACCAATCAGGAGTTCCTGATCCGCTCTGCGAAGAAGGCGGCCGATCACGAGGTCATGTAACGCCTCGCTCCTTCATTGGTCATATGACGACGCCCTGCCGTGTATTGGTATACGGCAGGGCGTCGTGCTTACACAGAAGGTATCGCAAGAGGGGCGGGGCGCTAGAAGACGCCCAGGGCGCGCTCGATCTTGAGGGCGAGCTCGTAGGGGGCTATGCGAGAGATGGCGTAGAGGGCTTTCATGTCGAGCGCCGGGATGCACAGGCTCTTGCCCGCGCGGGAGGCTTTGAGCGCGGCGTGCGCGACGTCGGCGATGCGCTCGAATCCGATGACGGTCATCGCACGCGCCGCCTCGTCGTCGCCCGGGGCGTCGAGGAATTCGGTCTTCATGAACTTGGGGCACACGGCGGTTACATGGATGCCGACTTCGCGGAGCTCGGCATCGAGGGAGCGGGAGAGGTCCAGGATGAAGCGCTTGGCTGCGGAGTAGACGGCCAGGCGGGGCTGGGGGACGAATGCCGCCACGCTGGCGATATTGATGATGCGCGACCCTTCGTGCATGAAGGGGAGGCTGCGGTAGATGAGTTCGACCGGGGCCTGCATGAGCAGCTGCATCATGCCGCGGGACGCGCTTGCGTCCTGGCAAGCGAAGTCTCCGAAGGAGCCGAAGCCCGCATTGTTGACGAGCAGCGCCACGTGGATATCGTCGCTTTCCTGCAGGGCGTGCTCGATGGTGTCGAACGAGTCCGATTGGGTAAGGTCGAGGCAGAAGCCGCGAATGGCGGTGGCGCAGGTGCGCTCGAGCGCCTCGAGACGTTCGGCGCGTCGCGCGACGACCCAGATCTCGTCGAGCGGGCCCATCTCGCCGCGGTCGAGCCTGAGAACGAATTCACGACCCAGTCCCGATGAGGCGCCCGTTACGATGGCGATATGCTTCATGGTGCATCCTTTTGCGTAGTAGGTGTTCGGCATACGTTCTTGTTCCCGAAAGCGCGTCGCACCATACGGACGAGCGCGCGCCGGACGCGGCGTGTTTTATTGCAAATACCCGCGGGTTCTCGCATAATAGCGGGTAATGTTCGCGACGGAAACACACAGATGAAACGAACTCCAATCCGTTGCACGCGCGGCGCGCCCTCGGGCTCGCCCCATCACTTCTCCTCGCGGGCGTTGCGGGTGGCCGTTGCGGCGGCTGCCGGATAGATGCATCGTTTATCAGGCGGGAGGAACCCCATGGCATCACAACAGCATGCGCATCGCTCGACGGTGATCGCGGTGTCCAGCGGTTTTGCGCTGGCGGTGCCGCTGTCCGCCTATGCAGCCACGCTGCCGTTCGAGGCGGCTCATGACGCGGTGCGCACCGCGGGCCTTCCGTTTGCGCTGGGCGCGTTTGCAGGTATGGGCGCCTATGCCTTGACGTCGGCATATTACGAGGCGAAGGACGGCGCCGCTGTCGAGAAGAGCGAGCGGGAGGCGCAGCCCGAGCCGCAGGTCGCAGAAAAGGATCAGCTTGGAGTTACGGGGATCTTCCGTCGTCGCGAAGATGACTCCGTTCCGGTTATCTCGCGCGCGGTCGATGCGCTGAGCGAGGCCGAGGCCTGGGCCGAGATCGATCGCCTGCTCGAAGAGGATTCTCCCGTGAGCTGCGACGCCGCTACGTCGAAGGACATCTATCAGATCGCGCTCGAGGAGCTTGCTCGCGCAGCGGGCTCTGCTCCCTCTCCGGATTCGGGCGTCGATCCGAGCGCCGGCGTGACGAACCCGGTTGCGCTGATGGAAAGCGGGTCGCCGACATCCGCGATGGACCAGGCTGCCGTGGATGCGGCCATAGAGGCGCAGCGAACGATGCGGCTCGACGCCGACGAGCTCGCCATGGCCCAGATGACGGCCCAGCTTGCCTGCGACGCCATCGATCTTGACGAGCCTTCGGGCGTGTTTCCCGCTTCGGCTGTCGAGGACGCGGCCGCGGCGCCGTCCGATGCCCTGCCGTCGGACCAGGCGTGCGATCGCAAGGATGCGACGGAAGACGCTTCGACCCTGGATGCGGCGAGCGCGCTCGCGTCCGCGGCGGAAGAGCTTGCGGTCCGTGCGGCCAATGGCGGCCCGATCGACGGCGACGATGCGGTGCAAGAGGTCGTTATGGTGGACTACAGCGGCCATGAGGCGATGTGGGCCGCGGCCATCGCCATTCTAGAGGAGGACCTGCCCCCGCTTTCGGCTGATGCGCACCGTGCGGGTGCCGCCTCTGATCTTGGTGCGGCATCGTCCGGCGCGGGCGGGGGAGCGGCGTCGGCGCGCAAGGCCGGCCGCGAATATCTGAGCGTCATCGAGGGCGGCACGGCCTCTATGCCCGCTTTGAAGGTGGAACCGTAGATGCGCTCCAAGATATCGATTCGCTGGCCCTGGGTGTTCGCCTCGCTGGTTATGTGCGCGTTCATCTGGGGCAATTCGCTGGTCCCCGGCACCCAGAGCGGGGAGGCCAGCCACGCGGTTCTCGACCTCGTCCACGGCGTACTGCAGATGGTCGGTTTGCCCTACGAGTGGATGACCAACTTCGTTATTCGCAAGATCGGCCATTTTACCGAATACGCCCTGCTGGGAGTCTGCGTTTCGCAGGCCCTCGACGGCTTGGGGACGTGCGATCGACGTGCGATGCTGGCGAGCGCGGCGGTACTGGCCCTGGTGCCCTCGCTCGACGAGACCATTCAGCTGTTCGTGAGCGGGCGAGCCGGCATGGTGTCCGATGTGCTGCTCGATTGCACGGGCGCGGCGTTTGGCGTGGCCATGCGCTGCCTTGTTCGTAGGTTGGGAAAGCGTGGAAGCGCTCGCTCTTGACCAGCGGAAATCCTGGTTGCCGGATGATTCCCAAACTTTTTCGAAATTCTCGCTTGCATCGCGGAGAATTCCGTTGCATAATAGCCTAGCGCTTCGCGCGAGTGAAGACATGGTGGGTGTAGCTCAGTTGGCTAGAGCGACGGGTTGTGGTCCCGTAGGTCGAGGGTTCGAGTCCCTTTACCCACCCCACGCTTCCTCTTGAAGTTGACATAGTTGGATCGTTAGCTCAGCTGGCTAGAGCAGGGGACTCTTAATCCCAAGGTCCAGGGTTCGAATCCCTGACGATCCACCATTCTTCTTCATACTTACATAGTTGGATCGTTAGCTCAGCTGGCTAGAGCAGGGGACTCTTAATCCCAAGGTCCAGGGTTCGAATCCCTGACGATCCACCATCGTAATCTCCAGCCCCTCCCAAGGGGCTTTTTTATTATCTGTCGCGTTGGCCAGTGGTGTTCGTCTACGGGTGCTGCGGCAGCGGGACGAGCTTGCATTAGCTCATGGTGTGGCGCGCGTCTTCGTGACGTGGTCTCGGCGCTGCCGGCAGGTAACCCCGTTTGCATATTCCTATAGGGCGCTATCGAATGATGCGTAGCGAGTAGGCGCACGCTGCCGTGCGCTTTCCTACTCATCGGTCGAGCCAATGTTGCGTTTGCGGCTGAAAACCTACCGTCTACCGATACAGACTTATACGAAATGTAAAACTATTTGTTCAATAAGTAATTGATGCAATTCTGCATAGGCATGGCTCATATGGATGCTTTATCTGTATAAAGTGCTATCCATGTAGTCATGTGCAACAAAAAGGAGGATTTGTATGTCGCATAACCTGCAGGCAGATCGCGCCGTAACCCGTCGCGGCCTTTTTGCCGGAACCGCCGCGCTGGCCGTGACCCTGGGCCTCACCGCGCGCCCGCGCAACGCCGTCGCCCAGACGTCTGCCGCTGCTGCCGGCTCGGTGGAGGAGATCCTCGCCGGCATGACGCGCCGTCAGAAGATCGAGCAGATGATCATGCCCGACTTCCGTAAGTGGACCGTTAACGGTTCCGAGCAGGATATGACGGTTCTGCCCGCCGAGGTCGCCGACGCCATCGACCGCTATAACTTCGGCGGCGTGATCCTCTTCGCGAACAACGTGAAGGAGACCCCGCAGACCCTCAAGCTCGCCATGGATATGCAGGACGCCGCGGTTCGCAATACCGCCCAGGAGCAGTTCGGCGATATCCCGCTGCTGCTTACCATCGACCAGGAGGGCGGCATCGTCTACCGTCTTGGCTCCGGTACCGCGCTGCCCGGCAACATGGCTGTGGGCGCCACCCGCAGCGTCGATAACTCCCGCCTTGCCGGCGAGGTCATCGGCCGCGAGCTCTCCGCGCTCAAGCTCAACGTGAACTTCGCGCCGGTCCTCGACGTCAACAACAACCCGAACAACCCGGTTATCGGCCTGCGCTCCTTCTCCAGCAACCCCGACCTCGTGTCCGAGCTGGGCGTCCCCATGATCGAGGGCATGCAGGAGTACAACGTCGCCACCGCCGCCAAGCACTTCCCCGGCCATGGTGACGCCGCCACCGACTCCCATGTGGGCCTGCCGCGCATCGAGAAGACCAAGGAAGAGCTCGAGGCCTGCGAGTTCGTGCCGTTCAAGGCCGCTATCGCCGCCGGCGTCGACATGGTCATGACCGCGCACATCCAGTATCCCAAGATCGAGACCAGCAAGGTTCCCGTCGTGGGCCAGGAGGGCGTGGAGATGGAGATCCCCGCTACGCTCTCCAAGATCTTCATGACCGATATCCTGCGTACTGAGATGGGCTTCAAGGGCGTTTCCATCACCGACGCCCTCAACATGGACGCCATCTCCAAGAACTTCGGCGAGACCGATGCCGTGAAGCGCGCCTTCCTGGCGGGCGTCGACATCGCCCTCATGCCCATGGTGCTTCGCACCACCGCCGACCTTGAGAAGCTCGGTAAGATGATCGACGACCTCGAGGCCGACCAGGAGATCACCGACGAGCGCCTCAACGAGTCCGTCCAGCGCATCCTCGAGCTCAAGAAGCGCCGCGGCATCCTGTCCTATGCCCAGGACACTGGCAGCTACGAGGAGTGCCTGCCTGTCGCCCAGGCCAAGGTGGGCTCCGACGAGAACCGTGCCGCCGAGCGCGAGATCTCTGCCGACGCCGTGACCGTGGTGAAGAACGAGGGCGGCGTGCTGCCGTTCCGCGTCAAGCCCGGCGAGCACGTGCTGCTGGTCCCGGCGTGGGCCAACGAGCATCCCGGTATGGAGCTCTCCATGCGTCGCCTGATCGACGAGAAGATCCTGCCGAGCGATATGACGTACGAGACCATCGACTACGCCAGCTCGTACAAGGATATGAACGAGGCCGCCGCTGCCATCTGCGAGAAGGTGAAGGGCGCGAACTACGTCGTCGTCATCTCCGAGGTCGGCACCGCTAACAACCTCAACCCCGAGGTCGTCGCCAAGGGCAGCACCTTCGTGCCCACCCGCGTCTCGCTTGCCGCCAAGGAGGCCGGCGTGCCCTGCGCCGTCCTGAGCATCTCCAAGCCCTACGACGTTGCCATGTACACCGACGCCCCCGCCGTGGTGGCCGCGTACGGCAACAAGGGCATGGATCCCACCGAGGCGCTCATGCCCGATGCGGCCTTCGGTCCCAACGTGCCCGCCGGCGTCGAGGTCATCTTCGGCGGCCATGACGCCCAGGGCAAGCTGCCGGTCGATGTCTTTGGCACGAAGCTGGTAGAGGGCAAGACCGTCATCGATACGGACAAGGTCGTCTATCCGTTCGGCACCGGCCTGTTCTACGAGAAGCTCAAGCCCGAGAGCTGGCTGCCGACGCCCGAGCCCGAGCCCCAGCCGCAGCCCCAGCCCCAGCCGCAGCCGCAGCCGGGTACCCCGGGTGGCACCACGGGCGGCTCGAGCAAGCCCAGCAAGCCCAGCGGTGGCGCTCTGCCTCAGACGGGCGATCCCGCTACCTTCATGATGGGTGCAGCCGCCGTTATGGGCGCAGCTGCCGTTGCCGCAGGTATGAAGGGCGCGGACCAGTCCGACGAGGAGTAACCGTCCCCGCTTCCGGCATGCGCCGAGAGCGCGACGCCGTATGATCGAGGCGCCGAGGTCCCGTGTGAAAGCGGGCCTCGGCGCCTTTTTCCTGCAATGGGATACGGCTACCCCGGCGGCTGCGGCGTTGCGCTCTATGCCCGTTCGAGCCAGGTGAGCGATGGGGCTGCAAGGGCCGGGTCCTGCGCGGGCGCGTCAGTGCGGCTGTGCGCGCCGCGGCTCTCGGGGCTGGCCTTCATGGCAGCGAGCATGCTGCTGGCAAGGACCAGCTGGTTGAGGATTCGTTCGCGGCGTGAGATGGGGGCGAGCCCTGCCGATGGATCCGTGGCGTCGATGGTGCGGGAGCGCTTCGCGATATCGCGTCGAATCTTGACGACGCGCTCGAGAGCGGATGCGAGCCCGGTATCCGAGCGATCGATCATGGCGGCGCGTTGCATGACGGCTGCAAGGTCCTTGGAGGCGTTTTGAGCGGCTGTTGGGCTTACAGCGAGGTCGAACTTGGCGAGGTGTCCCTGTGGGTCGAAATCGGGTGTCTGGTTGCCTGTGGGCGCAAGGGCATAGCGGCCGGCGGCAGCTCCCGCGCGCCGGCCGAAAACGACGCCGTTGGCACTCGAGAGGCCGCCGATGCGGTCGGCGCCGTGCATGCCGCCGGTGATCTCGCCGCATGCGTAGAGCCCTTCGACGCCGGGCGATTCGAGTCAGTCGATCGCAGGCAACAGCCCGCCTACGAACGTCTCCACGAGGGCGGGGTCTGCTGCCCCGCAGCCTACATCGAGGATGGTGCGCATCAGGTCGCGTTCATCGTCCGCGTCGGCGGGGGCGATGAGGCCGAGCCCCCAGGTGCCTGGAAAGAAGCTCGAACCCGAGAACAGGCGGCCCTTGCTTGCCAGGACGACGCGCGCGCCGGCGCGGCCCGCCTCGATGGCGGCGACGACGCCGGCGATGCCGGAGCCGATGACGAGCACATCGCATGAGTGCATCATGATCTCATCCTCTCGTTGGGGAACGACTCGAGTATAGGCGTGCGTCCCCAGGTGCCTGCCGCGCGATATGCGGGTGGATTCCGGCTTGCCGCGTGCGGCGCCGAATCGAACGTGCTCGCATGCGCGGCCTACACGGCTCCGCTTGGGACCGGGCGGTTTTTGGCCGCTTACCTGCCGGCCTGCGTCGGCTTGCCCCTTCGCGTCAAGGCTGCCTGCAACTTGTTCTTGCACGGGGCTTTCGGGTATACATGGGCGTAGATATGTACCCGGACATCTATGGAGGTCCCTATGAAGATCAAGCTCTACGAGCTACGCGACGACGAGCGCGCCGTCCTCGATCGCGTGGTGTCCGCGCTGCCCGCGGGTTTCGAGCTCGAGTCTACGGGCGAGACGCTTCGCCCGGATAACCTCGACACCCTCGACGGTGCTGAGGCCATCGTGATCGTGAACAAGAGCCCGCTCGACGAGGCCATGCTTGCCCAGCTGCATGGGCGCGGCGTGCGCTTCGTGGCCACGCGCAGCATCGGCTTCAACCACATCGATATCGATGCCGCTCGTAAGCTGGGCATCCGCGTATGCAACACCACTTATCCGCCGTATGGCGTCGCCGAGTTCGCGGTGATGCTCATGCTCATCGCGCTGCGCAAGTACAAGCCCGCCCTCTGGCGCCAGCAGGTGAACGATTACTCGCTCGCCGGCCTGCAGGGCCGCGAGCTTCGCAACCTCACCGTGGGCGTGATGGGTACCGGACGCATCGGCCGCGCGGTTATCGAGTACCTCTCGGGCTTCGGTTGCAAGATCTTGGCGTACGATCCCTATCCCGCGGCCGATCTGGTCGAGCGCGGGCTCGTCACCTATGTGGAGCTCGACGAGCTCTATGCGTGCAGTGACCTTATCACCCTCCATATGCCGCTCATGGACGCCACGCGCGGCATCATCGACGCGGGCGCCTTGGCCAAGATGCGCGACGGCGTGGTGCTCGTCAACGTGAGCCGCGGCGAGCTCATGGACGTTCCCGCGCTTATCGACGGCATCGAGTCGAGGAAGATCGGCGCCCTGGCTATGGACGTATTTGCCGAGGAGGACGGCATCTACCACGTCAACCGCACGCACGATATCCTGGCCAACCGCGACATGGCCTATCTGCGCCAGTTCCCCAATGTGGTGCTCACGCAGCACATCGCGTTCTACACCGATGTGGACGTGGACTCCATGGTCGAGCAGGGCGTCGGGGGCGTCGTGGCCATGGCGACGGGGCGGTGCGACACCGAGCTGTAGATGTCGCATGGTACCTGCTCGTTTGTATGAACGATCGCGTTATCGGCGGGCTTCCACATGGTGGTACCATGCGGAAGCCCGCCGCCGTGCGAGCCCGTTTGCAACTATAAGGTCCATGTGTACGGCAACCGCAGCGCTATCTGCTGGGCGAGCGGGCTGCGGAGCCCCGTTTCGGGCGGTTGCAACGCGAAATCAAAAGACCTGCGTGCAATCTTGCCGACTTTTCCCATCAAAAATGAAAAATGAATTCTATACCGAATGAGAGGGATTATAAAACTCCAGGTAAACGCGGTGTAAACAATGGTGAAAAGGTGGTCTACTTGAGGTCTTTGAAAAAGGATGGGAAAAGTCGGCAAGATTGCATTTGTGCGGTATGCGGTGGCCTGGACGATGCCGGGATGTGCGCCGTAGCGACCGGAACGATGCCCAGGTGTGCACCGTAGCGACTGGAACGATGCCGGGTGTGCACCGTAGCGGCCGGAACGATGCCGGGATGTGCACCGTAGCGACCGGAGCGATGGCCGGGTGTGCACCGTAGCGGCTGCGATGATGCTGGAATGTGTGCACCGTTGGCAGGGACGTACCCCCGGTGACCCGGACATGCGCTGCGGATTCATGGGCGAAAGCGGACCGAGGCAGAAAACGAGCCTGGCGTGTAGAACACCGAGGTCGCAGCGGGGAGGCGCGCGGCCCGCAGGCTACAGCGGTTGCTGGTTCCCATCACGCGCATTTTTCTTGAACCCGTGTGAGCCTGCGGGTCCCCTGGGCGCGAATGATGACTATCCGCGGCTCGAGTGTGTGCGCGGTCGGCGGTGATGGCGGTACGTGTTCGCACGGCGCGTTTGAATGCCGAGTTATGGGTAGAAGCGCATGGTCGTTCAGCATATCGAGAGAGGAGCGCGCATATGAGGTACGCGATCGTATGGGGCAGCAAGACCGGCAACACCGAGCTGCTCGCGCGGTCGGTAGGCGAGGCGGTGGACGGCGGCGAATGCATCTACATGGGTGCGCCGTGCGACGAAGCCCTGGCGGCCGACCGCATCTACGTTGGCTTTTGGACGGACAAGGGAACCTGCGACAAGGAGGTCGCCCTGTTCCTGCCCCGCCTTGGCGAGCAGGAGGTATTCCTCTTTGGAACCGCGGGCTTCGGAGGCTCCCAGGCGTACTTCGACCAGATCATGGCCCGCGTGCTCAAGCTGGTGCCCGGCACCGTAACCGTGGTGGGCGCCTTCATGTGCCAGGGCAAGATGGGGCCGGCCGTGCGCAAGCGCTATGAGGCGATGCGGGAGGGCGGGGCTCCGGCAGAGCAGGTCGACGCCATGATCGCCAACTTCGATGCCGCGCTCTCGCATCCAGATGACGACGACATCGCGGACCTGAGGCGGGCCGTGCTGGCTACGCTGCCGCGATAGCGCGGCGAGCTCGATCGGAGCCGTGCCTGCGCCTGCAGGGCCGCTGGCTTCACCGGGTAACGAAAAGGCCGCCATCCGTGAGGATGGCGGCCTTGTTCATGCTTCGGACGAGCTTGCAATGCAGCTCGATGAGGCAAGACGCTCTTAGGCGTTGAGGGCGGCGTTCACTGCGACGGCGCAAGCGACGGTGGCACCGACCATGGGGTTGTTGCCCATGCCGATGAGGCCCATCATGTCGACGTGCGCGGGCACCGAGGAGGAGCCGGCGAACTGGGCGTCGGAGTGCATGCGGCCCATGGTGTCGGTCATGCCGTAGGAGGCGGGGCCGGCAGCCATGTTGTCCGGGTGCAGGGTACGGCCGGTACCGCCGCCGGAAGCGACGGAGAAGTACTTCTTGCCAGCCTCGAGGCGCTCCTTCTTGTAGGTGCCAGCGGTGGGGTGCTGGAAGCGCGTGGGGTTGGTGGAGTTACCGGTGATCGAGATGTCGACGTTCTCGTGCCACATAACGGCAACGCCCTCGCGGACGTCGTCGCAGCCGTAGCAGTTAACGGCGGCGCGGGGACCATCGGAGTAGGGGATCGTGTTAACGACCTTGAGCTCGCCGGTGTAGTAGTCGAACTCGGTCTGCACGTAGGTGAAGCCGTTGATGCGGGCGATGATCTGAGCGGCGTCCTTGCCGAGGCCGTTCAGGATGACGCGCAGGGGCTTGGTGCGGGCCTTGTTAGCGTTGAGGGCCAGCTTGATGGCGCCCTCGGCGGCGGCGAAGGACTCGTGGCCGGCCAGGAAGGCGAAGCACTCGGTGTCCTCGGAGAGGAGCATGGCGCCCAGGTTGCCGTGGCCCAGACCGACCTTGCGGTCCTCGGCGACGGAGCCCGGAACGGTGAAGGCCTGGATGCCCTCGCCGATCAGGGAAGCGGCCTCGGAAGCGCTCTTGGCGCCCTTCTTGATGGCCAGGGCGCAGCCCAGGGTGTAGGCCCACTCGGCGTTCTGGAACGCGATGGACTGGGTGTCGTGAACGATCTCGCGAGCGTTTACGCCCTTGTCGAGGCAGATCTGCTCGGCTTCCTCGAGGGAGGCGATGCCGTTCTCGGCGAGGCAGGCGTTGATCTTCTCAACGCGGCGCTCGTAACCTTCAAAGGTAACAGCCATTATTTCCCTCCCTTTCTACTCGTGTACGGGGAAGACGTTGGCGACCGTGTGGGTCTCCTCGTCGTTGCGCGGATCGATGTACTTGGCAGCGTTCTCCCACTGACCGTAGTGACCCATGGCGCCGGCGATGGCGTCCTCGGGGGTCTTGCCGGCCTTGAGGGCATCGGTGAACTTGCCGAGGTTCATGAACTCGAACGCGATGATCTCGTTGTTCTCGTTGAGAGCCATGCGGGTGACGTAGCCCTGGGCGAGCTCGAGGTAGCGAGCGCCCTTGGCCTTGGTGCCGAACATGGTGCCGACCTGGGAGCGCAGGCCCTTGCCGAGGTCGTCAAGGGAGGCGCCGACGGGCAGGCCGCCCTCGGAGAAAGCGGTCTGGGTGCGGCCGTACACGATCTGCTTGAAGATCTCGCGCATGGCAACGTTGATGGCGTCGCAGACGAGGTCGGTGTTGAGGGCCTCGAGGATGGTCTTGCCGGGGAGGATCTCGGAAGCCATAGCGGCGGAGTGGGTCATGCCCGAGCAGCCGATGGTCTCGACGAGGGCCTCCTCGATGATGCCCTCCTTGACGTTGAGCGTGAGCTTGCAGGCGCCCTGCTGGGGAGCGCACCAACCCACACCATGGGTGAGACCGGAGATGTCCTTGATCTCCTTAGCCTTGACCCACTTGCCCTCCTCGGGAATGGGTGCGGGGCCGTGGTATGCGCCCTTTGCGACGGGGCACATGTTCTCCACTTCAGATGAGTACTGCATGCCTCTCCTCTCTGTTGTAGTAACACGACATGCCCTTATAGTTTACCGCGAAGCGTGTAGAAAATTTCGGTGAATGGGTCGAAATATGGGACGTGCGGAAGCTCAACACGCTTGCTTCGCAAATAAAAACCCTCCGCCCGCCACCGGGTCCGGAGGGTTGGCATCGGGCGTCGCGCGCGGCGGGCGCCTAGCGTTTGTCCGAGCGGTTCTTGGGAAGCGGGACGGAGATGCCCCCGCCCTTCTGCGCGCCGTGGCGAGCATCCGCCTTCTTCTTGGCGGCGGGGCTGTAGGCGATGCCCGCGGGCTTCTTGATGCCGCTCCAGTTGCCGCTGGCCACGTGCTTCACGTTGCCCAGGCGTCGCGCCCACCGGTTGTAGATGCTCTCGCCGGTGGTCGAGCGCATGCCCATGCACGGCGCGGCGATGAGCACGGGCATGAGGTACTCCACGCTGCGCCAGATCACCAGGCCGGCCGACAGATGCCAGCCGAACATGTTCTGGAACAGGTAGGTGAAGCCCACTTCGGCGCCGCCCGCCCCGCCCGGCAGCGGGATGGCGTTGACCAGCAGCTCGACCATCGAGCCGGACGCCAGGCATATGAGCAGGTCGGCCTCGAGGCCGAACGAGCGCAGGACGAAGTAGGGGAGCGCGTACATGCAGCCCAGCTGGAGCAGCGTGAGCAGCTCGACTACGGGCAGGACGTGCCATTGGGACGCGGCCGAGCGAAACGCCTGGGAGAACGACGTGACCTGGGTGTTCACCACGTCCAGGTACTTCTCGTAGCGCTCCTCGTTCAGGATATGGAGGCTTCGGCCCAGCCGCAGGCCCAGCGTGCCCAGCTTCTGGATGGGCCCGGGCAGCAGGCATAGCAGCAGCACGCCGCCTACCTGCACGAACTTGAAGGCGAACATGAAGATGCCGATAAGGGTGACGTTGAGGCCCAAGATGGTGACGTCGGCGAAGGTCTTGAGGAAGTAGTCGCCGCAGAAGAGCAGCATGATGGCGGCGAAGATGCCCTCGCCCGCCTCGTAGAGCGTGAAGCGCACGAACTGCAGGGCCGAGGCGTCGGCGAGCGGCAGGCCCGCGCGGGTGAGGCGGTAGATCTGCGAGGGGATGACGCCCGCGCCGCCCGGCGTGAGGCGCATGAAGAACACGCCGGAGGCCTCGACGCTCATGAGGTCGCGGAAGCCCACGGGCGAGTTGTGGTCGACAACCACGATGGCGGCGTACGCGAGGACGCCGAAGACGTAGTAGAACAGGAAGCAGACGATGCCCGCGACGATCCAGGCGGGGTCCACGCCTACGAGGGCGCGGAAGAAATCGTCGACCTGGCCGCTCAGCACCAGGTAGGCGATGTAGCCCAAAGCGACGATGCCCAGGAATGCCACGGTGAAGCGCACCTGCTTCATGGACGAGCTGTCTGCCTCGTGGTCGCGCGCCGCGGTGCGGCTACCAACCGAGATCTTGGGCGCGCGGCGTTCGTGCGCGTGCTGCTGTTCGGCGGGGTCGCCGTCGGCTCGTGCCGCGGTGTTCTGCTCCTGCCGGGGTTCGGTCGCCATGGGCACCTCCCTTGCTTGATACGTCGTGGCTTGTAATGAAGCGTATCTTCGCAGTTTACCCCCTGGGCGCGGCTTGGGTGTGGAAAGACGAAGCGCACAAGAACGCCAAAGATGTCTACAGGGGGTCGAGGCGGCCGCTCGGCGCGGCGTTAGGAGCGCGCTCGCGTGTGGGCGGTCAGGCGGCGCTCGACCAGGCGGAGGAGCGCGTCGATGCCCAGGGCGAGCAGCGCGCAGCACAGCGTTCCGCCCACGATCTTGGGGACGTTGAGCGTGCGAAGGCCGCTGAACAGGACCGCGCCCAGCCCGCCGGCGTTGATGGTGGCGGCTACGGTGGCGATGCCCGTGCACGAGATGGCCGCCATGCGGATGCCCGCCACGATGGCCGGCGCCGCCAGCGGCAGCCGTACGCGCAGCATGGTCTGCATCTCGGACATGCCCATACCGCGCGAGGCCTCCAGGATGGCCGGCGACACGCCCTGCAGGCCCTCGAGCGCGTTGCGCACCAAGATGAACTGGCAGTAGGCCACCATCACGATGACGGCCGACGTGCTGCCCAGGCCGGTGAGGGGGATGAGCAGGGCGAACAGCGCGATGCTGGGGATGGAGTAGAAGGCTCCCAGCAACTCGACCGCCAGCGCGCCGGCACGGCGGGAGCGCAGGCACGCCAACGTGATCGCGGCGGCCACGACGATGGCGATGGCGAGCGTGACCAGCACGAGGCCCGCGTGCTCGAGCGTGGCCTCGGCGAACAGGTCCGCATGCGAGATCAGGTAGTCGACGGTCTCCATCAGGCGTCCTCGCCAAACAGCTCGGCCACGAACGGGGTTGCGGGGTGCTCGCGCAGCTCGTCGGGCGAGCCGTACTGCTGCACGCGTCCGCCGTCCATGACGAGCACCTTGGTGGCGAGGCGGCGCGCCTCGGCCACGTCGTGCGTGACGAAGATGAAGGTGCCGCCGCTCTCCGCATGGATGCGCAGCAGCTCGTCCTGGAGGCTCTTGCGGGTGATGGCGTCCACCGCGCCGAAGGGCTCGTCCAGCAGCATGAGGTCCGGCTTGGCGGCCAGGCCGCGCGCCAGCCCCACGCGCTGCTGCTGCCCGCCCGAGAGCTGGGCGGGGTAGCGGTCGCGGAACTCGTCGGGCTCCAGGTGCACCAGGCGCAGGAGCTCGTCGACGCGCTCCTCGATGCGCGCGCGGTCCCATTTGAGGATCGAGGGCACGCAGGCGATGTTGCGCGCCACCGTCATATGGGGGAAGAGGCCGGATTGCTGGATGACGTAGCCGATGCGGCGGCGCAGCTCCACGGGGTCGGCACCGCGCACGTCCTCGCCGTGCACGCGCACCGCGCCCTCGTCGGGCTCGCAGAGGCGGTTGATGCATTTGACCAGCGTGGTCTTGCCGCCGCCCGAGGTGCCCAGCACGCAGACCAGCTCGCCGGGGTCGATGGACAGGGTGACGTGGTCGAGCGCCGGCGCGCTGGCGCCGGGGAAGCGCTTGGTAACGTTTTCGAATGCAACCGCAGGGGTCATGGCGTTCCTTTGATCCGGGATGGGACGGGCGCGGCCTGGGCCGGCGCGGAGAGGGGAGTGCGGCGGGCCGCGGCGGGCACGTGGCCCGTAGCGGCCCTGTGCGCGCTAGAGGCTCTCGAAGAACTCGCGTGCGACGTCCTCGTATTCCTCTTTGTCGATATCGACGCGCGCGTTGAGCTCGGTGAGCTTTTCGGTGGTGAGGGCGGCGTCCACGCGGGCCAGGGCCTCTTCGATGCCCGGGTTGGCTGCAAGGACCTCGGCGCGCACCACGGGAGCCACGTTATAGGGCGGCCACACGCGCTTGTCGTCTTCGAGCAGGGTGAAGGCGTCGTTGGTGAGCTGGGCCTCCGTGGTGTAGGCGGGGGTCACGTCGGCCTGGTCGTTCTCCAGGACCTGGTACTTCAGGCCCTCGTCATAGACCTCGTGCTCGGCCCAGGCGAACGGCCCGTAGGTGGCCTCCAGGGCGGGGAGGCCGTCGGGGCGCTCGTCGAACTGGCCCTGGCTGGCGAAGCGCAGCTCGCCGGCGTGCGCCTGCATGTCCGAGATGGTCTTGATGCCGAGCTCCTTGGCGGCCTGGGTGCGGATGACCAGCCCCTGGCCGTCTGCTGCGGGCGACTTTTCCAGCCATACCAGGTCGAACTGCTTCTTGTACTCGTCCTTCACGATGGCGTAGACCTCTTCGGGGTCCGTTTTCGGCTCCATCTTGAGGACCGAGATAAGGCCCGTGCCGGTGTACTCGGGGTAGAGGTCGATGTCGCCCTCCACCAGCGCGGTGTGGATGAGCGAGCCAGAGATCTCGAACGCGCGGTCGACCTTCATGCCGGCGTCTTCCAGCGCGAGCGCGTAGAGCTCGGAGAGGATGACGCCCTCGGTGAAGGCCTTCGAGCCCACGGTGACGGTGCCGGCGCCGCTCGCGCCACCGCCGTTGGAGCAGCCGGCCAGCGCGCCGGCGCCAAGAAGCGAGAACGCGGAGGTGCCAATAAGGCCAAGGGCTCCGCGGCGGGTGATGGGGGTGTTCATGGGATTCCTTTCGTGAAGGGGGTGTTAGGCGGCGCGCTGCCAGCGCCGGGCGCGCGCGTCGACGAGCGCGAGCAGGCGGTTGACCACCAAGGAGAGCGCGGCCACCGAAAGGCCGCCGATCCACAGGAGGTCGAAGCGCATGGCGCCGATGCCGGTATAGATGAGGACGCCCAGGCCGCCCGCGCCGATATAGGCCGCCAGCGATGCCGAGGCCACCACCTCGCTCGCCGCGGTGCGGATGCCGGCGAAGGCCACGGGAAACGCCAGCGGCAGCTTGATGGTGAGCCAGAGGCGGGCGCGGCCCATGCCCATGGCGGTGGCCGCCTCCAGGACATCGGCGGGCAGGCCGCGCAGGGCGGCCACGGTGTTGATGAGCATGGGCGGCACGGCCAGGGCGCTGAGCGCCACGATGGCGGGCAGCGCGCCCACGCCCAGATAGGGGACGCACAGGATGAGCACGGCCAGGCTGGGCACCACGCGCAGCACGCTGGCCGCGCCGGTTGCCAGGCGCTCGGCAAACGCGGTGCGCGCGCACAGCGCTCCCAGCGGCAGCGCGATGACGGCGGCGATGGCCAGCGAGATGCCGCTGATGGCCAGATGTTGCCCGAGCATCTCCAGCCACTGGCCGCCGTTGTTCGCGAAGTATGTTGCGATCTGTTCGATCAACGGAGCTTCCAATCGAGGACGCGGCGCGCTAGGCCGACAGGATGCCGTCGAGGGTGCGCCAGGCGAGCTCGGCGCATTTCACGCGGGCGGGCATGTGCGAGATGTCCTTGAGCTGGGCGGCCTCGTCGAGGTCCTCGAAGTCGTCTTCGGAGAGCTCCTCGCCGCGGATCATCCCCAGGAAGAGCGCGGAGAGGCGGCGGGCTTCCTCCACGGTCTCGCCGGTGATGAGGTCGGCCATGATATCGGCCGACGCCTGGGAGATGGCGCAGCCGTGGCCGGTGAAGGCGGCCTCCTCGATCACGCCGTCCTCCACGCGCAGGGAGAGCGTGAGCTCGTCGCCGCAGCTGGGGTTGATGCCGTCGTGGCTGTGCGTGGGGTTGTCCATCTCGTATTTGTAGTCGGGATGCGAGTTGTGCTCCATGAAGCTGGCGGAGCTGTAGAGGTTGCCCATGGGGCTCCTTTCGTAAAAACCTCAGATTAGGGACAGGCACCAATCTGAGGTGCTGGCTGCGGGGCGCGCGACGGTCCGGCGGGAAGGCCGCGCGCCCCGCCCCCGGAAGCGCGCCCCTCTCAGATCGGTGCCTGTCCCTAATCTGAGAACGCGTGATGCCGGGTGGGAAGCAGTTCTATCCGTTGAAGGTGCGCCACACGGTGTCGAGCGCCTCGAGGAAGCGGTCGATATCGTGCTTGTCATTGTAGAACGCCACGCTCATGCGGCAGCAGGCGAGGTTCTCCACGCCCAGCCAGGTGAGCAGCGGCTGCGCGCAGTGATGGCCCGCGCGGATGCACACGCCCTGCATGTCCATGATGCTGGCGACGTCGTGCGGATGGATGCCGCGCACGTTGAAGCTGACCACGCCGTGGTGGCAGTCCCAGTAGATGGAGCCGATGATGTCCACGTAGGGCAGCTGGCTCATCTGGGCCATGGCGTAGTGGACGAGGGCGGCCTCGCGTGCGGCCACGGCCTTGTAGCCCACCTGGTTCACCAGGTAGTCCAGGGCCGCGCCGGTGGCGAAGATGCCCGCGGCGTCCTGCGTGCCCGCCTCGAACTTCTCGGGCACGGGCGCCCAGGTGGCGTCCTGCTCGGTGACGGCGTCGATCATCTCGCCGCCGGTGAGGAACGGGCGCGCCTGCTGCAGCAGCTCCATCTTGCCCCACAGCACGCCCACGCCCATGGGGCCGAGCGCCTTGTGGGCCGAGAACGCGAAGAAGTCCGCGCCCAGGTCGGCCACGTTTACCGGCATGTGGGGGACGGACTGGGCGCCGTCCACCACCAGGTACGCGCCGTGCGCATGCGCGGCCTGGGCGAGCTTCTTCACCGGGTTCTCGACGCCCAGCACGTTGGAGACGTGCGTGGCCGCCACGATCTTGGTCTTGGGGCCGATCTTGGCGGCGATCTCCTCGTCGGTGAGGCGGCCGGTCTTAGTGGGGTAGAGGTAGACGAGGGTGGCACCCGCCGCGCGGCAGGCCTGCTGCCACGGGATGAGGTTGGAGTGGTGCTCCATGATGGTGATGGCCACCTCGTCGCCGGGCTCGAGCACCGTGGGCGCGAAGGCCTGCGCCACGATGTTCAGGCTCTCGGAGGTGTTGCGCGTGAAGACGATCTCGTCGGCGCGCTCGGCCCCGATGAGCTGCGCGATCTGCGCGCGCACGCCGGCGATGGCCTCGGTGGCCTCGACGGACAGCGAGTACAGGCCGCGCAACGGGTTGGCGTTCATGGTCTCGTAGAAGCGCTTCTGCGCCTCGAGCACGCAGGCCGGGCGCTGCGCCGTGGCGGCGCTATCGAGGAACGCGATCTGGGGGTTCTGCGCGAGCAGCGGGAAGTCGGCCTTATAGGGGTTGGCCACGATATCCACGCGCGGCCAGGCGCGCGACGCCTCGTCGGACGCGTCGAAGACGGCCGGACCGGGTGCGGTGCAGGTGTCGCAGGTTACGTTCTCGGTGTCGATCATGCGATCTCCTCCTCAAAGTCGGGAACGAGCGCGCGGCCCAGGCGAACCACGGCGTCGCGCATCTCGTCGGTGGGCGCGGTGAGCGCGGCGTCCTCGAGCTTGGCCGAGATGAACAGCGTCTCGGCTTGCTGCTCGGACAGGCCGCGGCAGCCCATGTAGAAGAGCTGCTCGGGGCGCACGTGGCCGATGGTGGCGCCGTGGTTGCCCGCCACGTCGTCCTCGTCGCACAAGATCATGGGGATGGTCTTGTTGTCCACGCCCTTGTTGGCCAAAAGCACGGTCTCGCGCTCGTTGCCCTGGGCGCCCTTGGCGCCGTGCATGAGGTCGATGGTGCCGCGCAGGATCTTCTTGGACGTGCCGGTGAGCACGCCGTTGGCATCCAGGTTGCACTCGGTCTTCTTGCCGCGGTGGCGCACGATGTAGTTGAAGTCGCGAACATCCTCGCCCGCGCCCAGGTAGCTGGTGGAGATATCGATGCGCGAGCGGTCGCCGCGCAGGTCGGCGGCAAGGCCGGTGGCCGTGAAGGCGCCGCCCAGCACCACGTGGCGCACGTTCACGCGGGCGTCCTCATCCAGCACGAAGCCCGAATCGTCCACGCAGGTCACGCCCTCGCCGCAGGTGAGGTATACGGTCACGTTGACGTGCGAGCGGGCGCCGGCGAACACGCGCAGGGTGGAGCCGGCGAAGGCCTGCTGCCCGGCGGGGCACGCCGCGTCGAGCGAGATGGACAGGTCGAAGGTGGAGTCGGGCGCCGCCACGATGTCCACGCTGGCCGAGGACGAGGTGCCGGGCGCTGCGGCCACGTTCACGCGGGCCTCGACCTCGTCGCCCGGCTGCGTGGCCAGCACGGCGGTGCCGCCGGCCAGGAAGTTGAGGTAGGCGCGCGCGTCGCGTCCCACGCCGGTCTCGAAATCGGCCGAGATGTCGCCTGCGGCCTGGGACAGCGCGGTGCGGCGCTCGTAGGCCGACAGGGCGGGGGTGTCCAGGTCGGCGGCGCCGGCGTCCGCGCCCTGGGCGGCGCGGATGATCGCGCGGTCGTCCGCCGCATCGCCGCGGGCGGCGTCCACGCGGCCCTGCAGCTCCTCGACGGCGCCCTCGAAGCTGGCGTGCTGCTCGTAGAGGTCCTTGGCGGCCTCGATGGTCACCTGGCAGTCGCGCTCGAGCCCGGCGGGCACGGCGATCTTGGTATCGTTCATCTTGAGCCAGCTCCAGGTGGGAGCGGGCATGGCGTTCGCGTTCTTAATGACCAGAGCGTCCATTAGCCAATCGCTCCTTCCATCTCGAGCTTGATGAGGTTGTTCATCTCCACGGCGTACTCCAGCGGGAGCTCCTTGGACACGGGGTTGGCGAAGCCGTTCACGATCATGGTGCGCGCCTCCTCCTCGGAGATGCCGCGGCTCATGAGGTAGAAGATCTTGTCGTCGCCGATGCGCCCGATGGTGGCCTCGTGGCCGATGTTCACGTCCTTGGCGCGGATGTCCATGGCGGGGATGGTGTCGGAGCGGCTGATGTCGTCGAGCATGAGCGACTGGCAGCTCACGGAAGCCGTGGAGCCCTCGGCGGCCGGCGTGGCCACGATGGAGCTGCGGAAGGTGGAGATGCCGCCGCCCTTGGAGATGGACTTCGTCTCAACGGTCGCGGAGGTGTCGCGCGCGCCCAGAACCACCTTGCAGCCGGTGTCCAGGTTCTGGCCGGTGCCGGCGAACGTGATGCCGGTGAAGCTCGAGCGGCTCTTGCGGCCCGCGAGCACGCTCATGGGGTAGAGGTAGCCCACGTGGCTGCCGAAGGAGCCGGAGATCCACTCGATCTCGCCCTCCTCCTCGCAGCGGGCGCGCTTGGTGTTGAGGTTGTACATGTTCTTGGACCAGTTCTCGATGGTCGAGTAGCGCAGGTGCGCGCGCTTGCCCACGAAGAGCTCGACCGCGCCCGCGTGCAGGTTGGCCACGTTGTACTTGGGTGCCGAGCAGCCCTCGATGAAGTGCAGGTCGGCGTCGTCCTCCACCACGATGAGCGTGTGCTCGAACTGGCCCGCGCCCTTGGCGTTCAGGCGGAAGTAGCTCTGCAGCGGGAAGTCGAGCTTGACGCCCTTCGGCACGTAGACGAAGGAGCCGCCCGACCATACCGCGCCGTGCAGCGCCGCGAACTTGTGGTCGGTGGGCGGGATGAGCGTCATGAATTTCTCGCGGATGATGGCTTCCCACTCGGGTTCCTGCAGCGCCTCCTCGATGCCGGAGTACACGATGCCCATCTTGGCGGCGGTGTCCTGCATGTTGTGGTACACCAGCTCGGAGTCGTACTGCGCGCCCACGCCGGCCAGGTAGCTGCGCTCGGCCTCGGGGATGCCCAGGCGCTCGAAGGTGTCCTTGATGTCGTCGGGCACGGAATCCCAGTCGTTCTTCTGCTCGGTGTTGGGCTTCACGTACGTGACGATGTTGTCCATGTCCAGGCCGTCGATGCCCGGTCCCCAGGTGGGGTTGGGCATGCGGTGGTAGATCTCAAGGGACTTGAGGCGCATGTCGAGCATCCACTGCGGCTCGTTCTTGCGCTGCGAGATCTCCGTGACGATATCGGGGGTGAGGCCGGCGTCCAGGCGCTCGAAGCCCTCCTCCCCGTAGCTGAAGTCGTAGAGGCTGCGGTCGATGTCCGCTACCTCGGTGCGGTTCTTGGTCATGCGCGGCCCCTCCCTAGCGAGCGTCCGCGGAGGCGTTTGCGGAGGCGTCGGCGGCGCCGCTCGCGTCGAGCGTGGCGCGCAGCGACTGCACCATGCCGGCGCCCAGGCCCGCGGCGGCGGCGCGAACGGCGTCCGCTGCGGCGTCGCGCGCGGGGGCGGCGTCATTGGCGGTCTCCCGCTCGGCGGCCAGCTGGGCGGCAGCCTCGCGCTCGAAGGTGTCGAAGCCGTTGGCGTCGATCCAGGGGATGAGCGAGGCGTCGTCCTCGCGCACGATGCGGCCGTTCACCATTACGTGGACGCGGTCGACCTCGAGGTGCTCGAGGATGCGCGTGTTATGGGTGATGATCACGAGCGAGCCGTCCGTGCTCTTGCGATAGGCATCCATGCCGCGCGAGACCACGCCCAGCGCGTCCACGTCCAGGCCCGAGTCGGTCTCGTCCAGGATGGCCAGCTTGGGCTGGAGCAGCAGTAGCTGGAGCATCTCGACCTTCTTCTTCTCGCCGCCCGAAAAGCCGACGCCCAGCTCGCGGTTGAGGTAGGCGGTGTCCATGTTGAGCTCGCGGGCGAGTTCGGTGACGCGGCGGCGGAACTGCTTGCCCTTCATCTCCAGGCTCTCGCGGCCGGCGAGGGTGGCGCGCAGGAAGCTGGACAGCGGCACGCCCGGGATCTCGACGGGTGCCTGGAAGGACAGGAACAGGCCGGCGCGCGAGCGCTTGTCGCAGGAGAGGTTGGTGATGTCCTGGCCGTCGAAGAAGATCGATCCCTTGTTTACGCTGTACACGGGGTCGCCCATGATGACGTGGCCCATGGTGGACTTGCCGGCGCCGTTGGGGCCCATGATGACGTGCGTCTCGCCGGCGGCGACGTCGAGGTCCACGCCGTGCAGGATGGTCTTTTCATCGACCGATGCGGTGAGCCCGCGCACGGACAGCAGCGTATCGGCAGGTGAAATGGTGCTCATGTGCGTTGCCTTTCTAATAAGGAGCTTCCGCAGGTCGGGGATGTGCTAAGGCGCGTTGATGGATATGCGCTGCGCGGAAACCCTAGGAATTCTCTCGGATTAACGCTAAGATTGTAGCCGTTAACTGCGGCGCGGTAAATGCGATTGGCTTAATACGACCAATCTACTAAGATTTATCAACACAACGCATAAGGAGGGCGAATGCTCATCTCTTCCAAGGGGCGCTACGCCCTTCGTCTCATGATCTACATCGCCGCGTTCGGCGACGAGGACGGCAAGATCGCGCTGCGCGAGGTGGCGGAGCGCGAGTCCATCTCGCTTCGGTACCTCGAGCAGCTCGTGCGCCCGCTCATGCATGCCGGCCTGCTGCGCAGCGTGCGCGGCAAGGGCGGCGGCTACGTGCTGGCCAAGCCGGCCAGCGAGGTCACCGCGGGCGACATCCTGCGCGTCGCGGAAGGCGCATCCTCCACGGTGGCCTGCGATGGGCTGGAGGGCACGTGCACGCGCGCGGACCTGTGCTCGACCGTGAAGTTCTGGACCGGCCTCGAGCGCGCCATCGACGACTACGTGGACGGTGTCACCTTGGCCGACCTGGCCCGCGTGCCCGAGATTCACCTGGATATCGATAATCCCTCCAAGTAATTCGAACGCTGCGGATTCAGCAGGTTCTTCGGAGGTACATGCGCCTTTGGCCTGCTGCCAGGTCTGTCCGGCGTGGCGGAAATGCCGGCGGGCGCCATCCGGATCCTGTTTGCCGCTAAGAAGGCGCATGCCCGCCTCAAATCCACGTTGTCTCGCGCTCACGTCGGGCCGTCTGGCACTAAATGTCGTTTTTGAGTCAAATTGCGCTTCGAGTTCCGCAATGTATAGAGCTTCTCGCCATTTGGGTGGGCTATAAATAGCTAGATAACGAACAAATGTAGAAATATATGCGCCAGAACGCTGTGGAGACGTTGCGTTCTGGCTCGAACGGTGGCTGAACGGAGTCACCGTGGCGGCGACGGGTACTCATTATTTGCAGTTAGTGCCATTGAGGTGCGGGCGCAACAGCAGATTGACATGAAATACCACATATGATGATTATCTCTATTCATCAGTTGTCGATATTTATTCATTTTGCATCCGCCTTGCTTAAGCCGATGAGACGGCCGCCTCCGGGTTGGCCGCGTTTCGTGCCGAGTGGGCCTCTCGGCGTCTTGGTTCCACACGTTGCTTAATTCGGTGCCGCCCGATTACCCCTCCTCGGCGCCAGCCGATAGTCCCTATGGCCGACATCGCCTGCCGTGCGGCGGTTTGTCCCCATTGGTTTCGGGGAACCCTGTCCCTACGGGGGAGGGCAGCGGTCGCACAGCGCGACCTTGCCGGGAAGGATGGCGGTGGTCGTGATGGGCGTTCGAAATGATGAAGGAAATACGCGGGCGGTGCAGGAGCGGGGGAGCGGCGGGGCTCTGGAGCCCGCGCCGGCGGGACCGGCGATCATCGTATGCGGTCTGTCGGCGCTTCGGGGCATACGCCGCGCGCGGCGCATCCATGACCTATGGTCCTGGGTTCCGCTTGATTTAGAGGAGCAGGGTCGCGTCCTTGAGGCGGCCACGTCGTGCAAGCCCCTCATCGATCTCGATGAGCTGGCGCGATACGGGTTCTGGGGCGGCGAGGAAACGGAGAAGCTGGAGCTCCTGGTTGCAGCTCCCGCCGCCCGACGACGGGTGCCGCATGTTCGGTGCTGCTGCACCTCTCGCTCGCTGCCCGGGGGTTCGATCTGCCGAGTCGCGCCCGGTCTTTACGCTACCTCGCCCCTGTACACGACGTACCAGTATTCGAGAGAGCGCGCGGTGGCGTCGGTCGCCATGCTGCTCTTCGAGCTTATGGGGACATACAGCATGGCCGAGGAGGCAACGATGACCATCGCTTGGGGCGGGGTCTGGCCGCATGGCGAGCGGCACGGAGGGGGAGGCGCCTCGCTCGATCCTGCGGCGTGCGGCCCCTCATTAGCGCTTGGGGGCGTTCGCGCATCGGGCGCAGGTGGGCCTGCCGACCAGGTGCATTACGCGTGCGACCCGGCATTTTCGCGCGAGTACCTGGACGCTTTCATCGGCATGGGCCGCTTCAGCCCGAGGGGCTCGTTTACACGAGCGGCGGCGGTGGCTCTTCCACATGCGGCGTCGCCTATGGAGTCGGTGCTTGCGGCGATGCTTGGCGCGCCGCATCGGCTTGGAGGGTTCGCCCTATCGGCACTGCCGGGCGGGATACAGCTGAACCGCCGCATCGAGTTCGAGCACGACGCGGTCCTTATGTCGTCCGGCATGCCGTATGCCATCTGCGACGTGTACATACGGTCGGCGAATGCCGAGATAGAGTACAACGGCATCGGGCACGAGGAAGAATCGGCTCGCGTGCACGATGGACAGCGCAACAACGGTATGCGCGGCATGGGCATCAAGGTGATCGTGGTGAATCGCGAGCAGATGCGCGACGTCCAGGCGCTCGAAGCCATTGCGCGGTCGTTGTACCGGGATGCGGGCGTGCGGTATCGCGATGTCAACGACGGCCGGCGTGCGTTGCAGGATGCATGGCTGAATGGCTTGCGCGCGGGCATTGGCTTGCGGCCGGCGTAGCCGGGCGGCGGCACATGAAAACAGCTCCCGCGATTGCAGGAGCCGTGCATGTCGAATATAGGCGCCGCGCGTCCATCTCCCGCGCGGCTGCCCGCCCCGCACGGCCCGCTGTCGCCCGCGCAGCCGAACGGGGCGGGCCATCGCCGGGCTCTCGCAGCCGTCCGCGGGCCCTACGCCGCCCTACTCGCTTCGTCCCGCTTCCGGAATCAGGCCGCAGCGGTACGCGTCCAGCAGCTGGCGCAGGTCGCTGATCTGCGCGCGGATCTCGTCGCCCGTGTCGGTATCGCTCACCATGATGCGCTGGTCGTGCGGCTCGAAGCTCGTGGTCTCGCTCTGGATGTCCACGTTGCGCAAGATGGCGTCCTCCACGCTGCGAAACGCCTCGTGCGCCTTGATGCGCATCCCGCGCGAGCTGGAGATGAGCGTGTAGCCCGCAATGCCCGTTGCCGGGTGGTACGCCGTGCAGAAGCCGCCGTCGATCACCAGCAGCTTGCCGTCGGCGCGCACGGGCTGCTCGCCCGCGAGCGTCTTCACCGGCGTGTGCCCGTTGATGATGTGGCCGCCCTCGGGATAGATGCCAAACTCGCGCAGCACGGTGTTGCACGGCCCGGTCTCCTCGGTAAGCGTGAAGTACGGGTCCATGGGCTCGCGCCACGTGGACTTGTCGGCGATGTATGCCCGCTCGAACGTCTTGACCAGGCGCCCCGACGCCGGCGACTTGAAGCCGATCCACAGGTACCATAGCCAGTCCAGCGAATCTCGGTCGCGATCGCGCCACGCGCGCCGGGCAATGGAATCGCAGAAGTCCATGTAGTCGCGGCCGCTGCGCCAGGTGCCCATGCAGTTCATAGCGCTGAAGGTGCCGTCCTCGTTCATGGGGACGCATCCGTGGAACAGCAGGTTGCCGTTGCGCACCAGGTACATCGAGCCGTGGCTGTACAGCATGCCCATGTGGCGCTGCAGGTGGTCGGAGCCGGTGAACTCGCTCACCAGCTTGTCCACGATCTCGCGCTCCTCGTCGCTGAGCGCGTAGGGGTCGGCGGGGTCCACGGTGGGGAAGTCGCTCGTCACGAGCGGCCAGGCGCGCCCGTCTATCTCCACGGTGCCGGCGTCCAGGTCGATCTTGTCCAGCAGCAGGCGGTCTTCCATGTCGAACTCGGGGTGGCGCCGGATGATGGCGCCCTCAAGCTTGAACAGCAGCACGTTGATGGCCTTGATAAGGGGCGAGATGGACTCGCCGTCGCGATACGTGCGGTCGGCAAACGCCACCAGCGCGCGCAGTGAGATGCCGTAGTCGTTCTCAAGGATCTCGTAGTTGCCGTAGCGCAGGTTGTTGCGCAGCACGGTGACGATGCACGCGGGCTCGCCGGCGGCGGCGCCCATCCACAGGATGTCGTGGTTGCCCCACTGCACGTCCAGGCGCTGCGCGTGGCAGCGCTCGAGCCGGTCCATGATCTTGGCCGCGCCGCCGCCGCGGTCGAAGATATCGCCCACCAGGTGGATGTGGTCCACGGCCAGGCGCTTGATGAGCTCGGCCAGCGAGCAGATGAAGTCCTCGGTGGAATCGGTTTCCAGGATCGAGTCGATGATGCGCTCGTGGTAGCGCACGCGGTAGTTGTTCTCGTCGGGGTGCGTGTGCAGCAGCTCGTCGATGATATAGGCGTAGTCGTGCGGGATGGCGCGGCGCACCTTGGAGCGGGTGTAGCGGCTGGAGAGCTTGCGTGCCACGGTGATGAGCTGCCCCAGCATGGTCTTGTACCAGGTGGGGGAGTCCTGCCGGGCCTCGCGCATCAGCTGGATCTTCTCGCGCGGGTAGTAGATGAGCGTGCACAGGTCGTCCTTTGCAGGCCCGTCCAGCTCGCCCTCGAAGATGATATCCACGTGCTCGCGCACAACGCCCGAGCAGTTGTTGAGGATGTGCATGAAGGCCTCGTACTCGCCGTGGAGGTCGCTCATGAAGTGCTCGGTGCCCTTGGGCAGGTTGAGAATAGCCTGCAGGTTGATGATCTCGGTGAACGCCGCCTGCTGGTTGGGAAATTGCTGCGCGAGCAACGAGAGGTACTTCATGGTTTGCTCGGAACGATCGGTAGGTAGCATAGCGCGCGTCTCCTTCGCTTCGCCAAAGCTCATACGGGTTCATGGGCGCATCCCCAAGCACGCCACATGCTCCCCTAGTATGCGGCGAGGCTATAAAGACGATATGGAGAGCACGTCCTTGTTCTGTGAGCGTGGGCAGCCTGTGCGCATACGGTGGAGATATTCCCGGCATAACCATAGATATCCTATGTGGAGAATAGTTATGTCGAACCTGTGCTGAATATGCAGCCGATTTGTGGGTAATCGGCGCATTACAAAGAGCTGACAAAGCAAGATCTGTCCAAAAGGGCAGCTACTTGCTATCGGCACTCGAATATTGCTGTACCAAATGTTAAATTGCGACTGAATATATAACGCTGGACGCTACAATTGGAAAACCTGAATTGTTATCTATCACGCTGCGATGGTAACGATCGGCTAACACATATCTTGCGCGGAAGGGGCGGTGCCTGGTGTGGGTCCCGGAAGCGACGAGAGTTCTATATGCCAACGCCTTGCCGTTTCCGGCGTGGGCGAAGCCATGCCACGACGAAGGGGCGCTTGCGTTTGATTGTGCACTGGGGCGTGCGGCCGCGGGCGGGGACCCAAGCGGCTAGCTTCAATGCTTTGTGGTGAAACCGGAGATTGTTAGGCACTGGGTCTGGTTCGTTGAGCACTATAGCGAGAACAGAGATGGAGCATCTCATGGTAATCGATAAGCGGTCGAGCACCGGCAACGAGTGGTACGTGATACAGGTGCCTGCCGGCAAGGAAGTGGCGCTCTGCGAAACGATTCGCCGTGCGGTGGGCCCCGATGTGCTGCGTGAGTGCTTCACGCCGCGCTTCGCTACGGAGCGCAAGGTACGGGGTGCTTGGGAGCAGGCTGAATCGCTGCTGCTGCCGGGCTATATCATCGCGGTCACGCGCGAGCCCGTGGCGCTTTACGAGCGTCTGCGCGAGGTACGGGAGTTCACCAAGCTACTGCGTATGGGCGGCTCGTTTTGCCCGCTTGCAGAGGATGATCGCGCCTGGATGGCGATGTTTACCAACGAGGGCGACCGCGTGATACCCATGAGCATGGGCGTTATGGAAGGGGATCGCGTAGTGGTGTTCCGTGGCCCGCTCAAGGGCCGCGAGGCGTGCATCGTAAGCGTTAACCGGCGCAAGAGCCTGGCATTTATAGAACTGGATATGTGCGGTCGACGCGTTACAACTCGCATTGGACTGGGAATTGTGAGGAAAAGCCAATGCCAGGGGGAAGCCAAGACAACGTAGCCGTGTTCGAAAGCGGGCGGCAGGTGCCGACGAAGCGCGAATCCGGTGTATCGATGGATGCTCCTACGGGCGTCGCAACGGATTTGAGTCCGCGTGAACGCCGTGCAGTGGCATCCGGTTCGATTGAACACAAGCGCAACCTTCAAGAGAATGGGATTCCTGCTGACGTTCTTGAGGCGTTGCTACCGGGAGACGACATCATCGATCTGGAAGAGCCAGTTGTTGCGGGCGGCATGGTGTATCGCTTTACAAAGCGAGCGTTCGATTTTCTTTCATGCGGTGCTGCCCTCGTGGTGCTGTCGCCGGTGATGCTCTATTGCGCGGCGCGCATTAAGCGCGAGAGCCCTGGCCCGGTCATCTATGCCCAGCGCCGCGTGGGCAAGGGAGGCCGCGTTTTTTCCATTTATAAGTTCCGTAGCATGTACACGGATGCAGAAGCTCGTGGCGCCCAGTGGGCGCAGGGCGACGATCCGCGCGTAACGCCGTTCGGCAAGTTTATGCGCAAAACGCGACTTGATGAAATTCCGCAGTTCTGGAACGTTGTGAAGGGCGACATGAGCCTCATTGGCCCGCGCCCCGAACGTCCGGGATTCTGCGATGAGTTTGAAAAGCGCATCCATGGCTGGCATTACCGCACCCTGGTGCGTCCTGGCATCTCGGGGTTGGCTCAGGTGACTGGCGGCTATGATTTGCTGCCGAAGGAGAAGGTTAAGTTCGATCTTCGCTACATCGAAACGCGCAGCATACATCAGGATATCGTGCTTATGCTGAAGACGCTCGGCGTTGTGAGCACTGGAGAAGGGGCACGATGAAGATTTTAGTTTCGTGCCAACATTATTGGCCAGAACCTTTTAACACATCGGATGTGTGCGAGGAGTTGGTGAGGCGCGGGCATGAGGTTGCTGTAATTACCGGTATGCCAAACACGGGCATGGCGGGAAATGATATCCCGTCCGAGTACCGGGGGAGGCGACGGTTCGAAGAGGAACGCAACGGGGTCCGGATCATTCGCGTGCCATTGCATCCTCGTAAAACCGGAGCTGTGCATAGGGTGCTTAATTATCTTTCGTTTTGGCATAATGGAAACAAGGCGGCACGTTCCCTGCATGAAGAATTCGATGTCGTTTTGGGATATCAGTTCTCGCCGGTTATGCAGGTTGATCCTGGTATCACCTATGCGAAGAAGCATGGCATCAAGAATCTCTTGTACTCCTTCGATCTGTGGCCTGCCAGCTTGTTGGCGGGAGGATTTACGGAAGATTCCTTGCCTTTTAAGTGGATGCGATCCGTGTCGAAGCGGATTTACTGCGATGCCGATCGTCTGGCGGTTACGTCCCCATTGTTTGATGAGTATTTTCGCGACGAATTAGGATTAGATATTCCCGATAGCGCGTATCTTCCGCAATATGCAGATTCGGCTTTTCTTAATGCAGCCGAACCTGTTTCCGAGGGCTTTGAGTCGGGGAAGGTTCATCTTACTTTTGCGGGCAATATCGGGCGAGCGCAGTCGGTGGAGACGATTGTTGAAGCCGCGGCGTTGATGCCAAAGGAATCGAAAGTCGTGTTTCACATCGTTGGATCAGGTTCGTCACTTGAAGGCTGCGAGGCCAGGGCGGATGAACTGGGGCTCGACAATATTGTCTTTCATGGACGAAAACCTGTGGAGGAAATGCCAAGTTATTATGCGGCATCGGATGCCATGCTTGTCACTTTCGCCGACAGCCCAATGGCTACGTATACGCTTCCCAGAAAGGTGACAACCTATCTTGCAGCGGGGAAGCCGGTCCTGGCGGCGCTTTCGGGTGAAACGAAGCGTGTCTTGGATCGAGCGGGCTGCGGCATGGCCTGCAATATTGAGGATCCAGATGGTCTGGCCCGTATATGCTGCGAGTTTGAACGCGCCGAAAACAAAGCAGAAATGGGTTCTGCTGCTCGCACATACTATATGGAAAACTATACGCAGCAACAATTCTTCTGCAGACTAGAAGATTTGTTGCTGGAATTGACTAAGGGGTAATTGATATGTCTTCATTCGCTGGCAAGACGCTCATGATCACGGGTGGCACGGGTAGCTTCGGCAACACCGTGCTCAAGCACTTCGTCAACACCGACTTTGAGGAGGTTCGCATCTTCTCGCGCGATGAGAAGAAGCAGGACGACATGCGTCATCGCCTGCAGCAGCGTAGTCCCGAGCTCGCTTCCAAGGTTCGCTTCTTCATCGGTGATGTGCGCGATGCCCAGTCCGTTCGCGATGCGATGCACGGTGTGAATTACATCTTCCACGCTGCAGCTCTCAAGCAGGTGCCCTCTTGTGAGTTCTTCCCCATGGAGGCCGTCCGCACCAACGTCATCGGCACCGATAACGTGCTGCATGCCGCCATCGCCGAGGGCGTGGAGAAGGTCGTTTGTCTCTCCACCGACAAGGCTGCGTATCCCATTAACGCCATGGGCAAGTCTAAGGCTATGATGGAATCTATCATCTATGCCAATGCGCGCAATGGTGCTGGTCGTACCACTATCTGCTGCACGCGTTACGGCAACGTGATGTGCTCCCGTGGTTCCGTTATCCCGCTGTTCATCGACCGCATTCGCAAGGGCGAGCCGCTCACGGTAACCGACCCCAATATGACTCGCTTCCTTATGAACCTCGACGAGGCCGTAGACCTTGTTCAGTTCGCTTTCGAACACGCGAACCCCGGTGATCTCTTCGTACAGAAGGCGCCTGCTTCGACCATTGGCGATCTTGCTGAGGCTGTTCAGGAAGTCTTCGGGCACGTGGGCACCAAGGTGATTGGCACCCGTCATGGCGAGAAGCTGTACGAGACGCTCATGACCTGCGAGGAGCGCCTGCGTGCTGAGGACATGGGCAACTACTACCGCGTTGCCTGCGACTCGCGCGACCTTAACTATGACAGCTTCTTCGTTGAGGGTGATGTGAAGACTCAGGCGGACGAGGCCTACACCTCCCATAACACCGAGCGTCTCGATATCGCCGGCACCGTCGAGAAGATCAAGACTGCTGAGTACGTGCAGCTGGCGCTCGAGGGCCGCGAGCACGAGGCGGTTCAGTAATGCGCGTTCTGGTTACTGGTGCTAAGGGGTTCGTCGGCCGTAACCTTTGCGAGGCGCTGAAGGCAATTCGCGATGGTAAGGACCGTCGGGAGCGCTTTCAAGCTCTGCTTCCGCTTGAGGTCATGGAGTGCGACATTGAGACCACGGCAGATGAGCTGGATGGAATGTGCGCTAAGGCGGACTTTGTGTTTAACCTTGCCGGCGTGAACAGGCCACAGGATCCTGCTGAGTTCATGGCCGGCAACTTTGGATTCGCGAGCGATCTTCTTGCTGCGTTGGAGCGTCACGGCAATGTTTGCCCTGTCATGCTGTCGAGCTCTGCGCAGGCGAGCCTGGTTGGACGCTACGCTGGCTCTGCGTACGGTGAGTCTAAACTGGCGGGGGAGGGTCTCTTCCGCGAGTACTCCGAGCGCACGGGCGCCCCAGTGCTGATCTACCGTTTCCCCAACTTGTACGGAAAGTGGTGCCGTCCGCGCTACAACTCAGCGGTCGCTACGTTTTGCGATGCCATCGCCAACGGTGGCGAGTACACGGTAAACGATCCTTCGGTTGAGCTGGAACTTCTTTACATCGATGATCTGGTCGCCGAGATGCTGTCTGCTCTGCTGGGCGAGGAGTATCGTTGCGGTTATGATGGGCTGGCTGAAATCGATGGCAATGATTTCTGTGCATGTCTTCCCACTGACCATGTAACGCTGGGCGAGATCGTCTCGCTGCTCGAATCGTTCAAGGCAAGCCGTGATGACCTCATGGTTCCGAATCTTGATGGCGGCTCTTTCTCCAAGAAGCTTTGGAGCACGTTCGAAAGCTATTATGCCGAGGGTTCTCGTTCGTATCCGTTGAAGGCTAACTGCGATGATCGTGGGTCCTTTACCGAGTTCCTTCGCACATCCGAGCGCGGTCAGGTCTCCATCAATGTCTCTAAGCCTGGTATCACCAAGGGCAACCATTGGCATCACTCCAAGTGGGAGCGTTTCCTGGTGGTTTCCGGTGAGGCGTCAATTCGTTTGCGCCGTGTCGGCTTCGATGCCGACGGTAAGCCGTTCCCGGTGGATGAGTATCGCGTGAGCGGTGATGACCCGGTGGTTGTTGAGATGGCACCCGGAACCACGCACTGCATCGAGAACCTTTCTGATACCAAGGACCTTGTAACCGTTATGTGGGCTAATGAGCTGTTTGATTCGCAGAGTCCTGATACGTATTTTGAGGAAGTGTAGCCTTGACAGTATATGTGCACATCAACAGCGTTTCACATGGGTCGACTGGTGGAATCATGATGAAGGAACATCGCGAGCTGCTCGATGCGGGACATGAATCATTTGTTTTTTGGGGGCGCGGGCGATTGCCAGAAACCCAAAATGAGATGAAGTTCTGTACTGATAACGAGGTTAAGTTTGATGCGTTGCAGACGCGGCTTGATGGCAAGGCGGGATTCCATAGTCATGTAGCAACCAAGAGACTGCTGAAACGGTTGGACGCAATTAGGCCGGATGTTGTGCATCTACATAATCTTCATGGTTATTATTTGAATATAGAGATGCTATTCAATTGGCTCGCTGTGAATGAGTGCCAAGTTGAATGGACTTTACACGATTGCTGGGCATTCACTGGACATTGTGCATATTTTAGTTACGCAGACTGCTCTCAATGGAAAACACAATGTGCTTCTTCAAATCGATGTCCTCAACTCTCCTCTTATCCTAAAACGGTTTCGAAAAAGTCTTGTACGTGGAATTTTGTATGGAAAAAACGGATATTTAACTTATTGCCTGCTGAGCGCTTGAAGCTGATAGCGCCATCGCATTGGCTTGCAGGCTTAGTTGCTGACAGTTTTCTATCCAAGTATCCAGTAGAGGTACGCCATAACACAATCGATAAGAGCGTGTTTAAGCCAACGCCTAGTGATTTTCGCGAACGCTATGGGATTGATGACAGGTTCATGGTTCTTGGAGTTGCAAGTCCTTGGAATGATCGAAAGGGGCTTGGTGATTTTTTGGAACTTGCAAAGAATATAGATCCTGCTCGAAGTGTCGTTGTTCTTGTTGGATTGAGTAAGAAGCAGATTGAGGAGCTTCCTAAAGGAATAATTGGAGTAGCACGCACGGATTCACCCAAGGAACTTGCTGCCATCTACACTGCAGCTGATATATTTTTTAATCCGACAAAAGAAGACAACTATCCCACAGTAAATCTTGAGGCAGAGGCTTGCGGCACGCCTGTTTTAACTTATGACGTCGGCGGTTGTGCCGAGACAATTGCCGCCAAAGGCTCACGTTGCATCAAAGATTGGCGTTATCTTTTGAAAGGCGAAGGTGGCGACTAATGAGAATTGTAGAGATTGAAGATTTCTTTCACCCTGACGCTGGCTATCAGGTAAATGTCCTCTCCAAGGTTCTTGTCGAGCACGGCCATGAGGTCATAATTGTGGCCGCCGAGAACATGGATATCTTCCCGACTTCCCTTACCGGCTTCTTTGGGATTGAGAACATCAAGGAGAGGGACGCTTGGTATGAAACGACATTCAACGTAAAGATAGTTCGTGTTAAAGCGCGCGGATACTACAGCGGGCGGACATTCTATACGTCAGAGATTTACTCGTTAGTTGACTCGCTTCATCCTGATCTCCTGTTCATTCACGGGAATGATACATTGATTGGCATGAGCTATACGCAACGGGCTTCCAAGCTTTCATTTCCGATAATACTTGATAGTCATATGCTTTCGATTGCCTCCCACAATCGCCTCTCTACCGTGTTTAAAAAAGTCTACTCACATTTTATTGCGCCCATTATTAATAGGCAGCGACTCAATGTAATACGTGTCCAGGATGATCCTTACGTTATTTCAGAGCTTGGAATCGATGAGGAGCTTGCCCCTTATCTTGGTTTTGGTACTGATAAGGGGTTGTTCCATCCAGACGACGAAAGAAAGAAGATGCTAAGGAGGGAACTTGGTATCTCCCAGGAAGATACGGTTATCCTCTATGCGGGTAAACTCGATGAGTCAAAGGGGGGCATGCTCCTGGCGCGTGCGATCGAGCGATCTTTTGGAACGGATTCCTTAACTATCGTGATCGCTGGAAACACTTCTGGGGAAAAGGCCGATGAGCTGGAGTCAGCGTTCTCTTCAAGCGAGAATAGAATCATTCGTTTGCCGACTCATAAATATCCCGAGCTACCCGATCTGTACCAAATGGCTGATCTTGCTTTATATCCTGCTCAATGTAGCTTGAGCTTCTATGATGTTCAGGCTTCGGGCCTGCCGGTCGTGGTTGACGACAGCACTGCTGTTAACATCAACAGGGTTTCTAGTGGAAACGGGATAGTATTTCAGGCTGGTTCTGCTTCCTCGTTGCATGGTGCCATTGCAAGTTACCTCTCGATGGAAAGTGATGAAAAAAATGAAATGAAAGATCGTTCTCTTGCCTATATTGGAGAACGTTTTTCCTATGACAACGTAGCAAGGCGCTATGAAGAGGTCTTTCGTATAGTTGTTAATAATTTTAATCTCAAGAAAGGAATCACTAATGGTTAACGTTATTGGACTTGGTTACATTGGTTTGCCTACCGCCCTTATGATGGCTTCTCATGGAGTAGAGGTAGTTGGTACGGATTACAACTCGAGCCTTGTTGCAACTCTTAATGATGGAAAAACAACCTTTAAAGAGGATGGCTTGGACGAGCTTTTTGTCGAGGCGCTAAAGGCGGGTATCAAATTCTCGACTGAGTATCAGATTTGTGACACCTATATTGTTTCGGTGCCTACGCCTTATGACAAGCTCGATAAAAAGATCGATCCCTGCTACGTTGTATCAGCGTGCAAGACCGTGCTTGAAATTGCCCCCGAGGGCGCTGTGCTGGTCGTCGAGTCGACCGTGTCTCCCAACACCATTGATCGGTTCGTGCGACCCCTTCTTGTTGATGCTGGACGATCTGATATCAAGTTGGTTCACGCGCCTGAGCGCATTATCCCGGGCAACATGGTTTACGAGCTCTTGCATAATAACCGCACTATCGGAGCGGATGATCCGGAGGTGGGGCAAGCGGTTGCTCAGATTTACGCTAGCTTCTGTCAAGGTGAGATTAGCGTTACCGATATCCGAACTGCGGAAATGACTAAGGTCGTCGAGAACACGTTCCGCGCTGTTAACATTGCTTTTTCAAATGAGCTTGCCAAAATCTGTCGCATCGGTGGAATGGATGTGGCTGAGGTAATCCGCATCGCGAATAAACATCCCCGAGTGAATATCCTCAATCCCGGTCCAGGCGTTGGAGGCCACTGTATTCCAGTCGATCCTTGGTTTCTGGTTGGTGACTACCCTGAAACGGCCAACTTCATTCGTCTCGCTTTGCAAACCAATGCTTCAATGCCTGAGTATGTAATGCACCGGACTTACGAGGTGATGGTCGAACATGGCATAACTGACGTTTCGAAGGTGGGTATTTACGGACTCACCTACAAGGAGAATGTTGATGACGTGCGCGAGTCTCCGACGTTGCAGATGATCGAGTCCATGTCGCAGCACCTTTGCAGTGGTTCTATGAAGATCTACGACCCTTGGGTTGAGTGGGATGAGGTCCCTGGCCAGGTTCACTCGATTGAGGAGTTTTTGAAAGATATTGAGGTAGTAATTGTTATGGTCGGGCATTCTCAGATCAAGAACAATCCATCTATCTTTGGTGACCGTATCCTAATTGATCCGTGCAATGTTTGTGGTGACGGCGAGAAGGTATACAAGTTGTAACCCCATTCGGTATGGACTGCTTTCTTTGATATAGAGGAATTGCTCGCATGATGAAAGTAATGCTTGTATTTGGGACGCGTCCGGAAGCGATTAAGATGTGTCCGCTTGTGAACGAGTTGAAGACGCGCTTGGAAGAATTCAAGACTGTCGTAACTGTGACTGGACAGCATCGTGAGATGTTGGACCAGGTGTTGCGCGTCTTTGGTGTGATTCCTGACTATGATCTCTCGATTATGAGGCCGGGGCAGACGCTCTTCGATGTGACCTGCGATGTTTTATTGAAGCTCAAGACTGTTCTTGAGAATGAGATGCCCGATGTTGTGCTTGTTCATGGTGACACTTCGACAAGCTTCGCAGCCGCATTGGCCTGCTTCTATATGCAGATTCCCGTAGGACATGTTGAAGCGGGTTTGCGTACGCATGATATCTATAGTCCCTGGCCGGAGGAATTTAATCGTCAAGCTGTTGATATCGTTAGTGAGTATTATTTTGCTCCTACGGAAGCTAGCAAACAAAACTTGCTTAAAGAAGGTAAGCCTGGTTCAAAGATTTGGGTCACAGGCAATACCGGTATCGATGCGCTTGGTACAACTGTGCGAGAAGGATACTCTCACGCAGAGCTCGATTGGGCCGAAGGGTCTCGATTGATTCTTGTTACAGCGCATCGTCGAGAGAACTTGGGTGAGCCAATGCACCGCATGTTCCGTGCCATTCGTCGCGTAATGGAAGAGCATCCCGACACAAAGGCGATTTATCCAATACATATGAATCCGATTGTTCGTGATGCCGCGCACAAGGAGCTTGATGGCTTTGATAGGCTTCACATTATTGAACCGCTCGAGGTACTTGATTTCCATAACTTTATGGCTGCAAGTCATCTTATACTTACTGACTCTGGTGGTATTCAAGAAGAAGCGCCGAGCCTCGGTAAGCCCGTTCTCGTCATGCGCGATACTACCGAGCGCCCCGAAGGTGTAGCAGCTGGTACCTTGAAGCTTGTGGGGACCGATGAAGCGGATATCTACCGTGAGTTTAATAGGCTTCTCTCTGATGAGATTGAGTATGAAGCCATGAGCCATGCTTCGAATCCCTACGGTGATGGCCATGCGAGCGAACGCATTGCGAATGCGCTTGGGGGTAAATGATGGCGCTTCGAGTCCTTCATGTCATCGACAATTTAGGTCAAGGAGGGGTTCAAAGGTATCTCTTCGGTTATCTAAGTCATATGGATCGAAAGAAAGTCATCTTTGATTTCGTGGTGCAAACCGAGAACGTGGGCAGCCTTGAAGAGGAGGTCTGCAGCCTTGGCTCTAAGGTATATCACCTTCCCTCATCCATTAATGAAAGAGAAGCTTTTAGGAAGCGCTTTGATAGCATTATCCATGAAGGCGGTTATACGATAGTCGAAGCCCATCAAAACCATCGCTGCCTTTATCCGCTTCTTCTCGCTAAGCGCGCAGGGGTTCCGGTACGAATCGCACATTCGCATAGCTCATATCCGGCTTCATCAATTATCAAAGCTGCGTACCGTTTCTATTTCAAAACTAGAATACCTTGGGTGGCAACTGAGCTTTGGGGTTGTAGCGATTGTGCCAACAGGTGGCTGTACGGAAACAGGTCCTTGAAAAAAGCCGTGATTGTACCTAACGCGATAGATGCGAAACGTTTTTTATTCAATGAAGAGAATCGCCATGCCGTTCGTTCTGAATATAAGATCGAAGGCCCGTGTATAGGACATGTTGGAGCCGGGGGCGCGGCGAAAAATTACCCGTTCATTCTTGACCTTTTTAAAGAAATTGCAGAGCGTGATGCTTCAGCGAGGTTACTTCTGGTCGGGTGCTCTGCGAGCTCTCAAAATGGTGCGCTCGGTGATGAGGCTACTAAACGGGGGGTTATAGATAAAGTGATCTTTACCGGCCCGGTCTCAGATCCCGAGAAGTATCTGAGCGCTATGGATGCATTTGTGTTGCCCTCTCTATTTGAAGGTTTTCCCATCGCCCTTCTTGAAGCACAGGCTAACGGTTTGAACCCCATAACCGCCGCTGGTGTGGTTACCGCTGAGGTTAATGTATCGGGCCGGGTCCGTTATATCCCAAATGGGACCATAAATATTCATGAGTGGGTTGATGCTGTAATGGCTCAAGTTCGTGTGCCAAGGGCCTTAATGGATAATTCAGTTCTGAATAGTGGCTACGACATTGTTGGAGCATCGAATGCCCTTCAAGAACGATATCTAAAGCTAGGAGGTTTGACTGGGCGTGAGAAAGCATCTAATAATACTTAACTATCAGCGCGAGATCCCTCCGTTTATGCTATCGCAGATAAAGTATGCCGCGCAGCAATACGGGGATGTATTCTATGTCACTCGGGATTTAGTTAATGACAACTCCAAGGCGTGTGATGTCAAGAATCTTACCGTTGTGCAGGCCGGTTGTGCACGGAGGGGCATGGGCGGTATTCAGGCGGCTGGCGGCGCGCTTTTGCATGGTGGCGCTAGATGTTTCTTGAGCGCTTTGCATAAGCAGCGCATCAATCCTACTTTTATTAGGACCCAACTCAAGTACGAGGCCGGGTCATATCTGTTATACCGTGCCGCTTTGCCATTAATCTCCCGATTGGGCCAGGATAACTGCACGGTCTTGTCCGCATGGTTTATGTCGGAGGCGTATGCAGCGTATTTGTTGAAACGCCGTTTTCCAGGCATACAAACCGTTTCCTTTGCTCACTCTTTTGAAGTCCAGAAGTTCAGAGATTCAGATTTGGATCTTCGACATATCATTGAGCGCCATTCCGGCATTGATAAAATACTCTTTATTTCACGAACGGTGCTCGAGCAGTATAAAAATGAATATATGCTGCCGCTTGGTCTTTCTACGGCAAACACTGGTGTCTATTATCTGGGATCTGAGCCTAATCAAAGAGAAGAAAAAGGCTATTCGAAAGATGGTGTCTTTAGGTTAGTTTCTTGTTCGGGAATCTCACAGGTGAAAAGGCTGAATCTCTTAATAGAAGCTTTAAGTGAAATCGACAATGTTCATGCTGGCAGGTTGAGTTGGACACATATAGGTTCGGGTCCAGATGAGGACGAGATTAAACAATTCGCTCAATCACGACTTCAACATTTGGATTTTCACTTCGTTGGCTATATGCCGAATAAATTGGTGCATCGCTATTACGAGGAACACCCTTGTGATCTATTTATTAACGTTAGCTCCATGGAGGGGCTCCCTGTTTCGTTGATGGAGAGTATCAGCTATGGAATTCCGGCAATCGCTACAAATGTTGGGGGTACTGGAGAAGTGGTGATTGACGGATTGACCGGTTTGCTGCTTCCGCCGAATCCGACTCCGGAGGAGGTTCGGAATGCGCTGGTGCGTTTTATGGATATGCCCCTTTCTGAGCGAAAGCTGTTTGCTAGTAATTGCAAACGAATCTGGTCCGAGCGATTTAACGCTTCAAAGAACGCATCCAGCCTTTATGGATTCCTAAGGACTAGCAATGTGCCCGAAGATTAATGCGTGGAGCTCCTTCCCTAAAAGTTGCCCAAATACTGGGCTTGGAGTATTCGAGACCTTTCTGTGCTCCTCCCTCTTCTTTATTGCGCCTTTTGAGGCGTATCTCGTGTCGACAATTGGCGGAGTTGTAAAGTACGTTCTCTTGTTTGCCATATTGCTTATCTTGTATAAAGATATCTACACGAAGAGAGCCACCCGCCTTGATTGGTGGATTTCTTTTTTCGTTGTATGGCTTGCCTATAAGATTGTCACCATATTTTGGACGAGTGACTTATCGATTCCGCTATTGCATTTTGCTTCTCAGCTTGGCATGGTCGGCTTTCTTTTTGTATTGACTTCTATGGATATAGGTGAACGTCAGCGCAACTCGGTTCTTAACGGATATTTTTGGGGCTCCGTTGCGTTTTGCTTGCTCTCGCTGGTTTTCATGAAGCCTTCTGGCGTGTATACCCAACGCTTTGTCCTTACCTTATTCGGGGTTCAAGTTGATCCGAATAATGCTGCGGCGTCAGCCTTGCCTGCGTTTGCTTTGGGCTTGTATCTATGTACACGCGAACAGCGGACCTTGCCAAAAGCCTTATATGGGTTCCTTGGGGTTCTTGCGGTCTATATTGTTTTTATGACCGGTTCCCGCGGCGGCATGCTTGCAATTGCCGCCTCCGCTGTCGTCCTGCTGTTGTTCTCGATGCATTTGAAGCTCTATCAAAAAGTTGTCGTCGCCATGCTTCTGCTTGGTGGCTGCATTTTGGTATTAGGGTTTCTTCCTCAGGATACTTATGCACGCTTGTTTCAAATCGACTATACCGATGGTAGCGGCAGGACGGAATTATGGGGTATAGTCTGGAAAGCGTTTCTGGCTAATCCAATCTTCGGGGTTGGATGGGGGGCAGCCACAAAGCTAACTGGAGGCATGGCGACCCATAATACATTTTTATCGATGCTCTGTGAGCAGGGCGTATTCGGTACTTTTTTCTTTGTGGCGCCGCTCGTATATGCTGTGCTAGCTTCTCTTCGTAAGAAGCAAGTCCTCCCGATTCTCCTTCTGGTTGGGGCCATTGTTCCTGCGTTGACAATTGACGCAATTAATAAACGGTTTTTATGGTATGGCATTACGCTTGCGCTCGTCTTCTTAAGGGGAGCGGAAAACTGTCAAAATCATCTAGAGTGCGAGGAGTGATACATTGCTGAGTCTTAAAGGTAAGGCCTCTGGCGCAGCGGTTGACTCTTTAATCTTGTCTTTTGTTAAGATTGTGACTACCGTTTCCGGCGTCGTGTGCACGATGATTCTGTCGAGAAGCTTAAGCCTTGCAGAGTACGGAACTTATTCGCAGGGTAACCTTGTTGTTTCGCTTGCTGCTTCTATGACAGTTTTAGGCTTGACTGATGCTAGTAATTATTTCTTCAATAGAGCACAGTACGGGAAGCGATTTATTTCAAATATTCTTTATATCGAAGTTGCGATAGGCGTGCTTGCTGCTGCTGCAATTGTCGTATTCAGGGAACAGATCGGCGTGTATTTCGGAAATGATGCCGTTGTTGGCCTTGCTTTGTTCTTGGCGTTTCGTCCTTTTCTTTCAAATGTGCTTGCGACTCTTCAAGTTGTCATCATCTCCCTCGGTAAGAGCAAGATGCTGGCGGTAAGAAATTTGGTTGTCTCTGTTGTAAAGATCATCGTTGTCTGCTTTGTTGGCTTTGTCTACAAAAGCCTTCCTGTTATTTTCTTCGCATATTTATTAATCGATGGAATTAATGTCATTTGGTTTTTGGCGATATACATTCGAGATGTCGGTTGGCCGCAGTTTGGAGATTTCGATATTCAGTCGATTAAGGCGATCCTGCGCTTTAGTCTCCCTTTGGCTGTTTCCGTTTTTGTTTCGGCCTATTCTAGACAAATGGCCAATTTGATAGTTGGCGCACTTAAATCTACTGAGGAGTACGCAATATTTGCTAATTGCTCTGCTCAATTACCCCTAGATTTTATTTCCGCATCGTTTATGACTGTGTTGATGCCTATTTTGACGAGGAATATTGCAAATAGGGACCTTGAGAGTGCCAGAGACGTGTATTCCGACTATCTGCAGATTGGTTATTTGTTGGTTTGGCCGCTTGCGGCTTGCTTGATCGCTCTATCTCCCGAGTGCGTTTCACTTCTCTACGGGGAGAAATACATTTCTGGAGTGCCAATCTTTTCAGTATATTTGCTTACCTATGCGACGACATTCTTTTCTTCAACGCTCGTTCTCACTGCCGGAGGTAAGACGCGCACTGTTATGGGTATTGCCGTTTTATCTCTTGTGGCAAATGGACTGTTTTGCTTTATCGCTTGTCAATTATTCGGAATCATTGGCGTGGCAATCGCTTCAGTCACAGTTAACATTGCAACAGCGATTGGTATTTTATCGATGAGCTGCCGATTCCTGGGTGGAGGATTGCTTCGCATAGTCACTGCGAATAAAATGATCGGTTACATTGGCCTTCTTTTTATAATTTCAGGTCCAATTATTTGTCTCAGATGGGTGCTTGTCGCTATCGGAGTTCCGACTATCTTTATCGTATGCCTGGCTTCCGCTGCATATCTCGGCACGTTTTATTACTTGAAAAGAAAAGAGTTGCGTTCGTTGTTGCTCCGTATCAACAAGCTGTAATGGAGGTGGGGGAGTATGCGATTTCTATCTTCGATTAGATTGATTCCAGTTCGACTTAAAGCACAATATAAGAAAAAGCAGTTTTTGCAAAACGCAACCTGCGGTCAGAACCTCAGTGTATCTTCAGCAGCAGGCTGCGATTCGTTCGATCGACAATCCATTGTGATTGGGGATGGATGCGAGATCGGGGCCTATCTTTCAGCTAAATGCGGAGCCCGGATTTCTATAGGTAATCGAACGACTATCCGTAGTGGTCTTATTGGCGCAGCAGTTTCGATAGTTATTGGTAATGACGTTATAATCAGCAATAATGTTCACATTTACGATAACAATAATCATCCAACAGATCCCGAGCAGCGCCTAGAGATGACCCAATCGGGTAGCTTTTACGGCCCTTTGTGGGCATGGGGCAAGTCTTCAAGGGCGCCGGTTGTTATTGAAGATAACGTTTGGATAGGCGAGCGATCAACGATACTTAAGGGCGTTACAATCGGACGAGGATCTATTATCGGTTGCGATTCTGTGGTTACGAAAAGCATCCCACCTTATAGCGTGGCTTGCGGAAATCCTGCAAAAGTTGTTAAGTGTTTAAAATAAGTTGCACATATAGCTTAAGCCGCTTTGAAAGGAATGAAATGACTGAAACGGGAAAGTTCAAGCATGATGGTCGTTTACGTCTCCTCATCATCGTTGGCACTCGTCCGGAGGTCATCCGGCTTTCTGAAGTTATTAAGAAGTGCCGCAAACACTTCGATTGCATCCTTGCCCATACGGGTCAGAACTACGATTACACGCTCAACGGTATTTTCTTCCGTGATCTTGAGCTTGATGACCCCGATGTGTATCTGGATGCCGTGGGAGATGGTCTTGGCGAGACCATGGGCAACATCATCGCGCGCTCGTACGACCTTATGAGAGAAATCGAGCCCGAGGCCTTGCTCGTGCTTGGCGACACGAATTCGTGTCTTTCTGCTATTGCCGCCAAACGCCTCCATATTCCGATCTTTCATATGGAGGCCGGCAATCGTTGTAAGGATGAGTGCCTGCCCGAGGAAACTAATCGACGAATCGTTGACGTCATCTCGGATGTCAACCTTGCCTATTCTGAGCACGCTCGCCGCTATCTGAAGGATACCGGCTTGCCTCCCGAGCGCACATATGTGACTGGCTCTCCCATGGCTGAGGTTTTGCGTGCTAATATCGATAATATTGAAGCTTCCGACATCCATGTCCGTCTTGGTCTCGAGCCTAAGAAGTACATGCTGCTCTCTGCGCACCGCGAGGAGAACATCGATACGCCTGAGAACTTCGAGAGTCTTTTCGGTGCGATCAATAAGCTTGCTGAGATCTATCAGATGCCGATTCTCTATAGCTGTCATCCGCGCAGCCGTAAGCGCCTTGAGGAGACGGGTTTTGAGCTTCATCCGCTCGTTCGCATGCACGAGCCTATGGGCTTCCATGATTACAACTGCCTTCAGTCCAATGCTTTCTGCGTAGTCTCTGATTCAGGTACGCTTCCTGAGGAGAGTTCGTTCTTTGCTTCCGTTGGTAAGCCGTTCCCGGCTGTGTGCATCCGTACGTCCACGGAGCGTCCCGAGGCTCTTGATAAGGCTTGCTTTACGCTTGCTGGCATAGACGAGCGCGGTCTGGTCAATGCGGTTCGTACGGCGGTCGCCCTCGACGAAGAGGGCTCTTTGCCGCAGGCTCCCGTACCCGATTATGCCGACGAGAATGTTTCCACTAAGGTCGTAAAGATCATTCAGTCTTACACCGGCATCGTAGACAAGATGGTCTGGCGTAAGCGTTAAGGAAGATCTGCTTAGCGCGTCTATATACTTTGTAAAAGGCCCGTTGCATCTGCACGGGTCTTTTTTCTAATATGAGTTGAACATTGTCAAGTGCCAAAAAGACCCTGCCCTCCGCGGAGCTACCGCGGACGGCAGGGTCCATCTATCTTCACCCGGTGGCCGCGCCGCTTGAGGGCGTGTCTGCTCGACGCACGTTCGGCACTCTAATATCCGCGGGTCGGAACCGCATTTCGTTGCTACGGCTGGGGGCCTCCGCTCGGTCGCAGTCTTGTGGCGGGCGTGGCGGTCTCCCGCCGCCCAAAAAAAAGATCTGGAACGGCCTCCCAACGGCCTCGAGCGCGGCGCGCCCCCGGGGTCGGACTCCTATGGTGCCGCGGGCGCTACCGGACCATGAGCGCTATCGCCCAGACCCAGCAGGCCATCTCGCGGGCCGTCGCGCAGTTCGCCACGCACGGCCTCTTGCCCGACCGGGACATGGCGTCTCGCCTGTCCTGCAGGCGGCGGTTGCACTTCGCGGCGTGCCTCGACACGGCCGGCGCGACCCCGTGGCCCGGCCTCGGCTTCTTGGGGCGCCTCGTCGACATCGGGACGTGCCAGGAGGCCTCGACCAGCGCGCGCCGGACGTGGCCGTTGCCGGCGCGGGTGATCCCGCCGCGCGACTCCGTCTCGCCGCTCGAGCGCTCCGAGGGGGCCAGGCCGCACCACGAGGCGAACGACGGCGCGGTCGGGAACCTCGAGAAGTCGCCGGCCTCGGCGGCGAGCAGGAAGGCGCTCGCGACGTCGATGCCCTTGACCAGGCAGAGCGCATCGACGACCGGCGCCCACTCGGGCCGCGCGGCGGCCTCCTCCACCTTGCGCTCGAGCTCCCTCTTGGCCTCGGCGCAGCGCTCCACGGCGTCCATGTAGTGCTCGTAGGCGGCCGCGTCGTCGGCCTCGCCGAACTCGATCGACCTCGCCCACCTCCAGTACGCCTCGGTCCAGTTCGACCTGCGGCGCCCGGCAGGCGTCGTCTCGTCGAACACCAGGCCGTGCCTGAGCAGGAACTTGGACATGCGCTGCTTGGCGCGCTGCAGGTCGTCCCGCGCGTCCTCGAGCGCGCGGGAGAGGTCCCGGGCGGCCTCGGTGCGGTCGTCGGGCACCCACGCCTCGACGACGTTGCGGCAGGCGAGGAGCCTTGCCAGCCACTCGGCGTCGCGCCGGTCGTTCTTGCGGCCCCGGTCGGCCGCGGGCCGGTGCATCTTGGAGACGGCGCCCACGGCGCAGTCGACGCCGAGCGCCCTCAGGGCGCGGCAGAGGTGGAAGCCGGTCGGCCCGCTCTCGTACACCGCCTTGGGCGACTCGAACCCCAGGACCCACTCGGCGACCGACGCCGGGTCGTAGCCGAACCCGGCCCGGGTCACCTCGCCGGCCATGGGGTCGAAGGCGCATGCGGAGATGCTCCTTGCGCGGACGTCGAGACCGATGGCTGTGACATAATCGAACATGGCGGGCCCCTCTCCGTCGCATGTGGCGCGCGGCCACGGTTGGTGGTACGACCATTGTCGCCCGACCCACGATAGAGCTACAAGGGGAGGGGCTCCCAATGTTCAACTCATATCGTCTTGCGCCTGCCCGGATGATTTCGTCGGTGTAAACGGCCAGCTCAAGAAATGCGCATTGCTTATTGCAATGCTGTGCGCGTTCGGGCGTGAGGTTGATAATTTCGATTGTGTGTCGGAACGTCTTGGACGCTATCTTCGTAATGTCATTGATATCTCTAAGCTCCAACGTGAAATCGGCTGGTAGTCCATGTACGCCGACTATGGATATTGGCTTGGCGACTACGATTGATTGGTGCTGCGACTATAAGCTTTCGTGGCATGGAGTACGGGAAAGACTGGAAGGGGGCGGGGCTTTGTTCGCGCGTTATTTGGCTGCGCATTGAACATGGTGCCGTGCAGCCCCTTCGGGGGGTTATTGTTCAATCACGGGCGGGATCATTAGATTCCATCGACGACGGCTGTTTGGCGTGCCAAATGGCCCCCCGCATCTCTTTGCCCGCTGCTCTGGAGGCTTCACGGCTATACAGGCGTGCGTTCGATTTGAGCGGTGACGCATTGTGGTGCTTGAGCAATGTTGTTTCATGTCTACATCAGTTCACATGGTAGCTTGTTTCCTTTCGGGAATGATCGATGAATTACACCAACTATATGAGCGGTATCGGCTAGTTAGCTTCTAAAAAATGAGCTTGTTGAGGATTGCTGAGGTTCAACATTCATGTGTAAGCACCTTGTTGATCCGTGCTCCAAGCTTTATGAAAGAATATTGACTGCTTGTGGGAATGGACCCCGTCTTGTCCCGAAAGAAATGGGTACGCATGCATTGTTGCGTGAGTGCGCTAAACGGTTGTCAAACGATAGTTGGGAGTATTTGCTCAATAAATTTATGTAGTTGCGGGTTGCGAGCCTGAATTATAGGCAAATTATTTCGGGGGTGTTTGATGGATCGTTTAACGATTAAAGAAATAGACGATGCAATAGTTCACTTGGATTTTAGCTCTGTATCTTGCAAAGATAGTTCTAGAAGCGTTATTGTGTGGGCTCCAAATGGTACTGGGAAAAGCTCTATTGTTAGGGCACTGAGAGAGATTGGTTCGCGGAGCATCCAGATTGCTGACTGCGAGGAAAATAAGCTCGAGTTCGTAAAAATGAACAAGAAGCTATCGATAGCCCTTAATCTCAACCGTCTCGCCGATTTGGAGAATGATAAGAATGTGGCGGCCAGCAGCATTAATGCTAAGAAGAGACTAAAAGATCTCGGAATCACTTCTAAGGCTATAGTCTCGCAAGTATTTCCTGGTCAAGCATGGAGTCCGTCGGCTAACGAGGATATCATTCCTAAGTTCAGGAAGGATGCCGCCATTGCTTTATCAGAGAGGCTCTCGGTTAAAGATTTACGGTTTTACGCTCATCACAGGAAAGAGCTCATCGAGATCAGAAGCCTAAAAGATGCTGCTGGGCAACTGAAAGATCGATTTATCTCTGACGCAATTGACCTTCTTTCAAAGGGGGTGGCTGAAGATGATAGAATTTGCCCCATTTGTCATGCTCGGTTGGAGACTACATTGAAGGAGGTTTTACGTCAGCGAAAGAACGAGCTATCTAAAATGGAGAGCGGGCTTCTTGTAGAGTACGGCCGGCAGCGTCCTGATCTTTCTGCAGACCAAGTGGCGACACAATTAGAAGAAATGACTATGGTTGGAGCCACAGATGAGGAGCTGGTCAGTCTTTGTCTTCTTGAAAGTATACAAGATGCGGATAAAACAGACGAATACGTGCGGGTGTACTGCAAAGCCAATGAAGAGATTAATAGGCTTCGGCGAGAAGCTGATGATTATTATGCAAATCTTCGTGACTCAGTGGAGAGTGTTGAGCGGGTATTCAAGGGAGTGTTTTCCGCTGAATCTGTCGAGTTGAACGAAGATGAGAAGAGTCTGGAAATAGTTTTGCCTCGTCCTGTAAATGAATACAGTTCAGGTGAGATTAATCTAATGCTTACAACAGTACGTATACATGCATTTCTTGCAAGCGATAAATCGACGCTTGTGTTTGATGATCCTTTGTCAAGCTTGGATAAGGCAAACCAATACAATACGATGTTTCAGTTTGTTCGTGCAGCAAGGGAAAGGGAAAGACAATTAGTCATTTTCACCCATAATATGGACTGCATTTCTATTGCTAATAATCAGGCGCCTGGCTCTTTTGACTACTTCGTCATGGAACGTCTAGGTAAAAAAATGGTTATAAATTCGATTCCAATTGACTTTTTCTCTAAGTCTGCCGTTGATTCTGCTTTTCTGGATGGCGCTTATGCTGATGGCTCTTTGTGTGCAGGCTCTATTGTTACCTATGCGAAAGCCAGAATTAAAGAGCAAGGTTCTGCGGAGCAAATTACGGATGAAGGCTACGTTATTGACTACGTTGTCAATTCAGCCGAAAGGGAATCACGGGAATCCGATGCCCATTCCTTGCACGAGGTGTATCACTACAGGTTTTCACACACTGACCTAGACACCGGTTTAAGTAACGATACCCTCGTAAAAGATATTGATGAATTTGAGTATTTGTTTTTAGATCAAGAAGATTTCATAACTAGGTCGGTGCAAAAAATCTATTTATTGACAGCTTTGAGGGTCTGGATAGAAAAGGAGATTTATAGATATTGTCCAGAGCTCGACAAGTCGAACCCCTTGCCAATTGGGAGATTAATCAGGGAAGCCATGAAGCAGTGGAAGGGTCCGAAAACGGTGACGAGGGAATACTTGAATTCGCTAAAGGTCATGCTAAACCATAACGCGCATTACGGTGCGCAGGCTGCCCCATTTGATTATGCAGTCAACCTTTCATCCGATGAATTATGCAGAAAGATACTTGAGGTTAAGGCTGTTTTCGGACAATAGAGAAATTGGAGATCGTCCTACCTTCTACTTTATATTGGTGTTGCCACAAACGTAAACGTAACATCTTAGTGCTAGTATAAGATACAAGCAAATAAGGTCGCAGCGATATCTATTACCGTCATATTGAGGTGTCCGCCGTTAAGGATGGACTAGAGATATCATTTACCCTTTCGTGCTTGGACGATTTCCGTTCTCTCGTCCTTCACCGGGGGGTTCAGGACGAGAGAACGGAAATCGCCCAAACAGTGCGGCCTTATTTGTTGCATTCTGTGCGATTCAGCGCTGTTCTATCTCGATTCATAAAGGGGCGTCTAAGCAATGGAGTGTATATATCCAGAAGATGTTCGTGAATTGAAATCTTTCATTCGAGAAAGGCGAGATTTAGGGAATAGGCCAATTTATATTTTTCCTTGTGGCGGCGATGAGAAAGAACATGTATCTAGAAAACACCTGAGAGGGTATCTCAAAAGAGCCAAATCCCCCTCTCTCCATAACGTGATTTGTCTCACTGCAGAGGATGTTGCGACCCGCAATGAGCTTGCAGATTTAAGCTTGGTTCAGCAGGAGGCGATTCTTGCGGATATATGCGATTGGATTCTGATATTTGCAGAGAGCGTCGGGTCAATTTGTGAGCTGGGTATTTTTAGTTCTTTGCCTCATGCGCTCAGAGTTACCTCCGTTGTGATTGATGAGAGGTATAAGGACGAGAAGTCCTTTATGGCTGATGGTCCTGTGCGAGAAATTGAGAAATCTGGGAAATTACTCAATCAAGTGTTTTATGCGAACTTCGATTGCGTTTTTTCTAATCCGAAGCTAGAAGCTTTCATCAATGATTTGAGGGATCATATAAAAAATGATGGTGGAGAGAGAAGGAAATATAACGACGATGTGTCCAATTTAAATGTAGGATCCCTTGTCCACGAGCTCATGGATTTGCTTCAGATTGTCGGGCCGATTACGTCGGCCGATTTACTTAATTTATACTGCGAACTAAAAGGATTTACTGCGAAAAGCAAGATGCGCATCAGTTCTCCGACCCTTCAAGCTGATATGAAAAGTACGGTTAGCATTTCGTTTGAACAAGTGATATCCATCATGGATGCTGTTGGAATAATACGACAGCAAAAACGAGCTAGAGATCGAGCTAGAGATAAGCTTTATTTGACACCAGCTGTACATTTGGAGTCATATTTCATGTTTAAGTCGACTGATTCGAGAGAGTTCGCGCGTATACGTTCTCGTATTTTGCTCCGGAAACGTAGGAAGGGCATTTGGGGCGGTAAAAATGTCTATTGTTGAGGAGATCGCCTCGGATCTTGGCTTCAGTAAGTCTTACATAAAAGAAATCGCCGAAGGAGCAGGTGGTCGTTATAGAAAAGTTCTTCTGAACGGTAGGCGCATCGATGTCCCTTCCAGCGATCTTAAACTTGTGCAAGGATGGATTGCCTGTCTATTGCAGGAATGCATGCCCTGTGACGCAGGCTATATTACCGCCTATGAACCTGGTAGGTCTGTTATCAGCAATGCCCTCCTGCATTCGGAAAACGCCCATTTGATCACTTTGGATATAACTGGGTTCTTCCGTTCGTGCACAACGGAAATGGTGAAATCAGTTTTTTCTCAACTTCGATTCGTCAGTCACGGTAGCAATAACAAGACTGCGGTATCAAAAAAAGACATCGAACTGTTAACACAGCTTTCCTGCTACCGGGGGTCGTTGCCGATGGGCAGTCCTTGTTCGCCTGGTATCGCAAACAGAATCATGGTTCCCGTTGATCAAGAGATTATCCGTGTGCTTCCTCCTGACTGTAGCTATTCGCGCTATTCTGACGATATAGCAATCTCTTCATCTCAATGGTTGGATATACAGGGGATTGTTGGGCTCCTCGAGGTCGTATTGGCAGAATATGGCTTCAATGTAAACCATAAAAAAGTTCATTGTTACGGCAAGGGCGATGCAAGGAAGATAACTGGCATCTATATTCATCCAGATGGAACGCTTGGGATTGGTAAATCAAGAAAGGCCTTGCTATCCAGGTCGCTCTATTTGTTGCTAACCAGGCAAACTGGATCAGCTTCTGAATTATTGGGGCATTTAAATTTCTGCAAGCAGGTTGATCCCGATCTATTTGTGCGCCTCATTGCTAAGTATTCGTCGTATGGGGTTGCAGTTGAGTATGGAGGCGTAATGCCAGCTTTAGTGGAGATGGCGAACAGGGAAGGGTGACGTCCGCCTCAATTGCTCTATAGTCCATTAGGCTATAAATAATATGCTTTCACGACAGTGTGGAGGTATCTTTCCGTTGGCTGCGATTCGAGCCTGTATGTTCCCCGTGTTTTCGATTGTCTTGCTTCGATGCCTAGGCTCGGATTTATAGGTCTACCTGCTTCTTTCGTCTGCTGCGAAGAGGTTCAGGGAAAGGCGACTCATGCTTGCGATTTGTTTCAACGATCTGGATAGCGTCATATACAACACTTCGTGTATTTTAACAACGTGATGTCGCCCGAGTTGCTGAATGACGAGTTCGATCAAAGGATGATAAGCTCAATCGGCGGCACAGTGTTTGGTGGACTAATGCGGTGGAAGTGCTTTTAAAAACCTTGCGGACTTTCCGACGGCCCCATAGGCCGCCTTCTGGCGCGGCTGCTCGTCCTGCGGCGTCGCGTTCAGGTGGCGGTGGCGCCCACCACGTGCGCACGACGGCGGTTGCGCTCGAGTGCCGCAGTCGTGAAGCGCCACCCCTTAAGTTTGGGCATACGCATGGTCATCTCGCCAGAGCTCGTAGTCAGGCCCTGACTGCGGCGGTTGGACGATGTGCCTTCCGCTTGGCAGCGTGCTACTAGAGAGCGGCACAATTGATCAGCGACGGATCGACTCCGGCAAGGTCGGTAGTCGTGAGTACCGCGCTATCGAGGTCTTACAGGGTGCCGCCGATTGCGGCCCTCAGGACGATCCGTTACGGTTCCTGTTCATCTCCGTCTTGAGGGACCCTACATCGTGACTTTCTAAGATGACGCCGTAGACACGACCAACTTCATCGCCGCTCTTTCGTTTGTCTAGTCTTTGCGTTATTGGGTGCTGGAACAGATGGATCAAGGTCCTCGTGCTTCAGTTGCGACAGAGCAGTATCGCCGTTCTTTATCCAAAAGCAAAGAAAAAGCGCGCTATATCAAATAGCAAAGAATAACTGTGCTACCATGAAGTCGTTCGAATACCTGCGAGCAGGGGGTGGCCATGCAGCAATGTGCAGCGCTTATGGTGGATATCCGCGATTCGCGCAAGATGACCGAAGCGAGACGGCAGGGCGTGCAAGACGTGATGGGCGCCTCGCTCGCGTATCTCAATGTCTTGTTTCGAAATGATCTGTTGCGAGAGGTCGTCTTTAGTGCGGGGGATGAGGTCCAGGGCCTGTTTGCCAGCGCTGCGGCGGCGTACTTGTACCATCGATCGCTGTCGTTGTTGGTGGTTCAGGCGGATCTTCGCGGGGGCGTGGGATGCGGCGCGTGGGATGTGCAGGTAGCCGATGCACCCTCTACGGCGCAGGATGGCACGACGTACCATCACGCGCGCGATGCTATCTCCTATGCCAAGAAAAGCAGGTTGTACAACTTCGCCATTTCATCTGGCGACCCTTCGTCGCTGCATACGGTGTCGGCCAACTATCCGCTCTTGCTATCTGCCCAGCGTACGACGCGGCAGGCGTTGCTCGCGCGTCAGGTCGAGCTGCGCTATCCCATGGCGCTCCATGTGGCTGATGCCGCCTGTGAGCCTGCCCGCGCCCGACTGTCGGAGCTGCTCGACGTTATCGATCGCGTCGAGGGGTGTGCCGGGTGCTTTGACGAGGACGCGTGCCTTCAGCAGCCCGTATCGGTTGCCGATTTAGATGAGGCGGGCGTCCTTGCACTTCCGTCGCAGCTGTCCGGACTGTCGTATAGGATGGAACAGGGCGCCGGCCGTACCAGGCAGTCTATCGACAGGTTGCTGGACGGCGGCATGGTGAATCAAGAGCGCGTGGCCGCGGCATTCGTGGCGCGCGCGCTGCTGGAAGAGGAAGCTGGTGGCAATCGTGGGTGAGGCGCTGTGCTTGCTGCTCGCCGGGGACGCGGTGGGCGATTTCTGGTTGCAGTCGGATGATCTTGCGAGCAAGAAAGATCGCTCGAGCGCAGCGATGCTACGACATGGTGCCATCTATGCGGCGGCCATGGCGGTGGCTGCCGCCCTCGTCGCTATCGGCTTGCGGTGCGATCCATGGGCGGCGCTGGTTGCTTGGGCCGGCCTGGGCCTTGCCCATGCGCTCATCGATGGCATCGCGCGTCCCGTGCTGAAGCGCCTCTGTCCCGGCGACCTGCGTCGGTTCCTTCTGGATCAGGCGCTCCATCTCATCTGCTGCGTTCTGGCGGCCCTGTACCTGGCGCCGCGCAGCGCGGTCGGGCTCACGCCATATTGGAGCGAGACTTTGGCATGGGCCGCGTCTCTGCTGTTGAGCGGCGCGCCCGTATGCGTGCTGGTCAAGCTCGTGCTGGGCGAGCTTCGCGAAGTGGCGCACGATGCTTCCAACGATACGGTGCGGCCGGGCGAGCCCGTCAACTCGGGCCGTGTGATCGGCATCCTCGAGCGCCTGCTGGTCTGCACGCTTACGCTGCTGGGGGAGTTCAGCGCCATCGCCTTCGTCATCACGGCCAAGAGTATCGCCCGCTACGAGAAGATGAAGGACGATAAGGTCTTCGCGGAAATCTACCTTGTAGGCACCCTCGCCAGCGTGGCGGGTGCCATCGCGGTGCCGCTGTTTGTGCGCTGGATGGTGGCGCTGTAGGGTGCACGCGGCGCATGTGCGGCCGTTCCGCGGAAGCGCGGGCGAATCGTAGCCTGCCGCGTGTTTTGGCAGATCGGAGCCGGAGCGCGTCGCTGCGCTGGCTCACAGGACATGTGCTTGCAGGCAGTGCGATGTGATGACGAATACATGAGAGGTTGGCGTATTGGTGGACCAGGGATTTAGGAATGCTGCGCGCGATGCGTTTGGTTCGTATACGGCTCGCTATGACGGTGGCGACGAGCGTATCGCTCTCAAAATCGAGCACACCTATGAGGTCGCAGCACTTTGCGAGCGGATTGCCTGCGATGAGGGTTTGGACGCTAGAGATGTGGACCTGGCGTGGCTGTGCGGACTGTTGCACGATATTGGCCGGTTCGAGCAGCTGCGTCGTTGGAATACGTTTAGCGATGCGGCGTCGTGCAGCCATGCGATGCTCGGGCTGGATGTATTGGGGACGGAGCTTGTTCACTTTACGGATAACGCAGCGTGGACGCCTCTTATTCGCAAGGCAGTGGCGCACCATAGCGATTACCGACTGCCTGTAGACCTAAGTGATCGAGAGCACATCTTCTGCACTATAACGCGCGATGCGGATAAGGTCGATATCCTGCGTGTGTTCAACCAGTCGAGTTGCGATGCCGTGCTGGGTATGGCTCCGGGGGAGTTTTGCCATGGCCGCATCTCGGATACGGCGCTCGTCGGGTTTAGGGAGCGGCGTTGCCTCTCGCGCGATGAGCGCGTGGAGTCCCTTGACGGACTGCTGGGCACGGTGTGCCTCGTTTTCGAACTGGAGCATCGCGCGGCACGGGCCGCCGTATGCGAGCGCGGGTATCTCGAGCACTTGCTGGACGCCCCATTTGGATTGGACGCCGTTTTCGCTAACGTGGTTACGCAGGATCGCTGGAACGAAGTGCGTGCCGCCATGCGTGCGTGGGAGAGCGCGCAGGGATAGGTATCCATGCGTAAGAGGCTCCTCTACACGAGGCGGCTGAGGGAAGCGGTGCGGAATACCGTCCAAGCTTTTTCGTCCAAAAGAAAAATCAAAATGTTGCGCAACAAATCGTAGGGAAGTGCGCATAGACTAAAGGAAGCCCGCCTCCGCGTTTCCAATGTGTACCGAGGGTCTTTATGTTTACACTTTGTGCGGAGCGAATCTTGGCGCCCCTGGGCGAGGTGCCATCGGTTGCGCGTGCACGCGCAACCCGCATAACGCCGTGCCATTCGTTTCGCTGCCAGGCACGGCGTTCTTTTCGGCCGGTCCATCGGGGGACCGGCCGTTTTTGTTTGCCGGCGCGTGCGTTATGGCGGTACGGGGCGTGCGATGCACGATGCGCATGGATCGGCCGGACGGGCACGATGGGCGTCGTTGCCGTCACGCTGCTGCGCGCATCAAAACGCAGCGGGGCCCGAGCACGCTGCTGCGCGCCCGGGCCCCGCTGCGGCTAATCGGCCTTCTCTATGCGGTACAGGTTGACGGGATACTTCACCACGATGCCGGAGACGCCGGTATCGACCGCGCGGTATCCCTGCCGCTCCAGCGCCTCGTTGGCGGCGTCCAGGCTCTCGGGGCTTTCCAGCAGCAGCCAGTACGTGGTGTCCGGCGCAAGCTCGGGCGCATGTGCGGCATCGAACGGATCGTTGGCGTTTTCGGGGAGGTACACCGAGAGCACGGTCCAGTCGAGCGCGTAGGTATCGGTGAGAACGGTGTCGCCGGGCTCGATCAACTCCTCGAGCTTCTGCATGGTCTGCTCGTGGAACTCGAAGCGGCCGAAGGCGTTGGACGTGCTGCGCGCATACGAGGGCGCGCCCACCAGCGCCACCGCTAGGGCGATACCCCAAACGGCGCAGGGCCTGTCAAACGCGCGCGCCGCCATGACCCCCAGCATGATCCATGCAATGGGGGCGATGGGGAAGAGGTAGCGGGTGATAAGGAAGGGATGCACGGCGTGGGAGAGGCCCAGGCCCACCAGGATGGTGCCAAGCCACGCAAACATGCCCGCGCCCAGCCAGGTGCGCAGCACGAGCGACTGCTCGTCGTCCTTTGCGCGCGTGGATGCGCGCGTGGCGTACATGGTGTAGGCGAATAGCGCGAAGAAGCCCACCAGCAGGATCTGGCCCAGAAGCGGGCCGCGGCCAAGCTGGAACGGGAACGTGAGACAGGTTGCAAGCGACGGGATGTTCTGCAGCCAAAAGCCGTCGGATGACCGCTTGAAGGTGTCAAGCAGGACGAGCAGCCAGGGAAGGTAGGTGGCAAGGGCGCAGGCGCAGGTGGCGACCATCTTGCCCACGTGCGCGCGTCGCGCGAGCGAGACGACCATGAGGGCGAAGAGGATGAGGCCCGCGGCGAGAAAGCCGTAGTAGTGGCAGTAGGATGCGAGCGCCGCGCTCAGGCCCAGCGCGATATGCGCGGGCCATGCGTGCCTCTCCAGGCAGGTGTACAGCAGGCAGAAGCTCGCGAACACGAAGAAGGCCGTCCAGGAGTACATGCGCAGCTCGGTGTTGTACGTTACGGCGTTGTGCATGAACGCCCAGCACAGCATGGTGCACGCCGCGGGACCGGCTCCAAACTTCCTTCGAACGAAGGTGGCGCACAGGGCGAGCGACGCCCCATACGGGATGAGCGATGCCAGGCCATAGGCCCACGCCTGGTCTCCAAAGATGCGGTAGAGCACCATGAGCACCGCGTAGAAGAAGGGCGGGTGCACATCGGCTGCCGTGGCATCGAGCATCTCCTTGAAGCCCATGTGCGAGAGCAGGACCGAGAAGCACTCGTCGCTCCAGAAATCGTAGGTGAAGATGCGGGGCACGTAGATGCCAAGCAAGACGACGGCCAAAAGCGCGACGAGAACGGTTCCAAGCCGGCCCGTCTTGCGAGCGGTGCCGGCATCGGCGGTTGCGAGGGCGCCGGTGGTCGCGGCGGGGTGCGTCGAGGGACGGGCGTCTGAGGCGTCGGCACCGGCGCTGCGTGCGGATGATGCGAGGTGGTTGTGCATGGTGCTACTTTCTGGGGCTGGCTAGCGTTCGGACGTGGACGCGCGGCGATTCGTTGGCGTGCGGGATGCGTGCGCGCTGCCCGGTTCGGGGCGTTTCGGTGCTGCGGGGGCGGTGTCGCCCTGCCATGCCGCCGTCGTGGGCTGCGATGCATCGCACCACGCGTGCGCGCGCGGCTCCACGTTGGTCTCGCGCACGAGGTAGAGCGGACGGCGCTTGGTCTCTAGGTAGGTCTTGGCGAGGTACTGACCCATGATGCCCAGGCATAGCAGCTGGATGCCGCCGAGGAACGTGATGATGCACGCCAGTGATGGCCAGCCCTGCACGGGGTCGCCGAAGAGCATCGCGCGTACCAGGATGACCAGCATGGCCAGCAGCGCCGCGATGCACAGGACGATGCCGGTGAGCGAGGCGAACGACAAGGGGGCGGTGGAGAAGGCCACGATGCCGTCGAGCGCGTAGAGCAGCAGCGAGAAGAAGCTCCATTTGGTCTCGCCGGCGGCGCGGTCCGTGTGCTGGTAGGGCACCCAGACGTTCTTGAACCCCACCCATCCGAAGATGCCCTTCGAAAAGCGGTTGTACTCGCGAAGCGAGAGGATCGCATCTACCACGGGCCGCCGCATGAGGCGGTAGTCGCGCGCGCCGTCCACGATGTCGGCGGTCGAGATCTTCTGGATGATCTTGTAGAACTGGCGGGCGAAGAACGAGCGGATGGGCGGTTCGCCGTCGCGGTTCACGCGCCGGGCCGCCACGGAGTCGGCGTGTTCGCGCTGCAGGGTGCAAAACATCTCGATGAGCAGCGACGGCGGATCTTGCAGGTCGGCGTCGAGGATGGCGGTGTAGGCGCCGCGGGCCGCGTCGAGCCCCGCGTAGATGGCGGCCTCCTTGCCGAAGTTGCGCGAGAACGATACCCAGCGGATGGCGAGGCGCCCTTCGAGCCGGGGGTGCGACGGCGGGTTGGCGGGCAGCGCCTTCGCCACCTCGAGCGTGCGGTCGCGCGAGCCGTCGTCCACGAAGATCAGCTCGAAGCGCAGGTCCTCGTCTACGCGCTGGAGGAGCTCGTCGAGGGTCGCGGCGACCTCGTTATAGAACAGCGGGAGGCAGTCCTCCTCGTTATAGCAGGGAACTACCAAAGACAGGAGCTCGTCGTGCATATCGGTCACCTTACCGCCCAACCCTATGATGTTCAGTCGATATTCGAGTATAGCGAACTATCGCCCGGGCGTTCGACTGCTGCTTCCATACGGGGAGGGCTGGCTGCGGATGCGGGGCGCCCCGCCGTCGCTCGATTCGAAAAACACTCCATACATGTAAAGAGTTTGCGCGGGCGTCGCCCTCGGCTACGCCGCTGCTATCATATAAAGCGTTCCCGCGTGCTGCGTGAAACGCGAACGGTTGCCGTTTTTCTGCAAGCGTTTCGCCGGCGTCCCGGGTGCCTTGGCGGCTTCCCGCAAACGCGGGCGCCGCGGTGGTGCCGGCCAGGGGGCGCGCGCTGCATGCGCACCGTATGAAACGGAAAGGTTGTTCTTATGAAGTATTTCGGCACCGATGGCTTCCGCGGCCGTGCAAACGAGGGTCTCAACGTTGACCACGCCTATAAGATCGGTCGCTTCGTTGGCTGGTACTATGGCGCCCGCCAGGGCAAGAAGGCCCGTATCATCATTGGCAAGGACACGCGCTTGTCCAGCTACATGTTCGAGTCCGCGCTGGTGGCCGGCCTGGTTGCCAGCGGCGCCGATGCCTACATGCTGCACGTCATCCCCACGCCCGGCGTGTCCTACGAGGTCGTGGACGGCGCCTTCGACTGCGGCGTCATGATCACGGCGAGCCACAACCCCTACACGGACAACGGCATCAAGCTGGTTAACTGCGAGGGTTACAAGATGGACGAGGACGTCTTGGAGCTCGTGGAGGACTACATCGACGGCAAGTCCGAGGTTCCGCTGGCCACCGGCGAGAACATCGGCTGCACCGTGGATTACATGCAGGGCCGCAACCGCTACATCGCCCACCTTATCGCTAGCTGCGGGTTCTCGCTGCAGGGTATGAAGATCGGCCTGGACTGCGCGAACGGCTCTGCCTCCAGCGTCGCCCGCCCGGTGTTCGACGCCCTGGGCGCCGAGACCCATGTGATCAACAACGCGCCGAACGGCTACAACATCAACGTTGCATGCGGCTCTACGCACATCGAGGGCCTGCAGCGCTTCGTGGTGGAAAACGGCCTGGACGTGGGCTTTGCCTACGACGGCGACGCCGACCGCTGCCTGGCTGTTGACGAGCGCGGCCGCCTGGTAGACGGTGACCTGATCCTGTACGTGTGCGGCACCTACATGAGCAAGCACGGCCGCCTGGCCAAGAACACCGTGGTTCCCACCGTGATGGGCAACTTCGGCTTCTTCCGCGCCCTCGAGGCCGCCGGCCTGAACTACGAGAAGACCGACGTGGGCGATAAGTACGTGTACGCCTGCATGCGCGAGAACGGCTACAACTTCGGCGGCGAACAGAGCGGCCACATCATCTTTGGCGACCTTGCCAAGACCGGTGACGGCATCCTTACCTCGCTGCGCGTCATGGAGGTGCTGCGCGCCGAGCGCGAGAAGCTCTCAGAGCTCACGCGTCCGGTCAAGCTGTACCCGCAGCAGCTGGTGAACGTCCGCGTGTCCGACAAGGACGCGGTGATGAACGGCGAGGACATCAAGGCCGCCATCGCCGAGGCCGAGGCCTTCCTGGAGGGCAACGGCCGCGTGTTCGTGCGCGCATCCGGCACCGAGCCGCTGGTTCGCGTGCTCACCGAGGCTCCCGACGACAAGCTGTGCACCGAGGCCGGCGCCATCGTGCTGAAGGCCCTGGAGAAGTACAAGCTCGCCGATTAGGGCCGAGCTCGATCGATTGCAAAACGGGAGGGGTCGCCGTTCAAGGGCGCTCCTCCCGTTTCTTTCTGGTGTCTTTTACTTCAGGCAGATAATGTACAATTGTACTAGGCTATTATGGCATGGTTTTGTTTCCCTACGTATGCACCAGAGGGGAGCCTGGTATGAATTCGTATGTTCTGACCTGCTGTTCCACTAGCGATTACCCGCGCTCGTTCTTCGAGGGGCGCGATATTCCGTACGTGTGCTTCCACTACGAGATAGATGGCGAGCAGTATCTGGACGACCTGTACGCATCGTTTTCGCCCGCGGATTTCTATGCGCGCCTGAAGGGCGGGGCCGAGTCCAAGACCTCCCAGATCAGCATGGGCGAGTACGTCGAGTTTTGGGAGCCCTTCCTGCGCGACGGCAAGGATGTGCTGCATGTGACGCTGTCTTCGGGCATCTCGGGAACGTATAACTCGGCGTGCCTGGCCGCGCGCGAGCTGGAGGCGCGCTATCCCGACCGCACGGTGCGCGTGCTGGATTCCCTGGCGGCGAGCTCGGGTTACGGGCTGCTGGTCGAGCTGCTGGCCGACCGCCGCGACGAGGGCGTTGGCCTGGACGAGCTGGTTGCATGGGGCGAGCAGATGCGGCTTCGCGTGAACCACTGGTTCTTCGTGAGCGATCTGGACTGCTTGAAGCGCGGCGGCCGCGTGTCCAATGCGTCCGCCTTGGTGGCCTCGGCGCTCAAGATCTGCCCGGTTATGAACGTGGACGCAACGGGCCGCCTGGTACCGCGCGAGAAGATTCGCACCAAGAAGAAGGCGACTGCCGAGCTGGCCCGCCTCATGGTGGAACTCGCCGAGGGCGGCATCGGGTACGACGGGCTGTGCCGCATCTCCCACTCCGATTGCCGCGAGGACGCGCAGAAGCTCGCCGAGCTGGTGGAGGAGAGCATTCCGCCGCTGAAGGGCAAGATCCAGATCTGTGACATCGGAACCGTGATCGGCTCCCATACGGGCCCGGGCACGGTGGCGCTGTTCTTCCTGGGCGTGGAACGCGCGGACTAGCGTTTTGGGTCCGAGCTGCTGTACGCGGGGCTTCTCGATAGATATGAAGAAAGCCGCATCTCGATGAGGTGCGGCTTTCTGTGTTACAGGCGGTTGCGGCGGGGGCTCTGCGTGCCCGGATCGCTCGTTGCGGGGTTGGGACGGCGTTACAGGAGCCGTTCTGCCAGCATGGCGGCGAGGGCGGGGATGATGGCGTAGCCGGGGCGACCCTTGCCGCGCGGGAAGAAGAAGCCCTGGCGGTTCTTGCGCAGGCGCTGGCGCGGCGAGTGGGCCTTGGCGATGGCCTCGTCGGTAAACGGAACGTCGGCGCGGGCGCTCTCCATGGGGTTCTCGGCGCTGGCCTTGATGGGGTCGATAACGGGGCCGCCGGCGGGATTGACGTCGGCCTCGCGATAGCGCTTCATCATGTCCGCCTGCAGCTGCTGGGCCGAGGGCGGCGTCCAGATGACGGCGTTTGCGCCGGCCTCGCGCGTCTCGCGCACGGAGAGGGACGAGCGTCCACCCGATGCGATGAGCGGCATGTTGGGGTAGATCTCGCGCAGCTGGCGCAAGACGTTGGGCGTATCCTTGCCCGCGGCCACGTTGAGGATCTTGGCGCCCGCCTTGACCTTGGCGCGGGCCACCTCGTCGCACCGGATGACCGTGGCGATGACCGGGATATCGATCATGCTGGCGATCTGCTCGACCATCTCGGGGCTGGCGGGGGAGTTCACGATGACGCCCGCGGCGCCCTGCATCTCGGAGACGGCGGCCAGCTGCACGGAGCGCTTGCCCGCGGTGGTGCCGCCGCCCACGCCAACGAATACGGGGCATTCGGCCACGGTGAGCAGGGCCTGCGTGATGGCGGGCTGCGCGGTGAAGGGGTAGACGGCGAAGATCGCGTCGGCGTTGGAGTTGCGGATGACCGCTACGTCGGTGGTGTAGAGCAGCGACTTGATGCGGCGGCCGAACAGGGTGAAGCCGCTGCACTCTTCCATTTCCTCGGGTACCGAGAGGGCGGCCTTGCGGAGCCGGCCCTCGATGGGCGCCGGCTCGAGCGGAAGCACGCCGCCGGGCGTGACGGCGGTGACGGGCTCGGCGAATTCCTCGGCGAACTCGACTTCGGAGAAATCGATGGTCGCCTCGATGTTCTCGGGGACCTCGGCGGGTACCTGGACCGGGGGCTCGACGGCCTGCATGGGCGCATCGGGTCGAGGATCGGGCTGCTGGGTTACCGGCTGACCGGACCCCTCGGGCGTGTACGGCGCCTGCTTGTCGGTATGCATGGAGTCCATGGCGTCCCCCTTACGTCAAATGGTTGGTTTTACACGTAATGCGCGAAAACACAGTCGGTTTTACCCGAGCTGAATGAGCTTATACCGAATCGCTATGCGAGTCCATGCCGAATCCGCGGATGGTAGCACGGTTCTTTTTACGCCGTGTTATCGAATGCGGATGCGCCGGAGCCGCCCGTCTGCTAGCCTGGTAGGCTGATGGCGATCGAGTGCGCGCGGCGCTTTGCCCGCGCTGGCGGAAACGGCGGTGACGCGTATGAACGGCATGGTGGTTGTTGGTCCGATGCTGCTGTGCACAGGCGCGGTTTGCGGCGTCGGCCTGCTGTATCTGGCCATCACGTCCCTGCGCGACGCCCGGCGCTCCGGCCGACGCGGCGATCGCCCGCGCGACTAGCGCGCCCGTTTCTTTATAGCGGCGAGGAAGAATCCCTCGTAGAGCCTGGTGGGGCATACCGTGATCGCGCCCTCGTCCAGGCGGCAGGGCAGCTGCGGGATATCGTCGAGCGCTTCGGCCGACAGGTCGACCGCGGCGAGCTCGCAGTCTTTATGGCGCTTGAGGGCTCCGCATACGATGTCCTCGTTTTCCTGCGGAAGCACCGAGCAGGTGGAGTAGATGAGCGTGCAGCCGGGCTTGAGTACGGTGAGGCCGCGATCGAGCAGGGCCGCCTGGGCCTTGGTGACCTTGGCGAGGAGCTGGGGCGTGATGCGCTTCGCTGCGCGCTCGTCGCCCGCGCGCACGGTGCCCGTTCCGGTGCACGGCGCGTCGAGGAGCACCTGGTCGAACGAGAAGAACTCGTCGAGGCGGCGCGCGTCGGTGCGCATGACCTGGGTGTTGCGCACGCCCATCTTGGCCAGGTTGTACTCGAGCTTCTCGGCGCGGGGCACGTTGAGCTCGCATGCCATGATGCGCGCCTCCCCGTGGCTGAGCGCGGCGAGCTGCGAGGTCTTGCCGCCGGGTGCGGCGCACATGTCCAGGACGTCGGCGCGGGGCTGCGGGCCAAGCGCGAGCGGCGGCAGCATCGACGAGAGGCTCTGCAGGTAGATGCCGCCGGCGCGGTAGATATCGAGCCCCCACAGCTCGCGCTCGCGGATGCCCTCGGCTATGAACGCGTCCGGGTACCAGGGCACGGTGCCGGCCGAGATGCCGGCTTCTCCGAGGGCCTCCAGCACGTCCTCGGCGCTCGCCTTGAGGGTGTTGGCGCGAAAGGTCACGGGGCGGTCGTTGGCGGCGGCGAGGCCGTCGGCGATGCGCTGCGCGTGGTGCTCGTCATATGACTGGGCCATCTGTTCCACGAGGAATGCGGGAAGGCCGGTTGCTTCGTCCATGGGTGCTCCTGTCATCGAATCGTATGGAACCATTGTTGCAGAATCGCGCCCGGGGGACAAAGCGCGCCGCGCCTCGCCTAGAGGAGCGCGCCCGCGCAGACGAGCGCGGCTGCCGCGACGCAGGCGGCCATATCGGCGCCGCGCATCGGATAGCGCTTGTAGGCGCTGTCGCGCCCGCGCAGGTAGAAGCCGCGCTGCTCGGCTGCCAGCGCGCTGGCGTCGGTCTTGGCCACCGACGAGAGCAGCAGCGGAATGCAGAGCGGCAGCATGAGCCGCATCTTCTTGAGCGGGTTCTTGGTGTCGAACGCCACGCCGCGCGCGGTCTGGGCCTCCATGATGGCATCCATCTCCTGGCTGAATACGGGAACGAAGCGCAGCACGGTGGTGAAGGCGAATGCGTAGTGATAGGGGACGTGCAGGACCTCGACGCAGGCGTTGGCGAGGTCGTTGGGGCGGGTCACCATGAGCGCGAGCACGAGCGGCAGGGCCACGCCCAGCAGGCGCAGGCTGGCCCGCGCGCCCGAGGCGACGCCTTCCGTGGTGAAGAAGGCGAAGAGGGGGGCGCCGCCCTGGACGAAGACCGATTGCAGCACGAGCATGAGCAGGGCGAGGGGCGCGAGCACCCGTAGGAGCGAGGCGAGGCGACCGAGCACGCCCGCGTAGGCTCCCAGGGCGAGCGTGAGCGCCAGGAGCCCGATGAGCGCGGGGAAGCTTTGCGCCAGGAAGGTCGCGACGATGATGCCCGTGGCGAGCGCGAGCTTGCTGACGGGGTTGAGGCGGTGCAGGAACGTGGCGCCGTCGACGTAGTCGATCACGTTAATCATGGTGGATCAGCTCCTTGCAGGTGGCAACGATATCGGAGACCTCGGTGATGGGGGCGAAGCGCGGCGAGACGCGCGCGGCCAGCTCGCCGGCCAGGGCGCAAACCTGGGGCGGCGCGATGCTGGCGGCGTCCATGAGCGGGGCGTTCGAGAACACCTCGCGCGTCGTTCCCGCGCCGATGATGCGGCCGCCCGCCATGACGACCAGGCGGTCGGCGAAGTCCGAGACGACCTCCATGTCGTGGCACACCATAAGCACGGCGCTGCCGCGGCGGGCCATCTCGCGCACGGCGCGCATCACGGTCATGCACTCCCTATAGTCGAGGCCGCTGGTGGGCTCGTCGAGGATGACGAGCTTCGGATCGAGGGCGACGACCGAGGCCAGGGCCACGAGCTGGCGCTGGCCGCGCGAGAGCGCGAACGGCGCGCGGTCGGGGTCGAGGCCGAAGCGCCGCGCGGCCTCTTCCGCGCGGACGCGGGCCTGCTCGGCGGGGGTGCCGTGGAGCTCGAGGCCGAAGGCGATCTCGTCGCGGACGGTTTCTTGGCAGATCTGGCGGTCGGGGTTTTGGAAGAGCGTCGCGGCGTGCCGGGCGATGTGCGATACGGGCGTGCTTCGGGTGTCCAGGCCGGCTACGAGCACGCGCCCGCCATTCGGCTTGAGCAGGCCGTTGACGAGCTTGGTGAGGGTCGTCTTGCCGGCGCCGTTTTGACCTACGACGCCTACGATCTCGCCCGCGCGCACCTCCAGGTCGAGGTCGCGCACGCTGCTGCCGCCCTGGGGATAGGCAAACGATGCGCCCTCGATCCGCAGGGTCGCGGGAGCCGATCCGCCCGCGGCGCCGGCGGGGTCGGGGCGGCTGCAGGCGGTCCCGCCCGCCATGGGCTTGCAGGCGGGGCCATGCGGTGCTGCGACAGGCACTGCCCGCTGTTCGCTACCGGCAGAGACGATCGATTCGACGAGCCGGACGGCCTCGTCCACGTTGAGGCACGGACGGCTCTCGCGTGCAAGGCCGCGCTCGACGAGGCTGTTGTACACGCGCGTCACGCGGGGGCAGTCCACGCCTATGCGCCGCAGGGCCCGGGCGTGCGCGAACACCTCGCGCGGAGCGCCGTCCAACGCAATGGAGCCATCGTCCATAACCACCACGCGGCTGCAGTATTCCGAGAGCAGCGCCACCATCTGCTCGACCACCACGATGGTCACGCCGTGGTCCCGGTTGATGGCGCGCAGGGTGTCGAAGACGAGGCGGGCGCTGCCGGGGTCGAGGGCCGAGGTGGGCTCGTCCAGAACGAGGACGCGCGGCCGGAGCGCGAGGATGGCCGCGATGGCGACCTTTTGCTTCTGCCCGCCCGAGAGCGTGGCGATCTGGCGTGCGCGCAGCTCGCGGATGCCCGTGGTGGCAAGCGCCTCGTCGACGCGCGCCTCGATCTGCTCGCGGGACACGCCGAAGTTCTCGAGGCCGAACAGCAGCTCGTCCTCGACGACCGAGGCCACCATCTGCGCGTCGATGTCCTGTCCCACGCTTCCTACCGTACGGGCGATGTCGGTGAGCGTGATCTCGCAGGTGTCGTGTCCGGCAACGTGGACGGCGCCGTAGAGGGCGCCGCGGTGATGGTGCGGTATGGCGCCCGATAGCGCCGCGGCCAGCGTGGACTTGCCGGCGCCCGAGGGCCCGATCACGCCCACGAACGCCCCGGGTTCGATCGCGAGCGTGACGTCGCGAAGCGCGGGCTCCTTCGCATGCTGGTAGAAGAACGAGACGTGGTCGAGGGTGATGATGGGGTCCATGGCTGCCTTTCGGTGAGGGGCGGACGAGGGAGGTGCGGGCCGCGCGTCGTTTCGCGCGGGCATCGGGCGGCCGTTACTCGTCGATGCCGAGCGTGGTGCGAACGGGTCGGTAGAGCGCTTGCACCAGCAGGGCGTTGAAGACGGCGGTGGCCGTCACCACGGGCAGCATGGCGGCTGCAAGCTGGGTTGCCGCGCCCACCAGCGCCATCTTGATGCACATGAATATGACGCCCGAAAGCATGGTGGTGACGAAGGTGCCCGCCAGGGGTGTGATGCCGGCGGCGCGTCCGCGCATCCCGAGGCAAACGATGAGGGCCATCGCCACGGCCGCCGCGCCCTCCGCGGCGAAATCGATGAACGGCGAGGTGGTGGTGAGCTGGATGATGGCGGCCGACATGATGCCGATGGCAAGGGCCTGGCGCAGCGTGGGGCGGATGAGCAGGATGGCGAGGCAGAACGCCGAGACGATGAACTCGGGGCTGATCATGCCCGCCGAAAGCGCCGAGATGGCCTTGCCCACGGTGAAGTTGAGGATGAACCCGGCGGCAAGCAGGATGGCCAGCAGGACGAGCGAGCGGACATCGAGGTTCGCGCGGGCGGGAGCGGTGATGGTGCGGGGCTGGTCGTAGGGGGTCATGCGGGGTGCTTCCTTTCTGGCAGGGCGGCGTCGCTGCGGGCGGGGCGGGTGGCGGGGAGCTTGCCATCGGGGGATGGGGCGGGATGGGGGGCTTTGGAAAAAGAAAAAGGCCCCCGGTCAAACCGGAGGCCTTGGTTGCGCTACAGGGGCTGGGGCGCGATAGGACTCACCTTTGACCGACCGAGATCGCATCGTGCCACCACCAGTTGTTGAGAGAGGCGTTCATCGTGCTCTGCATGGTGTTGGCTCCTTTCGGTCCGTCGGGGGCGGGGCGCCCGCTGTACTTGGGCGAGACTATAGCACACGGCTCGCGCCGCGCAAGGAACGATTGCGTATCGTTGCGGATACGTTTCGCCGAACGGCGCGGCCGGCGAAGCTAGGCGCCGAGTTTGGAGAACTCGTCGACGATGAGGTCGAGGCAGGCGGGCAGGGCCCGGGCGCTGAACGAGCCGGCGTTGCTGGGAATGAGCTCGCCATCGAACTGCATGCCCAGCGAGGGCGTGCAGGTGATCGCGGCCTCGCGCGCCTGGAAGAGCGTGAACTGCGGGCGGCCCAGGCCGGTGCCCGCGCGGTCGAGCACGCCCGCCAGCAGCGTGGGCAGGAGCTCGACCGTCTTGGCCGGCTCGATCACCGCGATGTCGATGAGGCCGTCGTTCATGTGGCATCCGGGGAAGAGGTTGATCTCGTTTTGGATCACCGACGTATTGCCCACCATGCATCCGATGCCGTCGAGCTCGTGCGTTTCGCCGTCGCATTCGATGGTGAAGTGCGCTACCTGCGGAGAGGGCGTTGCCAGGGCCGAGAGCATATAGGCGATCTCGCCCATCTCGCCCTTCGTGGCCTCTGCTTTCTGCATGATGGTGGCGTCGAAGCCCGTGCCGGCTATGATGATGAATCCGTGGCTGCGCTCGGCTCCCGTCTCGTCCACCCAGCTCATCTCGCCCATATCGGCCTTCACGGTGCGCCCGGCGCGGCACGCCTTGGCAAGCGCCGCGGCCTCGGGCGCGTTGCCGATGTTGTTGAAGAACAGGTTGGCGGTTCCCGACGGGAATACCAGGATGGGCACGTGTACGTTGCGCAGGCAGTTGAGCATGTTGGAAACGCTGCCGTCGCCACCCGATACCACGATGCGGTCGAAGGAGGCCGCATCGCTCGTGGCGTCCTCGGGCTCCATGCCCACGCCTATGAAGCGCATGACGATTTCATCCCCCGGCGCGCTGAGCGCGTGGGCGAAGGCGAAGATCTCGTCCGAACGCGGGCCGGATGCGGGGTTGTGGATGATGAGGAAGCGCATGCGGAATTCCCTCCGAAGGACGCGGTGCTCTTAAGGACATTATCGGCTTTTCCTACCCGATACAGCGGATTGCAAGCACTGTGTGCCGTGATTCGGCGTTTCTCCACGGCATGTCCTCTATATTCCGTGGCGCTTGCATGTCTTCTGCCGCGCGAACGGCAATCGCGATAGAATGAAAACATGTGTGCGGCTCCCTGCTGGAACGGGCGCCGCGCAGTTCGTCGTTCGCCTGTGATCGAGGGGTTCTTTCACGTATGTATATTTCCACCAGCGCCGACCTTCTGGAGTTTTGCACGCGGGCCCGCACGTTTGACGCCGTGGCCGTGGATACCGAGTTCCTCCGCGAGCGCACCTATCATCCGCGCCTGTGCCTGGTGCAGGTGGCCACTCCCGATGAGTGCGCGGTCATCGACCCGCTGGCGATCGCCGACCTCGCCCCGCTTCGCGACCTGCTCGCCGATGCGGCGGTGACCAAGGTGTTCCATGCCTGCTCCCAAGACATGGAGGTCCTGCACCACGCCCTGGGCGTGCTGCCCGCCCCCATCTTCGACACGCAGGTGGCCGCCGCCTTTTTGGGCGAGCGCGTCCAGACGTCTTACAACAGCCTGGTCCACGCCTTTTGCGGCATCACGCTTCCCAAGAGCGAGTCGCTGACCGACTGGTCGCGCCGTCCGCTCACGCCCGAGCAGCTCGAGTACGCTGTCGACGACGTCCGCTACCTCATCGTCGCGTTCGGCGCGATCCGCGAGCGCCTCGAGGAGCAGGGCCGCCTGTCGTGGGTGCTCGACGAGCTGCGCCCCCTCACCGAGCTGAGCCACTACGAGGTCGACCCCCGCGCCGCCTTCAAGCGCGTGAAGCGCGTGAACTCGCTCACGCGGCGCCAGCTCGCCGTGGCGCGCGAGCTCGCATCGTGGCGCGAGCGCAAGGCCGAGCAGGCCGACATCCCGCGCAAATGGGTCATGCCCGACGAGGTCCTGCTGGCGCTTGCCCGCCGTCCCCCGCAGACGCCCGACGAGCTCAAGCGCATGCGCGGCACCGAGCAGCTCTCCGTGCAGGACGTCGCGGCGATCATCGCCGGCGTCGAGCGCGGCGGCTCGTGCCCGGCGGAGAAGCTCCCGTTCCTGCCGCGTCCCCATAAGGCGCCCGCGCCCGAGCTGGAGAGCGTCATCGACCTCATGTACGCCCTTATCCGCCTGGTGGCCGAGCGCTCCGGCGTGGCGACGTCCGTGATCGCCTCCCGCGACGAGCTCATCGACTACGTTTCGCATCCCGAGCGCAGCCGTCTGCGCGAGGGCTGGCGCTTCGAGCTGGTGGGCACGCTGATCGACGATCTGCTCCAGGGCAATATCGGTCTTACGGTGAAGGATCGGGCGCTCGAGATCTTATAGGTCGGCACCGCCCGATTTGGGGTATAAGGCGTTCCGTCGGTCCGATATGCAAGGAGATGCACGCATGTTCTATCCGTACTACGGCTTCGGCTACGATCCCGCCTATATTGCCCTGGTGCTGATCTCGCTGGTGCTGGGTATGCTCACCCAGGCTTACATCAATTCCACCTATAAGAAGTGGTCGCGCGTGCCCTCCGGCGGCGAGAGCGGCGAGCAGGTGGCGCGCCGCATGCTGGACGCGAACGGCTGCGAGCGCGTGGGCATCCGCAGCGTATCGGGCCACCTCACCGATCACTACGACCCGCGCGACAACAACCTGTATCTCTCGCACGATAACCTCGGCGGAGGTTCCGTTGCCAGCGTGGCGGTGGCGTGCCACGAGGCCGGCCACGCGGCCCAGCGTGAGCAGGGCTACTTCATGATGAAGGTGCGCCATGCGCTGGTCCCCGTGGTCAACTTCACCCAGAACATCTGGATGCTCGTGTTCTTGCTGGGCGTGTTCATGAACGTGTCCGGCCTTACCAGCATCGCCGTGGCGCTGTTCTCGTTCACCGTGATCTTCCATCTGGTCACCCTCCCGGTGGAGATCAACGCCTCCCGGCGCGCGGTCGCCTATATCGAGCAGTCCGGTATGGGCGCGGTGAACGTTCGAGGCGCGCGCCAGGTGCTCACGGCCGCGGCCCTTACCTACGTTGCCGCCGCGCTCACCTCGGTGCTGCAGCTGCTGTATATTCTTGGTCGCACGCGCTCCGAAGACGAGTAGGCGCGACGGGGCCATCGATGTTGCGAATGCGTGTCTGCGCGTCGTGCCATACTGGTACGCAGCAGGCACGCATTTTGCTTAAGAAGGAAGGAGGCGATGCGCGTGAACGGTTGGAATCTCACGGGTACCGCTTCGGCGCCATCGAACGCCGACCGCGGTGCGCTATCGGTTTCCCAAGCGGTCGATATGGCCGCGGGTGCGCTCGATGCGATCCCGCAGATCACCGTTTTGGGCGAGGTCACGGGGTTTCGCGGGCCCAACGCCCGGAGCGGCCATTGCTATTTCCAGATAAAAGACGATTCATGCGCGATGGACTGCATCATCTGGAAGGGCTCGTATGCCAAGCGCACGTTCGACCTGCGCGATGGCATGCAGGTGCATCTTACCGGCCAGTTCAACCTGTATAAGGCCGTCGGCAAGATGAGCTTCGTGGCGCGCTCGTTCGCCCTCGCGGGCGAGGGGCTCTTGCGCCAGCAGGTTGCGGAGTTGGCTGCGAAGCTGCAGCGCGAGGGCCTCATGGACGATGCCCGGAAGCGCCGCATTCCGGCGTTTTGCTCGCGGGTGGCCGTGGTGACCTCGCTGTCCGGTGCGGTTATCGACGACGTCAAGCGCACGCTGCGTCGTCGCAACCCGCTCGTCGAGCTGATATGCGTCGGCTCGAAGGTGCAGGGGGAGGGCGCTCCCGCGGAGCTGATCGAGGGCCTGCGGCGCGCAGCCTCCATCGACCCCGCGCCCGACTGCATCCTGCTGGTTCGCGGCGGCGGCTCGTTCGAGGACCTGATGACCTTTAACGACGAGGCGCTTGCGCGCGCGGTGGCGGCGTGCCCCGTGCCCGTCGTCACGGGCATAGGCCACGAGCCGGATAACTCGATTTGCGACATGGTGGGAGACCGGCGCTGCTCGACCCCCACGGCGGCCGCCGAGTCGGTGGCGCCCTCGATGGCCGAGCTGGCCGATGTACTCGAGGCCCGGTCGCATCGGCTGTGCCGTGCGCTGGATGCCACGGTCCTTGCCGGCAACGCCGCCCTGGATACGGCAAGCCGTCGTGCCGACCGTGCGCTCGGGGCGCATCTCGCCCGTTTGCGCATGGCGCTCGATGCGGCCGCGTCCCGCCCGTGCCTCACGCGCCCCGATGCCGTGCTCGAGCAGCGCGGGGCGGATCTCGACATGACGCAGGACCGCCTCGTTGCGGCCGGGACCCGCATGCAGCACCGGATGCGCGAGCGGCTCGATGTGCTTGCCTCGCGGTTCGAGGGAAGCACGTCCGGATTGGCGCCGCTTCGCCATGAGCTGGCGTTGTCGGCTTCTCGGCTGGAGCACGCCGGAGCGGCCATGACCGGACGAGCCGCGTCCGAGCTGGCGGCGCAAGCGGGCAAGCTCGACGCGCTCTCGCCGCTCAAGGTGCTTTCGCGCGGATACTCCATCGCCTACGGAGAGGACGGCGTGGCGACGCGCGCTGGCGCGTTCGCGCCGGGCGACGCGCTGCGCGTGCGTATGGCCGACGGCATGGTGTGCGGAACGGTTTCGCAGGTAGAATCCAATGAGGACAGAACGGAGAACTAACCATGGCAGAAGAGAAGAAGAAGGTCGAGGAGCTTTCGTATAAGGAGGCGTCCATCGAGCTCGAGGGCATCATCCGCAGCCTCGAGTCCGGCGAGCTCGAGCTGGAGGAGTCGCTCGAGTGCTATACCCGCGGCGTGGAGCTGCTCAAGAGCCTTCGCACGCGCCTGGCCGACGCCGAGCAGAAGGTGTCCGTGCTGATGGCCGACATCGACGGCGCGGACGCGCTGGTTCCCGCCGAGGCAGCGAGCGACGAGGACGCGCTGAGATTCTAATTCGCTAGAAGCCCGGGGAGCAGGCAGGCGTTTTACGGGCTTATCGCCACGTTCGCGTCCGCGCATCCGGGCGCGCGAGAGGAGAGGACCATCATGGACGATTGCATTTTCTGCAAGATCGCGGCGGGCGAGATTCCCGCGACCGTCGTGTACGAGGACGATGCCGTCATCGCCTTCGACGACCTCAATCCGCAGGCGCCGGTGCATACGCTGGTGATCCCCAAGGCCCATCACGCGCATATCGTCGACGGCGTTCCCGCCGAGACGCTTGCCGCCATGGTGCATGCGATTCAGGAGGTTGCGCGCATCAAGGGCCTCGACGAGGGCTTCCGCGTGATCGCCAACACCGGCGAGGCGGCCGGCCAGACGGTGCATCATTTCCATATGCACGTGCTGGGCGGAAAGCCGCTGGGCGAAAACCTCGTGTAGCGCATGTGGAGGCCACGGGTCCCGGCGCTGCGAGGCTGCGCTGAGAGGCGCTATAAGCAGGGCTTCTAGCAGGGGTTTTCCGTATACGATGATGATGGCAGGCCGTATGCGTCCGTTTGTGGAAAGACGGGCGTACGGCCTGATTCATATCGTATGATGAAAGACGGGTTGCAACGGCCCCGATTCGTTTTATTGAAGATAGGAGATACATGAACGTTCTGGTTATCAATGCCGGTAGCTCGAGCCTGAAGTACCAGCTGCTCAACACGAAGTCCGGCGAGGTGTTCGCCAAGGGCAACTGCGAGCGCATCGGCATCGAGGGCTCGTTCATCGGCCACGAGGAGATGGGCGTCAAGGGCAAGCTCGAGGTCGCCCTGCCCGATCACAAGACGGCTATCTCCCATGTGTTCGAGCTGCTGAAGACCGTCGACGCCCCGGTCGAGGGCATCGGCCATCGCGTGGTCCAGGGCGGTTGGTACTTCCCCGAGTCCGCCGTGGTCACCGATGAGACCCTGGCCCAGGTGCGCGAGGTGGCTCCGCTCGCCCCGCTGCACAACTACGCCGAGGCCGACGTTATCGAGATCTGCCGCGACATGTTCCCCGAGCTGGGCAACGTCATCGTGCCCGACACCGCGTTCCACTACAACATGCCCGAGCGCGCGTGGCGCTACGCCATCCCGCGCGACGTCGCTGCCCAGTACCATGTGCGCAAGTACGGCGCCCACGGCACCAGCCATCGTTTCATCTGGCGCTCCGTCAACGAGTTCCTGGGCGGCGAGGCTCACAAGGTCGTGAGCTGCCACCTGGGCTCCGGTGCATCCCTCTGCGCCATCGAGGATGGCAAATGCATGGATACGACCATGGGCCTCACCCCGCTCGACGGCCTCATCATGGGCACCCGCTGCGGCACCGTCGACCCCGCCACCGTCTTCTATCTCAACCGCGTGGCCAACATGAGCATCGATGATATCGATACCATGATGAACAAGAAGTCCGGCCTGCTGGCCGTCTCCGAGGTGTCCTCCGACTCCCGCGACGTGTGCGCCGGCGCCGCCAACGGCGACGAGCACTGCGCCATGGCGATCGAGATGTTCTGCTATCGCGCCTCGCAGCTCATCAGCGAGATGGCCGCTTCCATGCAGGGCTTCGATACCATGGTCTTCACCGCGGGTATCGGTGAGAACTCCGTCGACCTGCGCGCTGGCGTTTCCGAGCGCCTGGGTTGGCTTGGCGTCGAGATCGACCCCGAGCTCAACAAGATCCGCTCCGACGAGCCGCGCGTCATCTCCACGCCGGAGTCCAAGGTGCGCGTCCTGGTTGTTCCCACCAACGAGGAGCTTATGATCGCCCTCGACGTCGAGGCGCTGCTGGGCTAGCCCCAACTTATCAGGGAAACCGAAGCAACCCCTTTCGAGCATGTCTCGAGAGGGGTTGCTTTCATATAGGGCGACGATGCGGCTGTCGTAAGCGGCTCGGCTCGGTGCATATCGGTGGGTTGTTCGCGCACCGGTATGCGCGGGCGGGCTATTTGACGGTGAGCACGGGAATCTCGGCGGTGCGCAGCACGCCGTAGCTCACGCTGCCCAGCATGCCGCGCAGCGCGCCCAGGCCGCGACGGCCCATGACGATGAGGTCGCAGTCGTGCTCCGATGCGTAGGCGGAGATGCCGTCGACGGGGGAGGGGGAGAGCCGGGCCTCCACGACGAGCCGTGCGGCAAGATGGTTGGCGTCCTGCCCGAGGATCGCGTGAACGTTGTCGTGGAGCTCCTTATTGGAGCGCTCGGTCATGGCTGCCAGCATGGCTTCGTAATTCTGATAGTCCATGAAGGTATCGCTGATAACGGAGGGCGCTGCGAGCATGGAGGGCGGCATGATATCGCTCGAGACGACCATGACGACGTGGATGCAGGCGGCTGCGTCATCGCCCACCAGGTCGATGGCCGTATGCAGCGCGGAGCGCGCATGATCGGAATCGTCAAAGGGAACCAGGACGTTTTTGTACAGCATGAGAACCCCTTTCTCGTGAAGGATGCGGAATGCAACCATGCTCCTTAACGACTGTTGTACCCGCGCTCGCCCCGTCGTATCAGGGCACGTTGTTCGGCATCACGCGTTTTGGGGATGTGGCGGAACGCCTCGATTCGCGTCGGCGTATGTGGACGATGCCGGATGAGGGCTGCAAGCGTCTGTGAAATGAGAGCGGGCGCTACCGCGGTGTTTTCCCGCGCGGCGGGGCTCTATAGGAAAAGCCCGGCTTCGGACGTGCCGAAGCCGGGCTGGAGCGCGCTAGGTTACGCGAGTGGACGGGCGCCCCACCGTGCCTGCAAAGCGAGCAGCCGCTCGGGGGCGGTCCGTGTGAGGTGCGGTCGGATCGCTACTCGGCCATCTGGGCCTGGACGGCGGTGATGGCGACGACGCCCACGATGTCGTCGGCGGAGCAGCCACGGGACAGGTCGTTCACCGGCTTGGCGATGCCCTGCAGGATGGGGCCGTAGGCCTCGGCGCCGCCGAAGCGCTGGACCAGCTTGTAGCCGATGTTGCCGGTCTCGAGGTTGGGGAAGACCAGGACGTTGGCGTGGCCGGCGACCTTGGACTCGGGTGCCTTCAGCTCGGCGACGGACGGAACGATGGCGGCATCGAGCTGCAGGTCGCCGTCGATGGCGAGCTCGGGTGCCTTCTCCTTGGCGAACGCGGTGGCCTCCTGGACCTTCTTGGCGGTATCGCCGCCGGCGGAACCCATGGTGGAGTAGGAGAGCATGGCGACCTTGGGCTCGATGTCGCCCATGAAGGTCTTGAAGGAGTTGGCCGAGGCGATGGCGATCTCGGAGAGCTCGTCGGAGGTGGGGGCGATGTTCAGGCCGCAGTCGGCGAAGACCAGGGTGCCGTCGGCGCCGAACTCGGGCGTCTTGGTGCACATGATCATGAAGGCCGAGACCAGCCTGGTGCCGGGGGCGGTCTTCAGGATCTGCAGCGCCGGACGCAGGGTGTCGGCGGTGGAATGGCAGGCGCCGGACACCAGGCCGTCGGCGTCGCCCATCTTGACCATCATGGTGCCGAAGTAGGTGGCGTCCATGACCTGGGCGCGGGCCTGCTCGATGGTCACGCCCTTCTTGGCGCGGAGCTCGGCGAACTTCTGCGCGTACTCCTCGTGCTTCTCGGCATTTCGAGGGTCGATGACGGTGGCGCCGGGGACGTCGATCTCGTCCGGGTTGCCCAGGATGACCAGGTTGGCCAGGTCCTCGGCCACGATCTTCTTGGCGGCCTCGATGGTGCGCGGGTCCTCGCCCTCGGGCAAGACGATGGTCTTCTTGTTAGCCTTGGCAGCATCTTTCATACGGGTAAGGAAGTCGCTCATGATTCTCCTTGGACTCTCGTCGCTCCCGTGTCCAGTTGACGCGCGGTATGGCGGCCGGGCTTCTAACCAGCTGGTTTGCTGGCGCATGCGGCCGTGATTCCTTACATCGAGCTTGGGCATGTTGAGCTTTCTTGTGTGACATTGCTTATTATACGGCGCTGAGCGCTATAATCGCTGTGACAATAGGCACGACTGTGCCCATCATCTACCAAAGTGCCCGCTGGTGTATCCGGCCGGCCTGTTCAAGGAGTATCGATGCAGATCGCTTCTGGTCTTCCGACTGGTTTTAACCCGCACGATTACGACATGATCGTCGTAGGCGCCGGCTATGCGGGCGCCGTGTGCGCTCGCCGCCTCGCCGAGACCGTTGGTTTCCGCGTGGCCGTGCTGGAGCGTCGCGAGCATATCGCGGGCAACGCCTACGATTACTACGATGAGGCCGGTGTTCTTGTTCACATGTACGGCCCGCACATCTACCATACCTTCAACGAGCGCGTGCACGAGTTCCTCTCGCGTTTCACCGAGTGGACGGACTACCAGCACAAGGTGCTGGCCAACGTTCACGGCACCCTCATGCCCGTGCCCTTCAACCACCAGAGCCTGCTGCTCGCCTTCGGCGAGGAGCGCGGCGAGGAGCTCTATCGCAAGCTCGTGGATACCTTCGGCGAGAACAAGAAGGTGCCCATCATGGAGCTGCGCGAGAAGAACGACCCGGACCTGCAGGAGGTCGCGGATTATGTGTACGAGAACGTCTTCCTGCACTACACGATGAAGCAGTGGGGCCAGACCCCCGACCAGATCGACCCGTCCGTGACCGGCCGTGTTCCCGTCTTCGTTGGCGATGACGACCGCTACTTCCCGCAGGCCCCCTTCCAGGGTATGCCCAAGGAGGGCTACACCGCCCTGTTCGAGAACATGCTCGAGCACGACCTCATCGATGTCTTCTGCAACGTGGACGCCCGCGACCTGCTGACCATCGACGACGGCCGCGTCCTGGTGAACGGCGAGGTCTATGGCGGCGAGGTCGTGTACACCGGTCCGCTCGACGAGCTGTTCAACCTGGATATGGGCGATCTGCCGTACCGCTCGCTCGACATGAAGTTCGAGACCCTGGATATGGACCAGTTCCAGCCCGTGGGCACCGTCAACTACACGGTGAGCGAGGATTACACCCGCATCACCGAGTTCAAGAACATGACCGGTCAGGTGCTTCCCGGCAAGACGACCATCATGAAGGAGTACAGCCACGCCTACGTGCCCAACAGCGGTCAGACGCCATACTACGCGATCATCGATCCCGATAACCGCAAACTGTACGAGCGCTACCTCGAGCGCGTTGCCAGCGTGACCAACTTCCACCCCGTCGGCCGCCTCGCCGAGTATCGCTACTACGATATGGATGCCGTGACCTATTCCGCCCTCGAGCTTTCCGACGAGATCATTTCCTGCCATGCATAACGACACCTCCACTTGTTCGGCCGGGGCTCACAAGGTCGTGAGCTTCGGCATCCCAAGCTATAACGCCGCCGCCGACATCGATCGGTGCGTCACGTCGATTCTCGAGGGAAGCGATTACGCTTCCGATATCGAGATCATCATCGTGGACGACGGCTCGCATGACGAGACCCCCCAGAAGGCCGACGACTGGGAGGCGCGCTATCCCGGTATCGTGCGCGCCATCCATCAGGAAAACGGCGGTCATGGCATGGCGGTGCTGGCGGGCCTCGATGCCGCCACCGGCACGTATTACAAGGTGGTCGACTCCGACGACTGGCTCGATGCGGATGCCCTCGCCACCATGCTCTCGATCCTGCGCGGCTTCGAGGAGCGCGACATGCGCGTCGACCTGTTCATCTCGAACTATGTGTACGAGAAGGTCTACGAGGGCACGCGTACGGCGATCAACTACCGTTCCGCCCTGCCGCGCAAGCGCGTGTTTGGCTGGGACGAGATCGGTCGCTTCCTTCCGAGCCAGAACCTGCTCATGCATAGCCTGTGCTACCGTCGCGACGTGCTGCTGGAGGCTCACCTGCCCATGCCGGCGCATACGTTCTACGTGGATAACATCTACGCGTACGTACCCCTGCCGCGCTGCAAGACCATGTATTACGCAGACATCGACCTCTATCGCTACTTCATTGGCCGCGAGGGCCAGAGCGTGAACGAGGCTACGATGGTGAAGCGCTTGGACCAGCAGTTCCGTATCACGCGCATCATGATGAATTCATTCCGCCTGTACGAGGATGTGGCCCAGCCGCGCCTCCGTACCTACATGATGGGCTACTTCACCATGATGATGGCCATCTGCTCGGTGTTCTCGAAGCTCTCCGACGATCCGGAGGCCCCTAAGAACCTCGAGGACCTGTGGGCTGAGCTCAAGGCCTACGATGAGCGGATGTACCGCCATGCCCGCTACGGCGTGATCGGCATCGGAACCAACCTGCCGTCGCAGCTGGGCGAGAAGACGACGATCGGCTTGTATCACCTGGCTGGAAAGATCTTCAAGTTCAACTAGGTCCGCTTGCTTCGATCCGTCGAATTCCTGTAGGGAAATGAAGGCGCCGCGACTCGTTTGGGGTCGCGGCGCCATTTTTGATAGGGGTGCGCAGGCGCGCGGGTCCGCTGCCGGGATGCCGACTCATCGCGCCGGCGTGTACCGGCTGCCGCGCCCGTTCAGCTCGCGACGGCAGTTTGGCGTGCCTAGGGCAGCGATGTGAAATGCCCTAAGATGCCGACGAGCATCACGATCGCTACGGCGAGTATGCCCACGGCTGCAAGCAGTTCGGGCTTGCTGAATGCGCGCTCCTTCTGCTCGCGGCTGGACATGACGTAGAACGCTATGCCCGGGACATAGGCGATGCAGCAGAGCATGAGGAGCTCGACTCCGGCCACCACTACGGCCACCACGAGGAAGATGCAGGTGAAAAGGGCTACGAGAAGGTCGGGAACGGTGATACCGCGCCGTTCCCGGCTCGCTTTCGTCCAGCCCAGCTTGACCATGTAGGCGGCGGCGAGCGTCCAGCTGATGGCGATCGAGGCCGTGCAGAGCGAGTACGCGAACTGATACGCCTCCTGCGAGAACAACATGATGATCGAGAGTATCTGGATCATGGCTCCCGTGGTAAACAGACAGGCGGTCGGCGCGCTGTACGTGTTGAGGTGCGAGAAGAACCCGGGGAGGAGCTTCATCTGCGCCATGCCGCACATGGCTTCGGCGGACAGGATGGTGAAGCTGAGCCATGCGCCCAGGATCGAGATGATGAGGCCGCCCGAGATGAAGGCGCCGCCCCACGGCCCAACCACGCTCTCGAAGATATAGGGCATCGATGGCGCCCCGATGGTCATGAGCTCTTCACGGGTGAGATAGCCGTAGGGAAGGATGGAGGCGGCAACGTAGATGATGACGAGCGCGGTGCAGCCGAGTATGGTGGCACGGCTGACATCGGATTTGCGTTCGGCGCGGTGCCCCAGGACGCTCGCGCCCTCCATGCCCACGAAGGTCCACATCATGACCATGAAGCAGTTGACGATCTGGGTGGAAAGCGGTCCGGGTGCCCTGATCGCGGTGCCGTCGATGGTCGCAACCGACTCGCCATACAGGTTGTTGGCGAGGTTCCCCCAAAAATCTGCCGTGAACACGTCGAAGCTGAAGACGAACAGCATCGCCGCGATGAACGCGAAGATGGGCACGAGCTTGCACACCATGACGATGGCGTTGAGCACGCTGGCCTTCTCGACGCCGCGGTTGACCAGCAAGACCATAAGCCAGTTGACCACGGAGATGAGCGCGATGCCCGGTATGCCGAGCTGTCCGGCGAACGGAGGATAGAAGTAGCCGATGGCGCTGACTAACATGACGCCGAACGCGACGTTGCCGATCCAGATGGACAGCCAGTAGCCCCAGCCCGATACGAAGCCGATGAAGCGCCCAAAGCCGGCGCGCGCGTAGGCCACGACGCCATCGAGGTCGGGGGCGACGATGGAGAGGCGTCCGAGGGTGGTGGCAAGCCCCATGAAGCCGACGCCCGTGATGAGCCATGCGATGATGGCCGGTCCGGGCGCCGCTGCAGCCGAGATGTCGGTGGAGAGGGCGAAGACGCCCGAACCGATCGACGAGCTGATAACGAGGGCGATGAGCCCAAGGAGGTTGATGCCCTTCTTGCGCGGGGTTTCCGGGACGGTATCGGGGTGGTCGGGGACGTGAGACATGTCGTGCGTTCCTTTGGTTGCAGCGGATGGCCCGGCGAGCTATGGGGCGTCGGGACGTTTATGCAGCAATAAGGATAGCGCTATGCAACGGTGTCTTGATACGAGGGAAGGCCGAAAAGCCCCTCTGCGGTCGTGCAGCCCGCGCAGATGGCGGCTTCGAGTGCGCGCGTGGCGACGAGCCCCATCAGGTCGATGGGGTATGCGGCGCTTGCCGCTGCATCGAGCGCACCGCTCGCGAGCACGTAGATGGTGTCGCCGTCGTTGGAGGTGTGGGTGGGGCGAATGGTGTGCGCATACGCGTCAGCCGCCATCTGGGCTATCTTGGTTGCCTGCGCCTTGCTGAGCGTGGCGTTGGTGACGATGCACGAGATGGTGGTGTTCGTGCGGTCGAGCGGCATCGTCATCTGCGAGGCCATGGAGATCATGGCCTCCTCCATATCGAGGACCTCCATGCTGTCGCTTGCGGCGCGCATGCCCGCGATCGGCGCGAGCGTGGCGGGGTCCACGACGTTGCCCACGGCGTTCACAGCGCTTACGGCGCCCATCTGGAGCTCGCCAAGCTGGAACGCACGGGCTCCGAGGCCCGCTTTCATGGAGCGTTCGGGGCCGGCGAGCTTGCCTACCGTGGCGCCCGTGCCCGCGCCCACGGACCCTTCGGCGAGGGGGTCGGACGCGCTGCGGGAGAGCGCGTCGCGTACGGCGAGGATGCCGGATGCGCTGGACGGACGGACGTCGGAGCGTCCAAGGCCAAGGTCGAACAGGCAGCTGGAGCATACGATGGGCACGCGGCCGACGCCCACATCGAGGCCGATGCCGTGCTCTTCCAGTTCGCGTGCGGCGCCGCTCGCCGCTTCCAGGCCGTATGCGGATCCGCCGGACAAGATCACGGCATGCACCTGCTCGACCGTATTCTCGGGGCGCAGGAGATCGGTCTCGCGGCTCGCGGGTGCGGCGCCGCGTACGTCGACGCCGCCCGTCGCGCCCTCGCGGGCTACGATCGCGGTGCAGCCCGTGGCGGCATCCAGATCGGTGTAGTGGCCGAACGAGAAGCCCGGGATACTCGTAATGGAAATAGGGGTAAGGGCCATGGCGCTCTCCTTGCGTGGGGATGCCCGTCACTGCACGATGAAGGCGGACGGGCCGAGGGTGTTTAGGTGCGGGATGTCACCGTATTCGGTTGCTAGAGCTCCTGCAGGGCTCGGGCGACGCGGGCGATGGGCAACCCCACCACGTTGTAGAAATCGCCGTCGATCTTTCGAACCAACATGCGTCCGCCCGCACCCTGGATACCGTAGGCGCCCGCCTTGTCCATGGGCTCACCGCTGGCGATGTACGCGTCGATCGCGTCGTCGGAAAGGTCGTAGAAGGTGACGTCGGTCACATCGACGAACGAGGCGGCCGTGTCGTCGCGCAGCAGGGCGACGCCCGTCGCCACCTGGTGCGTCGCTCCGGACAGGGCGCGCAGCATGCGGCGGGCGTCATCGGCGTCGGCGGGTTTGCCCAGCAGCTCGCCATCAAGGGCCACGATGGTATCGGCGGCGATCACGATTTCGCCGGGTTTGGCATGCGTTCGCGCCACGGCTGCGGCCTTTGCTTTCGCCAGGCGCTCGACGAGCTCGAACGGGCCCTCGCCGGCGCGCGCGGACTCGTCGATATCGGCGGGGATGATGCGCGCATCCAGCCCGGCCTCGCTCATGAGCTCGATGCGGCGGGGCGATTGGGATGCCAAGATCATGGGCGTCTCCTTACCTGCGCGCTGCGCCACCGCACCGCGCTGTCTTCATTGCATAGAGGGCAAAACGCCCCGTTCGGCATGCGACCGAGCGGGGCGAGCGGGCGAGCGGATTAGAGCTGGATACCCTCGCGGACCTTCTGGACGGCGACGTCGCCGGCGATATCCTCGAGCACCGCGAGCGCGAAGGGAAGTGCCTGCCCCATGGCGCTTGCGGTGATGATGTTGCCGTCGCGGACGACCATCTTCTCGCCAGCGAAGGAGCCTGCGGGGAAATCGACGTCGAATCCGGGGAAGCACGTGGCGCGATGGCCCTCGAGCAGGCCGAGTTCGGCCAGGATGGACGGGGCGGCGCAGATGGCGGCGACATGCTTGCCGGCGGCGAACTCGCGCACCAGCTCGCAGACGCGCTCATCGCGTCGCAGATGGGTCGTGCCGGGCATGCCGCCGGGCAGCACCACGTAGTCGTACTCGGAGAAGTCCACGTCGTCGAAGACCTCGTCGCAGGTGACGCTTACCTGCTGGGCGCTCACCACGTCGCGCGTATCCATGATGGAGACGAGGGTGGCGCGCACGCCTCCTCGGCGCAGGATATCCAGGATGGTGAGGCATTCGATGGTTTCAAATCCATCGGCGGCAAGGATGGCGACGGCGGACATGGCGCTCCTTTCGTACGGGGCTCTTGAGAATCAGCTGCGTTATACCCAAAACTCCTGGGTGCCGCGGGCGTTTCTCGATGATTTTTTCTGTTCGCGCGGCGCGGGCTTAAGCGCGGTGCGAAGCGGAGCGCGTAAGGTGGACGACGGTCTCGCAATGATATGTCTGCGGGAACAGGTCGACCGGCGTGGCGCTTACGGGGACGAAGGTGCCTTCGTCTGCAAAGCGGCGCAGGTCGCGCGCGAGGGTGGCGGGGTCGCAGGAAACGTAGGCCACATCGCGTGCGGAGGTGGAGGCGATGAGGTCGATCGCCTCGGCGGCGAGGCCCGCGCGCGGCGGATCGACCACGAGCACGTCGGCGTCCTCGTCCGGGAATTCGCGGACGGCGTCGCCGCCGATCACGTCGACGTTGTCGAGGTGCGCGATCTCGAGGTTGCGGCGCAGGTCGCGTACGGCGGGACCGTAGGCCTCGACGGCGGCGACGTATTCGCAGCGGCGGGCGAGCGGCAGGGTGAAGGTGCCGGCTCCGCAGTACAGGTCGATGGCCACCTCGTGCTCCTGCGGCTGCAGGGCTTCGAGGACGAGCTCGAGGAGGATTTCGGCGGCGGCGGTGTTCACCTGGAAGAACGACGGCGCGGACAGGCGCATCTCCTCGCGGCCGATCCGCTCCGTCCACGAGCCCTCGCCCAGCAGGGATTCGACGCCGGCGATCTTGCGCGCGCGGCGGTCTCCCTTGGACATCACGCGTACCACGCTGGTGGGGTTGAGCGAATCGGCCAGAACGCGCGATACCTGACCGCGCGGGAAGCCGCCCGTGGGCGTCCAGAGCGCGATTTCGAGCGCCTTCGTGCGGCGCGATGCGCGGATGCCGACGCGCTCGAGTTCGAGGTCGCGCGAGTTGCCAAGATAGCCGAGGGCGCCCGCGACACCCTTGAGGGCTTTGGGGAACTTCTTGTCGAACAGGGGGCACGCGTCCACCCGAATCACGTCGTCGGGATTGCGACCGTGCATGCCGAGGAAGAACTTGCCGTTGCGGTGCACGGGCGCGAGCTCGATCTTATTGCGGTAGCCCCATGCATCCTTGGCGTGGCGAATGGGCTTCACGAGCTCGTCGACCTCTTCGGGGGTGAAGCGGCCGATGCGCGAGAGCGTGGAGCGAAGGTTGTCTTCTTTGGCGGCGAGCTGCGCGTCGCGCCTCATGGCGGCCCAAGGGCAGCCGCCGCAGACGCCGGCATACGGGCAGGCGGGTTCCGTGCGGGAGGGCGAGGGCTCAAGCACCTCGTCGCAGATCGCCCGCGCGAACGAAGCCCCCTCCTCAACGATACGGGCCTCGACAACATCGCCGGTTATGCCCCCGGAGACGAAGACCGCCTTGCCGTCTTCCTTGCGGGCGAGGCCGTCGGGTCCGTAGGTCATGGCCGTGATGGTGAGCTGCATGGGGCGTCCTTTTCATAGGTTGATGGTTCGATTACAGCAGCATAGCGCAACGCCCGCCCCCATGTGCGGGCGGGCGTTGCGGAGGTATCGATGCTCGTAAAGAGAACGCAAGCGGGGCTAGCGCTTCTTGGGGGCGATGAGCGTCTTGATGCCGAGGGAGAACAGCGCGAGGGCGGTTTTGACGCGTCCCTGGCGCGGAAGCGCCAGCACGGTTCCGGGGGCATCGCCGCGGCGCGCCTTCGGGTCGTGCGCGGGCTCGCGCTCGATGATGCGGGGCACGACCGGTTGGGCGTCTGGAGCGGCTTCGTCTGATGGTGCCGGAACGGGTGCGGATGCCGGCGACGGAGCGGGCGCGGGGGCCGTGGCGGAAGGTGCCGCTGCGGCTGCCGGGGTTGCGGCGGAAGGGACGGGGGAGGCGGCGGGCTTCGCCGCGGGCTGCGGGGCGACGGCCGTCGCGGCGGCCGCGTTGAACACGGCGTCGGCGCCGGTGTGCGCGGCGCGCGGGCCGGCGGGTTTATGGGCAACGGCCGCGGCGTCGCGGTAGGCCTCGGCGAGCAGGTACTCCTGGGAGTTGAACGGCTCTTCCCCCTGGGCGGCCGAGATGTGCGCCCAGGCGCCGTCGGGGGTGAGCTCGCGCGCCTTGACGTTGTCTGCGAGCTGGGCGGCCATGTAGCCGCGCACGGCGGCGCGGACGCGCTCGTCCAGCAGCGGGTAGGCGATCTCGACGCGATGCTCGGTGTTGCGCGTCATCATGTCGGCCGACGACAGGTAGATGGTGTCGGCGTGCTCGCCGAACGCGTAGACGCGCGCATGTTCGAGGAAGCGACCCACGATGGAGCGGATATGGACGTTCTCGGTCTTGCCCTCGATACCGGGCAGCAGGCACGAGATGCCGCGGATGATCATCTCGACGCGCACGCCCGCCTGGCTCGCCTCCGAGATCTTGTCGATGACCTCGCGATCGGTGAGGGAGTTGAGCTTGAAGAACACGCGGGCCGGTTCGCCGGCGCGGGCGCGCTCGATCTCGCGGTTGAGTCCCGTCATGATGAGGGGCTTGAGCCCGGCGGGCGCCACGCCCAGGAAACGGTAGTCGCCGTTGAGGTTGCCCAGGGCGAGGTTCTGGAAGAACGCGTTGGCGTCCTCGCCGATGCCGGGATGCGCGGTCATGAGCATGAAGTCCGAATACAGGCGCGCCGTCTTCTCGTTGAAGTTGCCGGTTCCCAGCAGCGTGATGCGCTCGATGGCCATCCCGGTGCGGTAGGTGATCTGGCAGATCTTGGAGTGGCATTTAAAGCCCTCGGATCCGTAGATGACGGTGCAGCCGGCCTCCTCGAGGCGCTCGGCCCAGGCGATGTTGTTGGCTTCGTCGAACCGCGCGCGAAGCTCCATGAGCACCGTGACCTCCTTGCCGTTCTCGGCGGCGGAGATGAGCGACTCGCACAGGCGCGACTGCTTGGCTACGCGGTAGAGGGTGATGCGGATCGAGATGCACTCCTCGTCGTTGGCGGCCTGGTGCACGAGGTCGAGCAGGGGGTTCATGGATTCATAGGGGTAGAACAGCAGCTTGTCGCCCTCGAGGACCTGGTCGCGCAGGGCGCGATCGGGGTCGATGGCCGGATCGGGCTGGGGCGTGAAGGGCTTGAAGAGCAGGTCGGCGCGCTCGGACTCGGGAATGTGGCCCTCGATGCCGAATACGAACCCGGGGTCGAGGGGGAAGTCGAGCGGGTAGACCGCGTACGACGGAAGCTCGAGCGCCGTGCGGATGAGCTTGAGCGTGGGGCGCGCCAGCTCGCCGCGGACCGTGAGGCAGACCGGCTGGAGGCGAAGGCGCTTCTTGAGGATGCGCTTCATATGCTGGCGGTAGTCCTCGTCCTCCTCGACGCCCTCGCCGTCGGGGTCGATGTCGGCGTTGCGGATGACGCGGATGACGGCGCGGTCCTGCGGCTCGTACATGCCGAAGCAGGTGTTCATGCACGCGAGGATCATATCTTCGAGCAGGATGTAGCGGTATGAGCCGTCCACGGAGGGCAGGCTCACCACGCGCGGCAGGGAAGCGGGAACCTCGATGAGGCCCACCAGCCCGGATTCGTTCGCGCCCTCGAGCGAGCACACGAGGTAGAGCGCCTCGTTGCGCAGGTTGGGGAACGGGTGGCGCGGATCTATGACGAGCGGGGAGATGATAGGGGATACATAGGCGTGGAAATAGCCCTCTACGAAGGTGCGGTCCTCGCCCGACAGCGTGGAGGCGTCAAGCCGGGTGACGCCGTGTTCGGACAGCTGGGCCTCGAGGTCGTTGAACGCCGTGCCGGCGCGCTGGAGCAGCGGCGGCAGCGTCGACGAGATGCGCGCGATCTGCTCGGCCGGCGTGAGGTTGCTCTTGTTGTCGACGGGCTGGCGCTTGAGCGTGGCGAGGTCGGATAGGCCGCCTACGCGGACCATGAAGAACTCGTCGAGGTTGCTGCAGAAGATCGAGACGAACTTCAGGCGTTCGAAGAGCGGGACCGCGGGGTCGAAGGCCTCGTCGAGGACGCGGTTGTCGAACTTCAGCCAGGAGAGCTCGCGATTTTGCGTATAGGAATAATCGTGGCGATCGCAGGCCGACGACGATTTCATCACCTTGTTAGACTTCTTTCCGTTTTTTGGTGACATGCGGCATGCTCCTTCGCGCTGGAAATGAGACTGAATTATCCAACACTATATATAATTGCTAGAAAACCGCTGAAGAGTCGAGGTATCGAAAGCTTTATCAATCCCTTACGAATCGCAAGCGGCGCGATATTTCATCCGAACGGTACCTCATGGCCCGTAAACGGTGCATTTTGCCATATGGGTGCATAAAATAAGCTACCTAATGAATATATATATCGATGTTTCAAGAGGGTGCGCGTATTGCAAATATATGCAACGAACGCCAAAACCTATCCATATCTATACGGCTGTTCTGTAAAGGATCTCTAACATCATGAGCGGCAACTTCATGATTTCCGCACGTAAAACGCTTTAATAAGCGGGAGTGCTCAACTCGTAATACGTCGGAAATATACCGTTCCCATCCACTTTGATACCGCTTACGGTTCTGGGTGACAAGTCGCTCGAAATTGGATATAACCATAGTTGTCCGTAAGGAGGCCCGGCGAGCCGGGTCCACACGTGAATCAAGGGTCCTCGAAACCGCGGGACCCTCGGAAGAAAGGTAGGAGGCACATGACGAAAGGTCTGCACGTACCGAGCGAAATTGGCCAGCTGAAGAAGGTTTGCCTGCATCGCCCCGGTGAGGAGCTCCTGAATCTGCCGCCGTTCGAGCTCGAGCGTCTGCTGTTCGACGACGTTCCGTTCCTCGAGGTCGCTCAGGAGGAGCATGACACCTTTGCTCAGATCCTGCGCGATCAGGGTGTCGAGGTTCTCTATCTCGAGAAGCTCGTTGCCGAGGTCTTCGACCTGAACCCCGATGCACGCCAGGAGTTCCTGGATCAGTACATCGCCGAGGCCGGCATCAAGGGCAGGGAGATGCCCAAGGTCGTCCGCGAGAAGCTCGATTCCATCAAGGACAACCTCGAGTTCGTCCAGAAGACGATGGCCGGTCTCACCAAGGCCGAGATCGAGATGCCGCTCGTGAGCTCCACCACGCTTGACTCCCTGGTCAACACCGAGTCCGAGTCCGATCTCATCATCGACCCGATGCCCAACCTGTACTTCACCCGCGACCCGTTCGCGGTCGTCGGCAACGGCGTCTGCCTGAACCGTATGTACTCCGTCACCCGCAACCGCGAGACCCTGTACGGCAAGTACATCTTCAAGTATCACCCGGATTACAAGGACGTGTCCCTGTACTTCCGTCGCGATGCCGCTTACCACACCGAGGGTGGCGACGTCCTCAACATCAACGAGCACACCCTGGCCGTGGGCATCTCCCAGCGCACCCAGGCTGCCGCTATCGACGTCATGGCCCAGAACATCTTCTGGAACAGCGACTCTAAGGTCGATCGCATCCTCGCCTTCGACATCCCCAACAACCGCGCCATGATGCACCTCGACACCGTCTTCACCCAGATCGACGTGGATAAGTTCACCATCCACCCGGCGATCATGGGCACCCTCAAGGTGTACGAGCTCACCCCGGGCAAGAACCCCGGCGAGGTCAACATCAAGGAAATGGTCGACACGCTCGAGCACATCCTCGAGGATGCTACCGGCGTCGATCAGATCAAGCTGATCCCCTGCGGTGGCGGCGACCCGATCGCTGCTGCTCGCGAGCAGTGGAACGACGGCTCCAACACGCTGGCCGTCGCCCCCGGCAAGATCTGCGTCTATGCCCGCAACACCGTCACCAACGACGTGCTCTACAAGGAGGGCCTGGATCTCCTGGTCGTTCCCTCCGCCGAGCTCTCCCGTGGTCGTGGCGGCCCGCGCTGCATGAGCATGCCCTTCTGGCGTGAGGACCTCTAAGATCTTATGAATTTGACGGCGCATCGGTCGTGATGCGCCGTCATACTTACTGCATGTCGCATCCGCGGCATGCCTCCCATTTATTAGAAAGGATACGCACATGGGCGTTAACCTCTCCGGTCGCAGCTTCCTGCGCCTGCTCGACTTCACCACCGAAGAGATCGAGTACATGCTCAAGCTCTCCAAGAACTTCAAGGACCTCAAGCGCACGGGTACCCCGCACCGCTACCTCGAGGGCAAGAACATCGTCCTGCTGTTCCAGAAGACCTCTACGCGCACCCGTTGCGCCTTCGAGGTCGGCGCCATGGACCTCGGCATGGGCGTGACCTACCTCGATCCCGGTTCGTCCCAGATGGGCAAGAAGGAGTCCATCGAGGACACTGCCCGCGTTCTCGGCCGCATGTATGACGGTATCGAGTTCCGTGGCTTCGATCAGGAGGACGTCGAGGAGCTCGCCGCCAAGTCCGGCGTGCCCGTGTGGAACGGCCTGACCGACCTGTGGCACCCCACCCAGATGCTCGCCGACATCCTGACCGTCCAGGAGAACTTCAACTACGACATCAAGGGCAAGACCCTCGTCTTCATGGGCGACTGCAAGAACAACGTCGCTCGCTCCCTGATGGTCGTCTGCGCCAAGCTCGGCATGAACTTCGTGGCCTGCGGTCCGCAGGAGTGCATGCCCGCCGACGACGTCATCGAGGCCTGCAAGCCCATCGCTGAGGAGAACGGCTGCACCATCAAGCTGACCTCCGACGTCAAGGACGCCTGCACCGGCGCGCACGTCATCTACACCGACGTGTGGGTCTCCATGGGCGAGCCCGACGAGGTTTGGACCGAGCGCATCAACCAGCTCCAGGACTACCGCGTCACCACCGAGCTCATGGCCATGGCCGATCCGTCCGCCATCTTCCTGCACTGCCTGCCGGCCTTCCACGACACCAACACCACCATCGGCAAGGACATCGCCGAGAAGTTCGGTGTCACCGAGATGGAGGTCGAGGACGCTGTCTTCGAGTCCAAGCAGTCCAAGGTCTTCGATGAGGCCGAGAACCGCATGCACACCATCAAGGCGATCATGTACGCCACCCTCAAGTAAGTAGCTTGAGCCTCCCCGGGCGGGTGCTGCTTCCGAGCGGCACCCGCCTTGGGGCGTTTATTATCGGCAGTCCTCTGCAGCCCTCGCATCGTAAGAAGCACGGCACGGTATCGATGCGGGGAACAGAACAACACCTTGATACGAAAGGGGGATGAGAACCTTGACTGAGACCGCTAAGAAAAAGCGTGGTATGCCTTCATCGTTCACCATTCTTCTTATCCTGCTGGCAGTCGTAGCGCTCATCACCGTCGCTGTTGCCGGCATCACGCCCGAAGTCACCGCTGCCCGCTTGGATGACTTCTTCATGGCGCCCGTCCGCGGCTTCGCGGATGCCCTCCCCGTATGCCTGTTCGTTATGATCCTCGGTGGCTTCCTTGGCATGATGACCGAGACCGGTGCCCTCGACAACGGCATCGCCGTCCTGGTCAAGAAGCTCAAGGGCAACGAGCTGATGATCATCCCCGTCCTTATGTTCATCTTCTCCCTCGGCGGTACCAGCTATGGTATGTGCGAGGAGACGGTGCCCTTCTACGCCCTGCTCGCTGCCACGATGATGGCCGCAGGCTTCGACCCCATGGTCGGCGCCGCGACCGTTCTTCTGGGCGCCGGCTGCGGCTGCCTGGGCTCCACGGTCAACCCCTTTGCCGTCGGCGCCGCCGTCGACGCCCTTCGCGGTGTCGGCATCGAGGTCAACCAGACCATCATCATCGGTCTTGGTGCCGTCCTGTGGCTCGTGACCACCGCTATCTCCATCGCGTTCGTGATGAGCTACGCCAAGAAGGTCAAGGCCGATAAGGGCTCGACCATCCTCTCCATGCAGGAGCTCAAGGACGCCGAGGAGGCCCACGGCGCAGCTGCCGCCGAGGTCACCAAGGACGTCAAGCTCACCGGTCGCCAGAAGGGTGTTCTGGTTGCCTTCGCCTTCACCTTCGTCGTCATGATCGTCGGCTTCATTCCGCTGGGTGACCTCAACCAGGGCGTTGCCGACTTCTTCGACGCCGGCGCTCAGTGGGAGACCGTCGAGACCGAGGTCGGTACCGACGACTTCGTCGCTGCATACGACGAGGCCAACGAGACCACGACCGTGGCCGAGGGCGAGCTCGAGGGCGTCGCTACCTCCGAGGTCCAGACCAAGCTCGGCTGGTCCGCTATGATCACCGGCCTGCCCATCGGCCAGTGGTACTTCGATGAGGCCTCCACGTGGTTCTTCATCATGGCTATCGTGATCGGCATCATCGGCGGCCTGTCCGAGAAGCAGATCGTGAACACCTTCATCACCGGCGCCGCCGACATGATGTCCGTCGTTCTCATCATCGCCCTTGCTCGCGGCATCTCCGTCCTCATGGCGTCCACCGGCCTCGATGTCTACGTCCTCGATTTGGCTGCGAACGCCCTGGCCGGCCTCTCCGGTATCATCTTCGCTCCCATGGCGTACCTGGTGTACTTCGGCCTGTCCTTCCTGATCCCCTCGACCTCCGGTATGGCCACCGTGTCCATGCCCATCATGGGCCCGCTCGCTGCCGAGCTCGGCTTCTCGCCTGAGGTCATGGTCATGATCTTCTCCGCCGCCATCGGTGTCGTGAACCTGTTCACCCCGACGTCCGGCGCCATCATGGGCGGCCTCGCGCTCGCCAAGATCGAGTGGACCACCTGGCTCAAGTTCGCTATGAAGCTCATCGTGGTGCTCACCTTGGTCTGCATGGTTATCCTTACGATCGCCTGCGTGGTCATCGTTCCGTAACCCGTGCACTCGACCCCATAGTCGTCTAGCCGGTTGCCTCGCTCACACGCGGTAAAGCTGGCTGAGACCTACCTTTCGGCCCCCTCCCGTTCCGTGCACGGGAGGGGGCGCTTTTGTTTATGGCGACGTTTGCCCTCGGCCGCGTAGAGTATTTGGATGCAGATTGTGCACGGCGTGGTTCGTTCGGACGGCTTCGGTATAATGGCAAGGTTAGAACGTGGCTGCTGGAAGGAGCATGGGGACATGCGTCAAGGTTTTGATAACGAGAAATACATCGAGTTACAAACCGAGCAGATTCGTCGCCGGATCGACGAGCTTGGCGGCAAGTTGTATCTCGAGTTTGGCGGCAAGCTGTTCGACGACTACCATGCGTCGCGGGTCCTACCCGGTTTTGAGAGCGATACCAAATTCCGTATGCTCCAGAAGCTTGTCGACGACGTCGAGATCATCATCGCCATCAACGCGAACCATATCGAGAAGAACAAGGCTCGCGGCGATCTGGGTATCACCTATGACGAGGACGTCCTTCGCCTTACGGATATCTTCCGTGCGAATCGCTTCGCGGTCGCCGGCGTCGTGATCACCCAGTATGCGGGTCAGCCCGCTGCCGCCGTCTTCCGCCATCGTCTGGAGGAGATGGGCATCACCTGCAGGCTCAATTACCCCATCGAGGGCTATCCCCACGACATCGACCTCATCGTTTCGGAAGATGGCTACGGTAAGAACGAGTTCGTGGAGACCACCCGTCCGCTCGTGGTCGTTACCGCGCCCGGTCCTGGTTCGGGCAAGCTCGCCACCTGCCTGTCCCAGCTCTATCACGAGCACAGCCGCGGCGTCGAGGCGGGCTATGCCAAGTTCGAAACCTTCCCGGTGTGGAATCTGCCGCTCAACCATCCGGTGAACATAGCCTACGAGGCCGCTACGGTCGATCTGGACGACGCCAACATCATCGACTCGTTCCACCTCGAGGCCTATGGAAAGACCGCGGTGAACTACAACCGCGATGTCGAGGCGTTTCCGGTGGTCAAGGCGTTGATGACAAAGATCTTGGGCGAGAGCCCGTACCAGAGCCCCACGGATATGGGCGTCAACATGGTCGGCTTCGCCATCTGCGATGACGAGGCCTGCCGCGAGGCCTCGCTGGCCGAGATCGTGCGACGCTATTTCGATGCCGCGGCGCGCGTGAAGCGCACGGGAATGGGGGAGGAGCAGGTCGGACGCCTCAAGGCCATCATGCAGAAGGCGGGAATCGACAAGGGCTACCTGCCCACGCGCGAAGCCGCGCTCGAGCGCGAAGAGGAGACCGGCGGCCCGGTGGGCGCCATGATCCTGCCCGACGGCACGGTTATCACGGGCAAGACGTCCGAGCGCCTCGGTGCGGCGAGCTCGCTGCTGATGAACGCCCTGAAGACGGTCACGGGCGTCGATGTGGAGGAGGATGTGATCGACGATGGTGCCATCGACCCCATCTGCCGTCTTAAGACGGAGTTCCTCGACAGCAAGAACCATCGCCTCCATTCCGATGAGACGTTGATCGCGCTGTCCATCTCTTCGGCTACGAGCGATGTCGCGAAGCGCGTGATCGGCGGGCTTTCGGCGCTTCACGGATGCGATGCGTTCTTTAGCGTGATCATCTCGCAGACAGACGAGGAGCTGTACCGCAAGCTTGGTATCAACGTGTGCTGCGAGCCCAAGTACGAGCGTCATACGTTCTATCATAAATAGGCTTCGTCGTTAGACGGGCTGGCTGATACGATGCGATGGAGGGGCGATTCGATGCGAGGCGCCCCTCCATCGCTGTATATGGTGCGCGGCGCGAAGGGACGGGACGGCTCCCGCGCCCTTGCGTGACGGGGTGTGTAGGCGGGCATTCATGCCGTCGAGCTATGCGGGAGGTGCATATGGGGGAGCGCGCTCATGCGTCCGGGCCAACCGGTGCTCGGGAATCGATCGATTCGAAGCGCTTCTTGATTCCCGGGGCGCCGTTGGATGGCGCCACCGCCCTCGAAGGCGCTCTGGAGGAATACCTCTCGCACCTGGTGGTCGAGCGCAACGCCTCGCCGCGAACGGTGGAGGGCTATCGACGCGACCTTCGGCGCTATCTCTCCTATGCGCTGCTCCAAGGGGCGTGTGCCCCCGACGATGTCGACCTATCGTTGATCGAGGCCTTTGCCGCCGAGATGCGCCGCGCGCGCTATGCCGATGCGTCGATCGAGCGCTCGCTCGCTGCCATCAAGGGATTCCATCGCTTTATGAACCGCGAGGGCCTTGCATCCTCCCAGCCCACCGCCGCCCTGCATCTCCCGCGCAAGGCGGAGCGCCTGCCGCAGTGCCTTTCCATCGAACAGGTTACCAGGCTGCTGGAGCAGCCCTTCACGGCTACCCCGACGGGTGATCGCGATCGCGCCCTGTTGGAGGTGCTCTACGGATGCGGCCTGCGCGTGGGCGAACTCGTCGGCCTCGATACGGGCGATGTCTTTTGGGACGAGGAGTTCGTGCGCGTGCTCGGCAAAGGCTCTAAAGAGCGCTTGGTGCCCCTGGAGGGCGCGGCGTACCGCTCGTTGGCGTCATATGTGGTCGACGGCGCCCGTTCGGCGTTGGCATCGCATGCTCGCACGGGCGCTCCTACCGATGCGATGTTTTTGAATAAGAACGGGACGCGCCTTTCGCGGCAGAGCGTGTTTACGCTGTGCGAGCGCGCGGGCCGCGCCGTTGGCATAGAGGGACTGCATCCCCACGTGCTGCGGCATTCGTTTGCCACGCATATGCTTGCGGGCGGAGCGGACCTGCGCGTGCTCCAGGAGATCTTGGGGCATGCCGATATCTCGACCACGCAGGTCTACACCCATGTGGACCGCACCCATATCACCGAGGAGTATCTCGCCGCTCATCCCCGGGCGTGAAGACGACGCCGATGCGGCGCGGGACTCGGTGGGGAGGTGGTGGGACGCGCGGTTGCCGGGTGCGGCCGGTAGGGCTTCGCGCCCGCTTGCCAGCGGCCCGCCGTGCGCATGGTGGGAGGCTGGTGGGACGGATGGCCGTATCGGGGCCGATCGAGAGGGTGGGGATTGGGGAGCGCCACTGCCCCTCGTGGCGGCGTTCCAGGCCTGTAGCGCTGCATATTTTGCCGTTTCCTTCGGGAATGACCCAAAGTATAGTGGTCTGTTCAATTCCTTGTCCATGCGAAGCGCTATAGTACGGCTATCGATGGGGCGTTGGGGATCTCCACCTCATCTACCTGCGGCTTCACAGTCGACTCACAACTGAATAAAAATCGGTTCAAGCTCAACTTGAAGGTTATCCTCCCCTTGGTTCCGTGGCGTTGATGGTGCTTATCACCGTATCTAACACAACATGTAGTGTTTACTCTGCGCCCTGAATCCCGTCTCCGCATCTCTCCCATGTGTCATGGTGTGGGAGGGTGGGGGAGAGGGTGGGAAAAAGTGTTGCGAAAAGTACCGCTAGCCCATAAGATGGAAAGCGTCGACAGAGGGGGTGGTTCCCCGTATCGCGCATCCGAGCAACCGAGGGGAGGGCGCAGCAGTGATCTTGACCGGAACATACGAGCGCAATCTCGATGCCAAAGGTCGTTTGTCCCTGCCTGCTGCCGTCCGCGACGAGCTCTCGACGCACGTGTACGTGTTGCCCGCACCCGATGTCGATGCCCTGTATGTGTTCTCGAGCGACGAGTATGAGAAGTGGGTCATGGCCCTCTTCGAGAAGCGCGGCGGTTTCGACCCCCGTAAGCGCGAGGACCAGGCGCTCATGAGGAAGATCAATTCGATGGCGACGCCGATGGATATCGACTCCGCCTCCCGTATCGGTCTTTCCGAAGCGCTTCGCGAGAAGAAGCATCTCTCTCGCGAGGTCACCGTGGTGGGCAACTTCGACCACCTGGAGATCTGGGACCGCGCAACCTGGGATCAGGCGCAGCAAGAGTCCGATGAAGACCTGGCAGACCTCTTCTATTCGTAAGGACGGCAACACATATGGAGACGGGATCTTTGACACCTGAATTTCGGCATGAACCTGTCATGCTCCAAGAAGTGCTCGACACGCTCGCACTCACGCCCGGCTCGGTCGTATGCGACTGCACGCTGGGAGGCGCCGGCCATTCGGTTCGTATGGCGGCCTGCGTGGGCGCGGACGGCCTTCTGCTCGGCATCGACCAGGATGACATGGCGCTCGCCGCGGCGGGGGAGCGGCTCGACCGCGAAGCCCCGGATACACCGCATCGCTTGCTCAAGGGCAATTTCGGCGATATGGATGCGCTGCTGTGCTCGGCGGAGGTGCCGGGTGTCGATGGATTCCTGTTCGATCTGGGCGTTTCGAGCCCGCAGCTTGATATCCCAGGAAGGGGCTTCTCCTACAACGAGGACGCCCCGCTTGATATGCGCATGGATCCGGGAAACAACACCCTAGACGCAGCTGAGGTCATCAACACCTATTCCGAAGCAGACCTCGCCCGGATTCTCCGCGTCTACGGCGAAGAGAAGTTCGCGACGCAGATCGCGCGCGAGATCGTTCGACGCCGTGCCACGAGCGAGATCGCCACGACGGGCGATTTCGTCGAGGTGATCAAGGCTGGAATTCCCGCGGCCGCACGCCGCCATGGCGGGCATCCCGCCAAGAGAAGCTTCCAGGCCATTCGCATCGAGGTCAACCACGAGCTCGAGGTGCTCGAGCGCGGACTCGAGGCGGCGATTCGCTGGGCGAATCCGGGAGGGCGCATCTGCGTTATCTCGTATCACTCGCTCGAGGATCGCATCGTGAAGAACATCTTCAAGGAGATGAGCCAGGGCTGCACGTGCCCGCCGGATATACCGGTCTGCGTGTGCGGCAACGTGCCGACGTTGAAGGTGCTTACCCGCAAACCCCTTGTCGCGTCGCCGGAAGAGGTGGCGCGCAACCCCCGAGCCCGTTCGGCGAAGATACGCGTGGCGCAGCGGTTGTAGCCGATGCGCCTGTACCTCCGCCAGCGTGCGCGCATGAATCGTTCTACTGAATCGCAGCACCGCCCATGGCGATGCGCACACCGAAAGCGGAGGCTTGCATATCATGGCCTATTACAACTCAAATGCAGCACGTGCCTATGATATGCAGGACGAGGCATATGAGCCGTACGGCGCGTATGCCCCCGCCGCCCCGCGCGAGGAGGCCCGTCCCCGACTCGATGTCCTGACGGGTGCCGGCCGCGAGGCCAATCAGGGCGTGAGCCCGCTGTTCACCACCGTGGCGAAGGTCGCGGTCGCCATGGTGCTCGTGCTCTTCGCCGTGGGCGCCGTGCGCGTTGCCCTGGGCAGCATGACCACGGTCGCGCTCAACGCCAACGCGGAGATGACCACGGCTATCAGCGAGGCGCATCAGGAGGCTTCCGATCTGGAGGTCAAGCGCTCCGTGTACGGCTCCCGTGCGCGCATCCGCGACCTTGCGGCCGATACGCTCGGCATGGTGGAGGCGGAAGGCGGCGTTACGCTCGACCTGTCCTAGGGTTCGATGTGACGGAACGACGGAATTGACTGATCTATGAATAATCGCATGCATCGTGAAAACGAGAATGGCCCGCGCGGGACGACGGATCGTCGGCCGCGCGGGCAGCGTGATATCGCGCCCACGGACTTCATTCGCAGCGGCGTCGATGGCGAGTCGTTTTCGCGTCGAGCGGTGCTGGGAGGCCTGTTCGGCGCGGCCCTGGTGCTCGGCGTGGGAAAGCTCGTGGACTACCAGATCGTAAACAGGGACGCCTATCTCGAGCAGGCCGACATGCGCCGCCGTATCGGCGCGACGCTGTTCGCGAAGCGCGGGACCATCTACGACCGCAACGGCAACGTGCTCGCTGCGAGCGCGGAGTGCTCCAACGTATACGTGAATCCACAGCGCATCGAATCGCGTAAGAAGGCGGCCCGGGCTCTCGTCGACGTATTGGGCATCGATAGGAAGTTCGCAGCCGAGGTGGTCTCCGGCGAGGGCACGTTCGCCTATGTCAAGCGGCTGGTTGACCGGGAGGACTGCGATCGTCTTGCCGAGAAGGACATAGCGGGCATCGAGTTCGAGCCCGCCGTCAAACGCGTCTATCCGTATGGCCCCCTCGCCGCCCAGGTGCTGGGCGCCGTGGGCTTTGATAATAAGGGCATCTCGGGACTCGAGGGGTACTACGACGACATCCTCACCGGCTCCGATGGCTACGTGGAGCGCGAGTCGGGCGCCGGCGGCTCGTTCATCGCCGGCGGCGATTACGAGAAGACGCCTGCGACCGACGGCGGCGACATCGTTTTGAGCATCGATGCGGATATCCAGCAGGCCGCCGAGGAAGCCATGGCAAAAGCCGTGGAGGACTCCGGCGCGAAGTACGGATCGGCGATCGTGGTCGATCCCACGACCGGCGATATCCTTGCAGCGTGCTCCTATCCCACCTATGATCCCTCCGACCTCTCCACGGCGCGCGCAGAGGATATGAACCTGCGCGTCGTCACCGACGCCTACGAGCCCGGTTCGGTTTTCAAGGCGCTCGTATGCGGCATGGCCATCGACATGGAGAAGATCTCGCCCGACACCGAGTTCAGCGTCCCGGCCAGCGTCCTGGTGGGTTCGGACCGCGTGTACGATGTCGACAAGCGCGACTATACGATGACCATGACCACGCGCGAGATCATGCGTCGTTCGTCCAATACCGGCATGGTGCTGGTGGGCAAGGAGATCGGCGCCGACAGCTTCGCGAAGTACCTGAAGAAGTACGGCCTGGGTACCAAGAGCGGCGTGGATTTTCCGGGCGAGTCGACCGGAATCATCCGCAAGCGCAGCGAATACGATGGCTCCAGCTTGGGCTCCATGTCCTTCGGACAGGGTATCGCCGTATCTCCCATCGAGCTGGTGCGTGCCATGACCGGCATCGCGAACGGCGGCATCATGTCCACGCCCCATTTCCTGCTTTCAAAAAAGGGCGAAGAGGTTGATTGGAGCTCCTCGCAGAAGCGCTGCATCAGCGAAGAGGCGGCCCGCCAGGTCGTTTCGATGATGGAGACGGTCGTGGCCGAGGGCACCGGTTCTGCGGGCCAGATCGATGGCTATACCATCGCCGGCAAGACCGGCACCGCCGAGCGAGCGGGCGAGGGCGGCTACGAGGAGCTCAACAACATGGCATCCTTCCTCGGTTTCACATCGCCCGACAACCCGCGCGCCATGGTGTATATCACGCTCGATGGAACGGCGTACACCTCGAGCGTCGCGATGCCTCCGTTCAAGGAGATCATGCGGGCAGCCATCAGCAGCCTGGGCATCAAGCCCGATGCATAGGTTGGATGCGAGCGCACGTGGCGTGGAGCGTTCACACACCCTGCACCACAGCCGGGGTATCGCGCGATACAATTGACCGCCAGGATATGAGCGTACGAAGGGTGACGCATGATTGAGATAGCTGTGAAGTACCTCGAAAGCGTGACGGGGGCCAAGCCTTGGACGGGCAACGCCGACCGTATCTGCCGCGGGGTGGTGATCGATTCGCGCGGCGTGGAGGAGGATTCCATCTTCGTGGCGTTCCCGGGCGAGCGCGTGGACGGCAACGCCTTCGCGCCGCAGGCGATCCAGGCGGGCGCGGCGTGCGTGGTGCTCACGGTCGAGCCCTCCCGCGAGCTGCTGCGCCTTGCCGACGAGCACGAGTGCGCGGTCTTTACCTGCGACGATCCCACGGAGTTCCTGCTCCGCCTGGCCCAGGGCTACCGCGCCCGCATGCGCTGCACCGTGGTCGCCGTGACCGGCTCCATCGGTAAGACCACCACCAAGGACGTTCTGTGCGCCCTGCTATCCACCCGCTATCGCGTGCACGCCACCCAGGGCAACTACAACAGCGTGATCGGCATGCCGCTCACCATCCTGGCCGCTCCGCGAAACACCGAGGTCATGGTGCTCGAGATGGGCATGGACGCCCGCGGGCAGATCGAGCGTCTGTCGCGCTGCGCCCAGCCCACGTATTCGATCATCACCAAGATCGGCACGTCGCATATCGGCCTGCTGGGGAGCCGCGAGAACATCGCCCGTGCGAAAGCCGAGGTCTGCTGCGGCATGCCGCCATCGAGCGAGAATTTCGAGGGGCACCACTCCGCGCTCGTGCTTTCGGGCGAAGACGACTTCACGCCGTTCATCATCGAGCATTTCGCCAAGCCGGCCGGTATCGACGTCATCCTGTGCGGCCTGTCTGGCGACGACGACGTCTCGGCCACGTCCATCGAGGTCGGCGAGGACGGCCGTCCCACGTTCAATATGATGGTGCGCAACGGATCTCAGTTCAAAACCACGCTCGCGATCCCCGGAAAGCAGTCGGTGGGCAACGCGCTGTACGCCGCGGCCGTGGCATCCGAGCTCGGCATCCCCCAGTTCACCATCGACGAGGTGTTCCAGAGCCTGCAGATCACCGGTCGTCGCCAGGAGGTTCGGCGTGCCGCATGCGGCGCCCGCGTAATCGACGACTCGTACAACGCCAGCCCGGAATCCATGGCCGCCGGCCTGGACCTGCTGTCAACGCTTCCCTGCAGCGGCACGCGCATCGCCGTTCTTGGCGAGATGGGCGAGCTGGGCGAAGAAGGGGAGCGCTTCCATGAGCTGGTGGGAGCCTATGCCGCGGCGAAGAAGCCGGGCCTTGCCATCTTCGTGGGCGGCGAGAACGCCCAGGCGATGGCGCGCTCGGCGCGCATGATGGGCCTGGGTGAGGATGCGGTGGCCGTGGTCCCGTCGTGCGACAAGCTCATCGCGCGCTACCGTACCGTGTTGTCCGCTACCGATCTGGTGCTGGTGAAGGGTTCGCGCTTCGTTGGTCTCGATCGCTTCGTTGAAGAGGTGTGCTAAATGTTCGCCAATCCCGCTTATCCTACCTATCAGGCGTTCGTCGCCCTGGGTATCGCCGCGCTCGTCGTGCTCGTCGCCATGCCGTTTTGGATCAAGCTCCTGAAGATCGAGGGCATCGGCCAGCAGGTCCGCGCCGACGGTCCCCAGCGCCATCTCGTCAAGCAGGGCACGCCCACCATGGGCGGCGTGGTCATCCTGCTTGCCATCGTGGTCTCGACGCTCCTCACCGGCCACCTCACCATCGAGGTCCTGCTTGCCGGCGGCGCCGCGCTCGCCACGGGCGCGCTCGGCCTCTTCGACGACATCACCTCCGTGGCGCACGGGCGCTCGCTCGGCCTCACGCCCACGGCCAAGATGGTGGGCCTGTCGCTCATCGTCGTCTGCTTCTTCTTGCTCGCCGTCAACCTGTGCGGCGTCGAGCCCGTCATTCGCTTCCCGGGCGGCTTCGCCATCGATCTGGGCGTGCTCACCACCACGCTCACCGTTGCGGGCGCGACCGTCTCCATTCCCTGGCTCTATCTCGTCTTCGTGTTCCTGCTGCTTGCGGGAATGTCGAACGCCGTCAACCTTACCGACGGCCTGGACGGCCTCGCGGGCGGCACGGTCATGATGGCCATGATCGTGATGGCCGCGATCTGCTTCCTGAGCGGTGATGCCAACCTGGCCACCTTCTGCGCGGCATGCGCCGGCGGCTGCCTCGGCTTCCTCTGGTTCAACGCGTATCCCGCGAGCATCTTCATGGGCGACACCGGGTCTTTGGCGCTTGGGGCCGGGTTCGCAGCCGTGGCGATCCTTACGAACACCGAGGTCATCTCACTGATCGTGGGCGCCCTGTTTATCGTCGAGGCCCTTTCGGTCATGATCCAGGTCGTGAGCTTCAAGGCAACCGGCAAGCGCGTCTTCCTCATGGCGCCCATCCACCATCACTTCGAGAAGCTCGGCTGGGCCGAGACCAAGGTGGTTATCCGCTTCTGGATCATCGCCGCGGCCTTCGGCGCGCTCGGCCTCGCCTGCTTCTTCCAGCTGGGCTAGGGGATCTCATGCTGCTTTCCCCGTCTTTCTCCCTGCTCGTCTTGGGCCTTGGCTCCACGGGATGCGCCGTTGCAGATTGGGCGCTCTCCCATCTGGGCGATCGCGTTTCGTCTGTAACCGTGTACGGCGGCGCGTCATCGAGCCGCGATGATGCGATCCGTGCGCTCGAGGCGCGCGGAGCCCGGTGCGTTGTGGGAACCGAGGATGTGCAGGGCTCCTACGATGTGTGCGTAGCGAGCCCCGGCATCTCCGAGTTCTCGCCGTTCTACCGTTCCGCCGCCGCGGCGAGCTGCCAGATCATGGGCGAACCTGAGTTCGCGTTTCGCCTGTCCCCAGAGCGCTGGTGCGCGATAACGGGAACGAATGGCAAAACCACCACCACGGCGCTGATCCGGCATCTTATCTGCGCGAGCGGTATGGCTGCCACCGCCGTTGGCAATATCGGCACGGTTTCGGTGGGGGCCGTCGACGAGCGCTGCACGGGCGAGTGGTTCGTGGCCGAGCTCTCGAGCTATCAGCTGGCTACCACCTCCGAGCTTCATCCGCGCGTCGCCGCGCTGCTCAACATCACACCCGACCACCTCGCCTGGCATCGCTCGCACGATAACTACGCCCGCGCCAAGCTGAAGCTCTTTGCCAACATGAATGAGGACGACCTGTGCATCGTGGACGCCGACGACCCCGGTATCGCCGCGTACGCTTCCGAGGTCTACGTTGCCGATCGGCGCGTGCTGCGCGTCTCGTTCGAGGATCCGGGCACCGTCGACGCCGCGTTCGTGCGCGACGGGATGCTCGTGGTTCGCCTCGGCGGCGAGGAGATCGAGCTCATCGCGCGAGACGAGCTGCAGCTCCCCGGTCGCCATAACGTGAAGAACGCGCTCGTCGCCGCCTGCGCGGCCCTCGCGTGCGGTGCCTCGCCGGCCGGCGTGCGCCAAGGCCTGCGCTCGTTCGCCCCGCTCGAGCACCGCTGCCAGCCCTGCGGCTCCATCGACGGCATTCGCTTCGTGAACGATTCCAAGGCCACGAACACCGACGCCGTCATGAAGGCGCTCTCCGCCTACCCCGATGACCGCGTGATCGTACTGCTTGGCGGCCACGATAAGGGGACGCCCTTGGACGAGTTCGCATCGTATGTGGTCGAGCATGCGGCCGGTGCGGTGTGCTTCGGTGGGGCGCGGGAGCGTTTCCGCCGCGCGCTCGAGGAGGCCGACCGAACCGGGGATATCGATATCGCCGAGGCCGACGACCTCGGCGATGCCGTCGATGTGGCGCGCTCGCTCGCCTCGCGCGGCGATATCGTCTTGCTTTCTCCGGCGTGCGCATCGTTCGACCAGTTCTCTGGATTTGAAGAGCGGGGCCGCGCCTTCAAGGCGTATGTTGATCAATTGCGCGCTACCCTCGAATCGGAGGAGTAGGCGGTAGCAGATAGGTAGATGGAGGCGCATATGGCAACCAATCCAACCGAGCGCGGGTCGCGCGGAAGCACGTCGGCTCGCAGGGGGTCGGGGGCGGCGGCCGGTCGCGCCTCGGTTCGCGGCGAGGGTGCGCGCTCGCGCCATTCGTCCCTGGGCGAACGGTTTATCGCGGGCGTTCCCGCTCGCATCATGGCGCCGCGTATCGTGTTCATCCTTTGCGTGGTTGCAATCGTGGCATTCGGCGTGCTCATGGTGTATTCGTCCTCGGCCATCATGGTTGCCTCGGGCGCGGATCCCAAGCCGCCTTCGTTCTACCTGACCCGCCAGGGCATCTTCGCCTTCGCGGGGGCGATCATCGCGATCATCATCGCCTGCGTCCCCATGTCGTTCTACACGAAGCAGCGCGTGTTCGCGCTGTGGGCGTTGAGCCTGCTCGCTCTGTTTCTCGTTTTGGCGATGGGTTCCACTGCGGGCGGCGCCCAGCGCTGGATCGACCTGGGCTTCTTCGCCCTGCAGCCCTCCGAGCTCGTCAAGCCGTTTCTCATTCTCTCCGTGGCCACGGTGCTGGCCGAGTTCTTCGAGTGCTACGCCTTGGATACGAGGTCGTTCCTGCTCCTCCTCGGCGCTGCGGTGATCGCTCCGCTGGCGCTTGTGATGGCGCAGCCCGATTACGGAACGACGATCATCATCGTCGCCACGATATTCTGCATGCTGGTCCTCGCGGGCGCCTCGTTGAAGTTTTTGCTCCTGCTGCTGTCCATCGGCATCGTGGCGCTCGGCGCGCTCTTTCTTTTGGAGCCGTATCGCCTGACGCGTTTCCAGGTTCTTCTCGATCCATGGGCCGATCCGTACGGCGACGGCTACCAGGCCACGCTTGGTATCATCGCGTTCGCTTCGGGCGGCCTGTTCGGTCGAGGCGTCGGCAACGCCACCATGAAGTACGGCTACATCCCCGAGCTGCATAACGATTTCATCCTCGCCAACATCGGCGAGGAGGTCGGATTCGTGGGCACCGTCGTGCTGTTCGCCCTCTTCGTGTGCCTCGTGTTGACGGGCTTCATGATCGCCCATCAGGGGCCGAGCATGCGCGATCGCCTGACGGCGTATGGCTGCACCATCATCATCGTCGTGCAGTTCTTGGTGAATATCCTCGGCGTCCTCGTCGTGCTTCCCATGACCGGCAAGACGCTTCCGTTCATCAGCTACGGAGGCTCGTCGATGCTCGCCTCGTTTATGCTGGTCGGGTACGTGCTGCGCGTTTCCGTCGAAAGCGGCAGGCGGAGCGTCTACGATGAGCGCCGAGCCGATTTCGCGGTCGTGTCCGCTGGGGGCGAGGGTTCCGACCAGGACGCGGTGTCGAGCCATATGGGCCGCAGCACCGCGGGCTCGCCGCGCCGCCGATCCGAGGCGACCCGCGCGCGTTCGGGTTTCAGCGTGATGGATGGTCGGCGTGGCGAATCGACTGCGACCCGCCCGCATCCTCGCGAGGACCGCTCGTCGTACGGTTCGTACGACCGCGTCAATCTCAACGATAATCCTTCGGAGCGCCTGCGTTCGCGCGACAGCGGTCCGCGGGTGCGCCGCGGGGGCACGAGCCCGCAATCCGGCTCGCGCGGCCGCGGCAGCGATTCATATTCTTCGAGGAGGGGTCGATATGACCGTTAACCATACCCTGAGCGTCGCCATCGCCGCGGGCGGTACCGCCGGGCACGTGAATCCCGCGCTCGCGCTGGCCGAGGAGCTGCGCGAACGTGGCCATCAGGTGCGATTTTTTGGAGAGACCCGAAGGCTCGAGGGGCGCTTGGTGCCCGAGGCGGGCTTCGACTTCTTTCCGGTCGAGGTGACGGGGTTCGATCGAGAGCGCCCCTGGACGCTCATCGGCGCCCTGCTCCATCTCGCACGCGAGGAGCGCCGTCTGGTGAAGGCGTTTCGAGACGATGCGGCCCTCATGCCCGACGTCGTCGTCGGTTTCGGCGCCTACGTCGAGCTCCCGCTTATGCGTGCGGCGGCGAAGCTCGGCATTCCCATCGCGTTGCACGAGCAGAACTCGGTCCCCGGCCTTGCCAACAAGCAGACCGCCAAGCACGCGGGGCTGATCGCTATCGCGCAGCCAAGCGTCGAGCGCATCTTTCGCGAACGCTGCGGCGACGGCACGCGCATCGTCATGACCGGCAACCCGGTCCGTGCGTCCGTGCTCGCCGGCGACCGCTGCCGTGGCCGAGGGGCTCTGGGCGTCGCGGATGACGAGACGCTGCTGCTGGTGTTCGGCGGATCCCTGGGCGCTGCGCACCTCAACGAGCGCATCGCCTCCCTCAAGTCCGAGTTGCTCGCTATACCCGGTCTGCGCGTGGTGCAGTCCACGGGCGCCGAAGGCCATGACGCTGCGGTCGCGGCATTGCGTCTGACCGATGAGGAAGCCCGTCGTTGGGACGTGCGCGCCTACATCGACGGCATGGGCGATATGCTCGCTGCTTCCGACCTTGTTCTCTCGCGCGCGGGTGCGTCTTCCATCGCAGAGATTGCAGCCCTGGCCTCGCCGTCCGTGCTCGTTCCCTATCCGCACGCCACGGCCGACCATCAAACAACCAACGCGCGGTTCCTGGTTGACGCCGGCGCCTCCGTCATGTTCGCCGACGCCGGCATCGATGAGCGCGCGTTTGCGGACGAGCTGCTCGACCTGCTCCGCCGTCCCGAGCGTCGCGAGCGCATGCGCGCCGCGGCCCGCGCCCTGAAGCAGGACCGCGCCGCCCAACAGCTCGCGGATGCTGTGGAGGCCCTGCGCCTCCGCGGCTAAGACCGCGGTTTTAGGGATGGAAGAGTATACTGGGATGGTTTAAGTAGAAGCGAGGCTACGAGGAGTCAAGCATGTCGAATATTGTGGTACCGGAGTCTACGGCGGCACCGACCTTTGCCAGCGCGCACTTCATCGGCGTGGGCGGTGCGGGCATGAGCGGTATCGCGCTCGTCTTGCACGAGCGCGGCTACGAGGTGACCGGCTCCGACCTCAAGACCTCTCGTTACATCCGCCAGCTCAGCCGAGCGGGTATGGAGGTATTCGTGGGCCACGACGCCGCGACCATCGATGCGGTGAAGCCCGATGTCGTCGTCGTATCCACCGCTATCCCCGAGACGAATCCCGAGCTCATCCGCGCTCGCGAACTCGGTATTCCCGTCTGGCCGCGTGCCAAGATGCTCTCCGCCCTGGGTGCCGGCTATACCACGCTGGCCGTTGCCGGCACGCATGGCAAGACCACGACGTCCTCCATGTGCGCCACCATGCTCGACCGCATGGGGCTCGATCCCAGCTTCCTGATCGGCGGCATCGTCGAGGGCTACGACACCAACGGCCGTAACGGCGCCGGCGAATACTTCGTTTGCGAGGCCGATGAATCCGATAGCTCCTTTTTGTACCTCGATCCCGACGTCGTGGTGGTAACCAACGTCGAGGCCGACCATATGGACCATTACGAGTCCCTCGCGCAGATCGAGGAGACCTTCTGCACCTTCATGGGCCTGGTGGGCGACGAGGGTACGGTCATCGCATGCGGCGAGGATCCGCGTCTTGTCGAGCTTGCCCGCTCCACCGGCCGTGCCGTTGTCACCTACGGCCTCGATCCCTCGAACGACGTCGTGTGCACGGTGCACCCGGCCGCCCACGCGCTGGGCAGCACCTTCGACGTCACCCTGCCCGACGGCTCGGTGCGCGAGGTGTCCATCCAGCATAACCCGGGCGCTCACAACGTTCTCAACGCCACGGCATCCCTCGCCGCGGCCTATGTCATGGGTCTTGATACCTCCGCAGCCGCCGAGGCGCTCTCCACGTTCGAGGGCGCTCGCCGCCGCTTCACGCATATCGGCGATACGCGCGGCGTGACGGTTGTGGACGACTACGGCCACCACCCAACCGAGATCAAGGCGACGCTCGCCGCGGCGCATGGTCTGGATTTCAACAACGTCGTGGTGGTGTTCCAGCCGCATCGCTATTCGCGCCTGCAGGCGCTGTGCGACGATTTCGCCAACGCCTTCGCCGATGCCGACAAGCTCGTCCTCATCGATGTCTTTCCCGCTGGCGAAATGCCCATTCCCGGCGTTACCAGCAAGATGCTCGCCGACACCATCCGCACGCTCCATCCCGACAAGGACGTGGTGTACGTCGACGACCGCCCCGCCCTTATGGAGCACCTGGACGCGCTCGTGAACGAGGGGGACCTGCTCATCACGATGGGCGCCGGCGACGTCACCACGGTGGGCCCCGATTATATCGAGCACGTAGCCGACCTCGAGCGCGCCGCCGGTTCGCGAGCGTAAGCGCTGGGCTGGGGACACGGACATGGGCGTATTCAATGCGGTTATGTCGCTGTCGGGTCTGATCGATACCGAGCTGGCCGAGGGCGAGCGCCTCGCGCGCCATACCAGCTACCGTATCGGTGGCAAGGCGGCGTTGTTCATCACCTGCCATAGCTATCACTCGCTGCGCCGTACCATCGAGGTCCTCGGCCGCGAGCGCGTGCCCTGGGTTATTCTGGGCAAGGGGTCCAATTTGCTGGTCGCCGATGCGGGGTACGAAGGAGCCGTCATCTCGCTCGGACGCGAGTTCTCGCGTTTCGTGGTGAGCGACGACGGCGCCACCATAACCGCCGGAGCAGGCGCCATGCTGGCGCGCTTGGTCAACGAGGCGCTTTCACGCGAGCTGTCGGGCCTCGAGTTCGCCGTTGGCATCCCGGGTACCGTGGGCGGTGCGATCTCCATGAACGCGGGGTCGCGCGACGAGTGGATCGGCGCCGTCGTGCAGGATGTGGTGACCTATAAGCCCGCTGCGGGTATCAGGCATTACGGACGCGAGGACGTTACGTGGGGGTATCGCGTCACCTCGCTTCCCCGTGACGAGATCATCCTCGAGGTCACGCTTCGGCTCGCTCCCGGCAAGAAGGTCGATATCCGGGCTAAGATGGAGCAATCGCTGGCGCGCCGTCGTCGTACGCAGCCGATCGGATCGGCATCATGCGGGTCGGTTTTCCGCAATCCAGCCAACATGAGTGTTGGAAAGATGATAGAGGATTGTGGATTGAAGGGTTTTTCCGTTGGCGGGGCCGAGGTCTCAACCATGCACGCTAACTTTATTGTCAACAAGGGCACCGCGAGCGCAGCCGACGTCTCGGCCGTGATCTCGCATGTATATGAAAAGGTTAAGGAAACGTATGGCGTCGAGCTCCAACCGGAAGTTAAATTCCTCGGGTTCTAAAGCACCGAAGCCCACGTTTCGTCGTGCCGGGGCGGGGGCTCCGCGACCCGCGCAGCGCTCCCAGGTACCGCCGCGTCCGAGCAGCGTTCCCGCTCCCACCAAAGCCATAAGCGCCTATACCGCTCCGTCCAGGCAGCACACCGCGCGACGTGCCGCAGCGGTCGTGCGCGAGCAGCGCCTGCGAAAGGCGCAGGGCGCCCCGTCGGCGCCCAGGCCCACCAAGCGTCCCGCAAACTCCCTGCCTGCGCGGTCGCGCGAGAACGGCGCCACGCGACGCCCGGCATCCCTGCCGTCGGGCCCTTCCCGCGCGCTGCCCGCTCGAGCGGGTGGTTCGGCTATTCAGCGCGTGCCGGCTCCAGCTCGCCAGGTTCGGCCCGCGTACGCGCCCGCGACGCGTGGAGCCCGGCCGCAGCGCGCCTCGGCTTCCCGTCCCGTCCAGCCGCTGCGAACCGCGGACGCGCATCGACCGCCGACCCCGGCGGCCGGCCCCGCTCGGCGGCGCGGACCGATGGAGGCCAAGAGGCTCACGCATGTCGCGGCCGCTCCCCGCGGTTCCGAGCAGGCTTCGGCGCGCCCTCGTCGCTCCGCGGGCCTGTCGCGCGCGCATATCGCGCTCGTCGCTGTCGCGGGCGTGCTCGCCCTGGTGGCCCTCGCGGTCGTCGTCGTGGTCAACTCCAGCCTCTTTGCAGCCACCGATATCCGGATCGTCGGTAGCGAGCATGTTGCCCAGGATGCTGCCGAGCAGCTCATCAACCTGCCCGAGGGCACGACGCTCCTCAACGTGGACGAGGACCAGATCGTCGAGTCCCTCAAGCAGAACCCCTGGGTGGCGGGCGTCGACGTCAAGCGCGAATACCCGCATACGCTCGTTATCACCCCGCGCGAGCGCGCGGTGAGCGCCATCATGTACGTGGCGGCCGACGATATCGCCTGGGCGATCGGCAACGACGGCTGCTGGATCGCGCCGCTTTCCCTGGCGGTCGCGGTCGACGATTCCGGCGCGATCGTCGAGAGCGGCATCGTCTCCACCGCCATCTCCGACCAGGCCGAGGACGGCGGCGCGAGCGCTCCGACAGACACCCGCGCCGATCCATCGGCGGACGGCGCCGACGCCTCCGAAGACGGGGCGGCCGACGCCTCGGATGCCGGGGATGGCTCCGCCTCCGACGATGGGGGGTCCGATGCGCCCGCCGATGAGGACAAGCCGGCCGAGGACGATGGCGATGGGGAGCCCGCCGACCAGCAAGATCTTGCGGGTCTGGGGGCCGCCGAGGCCCTCGCGCGCCATTTCGGAGCGCTTCTCCTCACCGATGTGGCCTCCGATGTCGCCCCCTCAAGCGGCTCCGATGTGTCTGCGCCCATCATCTTGGCGGGCCTCGATTACGCGAAGAAGTTCTCCTCGGATTTCAAAGCGCAGATCAAGTATCTTTCCGTGCCGTCCAAGGAGGCCATCGCCGCCAACCTCGTATCGGGCATCGAGGTCGCGCTGGGAGCGCCAGAGGACATCGGCCTGAAGGAACGCGTCGTCACCACGCTTCTCGAGCAGCAGCCGGGCGTCACGTACATCGATGTGCGAACGCCCAACGCGTATACATTTCGCAGCGTGCCCAAATAGGCGAGCAGGGGAGCCGTTTACCTGCGACTCGGTGAACGGCTCCATGATTTACCTGGTATTTGATTACCAAATTCACAATTGATGCGGTATACGTTTGACAAGTGCCGCAAAAACATGCAAACATACAGTGTTTTACCTCTACGTTTAATCTGAACTTGAGGGTTACCAGTACCGTTTTCTATTCGCAAGCATTACGTTGAGCGATGTTCGGAGGACCGACACATGCACGAGAACGAGATCAACAACTATCTTGCCGTCATCAAGGTGGTCGGCGTGGGCGGCGGCGGCACCAACGCGGTCAACCGAATGATCGAAGAGGGTATCCGCGGCGTCGAGTTCGTCGCCATCAACACCGACGCGCAGGCGCTCGCGATCTCCGATGCAGATATCAAGGTCCACATCGGCACCGACCTCACGCGCGGCCTGGGCGCCGGCGCCAACCCCGAGGTCGGCCGCAAGGCCGCCGACGAGAGCCGCGACGACATCGCCGAGGCCCTTGCCGGCGCCGATATGGTGTTCATCACCGCGGGCGAGGGCGGCGGCACCGGTACCGGCGCGGCCCCCATCGTCGCCGATATCGCCATGAACGAGGTCGGCGCGCTGACCGTGGCCGTCGTCACCAAGCCGTTCACCTTCGAGGGCCGCAAGCGCAAGAAGGCGGCCGAGGAGGGTATCAAGACCCTGTCCGACAGCGTCGACACCCTCATCGTCATCCCCAATGACAAGCTGCTCGACATCGCCGAGAAGAAGACCACCATGCTCGAGGCCTTCTCCAACGCAGACGGCGTCCTCTCCCAGGGCACCCAGGGCATCACGGACCTCATCACCGTCCCCGGCGTCATCAACCTGGACTTCGCAGACGTGAAGACCATCATGCGCCAGGCCGGCACCGCCATGATGGGCATCGGCGTCGCCTCCGGCGACTCCCGTGCCGTCGACGCCGCCCAGCAGGCCATCTCCAGCCGTCTGCTCGAGAGCTCCATCGATGGCGCCACGCGCGTCCTGCTCTCCATCGCAGGCTCCAAGGACCTCGGCATCCAGGAGATCAACGACGCCGCCGACCTCGTCGCCAACGCCGTCGACCCCGAGGCCAACATCATCTTCGGTACCGTCGTGGACGAGTCCCTGGGCGATCAGGTGCGCATCACCGTTATCGCCACGGGCTTCTCCGATTCCAACGTCAACCGCCAGGACGACCTGTTCGCCCAGTCCCAGGCCCAGGCTAAGGCCGAGGCCGCGGCTCCCGCTCATGCCGCGCAGGCTGCCCCCACGCGCAACGTCGGCGGCACCGAGCTTCCCAATTTCGGCAACGACCAGTTCGAGCTGCCCGATTTCCTCAAGCGCGGCAACTTCTAAGGTCGCTTCGTCCTCATGCACCTGCAACCCGCCGGGAATATCCCCGGCGGGTTTTTCTTTACGGCGCTTGGGATAGCGCCCGTCAATCGGTTATCCCGCACAACATCATTTTGGATGTGCGGCGGAGGAGGTATCTATGGATCGAGTGGAATACGAATCGGGCGTCGTGCTGCATCGGGCCGACCACGGCCGCGTGCGCCTTGCCTTTACCGAGCGCTCAGGCGGCGTCTCGAAGCCTCCGTATGCATCGCTTAATCTGGGGAGCCATGTAGGGGACGATCTGGCCGCGGTCGAGGAGAACCGTCGTCGCGCGCTCGCGGCCCTTGGTTGCGAGGCCGATGCGCCGCGCCTGCTCGTTCCCAACCAGGTTCATGGGGATGACGTGGTGGTCGTTCGAAATTCCGACGAGCGCGAGCTTGCCGTTATACGCGAGCGCATCGCCGCCGGGGCGGACGCCATCGTGTGCACCGCTTTGAACGTGCCCGTGCTGCTGTGTTTCGCCGATTGCGTTCCCGTGCTTCTGACCTGCGGAGATACCGCGTTTGCAGTGGTCCATTCCGGTTGGAAGGGCACGTATGCGCGCATCGCGGCCAAAGCCGCTCGAATCCTATGCAGCGAGACCGGGCTCGATGCATCCCATATTCGCGCGTATATCGGACCGCATATCCAAGGTGACGAATATCAGGTCTCAGCTGACCTGCTGCACACATTCTCATTACGGTTTGATAACATTGAGGATACTGCATCGCGGCTGCTCGACCTGTCCGCGTGCATCGTATCGTCGCTCGAAGAAATTGGAGTTCCTCCGTGCGAAATTCACGACTTGCGGCTTTCGACCGTGCGTCTCAACACCCGGTTCTTCTCGTACCGGGCCGAGGCGGGCACCTGTGGTCGTCACGCCGCCATAGCCGTGGCCCTCTAGCGCTCATTGCCGCCGGGGCCCTCTCTTTTGTCACAGCCGTATCCATCTCCGCGTGCTCGACGACCGTATCCACGGGGTCGATCACCGTTGCGGGCTCCACGACCTGCCTACCCATCGCCGAGGTAGCTGCCGAGTCCTATACCGAGCAGACCGGTGTGTCGGTGCTCGTGTCGGGCCTGGGTTCCAGCGCGGGTATCGAGGCGGTTTCCAACGACACCGCGGATATCGCCACCTCCTCACGCGGACTCAACGCCCAGGAGCAGGACCTGGGGCTCACGACCATCCCCATCGCCCACGACGGCATCGCGGTGATCGTGAACCCCGACAACCCGGTCCAGAACCTCTCCGTCGACCAGCTGCGCGCCATCTACGCCGGCGAGGTCACCAACTGGTCCGAGGTCGGTGGCGAGGACCTGCCCATCCAACTCGTCAATCGCGATGAGGCTTCGGGTACGCGCGAGGCGTTCAAGTCCATCATCATGGACGGTGCGCCGTTCGACCGCCGGGCCGCCGTGCTCTCAGGCACCGGCCAGGTGCGCGACGTCGTAAGCCGCACGCGTGGAGCCATCGGCTACATCTCCATGGGCTTCGTCGAGTCCAAGTACGCTCAGACCCAGGTTCGCGCCATCAGCGTCAACCACGTCGAGCCCAGCGAGAAGACCGTCGCCAGCGGCGGTTACCCCATCTCGCGCGACCTGTATTTCTTCACGAAGGGCGAGCCCTCCGACGAGGCGCAGGGATATATCGAGTACGTCTTGTCCGACGAGATGGACGACCAGATTCGCGAGGCGGGCTTCATTCCCGTGAGCAACGATGCAGGGGAGGGGATGTAGCATGACGAGCGTCGACCGTTCCGACGCAGGCGAGAACCAGGCTCCGCGCAAGCGCGAGCTCGCCCTCGTTTCGCGCAGCACCTATCTTAAGGAGAAGGGCCTGCAGTACCTCTTCTTCGCATGCGCCTTCCTGGCCGTGGTCACCGTGCTGCTCATCTTCGCGTTCACCATGATGCAGGCCGCGCCGGTGTTCACCGATATCGGGCTGGCGAACTTCTTCAGCTTCACCTGGGCTCCGACCGAGGGCCAGTACGGCATCATGTCCCTGCTGGCGGGCTCCGGCCTCGTCACCGTCGGCGCGCTCGTGCTCGGCGTCCCCCTCGGCGTGGGCACCGCCGTCTACCTTACCGAGATCGCCACCGACCGCGTGCGCGCCCTCATCAGCCCGGCGGTCGACCTGCTGGCCGGCATTCCCTCGATCATCTACGGTTTCTTCGGCATGGTGATCATCCGTCCCGTGGTGGCGGAGCTCACCGGCGGGATGGGCTTCGGCGCCCTGACCGCATGGCTCGTGCTCGCGATCATGATCGTGCCCACCATCACCACGCTCACCATCGACGCGCTCAACTCCATCCCCATGGGCATTCGCGAGGCCTCCTATGCGATGGGCGCCACCAAGTGGCAGACCATCTACAAGGTCGTCTTGCCCGCCGCCCGATTCGGCATCGTCGACGCCGTGGTGCTGGGCATGGGCCGCGCCATCGGCGAGACCATGGCCGTGCTCATGGTCGTCGGCAACGCCCCCGTCATCCCCGAGTCCATCTCGAGCCCGGTATCCACGCTCACGAGCCAGATCGCGCTCGACATGAGCTATTCGTCGGGTCTGCACCGTACGGCCCTGTTCGGCATGGGCGTGGTGCTGTTCATCATCTCCGCATCGCTCGTGGGCATCGTGCGCCTGCTGTCCAAGATGAGGAAGGGATAGGGCTATGGCTATCAACCAGACTTCTCGCGCCGCCGACGAGCAGCTGAGCTCCTCGCAGCGCATCAAGCGCGCCCTGTCCCACGGCAAGCAGGGACGCATCTCTAAGAACACGTCCAACAAGGTGATGCTCGGCGTCTTTCGCGTTGCGGCCGCCATCACCACGCTCGTGCTGGTCGCGATCATCGCCTACGTGGTGATCAACGGCCTGCCGCACATCTCGCCCGATTTCATCTTCGGCTGGCCCCACGGCGTCAACGCCGAGGGCGGCATCTGGCCCACCATCGTCTCGACCGTCTACGTCACCGCGCTCGCCATGCTCATCTGCACGCCCATCGCCGTGCTGGCAGCGGTCTATCTCGCCGAGTACGCCAAGCAAGGTCGCCTGGTCGGCATTATTCGCTATGCCGCCGACGCCCTTGCATCGGTGCCCTCCATCGTCATGGGTCTGTTCGGATACGCGCTGTTCGTCGAGGCCATGGGTTTCGGCCTGTCCATGTTCTCCGCTGCCCTCGCGCTCGCGCTGCTCATGCTCCCCATCATCATGCGCACCACCGAGGAGGCTATCCGCGCCGTGCCGCGCTACATCCGTTGGGGTGCGTACGGCCTGGGCGCCACCAAGTGGCAGGTCGTCTCCCGCATCGTGCTCCCGTCCGCCTTCGGTCGCATCGCGACCGGCATCGTGCTGGGCATCGGCCGCGCTATCGGCGAGACCGCCGTCGTCCTGTACACCATGGGCCAGGCTATCAACCTGCCCATCACGCCCATGGATTCCGGCCGCCCCATGACGGTGCACCTGTACCTTCTGGCCAATGACGGCATCAACATGAACGCCGCCTACGGCACCGCGTTGCTGCTGATGATCATCATCCTCGCCTTCAACCTGTTCGCACGCCATCTCTCTCGCAAGAGCAAGTAAGGAGCTCCCGTGACCGTTTACCAAGCTGCGCCCACGCCCGAGATCAGCGCTATATCCACGGCGAATTTCGATTTCTGGTACGGAGATTTCCACGCCCTTACCGATGTCAACCTCAACATCGCCAAGAACAAGATCACCGCGTTCATCGGCCCCTCCGGTTGCGGCAAGTCCACCTTCCTTCGCTGCATGAACCGTATGAACGACCTGATCGAGGGGACGCGCATCGAAGGTTCGATGACGCTCGACGGCGCCGATATCTATGCCGAGGGCGTCGATCCCGTCGACCTGCGTCGCCGTGTGGGCATGATCTTCCAGCAGCCCAACCCCTTCCCCAAATCCATCTACGAGAACGTCGCTTTTGGCCCGCGTTTGCAGGGCGTGACTAGCAAAAGCGACCTCGACGACATAGTCGAAGAGTCCCTCAAGCGCGCCAACCTTTGGAAAGAGGTATCCAATCAGCTCTCGAAAGACGGTCTGGCGCTTTCCGGCGGACAGCAGCAGCGACTGTGCATCGCCCGCGTCCTGGCGGTTCAGCCGGACGTGCTCCTGATGGACGAGCCCTGTTCGGCCATCGATCCCACCTCCGTTCAGAAGGTCGAGGACCTGATGGCCGAGCTCGCGCCTGAGATGACCATCATCATCGTTACGCATAACATGCAGCAGGCCGCGCGTATCTCCGATTACACTGCATTCTTCTTACAGGAAGTCGCTGGTGAGCCTGCTACACTTATCGAGTATGGTCAAACCGACGCTCTCTTCACTAGTCCGATGGATAAGCGTACGGAGGACTATATCACCGGTCGTTTCGGCTAGTCACCGATTCGCCCGGCTCGTACTGGTTGCGGATGTAGCACGTCCGCGCGCGTCTGATTGGAGCCTAGAATGCGCAAACTGTTTTCCCGTCAGCTGGTCGAGGCTCGCCACGAGATGTTCTCCATCTTCGAGGCCGTCGACCTGGCGTTGCACGATGCCGTGCGCGCCTATGTAGAGGACGATAAGAAGCTCGCCGCCGCGACGCAGGAGGCAACGTTCCAGATCGATGCCCGCTGCGCCAACCTCGAGGCCGTGTGCTACAACCTTATTGCCACGCAGAGCCCGGTCGCGTCCGATTTCCGCTTGCTGCAGACCATCATCTACATCGATTTCAACCTGCAGCGCATGTGCGACAAGGTCCGCCGTATCGCTCGCGCCGCCAAGCGCAAGGTGAAAAACGATATCGAGGTGCCCGTCGAGATGGTGCAGCTCATCGATGCCGAAGCGCAGGGCGTCTTCCGCGTGCTGGGCGCCACCATCTCCGCGCTCGTCAACAACGACCTGTCGATCGTGCTGGCTCTCTCCGATGAGGACGAGGCCGTGCACGGTGCGTATCAGGAGTTCTTCCGCGTCTTCAATCGCACCGAGACCATGGATGTGGCCGACGACGCGCAGATGGACGACTTCCGCCGCACCATCATGGTTTCGCGCTATCTCGACCGCATCGCATCCATCTCCATGGAGTGCGCGTATCGCCTGGTCTTCCTGCTTACGGGCCAGCGCGCCTCGGCGGCCGACCTGGCCGAAGCAGACGAGGGCGAGCTCGAGAGCATGCGTATCCCCTCGGGCGAGGGCGTCATCCTCGATCCCGCTGCCGATGCGCGCTATGTAGCCGAGCTTCCGCTCGAGGAGGTGGGCGACCAGCTGGCCGCCCTCATCCGCAAGGCGGCTGAGACTACGGATTAGCCTGCTGCCTGTCGGGCCATGTGTTTGCAAACCGCCGTACGAATCCGGATACGAGGATTTGTCCGGCGGTTTTTGCATAAGCGGCGTTTCATGATGCAAACGTGTAGCGATGGCGATGAAGCTGCTTCGCCGCAGACCGCTGCGGTAGTATGGGCTGCGAACCACTGCGAAGGGAATCCCGCTATGGATATGGCATATCTCGAACATCTTAAACGTCGCCGAGAGGCCATCCTCTCCCGTATGGCGCTGGCACTCGATCGCAGCGGCCGCAGCTTCGCCGACGTCGACATGGTCGCGGTTTCCAAGACGGTTGGGGCCGATGAGGTCGAAGCGGCTATAGCTGCCGGGTTCAGGCGATTCGGTGAGAATCGGCCCCAGGAGCTCATCAGGAAGACGCAGCATGTTGCAACCCTTCCAGATGCGCCATGCGTGCGATTCGATATGATCGGCAACCTGCAGACGAATAAGATCAACGCCGTGCTGGGCCGTGCGGAGCTCATCCACTCCATCAGCTCGCTCCACCTCGCCAAAGCCGTTTCAACGCGCGCGCAGCGCCATATCGCGGAGGGTTCGCTTCCTGGTCCTCAGGACGTGCTGATCGAGGTAAATGTGGCCGGTGAGCGCTCCAAGTCGGGGTTTTCTCCCGATGAGCTTCGCGAGCTGTTCCCCGAGCTGAGCGCACTTTGTGGAATTCGCATCCGAGGGCTTATGACGATGGCTCCTCGCGGGGATAAGCAGAGGGCGCGAGCATGTTTCTCGGGCCTACGCGAGCTGCGCGATGAGCTGTCGGCGCAAGACCCGGCGCTCGACCTGCGCGAGCTGTCGTGCGGCATGAGCGAGGACTTCGATATCGCGCTCGAGGAGGGTTCTACCATCGTTCGCCTTGGTAGGGTGTTGTTCGACCCTGGTTTTGCAGTAGAATAAGCAGGTCAGGCATGCGTTTGACCTGCACCATTCGAAGATCAAACGAAACCTAGGGCAGAGAGGTTGAGAAACGTGGGCTTTTTAGACGATATCAAAAGCAGGCTCCCGTTCGGTCAGAACCAGTCCGGCTACGGCCAGGAAGGCTACGGCCAGGACGGTTATGACGATTATTACGAGGGCGGCTCGGATGCATACGCCACCGATGGCTATCAGGACCAGGGCTACGGCGCCCAGGCCGACACGGGCTATGCTTCCCAGTACACCGACGAGGACTCGAGCTCGGGGCTGCTCGGTCAGACTCATCGCGGCGAGGCGGCGTCCGTCGCCGTGTATACGCGCAGCGGTCAGCCCGTCGGCGATGCCGAGCGCCACGCCACCACGTACAACCCGCCCGCACGCGGCCAGGAGGCCTATCGCCCCGGCGCGTACGATACGCCGTCCAGCTATGCCGAGACCCTTCGCTCGGTGCCCTCGCCGGCGTCTCCGGCCCCCGCTTCCGACGTGTCGGCGCAGGTGAGCGCCGTGGTCAACAATACGCCCCAGCTGCCTGCCTACATCCTGCGGCCCGAGAGCTACGACGACGTGGAGACGGTCGTTCGCCGCGTCCGCACGCGCCAGCCCGTCGCACTCGTCTTCGTTGGCGTGCGTACCGAGGTGGCTAAGCGCGTCCTCGATTTCAGCTATGGTTTCGCCTGCGGTCTGGGCGCCAGCATCAAGGAAGTCGCCGACCGCGTGTTCATCGTCTTGCCCCAGGGCTGCGAGGTCAAGGAATCCGACCTGGCCAAGCTTCGCTCCGAGGGCTACATCAAGTCTAAGTAGGAGAACCGTGACCCCGTACACCCTTGTCTCTATCATTCAATCGCTCTTCCAGTTCTATAACTTCCTGATTCTGGCGTACTGCCTGCTCACGTGGATCCCCATGAATCCCAACGGCCTGCTCGCCGACATCGGGGCGGTGCTCGAGTCCCTGGTGGGACCGTTTCTCAACTTCTTTCGCAGGTTCATGCCGGCTATGGGCGGTATCGATTTCTCGCCCGTTATTGCTGTTCTTGCGTTGACCCTTATCGAGCGGCTTCTCATAGGTATACTTTTGTAGGAAACGCATGGCGGTGCTCGCTAGGGCCGCCAGGTGCATGGAAAGGATTGTTTCGATGGCTATTACTCCCGCTGATATCCAGGCTCAGACGTTCTCCGAGGCCAAGCGCGGCTACGATCCCGCCGAGGTCGACGTGTTCCTCGAGCAGATCTCGTCCGAGGTCGACGCTATGCTCAATAAGATCGTCGACCTGAAGACCCGCCTCACCGCAACCGAGCAGCAGCTCGCCGACGCCCAGGCCGCCCTCGCGCAGAATGCCGCCGCGCCCGCTCCGGCACCCGCGCCCGCTCCGGCTCCCGACTTTACGGCCACCGAGCGCCAGATCTCCGCTGCCCTCATCGCCGCGCAGCAGACCTCCGATGCCATCATCAACGATGCCCAGGAGAACGCCGAGCGCATCCGCAACGAGGCCGACGCGAAGGCGCGCGAGGTCATTCGTCAGGCTCTTGCCGAGAAGCAGAAGCAGATCGACGAGATCGATCGCCTGAAGGCTTCCCGTGAGGACTTCAAGAACGAGTACATGAAGCTCATCCAGCACTTCATGGACGAAGCCCAGAACTCCTTCCCGGCTGAGCTGCTCGCCAATACCCCTACGGGCTCCGCTGCTGCCGTGGCTCCCGTCGCGGCCCCGGTGTCCGAGCCCATGGCGACTGCGCCCGTGGCCGATCCGTTCGCTCCGCTCGACAACTTCGTGGCCGACGATCTGGACTAGCCTTCGGTCTCTCAAGATCTTTGCAACGTGTACGGCTGCCGGTCATGTATCGGCGGCCGTTTTTGTGTGTAACGGTCTTGAAAGCCTATGAGAGAGCCCGCATCTCCGATAGGGAGGTGCGGGCTCTCTCTTTCGCATACAAGGCCGAATACGGCGTTACAAGGCGTTGCTAGGCGTGCACGTTGGTGAAGTCTGCAAGGGCTATGGTGCGGGCCTCGCGCACCTCGGGATCGGCGATCGAATCTGCGGCGTAGCCCACGGTGAGCATGTGGATGGGGTAGACGTCCTCGGGCAGGTCGAATACCTCGCGAGCGACCTCGGGGTTGAAATGGCATACCCAGCACGTGCCCAAGCCGAGCTCGGTGGCCTGCATCATCATCTGGTCGACGACGATGGCGGTGTCGATATCGGAGGCGTTGCGCTGATCGTACTTGCGTACCCAGGCCTCGTCGGTCTTGGCGCATACGAGCAGCACGACCGGAGCGCCGAAGACGCTGCCGTCGCGCTCGAATCGATAGGCGGCCTTCGCCGCGGCCTCGCGGAGCGACGGCGTGTCGCATACCAGCACGCGTGCGGGATGATTGTTGCATGCGGAGGGGGCGATGCGGCCCGCCTCGAGGATGGCCGCGAGCTTTTCGGGCTCGACGGCATCGGCGGTATAGTGCCGGCACGAATAGCGCTGGCGCGTAAGCTCGGTGAATGACATAGGGGCTCCTAGCTGTTCTTCATCACGATGGACTCGACGGTATCGGCAACGAACTCGCAGGAGTCGGCGCAATACTCAAGGAACGTATAGACGTCGCGCCAGGAAATGATGGTGAGGGGATCGAGGTCTGCGGTGTGAAGCTCGCGCATGGCCCCTATGTAGATGTCGTCGCACTCGCTCTCGATGGTGTTCACGGTGATGACGTGCTCACGCAGGCTCTTGGAGCGCTTGAACTGCGGCAGCTCGAGCACGAGGTCGTGCATCTGCTCGGTAGCGCGCACCACCTTGGCCGACATCTCCAGGGCGTCCGGGCGCATCTGCTGGATATTGGTGAAGTAGATGCGGTGCAAGACGCCTTCGATGCGGTCGATCACGACGTCGAGGGAGTTTGCCAGGGTGGCGATGTCCTCGCGCTCGATCGGGGTGATGAAGGCGGTGATCAGCGCGTCGTTGATCTCGTGGACCAGCTCGTCTGCTTCCTGCTCGATCTCGTGCATCTCGGCGACGGCCTCCTCGATCTTGGAGGGATCGAAGTGATGCATGATGGTGTCGAGCTTGATGGCCGCCTTGCAGGCGAGCTCGGCCGCCGAGGCGAAGCAATCGTAGTAGAACGCGTCGTTTTTCTTAGCCATGATGAGTCCTTTGGTTGCGGGGATGTTTGCGGATGGGGATTCGCCTGGAACAGGCGAATCGGCTAGATGAAGAGCAGGAACAGCTTAGCCATGAGGAAGCTGATGAGGCCGCAGCCCGGGAAGGTGAACACCCAGGTGAGCAGCATGTCCTTGACCACGCCGAAGTTGATGGCCGAGATGCGCTTCACGGCGCCCACGCCCATGATGGCCGTTGTCTTGACGTGCGTGGTGGAGACGGGGATGCCCGTAAGGGTGGCCAGAAGCAGGCACAGGGAGCTGGAGAGGTCGGCGGAGAAGCCCTGGTACTTCTCGAGCTTCACCATGTCCATGCCCACGGACTTGATGATCTTCTCGCCGCCGACGGACGTGCCCACGCCCATCACGACGGAGCACAGCAGCATGAGCCACACCGGGATGATCATGTTCTCGACGGAGGGCTGGCCGTTGCAGAAGGCGACGCCCAGGAAGAGGACGCCTATGAATTTCTGGCCGTCCTGAGCGCCGTGCATGAAGCTCATGCCGGCGGCGCCGGCGATCTGCGCCCACCGAAAGAAGGTGTTGGACTTCCGCCGATCGCTGTTGGCGAAAAGGATGGTAACGATCTTGCAGGTCACCCAGCCCATGGCGAAGCCCAGGCCGAGGGAGAGCACCAGGCCGTAGAGAACCTTCACCCATTCGTTCATGTTGACGCCCTCGGCGCCGCCGAGCGCGATGGCCGCACCGGTAAGGCCGGCGATGAGGCTATGGCTCTCGCTCGTGGGGATGCCGAAGATGCTCGCGCCCACGGAGTACACCACGATGGAGAAGAGCGCCGCGCACAGGGCGATGAGCGCGATCTGGGTGTTCGCGCCGAAGTCGACCATGTTGGAGATGGTCGAGGCGACGCTGGCGTTGATGTGCGTCATGATGAAGACGCCGAGGAAGTTGAAGATCGCGCTCATGATGATGGCCGCTTTCGGCGGCAGGCAGCGCGTGGTGACGCACGTCGCGATGGCGTTGGGCGCGTCGGTCCAGCCGTTGACGAAGATCACGCCGAGCGTGAGCAGGACCGTCATGGCGAGGATTGGATTTGAAAAGACTTGGGAGATGAAATAGGAGAATGAGACGTCCACGAATAACCACATTCCTATCGTGCGGCGCATGCGAGGCGCGCACCTTTGTAAAGCGTCTCTAAGGATAACACCTTACACAAAGCTAACGAGCAGTTAATACAGCTAGCGAATGTAATGAATCAGTAAAGGAAATGATGGTTTGGGCGCGTCTCGGGATGTCGTTGGCGCGCCGGGGCTATTTTCGGGATTCGAAGAAGGCAAAGCGGGCCGATAAGCCGGGTTCTGTCGCGGGCGATCATTTATCTTGCCTGCACGTCACCGTGCAGTTCCACGCACGCTACCCGAACGCGGACCGGGCCGGCCCATCGCGTTCCTATTTGCGCTTGCTCCGGATGGGGTTTACCAAGCCGCCATGTTGCCACGACGCTGGTGGTCTCTTACACCACCGTTTCAGCTTTTCCCTTTACGACGAGTCGTAGGTGGGAGTCTTCTTTTCTGCGGCACTTTCCGTCGGGTCGCCCCGCCTGGCCGTTAGCCAGCATCCTGCCCTGTGGAGCCCGGACTTTCCTCACATGCGAACATGCCGCACGCGCGATCGCCTGGCCCGCTTTGCGGGGGGTATTGTACCACGAAGCCGGGATGTCGGGGCCGCCGCCAGCGCAGGCACATAACACGCGTTCAGTTGATCTCGCTTTCGCGAGGGGTCTGCGCCGTCATGGACGGTCCGCCTAACATATAATCGATATCCGACGAAGTGCTGCGCCCGATGCGGTGGGGGCTGCGCGAGCTAGGGGAGGGTGGTTATGGCCGAAAGCTATCTGACGCTTCGACGCGACGTGGAGGCCGTGGGCGAGTTCGTGGACCGCAAGAGCAGGTTCATCGCCCAGCTCATCCACGTTGAGAGCGTCGATGAGGCCGCGGCGCACCAGGCTGCGGTCCGCTCCAGGCATTACGATGCGCGCCATAACGTGCCCGCGTTCGCGCTGGCCGACGGGACGGAGCGCGCGAGCGATGACGGTGAGCCGCAGCGCACGAGCGGCATGCCCACGCTGGAGGTGCTGCGCGGAGCGGGCTTGAAGAACGTGTGCTGCGTGACCACGCGCTACTTCGGCGGCACGCTGCTGGGGAGCGGCGGGCTGGTTCGAGCCTACACGGCTGCCGCGCAGGCCGCGGTGGAGCAGGCCCGCGCGGCCGGCTATATCGTGGAGATGACGAGCGTGGTGTCGGTCGACGTGACGGTTGCCTATCCCCAGTACGAGCAGGTTGCCCGCTTGGTTGCCGATACCGGCGGCAAGGTGGCCGCCACCGATTTCACCAACGAGGTGACGATTCACGCCGTCTACAAAGCCGGCGAGGAGCTCGCCCTGCGCCCGCTGCTCACCGAGTTGCTGGCGGGGCGCGAGCGCATGACGGCGAGCGCCCCGCGGTTCGCGCAGTTCTAAGCAGAGCGCTGCGCGTCTTCCTCCAGGATATCGAGCGCCAGGCACAGGGCGTCGTCGATGCAGCCCTGGCAGCTGCGCAGCGGGCCGTGGTCGCTGCCCACGCCCTTGAGCTCGCGGCACACGGTCGAGCCGTTGGCCTGGGCGAAGCGCTCGCACAGGCTGCGTGCGAGACGGTACGTGTGCCCCTTGCTGCCCACGTGCCCGGTGCCCGTGCTCGACGCCTGGCCCACGGCCATGAGCGCGCCCGAGATGGCGCCGCAGGTCTCGGTCATGCCTCCCATGCCCGCGCCGAAACCCTCGGCGAGGCGAAATGCCGCATCCGCGTCGATGCCCAACGACGGCGCCAACGCGCATACCACCGATTGCGCGCAGTTGTAGCCCTGCTCGTGATAGGCCGCGGCCCGGGCGAGCAGCTCGGCGCGGTCCGTTGACGTTACATCCATGTTGACAGCCATACTGAAGTCCTTCGCATAGGTTGAGTGGGTATACCATTCTACTCGTATATTCGAGAGCGGGCGGCGCACGCGCCGTGCGAGAAGGAGAAGGTTATGGCAGAGCATCTTGGAACCACCTGCGTGCAGGGCGGCTATCGCCCTGGCGACGCCGAGCCCCGTCAGGTCCCCATCTACCAGTCCACCACCTGGAAGTACGACACGTCCGAGCACATGGGCAAGCTCTTCGACCTCGAGGAGTCGGGATACTTCTATACGCGCCTGCAAAATCCCACCAACGATGCGGTGGCGGCCAAGATCTGCGAGCTCGAGGGCGGCTCGGCCGCCATGCTCACCAGCTCCGGCCAGGCGGCGAACTTCTTCGCCATCTTCAACATCGCGGGCTGCGGCGATCACGTGGTGGCCAGCTCGGCTATCTACGGCGGAACGTATAACCTGCTCGCGCATACCATGAAGCGCATGGGGCTGGAGTGCACGTTCGTGGCCCCGGATTGCTCCGATGAGGAGCTCGAAGCGGCGTTTCGGCCCAACACGAAGGCCGTGTTCGGCGAGACCATCGCCAATCCCGCCCTCGCCGTCCTCGATATCGAGCGCTTCGCCGCGGCGGCCCACGCCCACGGCGTGCCGCTGATCGTCGACAACACGTTCCCCACGCCGGTGAACTGCCGTCCCATCGAGTGGGGCGCTGATATCGTGACCCACTCCACCACCAAGTACATGGATGGTCATGGTGCGGCCGTGGGCGGTGCCATCGTCGACGCCGGCCGCTTCGACTGGAACGAGCATTCCGATGCGTTCCCCGGTCTCACCACGCCCGATGTCTCCTACCACGGCGTGGTGTACACCGAGCGCTTCGGTCTGGAGGGCGCCTTCATCACCAAGGCCACCGCGCAGCTTATGCGTGATTTCGGGTGCATCCAGAGCCCCCAGAACGCCTTTTTGCTCAACCTCGGCCTCGAGAGCCTGCACGTGCGCATGCCCCAGCACTGCAAGAACGGCCAGGCTGTGGCCGAGTTCTTGCAGCAGCACCCCAAGATCAGCTTCGTGCGCTTTCCGGGGCTGCCGGGCGATGCGTACCATGAGCTCGCGCAGAAGTATCTGCCCCAGGGCGGCTGCGGCGTGGTGAGCTTCGGATTCACGGGCGGACGCGCCGCCGCCGAGCAGTTCATGAAGAGTCTGCGCCTCGCGCAAATCGCCACGCACGTGGCCGATGCGCGCACCTGCTGCCTGCATCCGGCCAACGCCACGCATCGCCAGATGAACGACGACGAGCTGGCCGCCTGCGGCATCACGCCCGATATGGTTCGCCTTTCCTGCGGTATCGAGGCGACCGAGGACCTGCTGGCCGATATCGCCCAGGCGCTCGACACCATCTAGCGTCGCATGCCGCGCAAGAAGCGCATTCGGGCGACCCCGTCCCCGCCGTCTATCCGGTTGGGGCGGGGTCGTCGTGCTTTTCGGGTAGGATGGACCTGGTAGATATAATCCTCATTTGTTCGTTTGGAGGCCCTTCTCGTGAAGACCACCGTCATTACGTTTTCGAGCTACGACGGCGCCTCGTCCATTCGCGCGCTGCTCTGGGAACCCGATGCGGCCGACGCCCCCGGCGGCATTCGCGGCCTCGTGCAGATCGTCCATGGCATGGCCGAGCACATCGAGCGCTATGCCGGTTTCGCCGAGTTCCTCTGCGGCTGCGGGTTCGCGGTGTGCGCCGAGGACCACATCGGCCATGGAAAGTCGGTTGCAAGCGAGGATGACTTGGGCCATATGCCGCTCGAGGCGGGCGAGGAGGTCCTTCTGCACGACGTCCATGCGCTGCGGGCCCTCGTCTTGGACCGCCTGGCCGGACCGCAGGGCGATGCCTCCGCGATCCCCTATGTCATCTTCGGCCATTCGATGGGAAGCTTCATCACGCGCGTATACCTCACGCGCTACGCGATGGGCGTGCGCGCGGCCGTCATCTGCGGGACGGGCCAGCAGCCGCGCGCTCTCTCCGCTGCCGGCAAAGCGCTGACCCGCGGTATCGCACGCCATCGCGGCGAGCGGTATGTAAGCGAGTTGGTGGACAGCATGGGTGCGGGCGGCTACGGCAAGGCCATCGAGGACGCGCGCACCGACGTCGACTGGATCTCGACCGATCCCGCCGTCGTCGACGCCTACCGGGACGACCCGTTATGCGGGCAGAAGTTTTCCGTGGGCGCGTACCATACGCTGTCCTCGCTGGTAGCCGATGCTACCGATACCGATCTTGCCAAGCGCATTCCGCATGCGTTGCCCATGCTCTTTATTGCCGGCGCCGACGACCCGGTGGGCGAATGCGGCCGCGGTGTGGAGCGGGCTGCGTCGATGTATCGCCGCGTAGGCGTGGAGCGGGTGGACGTGTCGATCTATCCCGATGCACGCCACGAGATCTTGAATGAGCCGATTCGGGGCGATGTCCATCGCGATGTCGGCGCATGGCTCGACGACGTGCTTGCATAGCGGCGCGCACGGGCGGGGACTTGCTGCTTGGGCGCTGCCTGTGTTACAAACAAATACTTATGCAGCGGGGCTGCGGGGTGCATCCTCGCGGCTCCCTGGCGTATCTACGCGGCCGCGGGAACGATAGCGCGGCTCATGGGGGTCCGCCTGCATGCGGGCCGTCATCAGAGCGCGCGGCGCCATCAGCGAATATGCGAGGTACGTATGAACGAGTCCCAGCGCATCCACGACGCGGTGGAGGGCAACACGCACGGCAAGAACAAGTGGGCCATCCTGTTTACCGTGCTGGTCATGACGTTTATGGCCACGCTCGATTCGAGTATCGTCAACGTGGCGCTGCCCGTTATGCGCAAGGCCCTCGATGCGGGCCTCGACCAGATTCAGTGGGTGTCCTCGGTCTACCTGCTCACCACATGCGCGGCGTTGCTGGTCTTTGGTCGCCTGGGCGATATCTACGGTAAGGTGCGCTTCTTCCAGGTGGGCGTGGCGGTGTTCGCTGCCGGCTCGCTGCTGTGCGGCATGGCGAGCACGCTCGAGTTCCTTGTCGTCGCCCGAGCCATCCAGGGCATCGGCGGCGCCGCGGCCATGGCCAACAACATGGGTATCATCACCGAATCGTTTCCTGCACGCGAGCGCGGGCGCGCCTTGGGGCTGCTCGCGAGCTTCGTCGCGCTGGGCATGATGTGCGGGCCGGTACTGGGTGGTTTCATCGTGAGCTCGCTGCCATGGGAATACATCTTCCTCATCAACGTGCCGGTGGGCGTGGTGTCGCTGCTCGTCGGATTCAAGACCCTTCCGCACGTCGCCCCCGAGCGCGACGGGCGGCGCCTCGATGTGGCCGGCTCGCTGCTGCTCGTTCCCGGTCTGTTCCTCACCTTCGTCTCCATCACGCTGCTCGAGGCCGGCGTCACGTTGCAGGTGCTGGGCATGCTGGGAATCGGTCTCGCGCTGTTGGTCGCGTTCGCGATGGTCGAACGCCGCGTGAAAGATCCGCTCGTGATGTTCTCGGTTTTCCAGGATCGCGGCTTCGTGGCGAATCTGGTGTGTTTGTTCATCAGCTTCGTCGCCATCGGCGTCTACGAGCTCATGACGCCCTTTTACCTGCAGGACGCGCGCGGGTTCGCGCCGGACGTCGCGGGCCTCATCTTCTGCGTCATTCCGCTGGCCAACGCGATAGCCGGCCCCATCTCGGGCGCGGTCTCCGATCGCATCGGCTGCGAGCGGCCGGCCATCCTCGGCCTGTTCGTCTTCGCGTTGGGCCTGCTCTCGCTGGGCTTCTTCGATGAGCGCACCACGCTTCCCGTCATCTTGGCGTGCCTGGGCGCGGCGTCGCTGGGAACCTCGATCTTCCAGTCGCCCAATAACTCGCTGGTCATGGGATCGCTTCCCGCCGAGGCGCTCGGCTTCGGCGGCAGCGTCGCCGCGCTGGCGCGCTACCTGGGCATGGCCGTCGGCATCACGGGATCAACGTCGCTGCTCTACGGCCAGATGAGCGTCGCGGCTGGAAGGCGCGTGACGGCGTATGTGGCGGGGCGCCCCGACATCTTCCTGTATGGGTACCGCTGGGTGTACGTCGTCACCGCCATCTTGGTTTTCGCCGGGTTCTCTTTGGCGCTCGCGCGCTACGTGCGCAAGCGCTCGCGGTCACGGGCTCGCCGGGGCTAGATCGCGTTTTCGTTCATTCGCGGCACCAGGACGGTGAGCGCGCCCGGGATGCTGGTGATGCGTGCGGTGCGACCGTGAATCTGCTCGCCGTCGGCCTGCATGGGGTAGTCGTCTGCTTCGAACTCGAGGCGCACCTCGCGGGCGCGCTCGAGCCGAACATGACGATTGCCCAGATGCCGACCGTTCTTCGCGCCCAGGAACACCGGAAGCGCTACGGCGCGCGGCACGCGCCCGTGCGCATAGCACACATCGAAGAGGCCGTCTTTCGGATCGGCTTCGGGCGTGATCAGAAAGCCCGAACCATAGGTCTTCCCGATCTGCACGGCTGTGATGAGCGATTCAAGCTGCAGCCATGCGCCCCCGTCCAGGCTCATGCGCATGGGATACGTGCGGTAGTTGAGGCCGAACACGTTGAATCCGCTGGCGAGGTAGAGCGGGTCGCCGGTAAGGCCCGTCTTGCGTCGCAGCCCATAGGTTCCGATGGCTACGGCGGCATCGAGGCCCATCGAGAACGTCTGCACGAAGTATTCGCTGCCGCTACCCTGCGAACCGTCGAAGTCGATGCGGCCCACGTCCATGCGGCTGCACTCGGCCTCGAAGAGCCATGCGAGGTCGCGTCCCGTGCGGTCGGTGATGCCGAGCGTTCGCGCGTAATCGTTGCCCGATCCCACGGGGATGATGCCGAGCGCGGGACGTGCGTCCGGCGAGATCTGCATGAGGCCGCAGGCGGTTTCATGGATGATGCCGTCGCCGCCCAGGGCGAGCACGGTGTCGTATCCCGCGGCCTGCGCGGCCAGGTCGGTGGCGTGCCGCGGCCGTTCGGTCTTAACCAAATCGAAGCCACGCGGGTCGTGCAGGTAGAGCGAAAAGAACCTCTGGGCTTGCTCGCCCGCGGTGGCCGCCGCGCCGCTTTGCGCCGTGGGGTTAACGATGATAAGGGTCTTGCCTAGCGGACTGCGGTTGGTGCTCATGAGCGCTCCAGCTGTTCGAGTTCTTGACGGTGGCGTTCTTGCGCGTGCTCGACGGTAAGGTCGGCGTCGTTCTTGAGAGAGCGACGCTTGGGCGTGACGATGCGCTGTGCAGGATAGACGGCATGGTGCCCTGCGACGAGGTAGCTGATAAACGAAACGATAACAAAGTAGCTTCCCGCGTGAGCGCCGAACATATCGATTCCCAACATGATGGTGGTCACGGGTACGTTGAGCGCCGCGCCGAAGACCCCGATCATGCCCAGGGCGGCCATGAAGCTCGGCTCGCCCAGCGCGACGGAGCCGATCCAGCCGCCGAGCGCCGCTCCGATCCCGAATAGCGGCGTCACCTCGCCGCCCTGCAGGCCCACGCCCACGGTGAGCGCGGTGAGGACGAGCTTGAGCAGCGCGTCGACGGGCGTGGTTGATCCGTCGAACGCGGCCGCGGTCATCCATTCCGATAGGCCTCCGAAGCGATGCAGGCCGAAAACAAGGAACAATACGGCGAGCAGGATGCCGCCGGTAGCCGCGGCCGCGAGGTAGTTCGTGAACAGCCGCGCGTAGAGGCGCTTGACAGAGCGGATACAGAAGGTGAACAGGCGGGCCATGAGACCGAAGAGCACCGCCGCGAGGCAGGCGATGGCGAGGTTCCCAAGGTTCATAGGGGGCACCGACGCGATGGTTGCAAACGAGAACGGCGTGCCCAGCGCGCGGCTCACGGCGTTGCCTACGAACGAGCCGGCAAGACAGTAGAGCGCCGCGCTATAGTCGAGCTTGCCGATGAAGCACATCTCCATACCGAAGAACGCGCCTGCAAGCGGGGTGCCGAACGCCGCGCCGAAGGCGGACGAGATACCCGCCATCATAAGGTCGCGCCGGTCGTGGCCCTCCACGTGGAAGATCGACGCCACGTTGCTCGCGATGGTGCCTCCCAGCTGCACGGCTGCGCCTTCGCGGCCAGCCGCGCCTCCCACCAGGTGGGTCGCCGTCGAGCAGCAGAACGTGAGCAGGGCCATGCGGCTGCGGATGGGCGTACCGGTAAGCGTGCTGTCTATCACGAGGTTGTTGCCGCGCTGCGCGCGCAGGCCGTGCGTGCGGTAGATCCATGCGGTGGCCACGCTCACCACGGGCAGCAGCGCGAAGAGCCATAGATGCGCTTCGCGCAGGTTGGTGACAAAGCGCAGGGCGGCGAGGAACGCCCAGCCGGCTACGCCCATGAGGGCGGCTACGAGTAGGCTGAGGACGAATACGCGCAGGCTGGCGCAGGCGTTGCCCGCATCGCGCCGCGCATCGATCGCCATGCCTTGGGCGCCCTGCTTGAGGTTTTCTTTCGTTGATTCGAACAGCTGCTTGGGCATGGTGCCTCCGAAGGGGGGTCGGGTTCCAGGTTAGTATACGCCGCGGCCGGTTACGGGTGTGTTTACACCGGCGCGCAATCGTTTAGTCCGCCAGGCCGTGCGAGCGGGGAGGGCGCCTTGCAATGGCGTGGCGCCGGAGAGCTGCCTGCCTGCTCCCTGGCGGTTCCGCCGCCGCCCATGCGCCATGAGGGTCGGTGCTTGAGACGCTATTCCCCCGTGCCTGAGCGGGGCGTATCTTTTGGCAACCATTCAAGGGGGCTATTTACCCGCTCGCTAGGACGTCGCCGCCGCGAGTGCGGGCGGCGCCGTAGACTACATCCTTACTGTGGATATTCGATGCCTTGGATGGCTGAGTAGAAAGGACGCCGCATGAACGTCGAGCGTCATCACGCATATGCGGTTGCCACGGCGGGAGCGCTGCTGGCGTTTACCCTGGGACCGTCTCAGGCGCTGGTGCCCAGCATGGGCGGCTGGGTGCCCGCGGCCTACGCCGCTACCGCGGATAACGGTCTGCCGCAGGTGGCGAAATACGTGAAGGTAAGCGATGCGACGGTTCAGGCCGGCACGTACTCCTTCGTGTCCACGTCGTCCAACGACGGCAAGCTGCGCATCATGCACCGCACCGACGGTCAGGCCAAACTCGACCGGTGCGCGGCCAAGAACACGGGCGAGGTCCTCGCGCCCGTCGACTGCGAGGTGGGCGGTCTATCTGGCAAGCACACCCACGAGTGGGGGATCGAGAGCGTGGACGGCGGCTTCGCCATCCAAAGCAAGACGGGCGATGGCCACTACGTGCATATCGAGTCGGGCAAGGCCGAGGCCGCTGCGGGCGCGCAGGCCCTGCAGATCCAGCGCATGGACGACGGCGCTTTCAGCATCGGCCGCCAGGTGGGCGGGGCCATGAAGTACCTGGCCTACACCGCCGGCGGCTGGTCGGTTTCCGATACCCCCTGCGGCATCTCGCTTTACCGTCAGACCATGGTGGCGCCCCAGGTCGTTCCCAACGGGAAGGGCGATACGGGTACCACGGAGAGTCAGCCGTTCGCCAAGGGTACGGGCGGCAGCCAGAACTACCGCATCCCGGCGCTGACCACGTTGGCCGACGGCACGCTGTTCGCCGCCATCGACGCGCGCTGGAACACCCAGGCCGATGCCGGCGGTCTTGACACGATCATCTCCACGTCGAAGGACAACGGCAAGACCTGGTCGTACAGCTTCCCCAACTACTTCAACGACAGCACCGATGCCTATAACAACAAGGCTACGGCGTTCATCGACCCGGTGGTCGTCCAGGACGACGCGGGCGCCATCCATATGATGGTCGACCTGTGGCCGGGCGGCGTGGCGCTGAACTCGGCATTCAAGAACAACCCCGTCAACGGCAGCGGCTACGTGCAGATCGAGGGCAAGCAGCGTTTAGTGCTCTATGCGTCCGCCGATGCCGACGAGCAACGCGCGGCCGGCGCCGAGCGCGGCGAGGGCTATACGCACTATGTGGGCGACTTCGCCGCCGACGGCAAGGCGCCCGTGATCAAGGTCTCGGACAACACCGTCGAGTACTATGTGGATCGCGAGTTCTTCCTGTTCAACAAGGACGGCGAGCCCATCTACTGCCCGCAGATCGGCAGCTCCGATTACGTGCAGCAAAACGTGTTCTACTTCAACGCGACCCTGCACGTCATGGCGACGTCGTACCTGTGGCATATCACCTCGACCGACGGCGGCGCCACCTGGTCGGCTCCCAACATGCTCAACGAGCAGGTGCGCGCGGGCCGCTCCTCGAACGATTGCTTCTACGGCGTCGGCCCGGGTCGCGGCCTCGTGACGTCCACGGGCCGCATCATCCTGCCGTGCTACACCTATAAGCGCGGCCACGGCGACGGCAACAGCAGCGTCATCTACTCCGACGACAACGGCCGTACCTGGAAGCGCAGCAGCGATATCGCCCGCCAGACGTCCGAGGCCACCGTGGTGGAGGCCGACGGTCGCCTGTACCTGTTTGCGCGCCATGGCTGGTACGCCGTATCCGACGATGACGGCGCTACGTGGAAGGACGAGAAGACGCTTGCGAGCAGCGGGCTCGATATCACCACGACATGCCAGGTCGATGCTCTCACGTACTCCCAGAAGATCGATGGCAAGACGGCCATCATCCTCTCGGCACCCACCGGCGGCAGCCGTGCGAACGGCAAGGTCTTCGTGGGCCTGGTGGAGAAGGACGGCTCCCTTACCTGGAAGTACAACGTGCCCGTCACCGCGAATGGATCGCATTTCGCCTACTCCTGCCTTGCCGAGAAACAGGACGGCTCCCTCGGTCTGCTCTATGAGGCCGCCAACGCCGACATTATCTACCGCGACCTTGCGATCGAGGACGTGGCGCCCGGCGCGCTCATCGGCAACAAGCGCCTGGTCACCGTGCCTTTGTACGGCACGTTCAGCCATACCGTCGAGGGCGCGTTCACGGGATACGGGGATATCGACCGCTCTATCGTGGATATCCGCGTGACCGACAACGAGGACGGCACCAAGACCGTGGCCTACACGGGCAAGGCGGAAGGGGAGGTTCGCTTCACCGAGGAGTCGAGCGGCGCCGTCTACACCGTGCGCGTGGCGCCTAGACAGCTGGTCGAGCGTGCGGTCGATCCGGGTCAGACCATCTCCGAGGCGCTGATCGGGGGCGGCATCACGCATGATCCCGACACGGCGATCGCTACCGCGAAGCTCGCGAGCAGCCCGCTGGTCGACGTGATCGGCGAGGTGCCCGGCAGCCTGGGCACGGATGCGTCGTTCACGGGCGAGGCCATCGCGCTGAGCCGTGCGTTGTTCACCTTCACGGCCGACGGCGACGGGTGGACCGTGGCCAGTACCGTTTCGGACGGCAAGGCGGTTTATCTGAACCTGGATTCGACGGGCTTCCCGGGTAACGCCGCGCCCAGGAAGATCGATCTGCGCGTCGGGGAGAAGGAGGGCACGGTCAAGCTGTACGACGCCGCCGCCAACCGGTATCTGCATTTCCATCGCAACGGCACCGCGGTGTTCGACCGCTGCACCAACGATACGAGCGGCGCGGACTGCTACGAGCTCTACCGCAAGACCGAGGGCGCGTCGTCCGAGATCGCGGGCTACGAGCGCCTGAACGGCAAAGATACGGTGAAGAACGGCGACAAGCTGCTGATCGTGGCGCGTGTCGACGGAGCTGACGGCGCGGCCGACACGCTCTATGCGCTCAACCCGTCGCTCAGCACGTCGAATAAGTACGCCCACGTGGTGAAGGTCGATCCGGAGCGAACCAGCACGACGCTGTCCATCACAGGCGTCGCCCCAGGCGTGACCGATATCGCGGTGGGCGACACGGTCTATCGCGTCACGGTCCGCGGTCTGATGGCGCCCACGTTCAGCTGGAGTGACGATTACTCCCATGCGACCGCCACGTTCGAGCGCGCCGAGGGCGGTGATGCCGTGGAGATGGACTGCACGGTGACCAGCGAGCGTGTCGAGCCTACGGCGAGCAAGCCCGGCCGGGTCACGTACACGGCCACCGTCGAGCGCGATGGCCGGACGTATACCGATGTGCGGATCGTCGAGCTGCCCGCGATCGGCGGGCCCGATCTCGACCCGCTGCCCGATCCGGCTCCCGGGCAGCCCGGCACGCTGCCCGAGCCCGAACAGCCCGAGGCACCGGGCCAGGGTGCCGACGGTCCCGATGGGCGGCCCGGGACGAACGGCTCCTCCGCGTTGCCCGCTACCGGCGACGCGGCCGCTGCGGCAGGCGTCTTCGGTGCGCTTGGCGCCGCCCTTGCTGCCTGGGGCGTCCGTCGAAAGCGTCGGTAACGCGTTGCCGGGCGCTCGACGTCGGGCGTCTGGGTGCGGCTTTGGAGCGCTCGGCCATTGCCGGGGCGATACCAGATCGCCCCGGCAATGGATTCGAGCGCCTTCGCGCGCACGGGTGCTCCGCGCCGGCGCATCTTGCTCAAACGAATGCGGCCCAGGACGCGCAACATCCCGGGCCGCTGTTTTTTCGTTGATCTCCTATCGCCATTGCGCATGAGAGATAAAAAGAAAACAGGCCAGAGTTTTAAGTACTCTGACCTGCTGTCTTCTCTGGAGCGGGCGACGGGAGTCGAACCCGCCTCATCAGCTTGGAAGGCTGAGGTTCTACCGATGAACTACGCCCGCATATGGTCGGGACGACAGGATTTGAACCTGCGACATCCTGCTCCCAAAGCAGGCGCGCTACCAAACTGCGCCACGTCCCGACGTCCAAGGAAGAAGTATATAGCTTCAAGGCGTCCGGGGCAACGGCTGGTTTGTCCTCCATCATCTTTTCGCGAGGCCCGCGACTCGTCGACATTCGTTGCATAACGGTTTCGCGGCGTGGAACAATACGTAGCGGTGCCATTCTGCACTATGATAGAAAACGCCGCGCCATCTACGGCGCTACCGTCAAAAGGAGTTTCCATGAGCTATACCCAGCGTGTCATCGCAGAGCTGCACGAGCGCTATGCCGATCAGCCCGAGTTCATCCAGGCGGCGGACGAGGTCCTCACCTCCATCGCCCCCGTCGTCGACAGCGAGCCCGCCTACGAGCAGGCCGGCCTTCTCGAGCGCCTGGTCGAGCCCGAGCGCATCATCATCTTCCGTGTTCCGTGGGTCGACGACGCCGGCACGTGCCACGTGAACCGCGGTTATCGCGTCGAATACAACTCCGCCATCGGTCCCTACAAGGGAGGCTTGCGCTTCAACCCCACGGTAACGCTTGGCATGCTCAAGTTCCTGGGCTTCGAGCAGATCTTCAAGAACGCGCTCACCACGCTGCCCATGGGCGGCGGCAAGGGCGGATCGGACTTCGATCCCAAGGGCAAGTCGAATAACGAGATCATGCGTTTCTGCCAGTCGTTCATGAACGAGCTCTACCGCCACCTGGGTCCCAATACCGACGTTCCCGCCGGCGACCTGGGCGTAGGCGGTCGCGAGGTGGCCTACATGTTCGGCCAGTACAAGCGCTTGCGTAACGAGTGGACCGGTGTTTTCACCGGCAAGGGCCTGTCTTTCGGCGGTTCGCTCGCCCGTACCGAGGCAACCGGCTACGGCCTGGCCTATTTCGTGGACGAGTACCTGAAGTGCCATGGCGATTCGTTCGAGGGCAAGTCCGTGGTCGTCCATGGCTCCGGCAACGTCGCCATCTACGCTATCCAGAAGGTGGCCCAGCTGGGCGGCAGGGTTATCGCCGCGTCCGATACGAAGGGTTGGATCGAGGATCCCGCCGGTATCGATTATCGCGTACTGGAGGACATCTATAACAAGAAGCGCTCGGGCAACGATCGGGGCGTGAGCCTCGCCCTGTATACCGAGGCGAGCGAAACCGCCGTGTGGCACGAGGGCGATGGCCGCGGCGTGTGGCAGCTGCCCTGCGATATCGCGCTGCCCTGCGCTCGCGAGAACACGTTGCTGCTCGAAGACGCGCAGGCGCTTGTGGCGAACGGCTGCAAGGTCGTGGGCGAGGGCGCCAACATGCCCACCACGAGCGAGGCGACCGAGTACCTCATCGAGCACGGCGTGGCATTCATGCCCGGCAAGGCGGCCAACGCCGGCGGCGTTGCCACGTCCGGCCTCGAGATGAGCCAGAATGCCGAGCACCTGTCGTGGACGTTCGAGGGGGTCGACGGCAAGCTGGAGTCCATCATGCGCGGCATCTACCATGCGTGCGACGACGCCGCGGCCGCCTACGGCTTCGAGGGCAACTATATGGTCGGCGCCAACATCGCGGGCTTCAAGAAGGTCGCCGACGCCATGATGGCGCAGGGCATCGTGTAACGAGCCGTTGCCGATGCGGCGGGGGAGCGCCCGTCGTTTGGATGCGCGCCCGGCTGAGCGAAGCCGGGCGCGCACTCGTATATGGATGAGGCGTGGCGCGCCGGCCGCTTGCAGCTTCATGGTGCCGCGGGTTCATGTATCTGCTATCATACAAAAGTTGCTGTATCGTGCGCGGGCGTGGCGGAATTGGTAGACGCGCTGGGTTTAGGTTCCAGTGGGATTCCCGTGAAGGTTCGAGTCCTTTCGCCCGCACCATGCGGCATCTGCAGTTTCGTTGTCAATTGGGTAGATCGGCACCCCGTTAACGCCGATGGTTTTTGAGGAGGAACGTTGAACATCACTGCTTCCGACGTACAGGACGCCAAGCTCACCGCTACTGTCACCATTCCCGCGGCCGAGGTCGATGCCGCTATCAAGAAGGCTTATAAGGCCATGGCCAAGCAGTACCGCTTCCCGGGCTTCCGCCCCGGCAAGGCCCCCCGCGCCGTCATCGACAGCGCTCTTGGTTCCGAGGCCGCCCGCGCCCAGGCTACGAACGAGCTTATCGGCTCCAACGAGGGCGCTGTGCTCAACGAGCTCGATATCGTCCCGGTGAAGGAGGGCAACTACGAGAACATCGAGCTTGCCCAGGATGGCACCGACTACACCTATGTCGTCGAGTTCACCCTGCGTCCTGCGCCCGTGCTCTCCTCGTATGAGGCCGTAGCCATCGAGATGCCGCCGGCGGAGGTCACCGAGGCCGAGATCGACTCCCAGGTCGAGATGCTCATGGGCTACCACTCCACCTTCGAGGACGTCGAGCGCGGTATCGCCGACGCCGACTTCGTGACCCTCGACATCGAGAACGTCAAGAACGCCGAGGCCCTGGCTGGCGAAGGCCGTATGTACGCCATGGGCTCCCAGTCGCTGCCCGAGGCCTTCGAGGCCGGCCTGCTCGGCCTGAATGTGGGCGACGAGAAGGAGATCTCCTGGACGCCCGAGGGTGCCGAGGAGGCTACCGTGCAGGTCGTCGTCAAGACCGTCAAGGAGCGCAAGGTTCCCGAGCTTACCGATGAGTTCGTTAAGGAGTCTTTCGACTTCGAGAGCGTCGAGGCCATGCGCGACGCCATCAAGATCGAGATCGAGGCCGACAAGAACTCCAAGCTGCCCTCCCTCAAGGAGAGCCGCGCCGTCGCCAAGCTCGCCGAGCGCCTCGAGCTCGAGGAGATGGATGCCGACTACGAGCAGTCCGTGTTCTCCGAGCTGGGTCAGAACTTCCTGCAGAACCTCTCTGCGCGCGGCATGACCCTCGACACCTGGCTGTCCGCCAACGGCCTGACCTCCGAGGCCTTCATCGCCGACCTGCACCAGCAGGCCAACGATGTGGCTCGTGAGTCCCTGGCTCTCGACGCCCTCGCTCGCGAGCTCAAGATCGAGGTCACCGAGGAGGACATCGACAACGAGTTCGCCAGCGCCGGTATCCAGGACGTCGCCGCTTCTAAGGCCGCCTTCCTCGCCGATGGCCGCATGCCCGCCGTTCGTGACTCCATCCGCCGCTCCAAGGCCGTTGACTGGCTGGTCGAGGGCGCCGAGGTCACCGAGGTCGACGAGTATGCCAAGGCCGCTGAGAAGGACGCCGAGTAGCGCCTCCTCTTTTGACTCGTAGCCCTTGGGTTCGGGTAAAGTATCATACCGGGTATCACCGGATACGTTCGTACGGTGCATCGATTTACAGCTAAGGCGAGATCGGGCACCGTACGCCTATATACACGCCAGCCGAAAGGAGAGGATATGCTTCCAAGGATCGAATCCGCTCTTGTTCCCTACGTTATCGAGCAGACCCCCCGTGGTGAGCGCAGCTACGATATCTACTCGCGCCTCTTGAACGACCGCATCATCTTCTTGGGTGAAGAGATCAACTCCGTGACCGCGAACCTCGTGATCGCGCAGCTGCTTCATCTCGAGAGCCAGGATTCCGAAAAGGACATCTCGCTCTACATCAACTCCCCGGGTGGCGAGGTCTATTCCGGCCTGGCTATCCTGGACACCATGAACTACATCAAGCCCCAGGTATCCACCATCTGCGTGGGCATGGCTGCTTCCATGGCGGCCGTGCTACTGAGCTGCGGCGCCAAGGGCAAGCGCTTCTGCCTGCCCAACTCCATGGTGATGATTCACCAGCCCAGCGGCGGCGCCCAGGGACAGCAGACCGAGATCGAGATCGCCGCTCGCGAGATTCGCGAGACCCGCGCCACGCTCAACAAGATTCTTTCCGACGCCACCGGCCAGCCGTTCGAGAAGGTCCAGGCCGATACCGAGCGCGATAACTATATGCGTGCCCAGGCCGCCCTCGAGTACGGCTTGGTCGATCGTATCGTTACCTCGCGTGTCGACGCTGCGAAAGCGAGCAATCAGTAATGGCAGATTTCACGTCCGATAAGCACGGCAACGACGTCGTTCGCTGCTCCTTCTGCGGTAAGACCCAAGAACAGGTGCGCAAGCTCGTCAAGGGCCCCAGCAATACCTTTATCTGCGACGAGTGCGTCGAGGCGTGCTCAGAGATCCTCGAGGAATCGCTCGCCCAGGACTTCATGGCTGCCGCCCAGTACGGCATTCCGATGGAGGAGTTCGATGATGACGCGGCCGTCGCCGATGCGCCGCGCTCGACCCACGAGGTGGCCTCTACGCTCATCAAGCGCGTGCCCACGCCGCACGAGATCTACGACGAGCTGTCCCAGTACGTGATGGGCCAGGAGGATGCGAAGCGCGCCATGTCCGTGGCCGTTTACAACCACTATCGTCGCGTTCTCATGGGGGATACCGGGGCTCACGCGTCCAACCGCGATGCCATCGCCGGTTCCTCCGAGCTGGACGATGTCGAGCTCGCCAAGAGCAATATCTTGCTGCTGGGGCCCACCGGCACCGGCAAGACGCTGCTCGCCCAGACGCTCGCCCGTATTCTGGAGGTACCCTTCGCCATCGCCGATGCCACCGCCCTCACCGAGGCCGGCTATGTTGGCGAGGATGTCGAGAACATCCTGCTCAAGCTTATCTCCGCTGCCGACGGCGACATCGAGCGCGCCCAGATCGGCATCATCTACGTCGACGAGATCGACAAGATCGCCCGCAAGGCCGAGAACCTGTCGATTACGCGCGATGTGTCGGGCGAGGGCGTGCAGCAGGCGCTGCTCAAGATCCTCGAAGGCACCGTCGCCAGCGTTCCGCCCACCGGTGGCCGCAAGCATCCCCAGCAGGAGCTGCTGCAGATCGATACGACCAATATCCTGTTCATCTGCGGCGGCGCGTTCGTCGGTCTCGACAAGATCGTCTCCGATCGCGTGGGCAACAAGGGCATCGGTTTCAATTCCGAGATCGCCGGTCCCACCAGCGCCGACGAGAACGATCTGCTGCATCAGGTTCTGCCGCAGGATCTAAACGCCTTCGGCATGATCCCCGAGTTCATCGGCCGTACGCCCGTGATCACGCAGACGCAGGCGCTCGATGAGGACGACCTGGTCCAGATCCTCACCGGTCCGCGCAACGCCATCACCAAGCAGTATCGTCGCATGTTTCAGATCGAGGGCTGCGAGCTCGAGTTCGAACCCGATGCCCTGCATGAGATCGCGCATAAGGCGCTCGACCGCAAGACGGGCGCGCGTGGTCTTCGCTCAATCTGCGAGGAGTTGCTGCAGCAGACGATGTTCGACCTCCCGAGCGAGGAGAACGTTGCCAAGGTCGTGGTGACCGCCGCCGCCGCTCGCGGAGAGGAACAGCCCATCCGAATCCTGAACGGTGCCGTTGCCGCCACCAAGCCGCAGTCGCTCGACTTGGATTAGCTCTGGCGGTCTCCTGTATTCGCCGCGTTGAATTCGTACAGCCGGTTCGCACGTCTTGTGCGAGCCGGCTGTTTGCATCGGCTCCACGATAAGACGCGGACGCGCCGTTCGGGCTGCCGTCGTAGGCGGCCTATCGAGATTGTCTATGTAGCCGCTTGAGCGCGATGGCTGCCTCGGAGCAGGTGCGCTTCTATGCTATCCTGTTGCACCGGTTATGAACTTATGTCCCATCGTTCGGTCGCGTCGGATCGTTCAGGTTCATCGATGACGCCGGCGCGTTCGCTCGGAGGAAGGAAATCCCCATGGAAGAGATGCCGAAGACATACGACCCTGCGGTCAACGAGCCCGCTATCCTGCAAAAGTGGCTCGATGGCGGTTACTATAAGCGCCGCGAGGGCGTGGGCGACTGCACGGTAACCATTCCGCCGCCCAACGTCACGGGTATTCTCCACATGGGTCACGCCACCGACGACTCCATCCAGGATGCAATTGTCCGCATGGCGCGCATGCGCGGCCGCTCGACCCGCTGGATTCTGGGCACCGACCATGCCGGCATCGCCACGCAGACCAAGGTCGACAAGAAGCTCAAGAGCGAGGGCGTTTCTCGCCTGGAAATCGGCCGCGAGAAGTTCCTCGATGCCTGCTGGGACTGGACGCATGAGTACGGCGGCACCATCGTCGAGCAGATCAAGCGCATGGGCTGCTCCGTCGACTTCGACGGTGAGCGCTTCACCATGGACGAGGAGTACGCTGAGGCGGTGCGCAAAGTGTTTTGCGACTGGTACCACGATGGTCTCATCTACCGCGGCAAGCGCATCGTCAACTGGTGCCCCGACTGCACTACCGCTATCTCGGATGACGAGGCGGAGTACAAGGAGGAGGACGGCCACCTGTGGCACCTCCGCTACCCGCTGACCGAGCCCGTCAACGGCCAGGAGTATATCGTCGTGGCCACCACCCGCCCCGAGACCATGCTCGGAGACACCGGCATCGCCGTGTCCAGCAAAGACCCCGAGAAGGCGGCGTTCGTCGGCAAGACCGTGCGCCTGCCCATCGTCGACCGCGAGATCCCCATCTTCGACGACTGGCACGTCGATCCCGATTTCGGCTCCGGCTTCGTCAAGGTCACCCCGGCGCACGACCCCAACGACTACGCCATGGGCGAGGCCCACGGTCTGCCGAAGATCAACATCTTCGACGAGCACGCCGTCGTCGTCGAGGGCTACGGAGAGTTCACCGGCATGACGCGCGACGAGTGCCGCGAGGCCGTGCTGGCGTGGTTCGAGGAGCACGGCCTGCTCGACCATATCGACGAGCACAAGCACTCCGTCATGCATTGCTACCGCTGCGACCAGACCCTCGAGCCCTGGCTCTCCGAGCAGTGGTTCGTCGCCGTCGACAAGCTCAAGGAGCCTGCGCTCGACGCCGTGCGCGACGGTCGCGTGACCTTCCATCCGGCACGCTGGACCGATACCTACACCACGTGGATGGAGAACCTCAAGGACTGGTGCATCTCGCGCCAGCTGTGGTGGGGCCATCGCATCCCCGTGTTCTATTGCGAGGAGTGCGGCTGGGAAGACGCCTGCATGGACGATGTGACCGTGTGCCCCAAGTGCGGCTGCGCCCACGTGCATCAGGACGAGAACGTGCTCGACACCTGGTTCAGCTCCCAGCTGTGGACCTTCGCCACGCAGGGCTGGCCGCAGCATCCCGAGCAGCTCGAGGGACACCATCCCACCACGGCGCTCGTCACCGCGCGCGATATCATCGCCCTGTGGGTGGCCCGCATGGTCATGAGCTCGCTGTACTTCCTGGACGAGGTTCCGTTCCACGACGTCGTGATCTACCCGACGATCCTGGCGAAGGACGGTAGCCGCATGTCCAAGTCCAAGGGCAACGGCGTGAACCCCATGGACCTCATCGATATGTATGGCGCCGACGCCATGCGCTACAACCTGCTGACGCTGTGCACCACCAACCAGGACGTCAAGTTCGACGCCGATATCGATAAGAAGACCAAGGCGCTCAAGGGCTCGGCCCGCACCGAGCAGGCCCGCGCGTTCGTCACCAAGATCTGGAACGCCAGTCGCTTCCTGCTCATGAACATGGAGGGCTACACCCCCGGCGAGCCCGTGGCGGAGACCGCGGCCGACGCCTGGATGTTCAGCCGCCTGGCCAAGGCCGTGCGCATGGTCACCGAGGGCATCGAGAACTACACCTTCGGCGAGATGGCCCGCGGCGTCCAGAACTTCTTCTGGAACGAGGTCTGCGACTGGTACGTCGAGGTCACCAAGACCCGTCTCAAGGACGACGCCGCCCGCTTGCAGGCCCAGCGCAACCTCATCTTCGTGCTGGATACCTCGCTGCGCCTTATGCACCCGCTCATGCCCTTCGTCACCGAGGCCATCTGGGACACCATGCCCGCGAGCTACCTCGACATGAACGACGACGGCTCCTGCGAGCGCGCCGAGGCCCTTATGATCGCCTCTTGGCCCGAGCCGGCCGATTTCGAGCGGTTCATCGACGAGCCCGCCGAGAAGTCCTTCGAGCTTACCCGCGCCGTGGTCACGGGCGTCCGCACGAGCCGCGCCCGGTACCGCATCTCCCCGAAGGAGGCGCTGCGCTGCGAGATCAAGGCCGCATCCGATGACGTGGTGGCTGCCATCCAGGGCATGTCGGAGTTTATCTGCGGTTTGGCGAACGTGAGCGAGCTCGTGGTATCCCATGCTGACGGTTTCGTGAAGCCGGATAAGGCCATCGCCCTGCCCGGTGCCGATTTCGACGCCTACGTCGTCATGGGCGACCTCGTGGATTTCGAGGCCGAGCGCGCCCGTATGGAGAAGGAGCTCAAGGCTGCCGAGAAGGAGCTGGCAAGCGCGGAGAAGACCCTTTCCAACCAGGGCTTCATCGCCAAGGCCGCGCCCGAGATCGTGGAGGGCAAGCGCGCCCGCGCCGCCGAGCTGGCCGAGACCATCACCGCGCTGAAGGCGCAGCTCGCCGATTTCTAAACACCGTTGCTCGTGCTGGCCCGGACGCCCTCGTGGCTTCCGGGCCATTTTGCCGAGGTCTCAGTGTGACCGGCATCCTCGTGGCACTAAATGTAAGTATTGAGTCTTTCGGGCGCTGGATTCATGCGTGTATATAGCTCGAAATCGTACACGTGACCATTTTGAGTCGTCATCGGCTCTGAAATCACCGGTTTTAGACGGATGCCGTCCTCGTTTCAATTTGGAAACGAGATCGACGGACTCAATTATTGCAATTACTGCCAGGCACGACCTAAGAAATGACGATTTTGGAGAGAACATGGCAAAGCGTTCCGATCCATATTCAGTTCCCTTCGATGTTCCGCTGTTTTCATACACCGAAGCGGTTCGCCTGGCTGCCGACACCGGCATGTTGCCGGGAACGACGGGCCCGCTTCTCGAAACGGTCGTCGACATGCTCGACGAGCTCGGCCGTCCGGACGAGCACTTCGATTGCATACAGATAGCCGGAACGAACGGCAAGACATCTACCACGCGATTTACCGCCGCGCTTCTTCACGCCGAGGGCTTTCGTACGGCCCTTTATACGTCTCCCCAGCTCGTGCGTTACGAGGAGCGCATGGAGGTGGATGGCTCCGTTGTGTCATCCGACGCCTTTCGTCGCGGAGTGTCATGTGCGGCCGAAGCCGGTCGTCGCGTGAACGCACGCAGGGCTGCACAGGGACTCGATGCCTATACCATCACACCGTTCGACCTGCTTACGGTGGCCGCTATGGTTGTGTTTGCCGAGGCACGCGTGGATGTGGCCGTGCTCGAGGTGGGCATGGGCGGCCGTTGGGATGCGACGTCGGCCACCGATCCGCGTGTCGTGGCGGTGACCGGTATCGGATTGGACCACGTGCGCATCCTGGGCGATACGCTCGAGGCCATCGCGGGGGAGAAGGCGGCGGTGATCAAGCCCGGGCGCTCCGTCATTTTGGGCGAGGGCACCCATGAGCCGTCGGTTGCGCGCGTGATGCGGGAGCGGTGCGAAGCGTGCGACATCGAGCCGTGGTATTCCGCTCACGAGCTCACTAAACGCCCCGCGCATCTGGGCGATACGGTCGGGTTTTCCTGCTCGGGCCCGTACGGCTCATATAGGTACCAGATCGCCAAGCCCGTCTATCAGGCACAGAATGCGGCATGCGCCGTTGCGGTGGCGGAGTCGTATCTGCGACGCGCCCTCGATTCGGCGGCCGCCCTGTCCGCGTTGGATGCCTGCCCCATCCCGGGCAGGTTCGATGTGGTGCGCCGCGATCCGCTTGTTCTGGTCGATGCATGCCATAATCCCCAGAGCTGCGAGAACTTCGTCGCAGCCTTAGACGAGCTCGATCCGTGCGTCGACGGTCGCCCGACGCTGCTCTTGGCAGCCTTGTCAGATAAGGACGTCGACGGCATCATCGAGCATCTGGTGCCGGCGTTTCCCCGTATCGTCGTAACGGAAACCTCGTCCGACCGCGCGCTTCCATGCGATGAGCTCGCGGGCATGGTCGCTGCCGCGCTCGAGCGTTCCGGTAGGCCTGCCGACTGCCTCGTTGCAGCATACGGCTCCGTATCCGAGGCGCTCGATGAGTGCGGCCGGCGTGGCGAAGCGCTTGTCGCGGCCGGTACGATCACGCTTGCCGGCGAGGTGGCAGGGCTGCTGCGCATATAGGCCCGTCTGGTGAAAGGCGCGCTGCGTCTGCAAGAGCGCCCCGGTCCACCGTTCATCGCGGTGGACCGGGGCGCTCTCGATGGCTGCTTCATCCGGGTTGGTCGCAGGCCAGGGAAGCCTGAATCCTGCTTGACCTACAGGAAACGGTATTGCACGGTGCCGACGCCGACGTTCACGAAGTTGAGTGCTCGCGCGACGGCGGGCTGCATATCGATGACGCGCCCGTGAACGTAGGGACCGCGATCGTTGACGTAGGCGATAACCGATCGGCCGCCGTAGCGGATCTCGACGCGCGTACCGAACGGCACGTTGAGCATGGCGATACCCATGGAGGTCTCGGTCACGATCTCGCCGCTGGCGGTGGTGCCGCCCATAAAGCCATCGCCGATGCCGTAGTACGACGCCACGCCCGAGAGCCAGCCGCCCTGGTTGGTGGAGGTATCTCCATCGCCGCCCTGGTCGGGTTTCGAACCGGTGGAGCCACCGCCGCCCGAGCCGTCGGGCTGGGGAGCGGGTTGCGGGTTGGGCTGCGGACTTGGTTGCGGCTGCGGCTGAGGGGTGGGGGCGGGCTCCGGCTGCGGGGCAGGGGCCGGTGCGGCGGGCTTAGCGGGTGCTTGCTGCTCGACTTGTTCGATCTGCTGCTGCGCCTGCGCCGCCGCCTTGGCGGCTTCCGCGGCGTTTTCCGACGCGGCCTTCTGCTCGATCTCGGCATGTGCGCTCCTAGCCGAGGCGAGCGCTTCGTCCGCTTTGCGCTGCTGCGTTACCGCGGCGTCCTTTGCGGCTCCGAGGTTCGAGAGCTTGGCCTGCAATTCATCGTGGGCGGCGTTGAGGTCTTCCAGGGCGCGCACGTGACGTGACTGGATGGTATCGAGGTATTTGCCCATCTCGATCAGATCGTTGAGCGATCCGGCCCCGAAGAGCATCGATAGCAGGTTCGCGCCGTCGTTTTGCTGCTTGTACATGGCGACGGCTGCATCCGATGCCGCACGGCGCTTTGCGGGAAGGACGTCTTGCTCGAGCGCTATGATCTCCTCGGCGAGGGCGTCGACCTGCCCTTGTAGATCTACGGACTTTGCCCGTGCCCGGCTATAGGCCGAAGTGGCTTTCGTTACCTCGTTTGCAAGCCGGGCGAGCTCGCTGTCGGTGCGAGCAGATGCGGCGTATGCCGCCGGTACGCCAGCGAGTCCGAGGGACATGCTGAGGCCTGCGATACAGAGCAGGCGTGCGTGCCTGCGTATCGGCGCGCCGATTTCGTGTGCTGCGTCGCGATCGTGCATAAACCTCACCTTCGACCGAGTACGTTCGTGAAAAGTATACGCTGTAGAATGCTCACCTTAAAGTTGAACTTAAAGGTTCACAGGGGTACCACGACCGTCGATGGCTGCCTTGCGACTGGCGATAGCGGCCAGGATGTCCCCTATACGCCTGTCTAGCTGCTGATTTATCGTGAGACTTCAGTTGCATGTAGGCGACATGGCGAACGGTCGCCGTGACCGTCGCCGCGATGCGCGGCGTGCTACCCTTGGCTTGAATAACGTTGCGCATCGGTTGGATGCGGATGTAAAGGAGGAGCATTCATGGCGTTCGTGCACCAGAACCGTATCGATTCCGTGCTATCTCGTCTCGAGGCGCTGCGTCCCGGCGCGCAGCTGCTCGTTACCGATCCCTGGTCGATCTTCTATCTCACGGGGTTCTATGCCGAGATGTACGAGCGCTTTTCCGGCGTGTTGCTGCGAGCCGGCTCCACTCCCGTCATCTTCGATAACGCGCTCTATCCTATCGATGAGTATGAGAATGCCGAGGTCGTGGTGTTCTCCGATACAGACGACCTCTGCGATGTCCTCATGCGCTCCATCGATCCGACACGTCCGCTTGGCATCGACGCACAGATGCGTTCCGGCTTCCTGATTCCGCTTCAGGAGCGCGGGGCGGCCGCGTCCTACTTCTTGGGTTCGGGCGCCGTGGCGGCGACGCGTGCCATCAAGGACGCCCGCGAGCAGGAGCTCATGCGCGCCTCGAGCCGCATCAACGACGCCGTGATGGCGCAGCTGCCCGCGCTCGTGCACGCCGGCGTGACGGAGCGCGAGGTCGCATCGCAGCTGCTCGATCTCTACGCTGCGCAAGGATGCGAGGGCTTCTCGTTCGCGCCGATCGTGAGCTTCGGGGCGAACGCTGCCGATCCACACCACGAACCCGATGCTACCGTGCTCGGGGACAACCAGGTGGTGCTGTTCGATATCGGTGGCCAGTATCGGGGCTATTGCTCGGATATGACGCGCACCTTCTTCTGGGGCGAGCCCGATGCCGAGAGCTCGCGCATCTACGACGTCGTCCGCGCGGCCAACGAGGCGGCGGAGCGCATGGTCCGTCCCGGCGTGCGCTTCTGCGATATCGACCGAGCGGCGCGTTCGGTTATCGAGGATGCGGGCTACGGCCCCTATTTCACTCATCGCCTGGGTCATTCGATCGGCTTGCAAGATCATGAGCCGGGCGATGTGTCGCTGGCCAACGAGGCGCTGGTCGAGCCCGGTATGACCTTCTCGATCGAACCGGGGATCTATCTCCCCGGACGCACCGGCGTGCGTATCGAGGACTTGGTGCTCGTGGGCGAGGAGGGAGCCGAGGTGCTCAACTCCTTCACCCACGAGCCTACGCGAATCGACCGCTAGACTTCGTCGGCGTCGAGGGAGGCGACAACGTCCACGCCGGTATCCAGGATGTTGGGGAGCACGATGTCGCCCATGCGGACGGGGGCGTCCACGCACAGGCGCCGCAGCTCTACCATGGCGTCGGCGTGCAGCGCGCGGGGGATGGCCTCGGCCGTGCGGACGGGCAGCAGCTCGATGTCGGATCCCGTCACCGGTACGGTGGTAGCGAGGATGCGCATCGGGCAGGTGATCTCTTGGCGCGCGAAGGCCTCGCCGCGCGGACAGCGGTTGCCGTTCACGTCCACAACGAGCGCGGTGCCGGCGTCGCGCTCAACCTCGACGGCGAGCAGGCATTCCGACGGGCAGGTGGTGCAGTGGAAGCGCTCTGTGGTGCTCATCGTGCGTCCTCCTCGATTGATTCGATGCTCAGCGTGATGCGGCCCTGCGCGCGTTTCAACATGGCGGGTGTGACGGGCACAGATTCCATGATGCTCGGCTTGAACGCACGCGGCTTTCCGCAGAAGAGCGTCTCGTCGCCCGAGATGATGCGGATGCGCCCGCATTCGATGGGCGCGCGCACGCGAAACCAGATCTTTACGAGGGCGTCCACGCCGTTGATACGCGACGGCACCGCGTAGCCCGCCAGGCCCGCCGCCTCGACGGCGATGGCGTCCTGCGACTCGTCTTCGCGATCGCTTTCGCGGAGCGCCCAGGTGGCGGCGGCGCGTCCGGCGCGCTGGGCCTCGGCAGTGGCGTTATCGGCCAGGTCGTGGACGTGCAACACGTTGCCGCACGAGAAGATGCCGGGGACGGACGTCATCAGCGACTCGTCCACCTTCGCGCCACGTGTGCGCGGGTCCAGCTCGACGCCCGCTTTGGTGGAGAGCTCGTTTTCGGGGATGAGGCCCACCGAGAGCAATAAGGTGTCGCAGGGCACTACCCGCTCCGTGCCGGGGATGGGGGAGAGATGCTCGTCCACGCGCGACACCTCCACCGCTTCCACGCGCGCGTCTCCGATGATGCGCGTCACGGTGGTGGATAGGTGCAGCGGGATGCCGAAATCCTCCAAGCAATTCTTGACGTTGCGATAGAGGCCGTTGGCATAGGGCATCAGTTCGTAGACGCCCTCGACCTCCATGCCCTCGAGCGCGCAGCGGCGCGCCATGATGAGGCCGATGTCGCCCGAGCCGAGGATGACGGCGCGCCTGCCCGGTGCGAGGTTCTCTATGTTGATATAGCGCTGGGCGAGGCCGGCGGTGAAGACGCCGGCGGGCCTGCTGCCGGGAATCTTGATCTCCGAGCGCGTGCGCTCGCGGCAGCCCATGGCGAGGACCACGGCGCGCGCATCGAGCTCGAGCAGCTCCTCTTCGCTCATGCAGGTGACGCGGTGCGCGCCGCCCCCGACGGTATCCGCATCGCCGTCGATGGCGATGACCATGGCGCCCGTGTGCACGTCGATGGGTAGGGCCGCCACCTCGTTGATGAGGCGTTGCGCGTATTCGGGGCCCGTCAGCTCCTCTTTGAAATGCTCGAGGCCGAAGCCCGGGTGGATGCACTGGCGCAGGATGCCGCCGAGATGGGCATCGCGCTCCACGATGGCGACGCGCGCCCCCGCTTGCTGCGCCGCGATGGCCGCGCCCATGCCGGCCGGACCGCCGCCGATCACGACGACGTCATAGGCGTGCGCGACCGCCGCGGTCGCTGGAATGGTGCTCGTCATGCCTGTACCTCCTTGAGCGGACCGAACACGATCTGCGAGCCCGCGTCCTCGAGGAGCACGTCGCTCGGGCTGCAGCCCAGTTCGCGTGCGAGGATCCGCACGACTCGGCTTTGGCAGAAGCCGCTCTGGCAGCGGCCCATGCCCGCGCGGCAGCGGCGCTTCACGCCCTCTACGGACACGGCGCCCGGGGTTCGATGAATGGCCTCCACGATCTCTGCCTCCGGTACGGTTTCGCAGCGGCATACGATGCGCCCCCAGGCCGGATCGCGCTCGATAAGCGCGCGCTTGCGCTCGGTGCTCTCGCTATCGAAGTCCACGGGTCGCTCGCGTAGGGGGTTCCAGCCGGGTTTCTCGGGCAACGCGATGCCGGCTTCGTGCAGCAGCGCGTCCATGCGCTCGGCTACCGCCGGGGCGCTGGCCACGCCGGGCGATTGGATGCCCGCGGCCTGGAAGAGACCGGGCGCGAGCGTGGAGGGCGCGATGAAGAAGTCGTTGAGCCCCTTGATCACCGCGCGCCCGCCTGCGAACGTGCGCACCACCCGGCGCGTATCGAGGTCGGGGACGAGCTTGCGCGCACCCTCCAGCAGCTCGTTCACGTCGGCGGCGTAGGTGTCGGTGTCGCCCGCTTCGCGGATCGCGGCGGTCGCGGTGATGACGGTGTTGCCGTGCACGGTGCCGGTGACGATCACGCCTTTCGACACGGGGGTCGGGATGGGGTAGAGGGGCATGAGCGGTGTCTCCTCGTGGTCGAGGACCGCGATGTTGCCCTGTCGCCATACCATCTCGAACGGCTCGCCGCCCGCCATGCGCGAGACCTCGCCGCAGCCGTTTCCCGCTGCGTTGATCAGCGTCTTCGCGCTGAAGTCGCCCGCTTCGGTATGGAGGATGAAGCGTCCGTCATCGTCGCGATCAACCCCGTCGAGGCGCGCGCCCCTGTGGAATTCGACGCCGTTTGCCGCCGCGTTCTCCGCTGCGGCAATGGCGACCTCGAAGGGGTCGACGTATCCGGTTGACGGGCACCACAGCGCGCAGGTCGCGTCGGCGTTGGCACGCGGCTCGTGCTCGCGTATCTCGTCTCCCTGTATAATTCGCAGGTCCGGTACGCCGTTGGCGCGGCCGTTTTCAAGTAGGTGCTCGAGGTGCTCGCGGTCGGTCTCGCTGAATCCAAGCACCATCGATCCGGTTCGGTTGAAGCCGAAGCCCAGCTCGCGGGACCATTGCCCGTACAGCGCGCAGCCGCGCGCGTTCACGCTGGCCTTGCAGGTGCCGGGTGCGGGGTCGTAGCCCGCGTGCACCAGGCCGCCGTTGGCCTTGGTGGTTCCGCAGGCGATATCGTTGGCTGCTTCGATGACGGCGATCGATGCGTCATAGCGGGCGAGCTGCCGGGCGATGGCGCACCCCGTGATGCCCGCGCCCACGATGACGATGTCGTAGCGCTGCATAGTCCCTCCTGATTTCGTGAACATATGCCCAGTAACTACTTCATCGTAGACTGTCGGGCGCCGCACGGTCCGTGGTATAGACGAACCGTCAACTTCCTTCCGCGAACGGCGGCACGGGATGCGCCGCCGACCAGCGGACGCTGCGTCCTTACAGGGGAACATCGGGGCCGCCGCTGGATGAATAATGGACGAACGGACGCGATGCGGTATACAATGCCAAAAGATTCTGTACCGTGCACGCTGCATCCCATGTGAAAGGAGCCCTTGTATGTCCAAGTACATCCAGGAGCTCATGTCGCCGCAGCTGATGATGGTGTTCTACCTGTTCATCGGCTTCGTGGTCGCGCTCTACCTGCTCTCCGTCATCTACGTGTTCATCGACGCCAAGCGTCGCGGCGCCGAGCCGTTCTGGCTGTGGGGGATCGTCTCGTTCATCCCCGTGGTGGGCCTCATCGCCTATCTCGCGCTGCGTCCCAACTCCTATGCGTCCGAGCGCGAGGAGATGGATCTTGAGATGGCGCTGCGCGAGCGCCAGCTCGCGGAGTACGGCGCCTGCCCCAAGTGCGGCACCACGATAGAGAAGGATTTCGTGGTGTGCCCTGTCTGCAACACCCAGGTGCGCAACGTATGCCCGTCTTGTCGCAAGCCGCTCGACGCGCATTGGAAGGTATGCCCGTACTGCCGAACACATATTCAATAACGCGCTGCACGCGTCCCGCTTCTGCGCGGGGCGCCGAGCGGAAGCGTCCTTGCACCCGCCTGGCTCCTTGCCGGCGGGTGCGTTCGTTTTGGGGCCGCTGCATATAGCGTCCCCATTTCGATGCAAAACGGGTACACTTGATAAACTTGACACCACTATGTGACCACTGCTTCTTAAGGAAGGTACGCATATGAAGGCACTGTACAACGACGGCTCCGTGGCCGAGGTCGAATCGGACGAGGCCCAGCACGTCATTCGCCACTCCGCCGCGCACATCATGGCCCAGGCTATTCTGCGCCTCTATCCCGAGGCCGACTTCGCCTACGGCCCCGCTACCGACAACGGTTTCTACTACGACGTCGACCTGGGTGACAAGAAGATCTCCGAGGACGACCTGCCCGCCATCGAGGCCGAGATGAAGAAGATCGTCAAGGAGAACCTCAAGTTCCAGGTCTTCGAGCTGCCTCGCGAGGAGGCCATCGCCCTCATGGAGGAGCGCGGCGAGAAGTACAAGGTCGAGCACATCGGCGACCTGGCCGATGACGCCCGCATCACCTTCTACCAGCAGGGCGATTACATCGACATGTGCGTAGGCCCGCACCTCACCTACACCAAGGCCCTCAAGGCCTTCAAGCTCACCGGCGTCTCCGGTGCCTACTGGAAAAACGACGCCAGCAACAAGATGCTTACCCGCATCAACGGCACGGCCTTCGCTACCAAAGACGAGCTCGAGGCGCACCTCACGTTCCTCGAAGAGGCCAAGAAGCGCGACCATCGCCGCATCGGCCGCGAGATGGACCTGTTCATGATGCGCGACGAGGCCCCCGGGTTCCCGTTCTTCCTGCCCAACGGCATGATCCTCAAGAACACCCTGCTCGACTACTGGCGCGAGATCCATCACAAGGCCGGCTACGTCGAGATCTCCACGCCGCAGATCATGAACAAGAGCCTGTGGCTCACCTCCGGCCACTGGGACCACTACAAGGACAACATGTACTCCACGATGATCGATGACGAGGAGTACTGCATCAAGCCCATGAACTGCCCGGGCGGCGTGCTCGTGTACAGCTCCAAGCCGCATAGCTACCGCGAGCTGCCCATCCGCGCCGGCGAGATCGGCCTCGTGCACCGCCACGAGCTCAAGGGCGCCCTGCACGGCCTGTTCCGCGTCCGCTGCTTCAACCAGGACGACGCGCACCTGTTCGTCACGCCCGAGCAGCTCACCGACGAGATCGTGGGCGTCGTGCGCCTGATCGACTCCGTGTACCAGAAGTTCGGCTTCAAGTACCATGTGGAGCTTTCCACCCGCCCCGAGGACTCCATGGGCTCCGACGAGGATTGGGCCGCTGCCGAGGAGGGTCTCAAGGTCGCACTCGATAAGCTGGGCATGGATTACGTGGTCAACGAGGGCGACGGCGCCTTCTACGGTCCCAAGATCGACTTCCACCTGGAGGATTCCCTCGGCCGCACCTGGCAGTGCGGTACCGTGCAGCTGGACTTCCAGATGCCGCAGAACTTCGACCTCACCTACGTGGACGCCGATGGCGAGAAGAAGCGCCCCATCATGCTGCATCGCGTGTGCTTCGGCTCCATCGAGCGCTTCATCGGCATCCTGATCGAGCACTTCGCGGGCAAGTTCCCCGTGTGGCTCGCGCCCATGCAGGTCAAGGCCCTGCCCGTTTCTGAGAAGAGCCGCGATTACGCGCACCAGGTTACCGAGCAGCTCGAGGCGGCCGGCATCCGCGTGGTGTGCGACGATCGCGACGAGAAGATCGGCTACAAGATTCGCGAGGCCCGCGGCGTCGACCGCGTGCCCTATATGCTGATCCTGGGCGAGAAGGAGGTCGAGGCCGGCAACATCTCCGTCCGCGACCGTTCCAACGAGACCGTCCCCATGGATATCGAGGCCTTTATCGAAAAGGTCGTCGAGGAGACTCGCATACGCGCCTAACGCGCCGTTGCGCGGGGCGTCCGGCCAGATGGCCCGGGCGCCCCGTTTCTTTTCGAGCGGGGCGGCGCCGCTGCCCGCATTCGGCATGATCGAAGGGGGCTCAGGTGGAAGAACTGCTATCTGTCGAGGCGCGTTACGCTGAAGCCGCCGGTGCGCGCTCCGCATGGGTTGTCGAGGCATCCCATGCGCCCGCGGCGCTCGCGCGCACGGGCTTGGCGGCCGAGGCCGTCCTGGTGGTGTGCGCGAACGATTTCGAGCAGGCGTTTGCCCACGGCTTTCCCTGTCGATGCGTGCGGTTCCTGAACGCACCCGTGGTCGATGATTTCGTTGGAGCAAGTATCGAGGCGCGTTCAGCTGGCCTGCCTGTGATCTGGTTCGTCAACAGCGTAGGTTGTCGCGGTCTTCGCGTGGCCGACGTGCGGTCTTTGGCCGCTCGCGCTCGCGAGCTCGACGTCTTGCTCGCGGTAGACAATACCGTTCCATCGTTTTTCGGCTGCCGCGCGTGCGAGCTCGGCGCGGCCGTGGTCCTCGAGGCGCTCGACCGCGTCATGGCGGGAGCGGGGCCGTGTCGCGCGGTGGCGGTGAGCGTCGCGCATCCGCATGGACGGTACGCGCGCCGTCGCTATACGGATGAGTGCGCCGCGTGGGCCTTCGACCATATGGAGCGCATGCGTGCCGCGGGTTCGCTTGACGTCACCGGCCGCACGGGCGAGCTCGCGACCGTCCTGGGCTCCGGCATCGCATCGATGCCGGCGCGTATGCAGGCGCACATGGATCACGCGCGCGCCGTGGCCGAGTATCTGGCGGCTCACGACGGCCTTCGTTCCGTGAGCTACCCGGGTCTTTCGAGTCATGTCGACCGCTCGCTCGCCTCGACCGTGCTTTCGCACGGGGCCGGGCCAGCCATCGATATCGAGCTGCCAAGTGGTTGGACGGCTTCCATGCTGTTCGATTCACTCGACTCCGCCTATCGTTCGAGCCCGGCCGGCGGTGCGCATACGCGCGTGTCGGCGCTCGACGGCGTAGACGGGTGCGCGGTGCGCCTGTTCGCGGGCACCGACGATCCCCTGGGCGTCATCGACGACCTCGATCGCGCCCTTGCAGCCTCGCTTCGCGACGAATGCCCGTCGCGCTAGGTCCGCCGTCATCAATCGCAATCGTCTGGCTCACTTCTGAAGGGAGTCGTTACCGACAATGGTGGGTTCTGCAGAATTGATCGAGAGCGTCGTTGTGGGTATCGCGCTCGCCATGGACGCCATGGCCGTCACGTTGTCCAACACGCTGTGCGAGCCCGATATGACCCGGGCCAAGAAGCTCGCGATGCCCCTGGCGTTCGCGCTCTTCCAGGCGGCCATGCCCGTGGCGGGCTATTTCGGCGGCACGCTCATCGCCCCGATTATCGAGGCCTATTCCGGCATCGTGTCGTTGGTCATCCTTGCGATCGTGGGCGGCAAGATGGCGCTGGAGGCGCTGCGCGAGATGCGCGAACCCGAGGCGTGCTCGCCGTCGAAGCTCACGTACGGAACCATCTTCCTCGAGGCGATCGCCACGTCTATCGATGCTTTCGTGGTAGGCGTATCGCTGGCGGCGTCTGGGGCCAACATCGTGCTATACGGCGCCTCCATCGGCTTCACGACGCTTCTGTGCTGCCTGGCCGTGTTGGCGCTGGGCCGCCGCCTGGGCGAGCGCTTCGGTGCCCGCGCGCAGCTGGCTGGCGGGATCGTGCTGGTCTGCATCGGTCTCAAGGCGTTTGCCGCATAAGGCCCTATCGATTGCCAAATAGCTCGGGCATGCGCTGCTCGAGCAGCTCTTCCACCTCGTGCTGGAGCGTGCGGTAGGCGAGGAGGGCCTGCTTGCCCTCCTCGGTGAGGTGCGAGCCGCGCGCGCCTTCGCGCACGAGCAGTTCGAACCCCAGATGCGCCTCGGCTTCGCGCACGAGCCTCCAGGCTTTCGAGTATGCCATGCCGATCGCCTTGGCCGCCTGGTTGAGGGAGCGGTCGCGTTCCACGCCCTCGAGTAGCAGGGCGCACCCCTGGCCGAATGCGCCGGGCAGCTGTTCGTCGGCAGCCGTGATGAGCAGGCGCGCGGAACCCTGAAGATGCACGGTCGGCCCTCCTTTCGCAACATGGCGAGTTTCTTGATACATCATGTTATTCAAATACAGCCCATTGTAGCAGCACCGTCTGCGCTACAATGTCTGTCAACCTATTCGTTCCGGTGTCGGTAAGGAGTACCATGGCCACGTTTTTCCCAGGTGAGTCCCACACGTTTTCCGAGTATCTTCTCGTTCCCGGTTATTCATCTTCTGAATGCGTGCCGACTAACGTCTCGCTGAAGACGCCCCTCACGCGCTTCAAGCGCGGTGAAGAGCCCGCAATCACCCTCAACATCCCCATGGTCTCCGCCATCATGCAGTCGGTCTCCGGTGTCGATATGGGCGTTGCCCTTGCCACCGAGGGCGGCCTGTCCTTCATCTACGGCTCCCAGACCCCCGAGTCCGAGGCCGCTATGGTCAAGGCCGTCAAGGACCACAAGGCCGGTTTCGTCGAGAGCGACTCCACGCTTACGCCGGATATGACCATGGAGCAGGTCATGGAGCTCAAGGAGCGCACGGGCCACTCCACCATGCCCGTCACGGACGACGGCACCCCGCGCGGCAAGCTCCTCGGCATCGTCACCAGCCGCGACTATCGTCCCAGCCGCGACGATCATTCCAAGAAGGTCTCCGAGTTCATGACGCCCCGCTCCGAGCTCATCGTGGGCGATAAGGACATCACGCTCAAGGACGCCAACGATCTTATCTGGGACAAGAAGCTCAACGCCCTGCCCGTCGTAGACGATAACGACCATCTGGTCGGCATCGTTTTCCGCAAGGATTACGATTCCCACAAGACCAACCCCAACGAGCTGCTCGATGCTAACAAGCGCTACATGGTCGGCGCTGGTATCAACACGCGCGACTACGCCGAGCGCGTGCCGCTGCTCGTCGAGGCCGGCGCGGACGTGCTGTGCATCGACTCCTCCGAGGGCTTCTCCGAGTGGCAGAAGCGCACCATCGAGTGGATCCGCGCGAACTACGGTGACTCCGTGAAGGTTGGCGCCGGCAACGTCGTCGACGCCGAGGGCTTCCGCTTCCTGGCCGATTGCGGCGCCGACTTTATCAAGGTCGGTATCGGCGGCGGCTCCATCTGCATCACCCGCGAGACGAAGGGCATCGGCCGAGGCCAGGCCACCGCGCTCATCGACGTGTGCCGTGCTCGTGACGAGTACTTCGAGGAGACCGGTATCTACGTTCCCGTCTGCTCCGACGGCGGCATCGTGTACGACTATCACATGACGCTGGCGCTCGCCATGGGTGCCGACTTCCTCATGCTCGGTCGTTACTTCGCTCGCTTCGACGAGTCTCCCACCAGCCGCGTAAACGTTAACGGCCAGTACATGAAGGAGTACTGGGGCGAGGGCTCCGCGCGTGCCCGCAACTGGCAGCGCTACGATCTGGGTGGTGCGCAGAAGCTTTCCTTCGTCGAGGGCGTCGACTCCTACGTACCGTACGCCGGCTCCCTTAAGGACGGTGTGAACGGCACCCTGTACAAGGTTAAGTCCACCATGTGCAACTGCGGTGCGCTCTCCATCCCCGAGCTGCAGGAGAAGGCTCGCCTCACGCTCGTTTCCGCTACCTCCATCGTCGAGGGCGGCGCGCACGACGTCGTGGTCAAGGACTCCCAGCAGAGCGTGAGCTACAACTAATTGCTGCGGTTTCCGTACGGAAACGGTACAACGCATTTTTAAGGGATTGCCCGCAACGCGGGCAATCCCTTTAATATGAGTTGAACATTGTCAAGAGGCAAAACCGGCCCGGCCGTCCGCGGAGCTACC
>NZ_VOWY01000008.1 GCF_008014645.1 Collinsella sp. BA40
CCGGGCGGCCGGCGCTCGAAGGATGGGCCCCCGAGAACGCCGGCATGTCGGACAACGAGCGGAAGCAGGCGGCGGGCGGCATTAGATGTGTTCAAGTTGTGGAGGACGATATCCCCGGCGGCGGGGGAGCGGGGGTGTGGCAATATATCTCCTTGCCGCGCGGCTCCGAGGAGGACCGCCCGGCGCGTACCTTGAGAACCGGATACTGCGAGGCGGACATCCGATCCAGTCGGATGCATCCGCCGGGAGACAGAACGAATGCCATTTTGTATGGTAGCAGTGATGTACGGAAGTCAGAAGAGTAAGGCGAGAACCTTGCGATTCCTTTCCAAACCAGAAACTAGCTTATAGCACAGAATGGATCCGATCGGCGTTACAGCCGGCCGGACGGGCTCTTCCGCGCCCATGTATTTGGACGGAGAGTTCGATCCTGGCTCAGGATGAACGCTGGCGGCGCGCCTAACACATGCAAGTCGAACGGCACCCACCCCCGGGTGGAAGCGAGTGGCGAACGGCTGAGTAACACGTGACCAACCTGCCCGGCTCTCGGGGATAGCCGCGGGAAACCGCGGGTAATACCCGGCGAACCCGCCCGGACGCATGTCCGGGCGGGCGAAGCTTTCGCGGAGCCGGATGGGGTCGCGGCCCATCAGGTAGACGGCGGGGTGACGGCCCACCGTGCCTACAACGGGTAGCCGGGTTGAGAGACCGACCGGCCAGATTGGGACTGAGACACGGCCCAGACTCCTACGGGAGGCAGCAGTGGGGAATCTTGCGCAATGGGGGCAACCCTGACGCAGCGACGCCGCGTGCGGGACGAAGGCCTTCGGGTCGTAAACCGCTTTCAGCAGGGACGAGTCAAGACGGTACCTGCAGAAGAAGCCCCGGCTAACTACGTGCCAGCAGCCGCGGTAATACGTAGGGGGCGAGCGTTATCCGGATTCATTGGGCGTAAAGCGCGCGTAGGCGGCCGCGTAGGCGGGGGGTCAAATCCCGGGGCTCAACCCCGGTCCGCCCCCCGAACCCCGCGGCTCGGGTCCGGTAGGGGAGGGTGGAATTCCCGGTGTAGCGGTGGAATGCGCAGATATCGGGAGGAACACCGGTGGCGAAGGCGGCCCTCTGGGCCGAGACCGACGCTGAGGCGCGAAAGCTGGGGGAGCGAACAGGATTAGATACCCTGGTAGTCCCAGCCGTAAACGATGGACGCTAGGTGTGGGGGGAGAGTCCCTCCGTGCCGCAGCCAACGCATTAAGCGTCCCGCCTGGGGAGTACGGCCGCAAGGCTAAAACTCAAAGGAATTGACGGGGGCCCGCACAAGCAGCGGAGCATGTGGCTTAATTCGAAGCAACGCGAAGAACCTTACCAGGGCTTGACATGCTAGTGAAGCCGGGGAGACCCGGTGGCCGAGAGGAGCTAGCACAGGTGGTGCATGGCTGTCGTCAGCTCGTGTCGTGAGATGTTGGGTTAAGTCCCGCAACGAGCGCAACCCCCGCCGCATGTTGCCAGCAGGTAGAGCTGGGCACCCATGCGGGACCGCCGGCGCCAAGCCGGAGGAGGGCGGGGACGACGTCAAGTCATCATGCCCCTTATGCCCTGGGCTGCACACGTGCTACAATGGCCGGTACAGCGGGATGCGATGGCGCGAGCCGGAGCGGATCCCTCAAAGCCGGCCCCAGTTCGGATTGGGGGCTGCAACCCGCCCCCATGAAGTCGGAGTTGCTAGTAATCGCGGATCAGCATGCCGCGGTGAATGCGTTCCCGGGCCTTGTACACACCGCCCGTCACACCACCCGAGTCGTCTGCACCCGAAGCCGCCGGCCCAACCCGTTCGCGGGAGGGAGGCGTCGAAGGTGTGGAGGGTGAGGGGGGTGAAGTCGTAACAAGGTAGCCGTACGGGAACGTGCGGCTGGATCACCTCCTTTCTAGGGAGATACACCTCTAGGAAAACTAGATCATGAAATTGTTCAGACGGGCGCGGTGGAGCACACCCGTCCGGCCTGTCCTCCCGGCGCCCCCGCCCGCAGCGTCCGGTCCCCGGGGCACGCACCCGCGTACCTTGAGAGCCGCATAGCGAGACGAAGATCTGTAGTGAATACATCTGATCTGATCGATTCTCAACTTGAAGAGGACGAAGATTCATCTTCGAATAAATCTGCGAGAACAAGAATATCGAAAGAAATGCAAGGAGCATCTGACCGCCCGGGCCCCCAGGGCCCGGACGGTATGCGACACCCATGCACCGGTCGCCGAGAGCGACCGAGGAACTACGGACGCCCGCGCCGTGGCGCGGGCAAGATACGTAGGGCGCACGGCGGATGCCTTGGCACAGGAAGCCGATGAAGGACGCGGCAAGCTGCGATAATCCGCGGTTAGGGGCACACACCCTTCGACCCGCGGGTCTCCGAATGGGCGAACCCGCCAGGAGAAGTCCTGGCATCCCCCGGAAGAACTCATATTCCGGGGGAGGACAACCCGGGGAACTGAAACATCTAAGTACCCGGAGGAGAAGAAATCAACAACGAGATCCCCCGAGTAGCGGCGAGCGAAAGGGGGCCGACGGCCAAACCGGCGAGCGGGCGGGCGCCAGCCTATACCGCCGCCGGGGTTGCAGGGCCTCCCGCCCGGGAGCTGGCGCTCCCGGCGGGCATCCATCCAGGGGAGCCGAACGGCATGGGAAGGCCGGCGGCACAGGGTTAGAGTCCCGTAGGCGCACCCTGAGGATGGAGCCCGGCGGAGGTCCCTGAGTAGGGCCGGGCACGTGAAACCCGGTCCGAACCCGGGGGGACCACCCTCCAAGCCTGAATACTCTCCTGTGACCGATAGCGAACCAGTACCGTGAGGGAAAGGTGAAAAGCACCCCGGGAGGGGAGTGAAACAGTACCTGAAACCGTGCGCCCGCAAGGCGTCGGAGCACCCTTCAGTGGTGTGACGGCGTGCCTTTTGTAGAATGAGCCAGCGAGTTGCTGGCCGTCGGCGAGGTTAAGCTTTGAAGCGAGCCGGAGCGAAAGCGAGTCCGAACAGGGCGATGGAGTCGGCGGCCGCAGACGCGAAGCCGGGTGAGCTATCCCTGGGCAGGCTGAAGCGGGGGTAAGACCCCGTGGAGGGCCGAACGCACGTCGGTTGAAAACGGCGGCGATGACCCGGGGATAGGGGTGAAAGGCCTATCAAACCCGGAGATATCTCGTTCTCCCCGAAATAGCTTTAGGGCTAGCGTCGCGCGTTAACCCCGGGAGGTAGAGCACCGGATCGATGAGGGGGCTTCGCCGCCTACCGATTCGAACCGAACTCCGAATGCCCGAGGGTCTAGAGCGCGGCAGTCAGAACATGTGGGCTAAGCTGTGTGTTCGAGAGGGAAACAGCCCAGACCGCCCGCTAAGGTCCCTAATTCAGAGCCGAGTGGCAAAGGATGTGCGTCCGCGCAGACAACCAGGAGGTTGGCTTAGAAGCAGCCACGCCTTCAAAGAGTGCGTAACAGCTCACTGGTCGAGTGGACATGCGCCGACAATACACGGGGCTAAGCTCTGAACCGAAGCGGCGGGATGATTCATATCATCGGTAGGGGAGCGTCCCAGCGGGGGCGAAGCGGGAGGGGAACCGACCGTGGACCTTCTGGGAGCGAGAATGCTGGCATGAGTAGCGAGAGACGAGAGGGTAACTCGTCCGCCGTAAACCCGAGGTTTCCTGGGCAAGGCTAATCCTCCCAGGGTCAGTCGGGGGCTAAGGCGAGGCCGGAAGGCGTAGTCGAAGCGCAGCAGGCAGACATTCCTGCACCGCGATGGAACCGTCACGACCGACGGGGCGACGGATCGGGGTGGCTCGGCGGGGTTCTGGACGTCCCCGTGATGGAGCGTAGGCCCGGTGCCAGGCAAATCCGGCACCGTGCGGGCGAGGCTCCGGACGAAGCGATCGAGCGAAGCGAGTGAGCCCGTGGTCCCCAGAAAAACCCCTAGGCAGGCGCCATCGCGCCCGTACCGCAAACCGACACAGGTGGGTGGGTAGAACATACCGAGGCGATCGGGTCAACCATGGTTAAGGAACTCGGCACAATGGCCCCGTAACTTCGGGAGAAGGGGTGCCCCCGCGTACGTGAACCGGCTCGCCCGGGGAGCGGAGGGGGGCCGCAGTGAAGAGGCCCAAGCGACTGTTTACCAAAAACACAGGACTCTGCATAAGCCGCGAGGCGACGTATAGGGTCTGACGCCTGCCCGGTGCCGGAAGGTCACGCGGAGGGGTTAGCGCGAGCGAAGCCCCGAAGCCAAGCCCCGGTAAACGGCGGCCGTAACTATAACGGTCCTAAGGTAGCGAAATTCCTTGTCGGGTAAGTTCCGACCTGCACGAAAGGCGCAACGACTTGGGCGCTGTCTCAACCATGGACCCGGTGAAATTCCACTAGTCGTGAAGATGCGACTTACCCGCGGAAGGACGGAAAGACCCCGTGAACCTTCACTGCAGCTTGGCATTGGCCGCTGGTCCGGCGCGTAGAGGATAGGCGGGAGGCATCGAAGCGGGGGCGCCAGCCCCCGCGGAGCCGCCCTTGGAATACCGCCCCCGCCGCACCGGCGTCCTAACCCCGTCCCTTGAAGCAGGGCGGGGGACCGTGCCAGGCGGGCAGTTTGACTGGGGCGGTCGCCTCCTAAAGGGTAACGGAGGCGCGCGAAGGTCCGCTCGGGACGGTCGGCAACCGTCCTTTTGAGTGCAAGAGCGTAAGCGGGCTTGACTGCGAGGGCTACGACCCGAGCAGGTGCGAAAGCAGGCTCTAGTGATCCGGCGGCCCCACGTGGGAGGGCCGTCGCTCAACGGATAAAAGGTACTCCGGGGATAACAGGCTGATCTTGCCCAAGAGTCCACATCGACGGCAAGGTTTGGCACCTCGATGTCGGCTCATCGCATCCTGGGGCTGGAGCAGGTCCCAAGGGTACGGCTGTTCGCCGTTTAAAGCGGTACGCGAGCTGGGTTCAGAACGTCGTGAGACAGTTCGGTCCCTATCCTCCGCGGGCGCAGGAGAATCGAGGGAGGCTGCCCCTAGTACGAGAGGACCGGGGTGGACGGACCTCCGGTGAACCGGTTGTCGACCAACGGCATGGCCGGGTAGCCGCGTCCGGCGCGGATAACCGCTGAAGGCATCTAAGCGGGAAGCCGTTCCCGAGATCAGTTCTCCTTTTCGGTAAGGGCCCAGGTAGAACACCTGGTCGATAGGCCGCAGGTGCAAGCACGGCGACGTGCTCAGCCGAGCGGTACTAATCGCCCGAGCTCTTACCCGCATCCACGCGTGGGCGTCCTTGAAGGGTGCCGCGCGCTCCGAGCGCGGTCGGGCCGGATGTATCGGCGCGGGTCTTCCCTCCTCGCTGTGCGGCCCCCAGGGCACGCGGAGCCGCGAGGCTCCGGGACATCGCGACACCAGTCGGTGGGCGGAGCGCCGCCCACCGGTCAGCGGCCACAGCGTGCGGGGCACGCCCGGTCCCATTCCGAACCCGGAAGCTAAGCCGCACCGCGCCGATGGTACTGCGGGGGAAGCCCGTGGGAGAGCAGGGCGCCGCTGACCGGTGGACGGCACTTCGGTGCATGGAAGGGGTCCTCCCGCG
>NZ_VOWY01000009.1 GCF_008014645.1 Collinsella sp. BA40
GCGGCAGCCGGTCCAGCGGCGCGCGAGGTCGGCGCAGCCGGGCCGGCCGCATTCCGGACCGATGCCGCGCCGGCCGGTCGGCCGGCAGCCACCGCGGGCCCCCGTCCCGCCATGGCAGCGGGCGCGGCCCCCGCACCCGCAGCGGGAGCAGCGCCGGGCATCGACGCCATGGGGGCGGCCGCAACGCCGGACGCCACCTGGGCCTCGAGCCGAGCCAGACGCTCGGCCAGCGCCTCCAGCGTGAGGTCGGCCTCGGGACGCGCCAGACGCGTGCACGCGACCTCCAGCACCAAACGCGTATCGCTCGCGTTCCTCATCTCCAGCGCGGCGTCGTCGAGCGCCGTGAGGGTGCGCGCCACGCGGTCGGCGCTCTCGAACAGCCCCGCCTCGGCAACGAGCTCCTCGACCTCGTCGGGCGTGCCGTCGATCACCCCGGACGCACCGCCAACCAGGCGCGCCGCATACACGTCGCGCAGGTGCGCCACCAGGTCGCGCGTGAGCTCCATGAGGTCTTTGCCATCTTCCACCTGCGTGCGGATGAGCCCGAACAGCCCCACCACATCGCGCTTGGCAATCGCGCGGGCGAACTCGGCCAGCACGGTCGATGCCACCTCGCCCAGCAGCGAGCGCGCATCGTCCGCTGCAACCGACCCGTTGCCGAAGACCGACAGCTGCTCGAGCGTCGACAGCGCATCGCGCATGCCGCCGCGCGCATGCCGCGCCACGATCTCGAGCGCCTCGTCGTCGTACGAGAAGCCTTCCTGCTCGCAGATGAAGCGCATGCGGCCCACGATATCCTCGTTGGAGATGCGGTGGAAATCGAAGCGCTGGCATCGCGACAGGATGGTCTCGGGCAGCTTCTGCGGATCGGTGGTGCACAGGACGAACACCACGTGGCTCGGCGGCTCCTCAAGCGTTTTGAGCAGGGCGTTGAACGCCTGCGTGGTAAGCATGTGGACCTCGTCGACGATGTAGACCTTGTACGCGCCGCGTACCGGCGCGAAGTTCACGGAGTTGATGATCTCCTCGCGCACGTTGTCCACGCCCGTGCGCGACGCGGCGTCGAGCTCGTACACATCCGGATGCGTGCCGGCGGCGATGGCCTCGCACTCGGGGCAGCTACCGCAGGCCATGCAGCCCGACGCGCCCGTGGCGCGCGCGGCCTCGGCCCCCTCGCACAGCAGCGCCTTGGACAGGATGCGCGCCATGGTGGTCTTGCCCGTTCCGCGCGGCCCGCAGAACAGGTAGGCATGGCCCAAGCGCCCCTCGGACACCGCGTGCTCGAGGGTCGCCACGATATGCTGCTGGCCCACCACGCTCTCGAAGGTGAGCGGGCGATATTTCCTGTAAAGCGACTCCATGGGACCTCTTCCTCATCCGCTGGACAAAGCGTGCGGGCGCACCGATGGCGCGCACGCGACGCCCTTCGCGCCGCTCCGCGCAAGCGATGGGCGCCCCACCATAATACCGTGCGGGCTGCGGCGCGCACCCGCCGCGACACCGAGCATCTTGGAACTACAGACCGTAGTCGCGCAGACGCCGGTCCATCTCTCGAAGCGTTGCCCGCATGGCAAAGAGCTGCTGGTAGGTTGCGCTTTTTGTCTTCCCGGCATCGCGCAAGCCGGCCATGCGGTCGCCGACTTGCGCAAGGTCGCGGCGCACATCCTGCGCGAACGCCTCGAACGCCGCAAGCCGCTCCGCTGCGACCCCCGCATCCGAAGCGCGCCCGTCGCCAGCACCGTTTTCGCTCATTTTGACCTCCCTGGACGCAATGACCCCATGGAGAACGCCCGGTCATTGCGCAAATGTACGATTTTTTCCGACAGCCCAAAGTATCCAACAGTTTACACGCGATTTACCTGCGGTTTCTTCAGCGAAAAATGCCGTGTATCCAGCACCTCCAAATATTTTCGTACATTTGCGCGCTTTTGCGCCGGCAGCCCCCGCCCGGCCGCGCCATGCACGCCTCGCGGCCGATTTCAGCCGAGCGCCCGGCCCGGCCGACCACCCCGCCCGGCCCCGCAGCCCTCCCGGCAGCCCCCGCCCGGCCGCGCCGGCCCTCCCAGCAGCCACCCCGCCCGGCCGCGCCGGCAACTCGCCCGGCCGCGCCGGCCCTCCCCGCTAGCGGAGGCGGGGTGGTACACTTATTCGAACCATGCCTTTACATGCACCTCAAACACCCTAGAAAGGCATCGCATGCCCCTGTTTTCCCAACAGCGCACGCACGCGGCGGGCGCGCCCCTGGCATCGCCCGCGCCTGCCGGAGCCGCTGCATCCCACCTGCTCAAGCGCTACCGACCGCTCGAAACCCGCGCGGCCGGCGGGTTTGGCACCGTGGAGATCTGCCTCGATTCGCGTCTGCAGCGCCGCGTGGCCATCAAGCGCATCCCGCTGGGCTCGCCAAACAACCGGGCCGCCGTCGAGGCCATCGCCGCCGCCCTGCGCGAAGCGCGCACCATGAGCCTGCTGCAGCACCCCAACATCGTCTCGGTGATCGACTTCACCTACGACACCGGCTACGCCTACCTGGTCATGGAGTACGTCGACGGCGTGACCCTCGAGGAGTTCCTCACCGCCGTCGACGGGCACTCCCTCACCTTCGACGAGGCCGCCTGCATAGCCGATGCGCTGGTCCAGGCGCTGGACTGCGCGCATGCCAACGGCGCGCTGCACCTCGACATCAAGCCCGCCAACGTGCTCATCGACCGCAGCGGTCACGTCACGCTCACGGACTTCGGCATGGCCAAGCTCACCAGCGCCGCGGGGTTCGGCGGCGCGCGCGGGGGCACCATCGGCTATATGCCGCCCGAGCAGCTGCGCAGCGATCGCGTCGACCGCCGCAGCGACATCTTCTCGCTCGCCTGCGTCCTGTACGAGTCGCTCTGCGGCTTCGCGCCCTTCGTGGCAGCCACCCCCATCGACTCCATGACCCTCATCAACGAGGGCGTCACCCCGCCCGACCAGCTGCTGCGCCGCATGCCCGAAGCGTCCAACGAGGCGCTGCTCTGCGCGCTCGATCCCGACATCAACAACCGCATGCGCACGGTGGCCGACTTCGGCGCGCGCTTCCTCGCGAACCTGGGCGACCCCCGCGAGGGGCAGCGCAGCCTCGCCGCCATGATCGAGCAGATCACCTCCTACGAAAACGACGCCTCCGAGCCCGAGCCCGACGAGCCCGATGAGCCCACCTGGGTCTACGACCCCGTCGAGGGCCACCTGGGCAGCCGCACCCCGCTCGCGCGCCGGCGCACCGCGGCCGCGATCGCGGGCGTCTCGGTCGTCATCGCCACGTTCTCGGTGCTCGAAACCATCGGCGTCGCCAGTCCCTTCGCGCGCCTCGTGGCCGCGCTGGCCGTGGGCGCCGCCGCGGCGACGGCCCCGCAGATCGGGTCGGCGCTCGCCTTCACCGGCCTGCTCTTCATGGTGCTCGACGCCACGCCGCTTGTCGCCGCGCTGCCGGCGTGCATGATCTTCGTGGCGCTCACCGGCTCCTGGTGGATCGTATGGGGCCGCTCCTACCCGGCCGCGTCGTCGATCCTCGTGGCCCTGCTCGCCACGGCGCTCGCGCTGCGCGACCCGGTGCTGCTGGCGCCCGCCGTGGCCGCCGCAGCCGGCTACCTGCTGCCGCCCGTCGTATGCGCCGCCACCGTCCCGCTGGGCGTCGGCGTGGCGGCGACGTCCCTCGCGGCACAGGCCGCCGGCGGCTTCCTCGACGCGGGCACCGCCGTCCGGGCGCTGCTCGCCCCCGAGGCCCTGGCGGGCATCGCAGGCGCCACCGCGCTCGCCGTCATCGTCTCCTTCCTGCTGGAACGTGCCTGGGCGGGCTACCAGGAGACGTCCTCGGCCCTTGGATACGCCGCCGCCTGCGCGTCGGCCCTGGTTCTTTCGGCGGCCGCGCTGTGTCTTGCACACCCTATGGAAATTACCAGCCCGTCCGTCGTGCAGCTCGCAACAGGGGCGGCCGTGGCCGCCCTATCCTCTATAATCGTTGGGATATGCGTATTTTCGCTTGGATACAGAAAAGACCCGGAAGGTGATCGCTCGTGAACTTCCTGAACATCTTTGAAGACCGCGTCGCCGGCATCTTCGGCGCCACCCGCGCCCCCTTCTCCTTTAAGAAGCTCGCCAAGCAGGCAGCCCATGAGATGGAGGACCAGACGCTCGTCATCAACGGTGTGAACACCGCCCCGGCGCTCTACACCATCCTCATCGCCAACGACGACGACCCCCTCATGGCGCCGTTCTACCCGCAGCTCTCGCGCGAGGTGAGCGAGCTCGTCAAGGCACAGGCCGAGAAGAAGCACTACGTCTTCGTGGGCGAGCCGTTGGTCCGCTTCATGATCGACCCCTCGCTCAAGAGCGGCCGCTTCTCGGTGTTCGCCGAAAACGTCGACGCCCCCACCCTGGGCCGTCTCTACGAGGAGGAGCGCGCCTACCAGGCAGGCCTCTCGGCCAAGAGCGCCCAGCAGCCCTACCCCGCGCCCGCGCCCGCACCCGCGTCCGCCGCAGGCCCCGTAGCCGCCCCCGCGGCCGCTCCCGCCGCAGACGACCCGTTCAACGGCGCAGACCCGCTGGCCCCGGCCGACCCGTTCGCCCCCAACCTGCCCGATCCCGCCGCGCCCATCCCCGTGCCGCAGACCTTGAGCCGCGAGGCCCTGGCCGGCCTGGGCGGAGCCGCGGCCACCGGCGGGGCCCTGGGCGCCGCCGCGGGCGTAGCCGCCAGCATGTCGACGCCGCGCCCCCAGCAGGTCGCGCAGGCACGCGCGCAGCTGGTCGACGTGGTGACGGGCGACGTCCTCGACGTGACGGGCAACCGCTGCGTCGTGGGCCGCGAGCGCGCCGCGGCCGACGTGGTCCTGCGCGACCCCAACGTCAGCCGCCGCCACGCCCAGCTCACCTTCACCGGCGCCGATTGGTCCATCGAGGACCTCAACTCCACCAACGGCACCCTGGTGAACAACCGCCGCATCACCCGCTGCCCCCTGCGCAGCGGCGACCTGCTCACCTTCGGCCTGAGCACCTTCGAATTTAGGGGCTAATCACCATGATCGACCTCATCCTCTTCGCCGGACGCATCATCCTGGTCGTCCTGCTCTATATCTTCCTGTTCGCCGTCATGAAGACCGGCGTCGGCCTCGTGCGCGGCCAGCGCCGCGACTCGGCGATCTGGACCATCGACGTCGACAAGGGCCCCCGCGGCATCCGCGGCATCCATGTCGACATGCTGGGCCCGGTCATCGTAGGCCGCTCCCCCAGCTCCGATATCTGCATCAACGAGCCGTTCGTCTCGGCCAGCCATGCACGCTTCTCGCTGCAGGGCCCCGCCCTGGTGATCGAGGACCTCAACTCGCTCAACGGCACCCTGGTCAACGGCCGCCAGCTCATCGAGCCCGCCACGCTGCGCGAGGGTGACGAGGTCCAGATCGGCGACGTCGTTATGAAGGTGAATCGCCGATGACAGACGATAGCGCCCGCACGCGCGCCGAGCTCTCTCAGGCAGACCATCCCCGGGATGCGCGCCGCGCGCCCGAGGATGAGCCCGGCTCGATGCGACCATCGGGGCCGGCCCATGCCGATCCGAACGGCCCGACCATCCCCTCAACCGAAGAAACCGAAGACGCGACGCTCTTCGGCATGGCCGGCACCGCGCCGGCTTCGTCGTTTGCGGGCGATGCGGCGGCCGAGCCGACCGCATCGCCCGAAGCCGCCGTCGACGCGCCCGCCGCGAACGCCCCAAAGCAGGCGGAAGCCGTCGAGCTCCTCGCGCCCGATCCGGCCCTGGTGCCCGAGCTTCCGCAGGACGAGCCCGCCCCGGAGGAGTCGGCGCGCCCCGATACCACAGCCGACCTCGAGGAAGCCGCCGCCCGCTACGCTGCGCAGCAAGCCGAGGCCGAGGCCGCGGGCGCCGCATCCGCAGCGACCGACGGCACGCCCCGACCCGACACAACGGCCGACCTGGAAGAGGCGGCCGCCCGCTACGCCGCGCAACAAGCGGCCGCGCAGGCCGAAGCCGAGGCGGATGACCCCGTGACGGAGCCCGAGGCCGAGGCGCCCCGGCCCGACACCACCGCCGACCTTGAAGAAGCCGCTGCCCGCTACGCCGCCCAACAGGCGGCGGCGCAGGCCGAAGCCGCGGCGGCGGGCGAGGACACGACCCATGCGGTCCCCGCGTTCCTCGCCGCGGCATCCACGGGACACGGCGCCGCGTCCCCCCATCCCGCTGCCGCCCCCGACGGCGCGGAGCGGGTCATCTCCCCCGAGGACACCGCCGAGATCGACGTGGCCGCCGTCGAGTCCAAGCTCAGCGACCCCGGCTCGACGCAGAGCTTCGCTCCCGTCACCGACGACCTCATCGATACCGCATCCACCTACGACGCCGGCACCACCATGCAGCTGCGCTGGGGCGCCCGCTCCGACGTGGGCTGCGTGCGCTCGCATAACGAGGACTCCTACCTGGTGCAGTCGCCGCTGTTCTGCGTGTGCGACGGCATGGGCGGCCACGCCGCCGGCGAGGTAGCGAGCTCGCTCGCGGTCGAGACCATCGCCAAGACCGCGCCGCATAGCGCCGACCCCGCCCTGCTGGGATCGGCCATCGAGGCCGCCAACGCCGCCATCATCGAGGCGGCCGTCAACGGCCTGGGCAAACCCGGCATGGGCTGCACGGCCACCGCCGCCTACATCGAGGGCGGCACCGTGGCCATCGCCCATGTGGGAGATTCGCGCGCCTACCTGCTGCACGAGGGATCGCTCATCCGCGTCACCCGCGACCATTCCTACGTCGAGGAGCTCGTGGACGCCGGCGAGATCACGGCAGACGAGGCCCGCGTGCACCCCAACCGCTCGGTCATCACCCGCGCGCTGGGGTCCGATCCCGCCATGTACGCCGACCACTTCGCCCTCAACATCGAGGAGGGCGATCGCCTCATCCTGTGCTCGGACGGCCTGTCCAGCATGGTGTCCGACGGCGAGATAGAGGTTATCGCCACCCAGTCCTCCACCGCGCAGATCTGCACCGACAACCTCGTCGACGCGGCGCTCGCTGCCGGCGGCGGCGACAACGTCACCGTCATCGTGGTGGACCTGGTGGACGACGGGAAGCTCCGCGCCATCGCGCGCAAGCGCAAGCGCAACGCCATCCTGTCGCTCGTCGCGGTGCTCTCCGTGATCGCGCTCGGCGGCCTCATCACGCTCTTCTCCATCTCGAACTCGGTGTACCTGGGCGTGAAGGACGACGCGGTGGCCATATACAAGGGCACGCCCCACTCGTTCATGGGCATCGAGCTCAACTGGCTCGAAGACGAGACGTCCGTGATGCTCTCCGACCTGCCCGAGGACACCCGGCACCGCCTGGAAGAGGGCATCCCCCAGGCCAGCGTCGAGGAGGCCACCGAAACGGTGTCGAAGTATCGCAAGCAGATCAGCGACGAGCAGCTGCAGCAGGCCGAGATGGCCAACGCCGTGCGCTCGGGCGCGGATCCGGCGGCCATGATCGGCCCCGTATCCGACCCCGCCGACCCCGCGGCGCCCGGCGCCGCAGACGCCGGCGCTTCCGTATCCGACCCCGCAGCCGTAGACCCGGCCGCCCAACCTACCGGAGGTGACGCCCAGTGAGCAGCCGTCGTAACACAGAACTGTTCCTCCTGATCGCGGCAGCGTTCCCCGTTGTCCTGCTGTACTCGCTCTTCGTCATCACCACCGGCGCCGCGCTCTCGTTCCAGACGCTCGCCGTCCCCATCGGCCTGTTCGCCGCCTTCGCCGCGGCCCACATCGCCGTGCGCTTCCTGGCGCCCGGCGCCGACCCCGCCATCCTGCCCGTGGTGTTCCTGCTCTCGGGCATCGGCATCACCTTCGTCACGCGCGTGCGGCCCAGCCTGGCCATGAGCCAGCTCATGATCCTGTTCGCCGCCATCGCGCTCATGGTGGTCACGCTCGTCTTGGTGAAGAACCTCGACGCGGTGAAGAAGTACAAGTACACGTTCGGCGCCATAGGCATCATGCTGCTGATCCTGCCCATGTTCATCGGCACCGAGATGTACGGCTCGAAGCTCTGGATCATCATCGGCGGATTCTCCATTCAGCCCGGCGAGTTCGCCAAGGTCTTCATCGTGCTGTTCCTCGCCGGCTACCTGGCCGAGAACCGCGAGCTGCTGTCCATCTCCAACCGCGAGATCTTAGGGCTGAAGATCCCGCGCTTCAAGCTGCTGCTTCCGCTGCTGGTGGTCTGGGGCATCTGCCTGCTCATCGTCGTGTTCGAGCGCGACCTGGGCAGCGCCGTCCTGTTCTACACCATCTTCCTGCTCATGCTCTACGTGGCCACCGGCCGCATCTCCTACGTGATCATCGGCTTCATGCTGCTGGCCGTGGGCGGTCTGGGCGCCTATAAGTTCCTGGGCCACGTGCAGACGCGCTTCCAGATCTGGCTCGACCCCTTCGCCGACCCCTCGGGCTCCGGCTACCAGCTGGTCCAGTCGCTGTTCTCGCTGGCCGACGGCGGCCTGGTGGGCACGGGCATCGGCAAGGGCATGCCCACCCTCATCCCCGTCGTCGAGTCCGACTTCATCTTCTCCGCCATCGGCGAGGAGATGGGCCTGCTCGGCGGCGCGGCCGTGCTCTTCCTGTTCATGCTCTTCGCCGTGCGCGGCCTCACCACCGCCGCGCGCGCCAAGTCCGACCTGGCGGCCTTCTGCGCCACCGGCCTCACGGCGGCCATCTCGTTCCAGGCATTCCTCATCGTGGGCGGCGTCACCCGCCTGGTGCCCCTCACCGGCGTGACCCTGCCCTTCATGAGCCAGGGCGGCTCCTCGCTGCTGGCGAGCTTCATCATCGTGGCCCTGCTGCTGCGCGCGGGCGACGAGGCCACCGGCCGCGAAGCCGAGCTCGCCGGCACGGGCATCATGGCCGCGCAGGCAGGCGCGCGGGCACAGGTGAGCTCCGTGGGAACGCGCATCTTCGGCGGCCGCGCGGGCGCCACCGGCTCCGCCAGCGCCTCGCATGCCCGCTCCGGCTCGCGCCTGCAGCGCCGCACCCTCGACACGCCCGAATCGGGCGTCCTGGGCCGCGTCGCCCTGGCCAAGCGCCTTACGGTGGCGGTGTTCGCCTTCACCGCGCTGTTCGCCATCCTCATTGGCAACCTCACCTACATCCAGGTGTTCAAGGCGAAGGACTACCAGAACATGTCCTTCAACAACCACTCGATCCTGAAGGCGGCCTACGTCAAGCGCGGTTCCATCATCACCTCCGACGGCGTCACGCTTGCCGAGTCCGTCCAGCAGGAGGACGGCACCTTCACCCGTTCGCACCCCAACGGCAGCCTCGCCGCGCAGGCCGTGGGCTACTACTCCAACCGCTACGGCGCCACGGGCGTCGAAGCGCGCATGAACGAGACGCTCACCGGCGCCAAGGACTACTCGAGCTGGGCGAACGCCGTCAACTCGCTGGCCGGCATCACGCAGCCCGGCAACTCGGTGAAGCTCACCATCGATTCGCGCATCCAAAAGGCCGCCGAGCAGGCGCTCTCGGGCATGAAGGGTGCCATCGTGGTGCTCGACCCGCGCACCGGCGCCGTGCTGGCCTGGGCGAGCGCGCCCACCTACAACCTCGACGATATCGAAGGCGCCCTCAATGCGGGCGAGGACAGCAACGTGTCGCTGTACGACCGCGCCACGCAGGCCCTCTACACGCCCGGCTCCACCTTCAAGGTCATCACGCTGGCCGCCGCGCTCGACTCGGGCACCGCCGGCCTCACCGACACCTTCCGCTCGCCGGGCAGCATGGAGATCGGCAACGCCGAGGTCACCAACATCAAGGGCACCGACCACGGCACCATCAGCCTCAACAAGGCCTTCGCCTATTCGTCCAACGTTGTCTTCGGCCAGCTGGCCAACAAGATCGGCGCCGACACGCTCGTCCAGTACGCCAACGCCTTCGGCTACGGCACCGAGCTGGGCCAGGACTTCTCCACGGCTGCCTCCATCATGCCCGACCCGAGCGTGATGACCGAGTGGGAGCTCGCCTGGGCGGGCGCCGGACAGCCGGTGGGCCAGGGCCACGTAGCCGGTCCCCAGACCACGCCCATGCAGAACGCCGTCATGGTCGCCGCCGTCGCCAACAACGGCATCGCCATGAACCCGTATGTGGTCGCGCAAACGCTTTCCCCCGAGGGCACCGTGATCAAGAGCACGCAGCCCCGCTCGCTTGGCCAGGCCATGAGCGCCAGCACCGCCACCCAGATGAAGGACGCCATGCTCGGCGTCGTCGAGGGAGGCTCGGGCAGCGCCGCGGCCGTCGCCGGCGTGAAGGTGGCCGGCAAGACGGGCACCGCCGAGACCGGAGCGCACTCCAACTCGGTGTTCGTCGGCTTCGCCCCCTTCGATACCCCCACGGTGGCCGTGTCCATCATGCTTGAGGATTATGACGTCCACGGCGTCTCCGCCGCTTCGGTTGCCAGCACGATCATTCGGGCCGCACTCGAAGCCCAAGGGTTGTGATAGCCGGGCAGTAATCGTTATCACTTCTGCGATGCCCGCCATCGCAGCGTAAGAAGTCGCACGCATTATTAGGATGAGGAGATTGAGAATGGAAGAATCGCGTGTTCTTGGGGGCCGCTACCTCCTGAAGGACAAGGTCGGATCGGGCGGTATGGCAACCGTCTACCGTGCACAGGACCAGGTGCTCAACCGCACCGTCGCCGTGAAGATCATGCTGCCGCAGTACGCCGGCGACGCCACGTTCGCCGCCCGCTTCAAGCAGGAGGCCCAGGCGGCGGCCGGCCTGCAGAGCCCCTACATCGTGGGCGTCTACGACTGGGGCCGCGACGGCAACACGTATTTCATCGTCATGGAGTACCTGCGCGGCACCGACCTGAAGAGCGGCATCCGCAGCCATGGCGCGCTCGACCCCAAGAAGGTCGCCCAGATCGGCAGCCAGATCTGCGCCGCGCTTTCCGTGGCCCACAAGCACGAGATCGTCCACCGCGACATCAAGCCGCAAAACATCATGGTGCAGCCCGACGGCAACATCAAGGTGATGGACTTCGGCATCGCCCGCGCTAAGAACAGCCACCTCACGCAGGACAACAACGTCCTGGGCACCGCGCATTACGTCTCCCCCGAGCAGACGCGCGGCCAGGAGCTCGGCGCCACCAGCGACATCTACTCGCTGGGCGTCGTGATGTACGAATGCGCCACCGGCCGCGTGCCGTTCGACGGCGATGACGCCATCTCCGTCGCCCTCAAGCAGGTGAACGAACTGCCGGTTCCGCCCAGCCAGATCAACCCCGGCGTCGACCCCGTGCTCGAGCGCATCATCCTGCGCTGCATGGAGAAGGACGCCGCCAACCGCTTCCAGACGGCCGACGAGCTGCGCGCCGCCCTCAACTCCTACCTGCAGGGCCGCAGCGTCGAGGTGCCCGAGCCCACGCGCGTCATCTCCGGCGTGGCCGGCGGCATGGGCGCCACCGAGACCCGCGTCATGAACGACTCCACGCAGGCCATGGCGCGCCCGGTCGCCGCTGGCCAGAACGCGGCGCGCACGGTCGCGGGCAAGGGCTCTCCCAGCGCAACCGCCTCATTCGACGACGAGAAGCACGGGCCCGGCAAGGGCAAGGTCGTTGCCATCGTCCTGGGCGTGGCGGTCGTGATCGGCCTGGTCTTCGCCTTCATGTCCGGCGTCTTCGGCGGCAACGAGGTCAAGACCGTCGAGGTTACCGACGTCATCGGCTGGGAGCAGGAGGCGGCGGTGAGCAACCTCAAGGCCGCCGGCTTCACCAGCTTCGATATCACACAGGAGTACAACGACGAACAGGACGCCGGCAAGGTGTGCGACCAGAGCCCCGACGGCGGCCGCACCGCCAAGACGTCCGACACCATCAAGCTCGTGATCTCCAAGGGCGAGAAGCCCGCCGAGCAGACCAAGGTGCCCACCCTCACCGGCCTCACCCAGGACCAGGCCGAGACCGCGCTCAAGGACGCGGGGCTGAAGGGCAAGGCCATCGAGGAAGCCAACGACGCCGATGAAGGCACCGTCTTCTATCAGGGCACCGAGGCCGGCACCGAAGTCGATATCGACTCCGTTATCGAGTACAAGGTGTCCACCGGCCCCAGCACCACCTCCGTCCCGTCGCTCGAGGGCATGACCAAGAGCCAGGCCGAGAAGGCGCTCAACGACGCCGGCTTCGGCGTGCACTGGGACGAGTCGTTTAGCGATTCCGTCGCGAAGGGCAACGTCATCAGCTGGAACCCCAGCGGCAAGCAGGAGCCCGGCACGCAGATCACCGTGACCATCTCAGCCGGCAAGGAGCCCGAGCCCGAGGGCGTCGACGTGGACGCGCTCGACCTCAACGGCATGGCCCAGGAGGATGCGCAGAAGGCCATCGCGAACGCCGGCCTGCGCTACAACGTGGTCGAGCAGCCCAGCGCCAACATCGCTAAGGGCAAGGTCATCACCTATGCACCGGCAGGCAAGCAGCCCAAGGGCACCACGATCTGGATCTACATCTCCACCGGCTCCGCATCGGCGGAAAGCGGCGACTCCGAGCAGTAGAGCGCCCGTTGGGACCGGCCACACGGCCACCGCATCGCTTCATCCAAAAAGGAGGCTTCGGCCTCCTTTTTTCATGCGCGTCGGCGAGGGCGCACCCGCTCGCAGCCGCTGGCGCGCCCTCGCCAAGCAGCGATGCGCATGCACGAGCACGGCCGCCTATAACCTCGACGCACGAAAAAGGGAGGCCGTACGCCTCCCCCCTCAAGCATGTGGATCGTAGTCGAGCGAACCTGCGCACGCGCCCGCTTGTACGCTACTTGCGAACGGCGATACCGTACGCCTGGCTCACCTCGTTGATAAAGCGAACGAACTCCTTGTAGTCGGCGCCCGGCACGCGTATGGTGCGCTCGAGGTTCTTGCTCGTGTAGAACAGCACCGGCACGCCGTTTTCCTTCTTCACGCGCACCGACGACACGCGGTTCCACGGATGGCGCACGCCGTCGAGGTACACGGCCGTGCGGCCCACCCCGTTGCGCACCGTCGCGATGAACGACGCGAAGCAGAACAGCACGAACGCCGTTCCAACCGCCGTAAGGCCGGCGCCGCTGATAACGAGGTTGAACACGGCGAGCACCACGAGCACCACGGCCACGGCATACGCCCACTTCCCGCGTGGGATCTCGTAGACCATCGAGCGGCGCTGCTCCAGCAGCATATACAGGGTGTAGCCCAGCAGAATCAATCCGACCACGATAAGCGCCGGCGCCAGGAATCCGCGCTGCGCGGCGATGCTATCCATCTCTTCGTCCTTTCAGTCGTAAGCGCTATCAACCGTACCGCCGATTCGCCCGTACCGCCAGCATGAAGCCGCGACCAACGCAAAACCCATGCCGCTAGGCCGGGATGCACGAAGGACGACAAAAGCCCGGCGGCTCGCGAAAGCCCCTTCATGGATGCAGGGAACGGGACGTAAAGCCCGGGCCTCGGCGTCCGAACGGCTGGACCGCCCCGGCCCCGCTACCGAACCGTACGGGCGGCGCGAACGGAGGCGCGCTCCATATCGCGGTACCGCGCAGCGGCACGGACCTCGCCACGGCGCTCGTACTGCAGCGCCAGCAGGCGGCATAGACGCGCGCACTCGATCGGCGACGTATCCTTCAGCCTGCCCTCCATGCTCGCGATATGCGCCGTAGAGCCGTCGAAGGCCACGTCGAACATCTCGCGGCACACGCGCGCCGCGGCCTTCTCGTTCATGCCCTCGATGCGCTCGAGCATCGCTCCGGCGCGCTTCTTATCGCCCTTGTCCAGATAGAAATCGAATGCCGTGGTAAACAGCGCCATCTGCTGCGGCTTGGTCATACGAAGCTGCAGCATCTCCTCTATGGTGCGTGTAGCGTCCGACGTCCGGCCAAGCTCGACCTGGGCGCCCAGTTTCATCGACAGCTGCTCGTAGCGCGTATAGATCACGCGGGCCAGCGGCTGGTCGAGGAGCTCGAGCACCTTGTCGTAGGAGCGCTCGGCGCACAGGCGCTCGACGCGCGCCGGCAGCATGCGCTTGCGCGCCTCGACTACCAGCAGCGCCAACACGGCCGCAACTAGCAAGACTATGAGAATCGTATTCGTTGTCACGTTGCATCCCCCCGTTTGCGCAGCGCTTCCGCACCGGGCGGGCCCGGCGCTCGAGACGATCCGTTGTTCAGCATGCGGTAAAGCATGGTAGCAGTGTTTGACCCCCGCACGGCCGCATGGCGCCCCGATGCCGAGTCTTCACGCATGTCACATCTTGGATGGGGGTATCATGGAGACATCCAACGGCCCGGGCGAAGACGCCTGCCAAAACCTCCAAGGGAGAAGTTCCATGTCGCAGAATCGCAAGATCCTCAAGGTCGTCAGCCTTATCCAGGCGCTCGTCGGCCTCGCCGCGCTCATCGCCGGCATATTCGCCATCGTCAACGCGCAGGACAGTGCCGGCACCTTCGAGGTCTTCGGCACCACGATCGACGCCTCGCTGGGCTGCATGGTCCTGGGCGCGCTGAGCGTCATCACGGGCGCCTGCACGTTCGGTTCGTGCGCGCTCGGCATCCAGGGCGCCAACCGCCCCAGCTCGCTCGGCGCGCACGCGCCCCTCTCGGTGGCGGCGCTCGTACTGGGCATCCTCGCCACCATCTTCGGCACGTCGGTCAACCTCGTGCTGGCCGTCATCTCCGGTGTCGCCGCCGTGCTGGCGCTCTTCGCCGTTATGTACGACGGCCGCGTCCGCAAGGAGCTCGACCGCTAGCAGCGCCTCCAGCCCGCGTCGCGCCCGCGGCGTTACGCCGCCAACGCACCCAACACGCCAAGCCCGGCGTTCGCCCCGCTCGTTGCAGCAGGCGAACGCCGGGCTTTTCGCCATCGCGGCACACGCGGGCGCTCCCCGCGCCGCATAACGGGCATCACGAAACCGTAGACGAGCGCTAGCCCCAGGGATCGCGGTCGAACAGCGCCTCGGGTTCGGGCCTACGGTCCGAATAGGAATCGTAGCCGTCGTCGTCCTCGTTCTCCGCCCGGACGAACGGGTCGCGCGGGCGCTGCCGGCGCTCCCGCCGCAGCTTCTCCTCGAGCGCGCGCCTCACCTCTTCCGGCGAGCTCTTCCGAACCATATGCGCCTCCTTTCCGTTCGCCCACATTGTAGCGCCAAGAGCGCACCGACAACCAACCTGCCCCAAGGAGAACGACGTCGCGGGCAAGAAGAAACAAGGGGCCGCACGCATGCAGCCCCTTGCCGTCCATTCACGAAAGCGCCTCAGCACCGCACTCGATGGCGACTGCAGCGCCGCGCGCACGTCAGCGCGCCCTTACGCCTCGTAGCGCACCGACTCCACATCGGACACCACGAAATTGTTCTGCGCGTCCACGTCCACCGTCACCTCGTCGCCCTCGCGCACGCGGCCGTCGATGATGGCGCGCGCGATCGCGTCGACCACCTCGCGCTGGATCAGGCGCTTGAGCGGACGGGCGCCGAACACCGGGTCCAGGCCGCCTACCGCCAGCATCTGCTTGGCAGCCGGCGTGATGGCGAGCGTCATGCGCTCCTTCGCCATGCGACGACGCACGTCGGCCAGCTGGATATCGACGATCCGCTCGATCTGCTCCATGCCCAGCGGGTGGAACACCACGATGTCGTCGATGCGGTTCAGGAACTCGGGCCTGAACGTATGGCTCATCGCCTCGTCCACCTGGCGGCGCATCTCCTGCTCGTCGTGGCCCGCGTACTCGGCGATGGCGCTCGACCCCACGTTGCTCGTCATGATGATGATCGTGTTCTTGAAGCTCACCTGACGACCCTGGCCGTCGGTGAGGCGACCGTCATCGAGTACCTGCAGCAGCACGTTGAACACGTCCGGGTGCGCCTTCTCCATCTCGTCGAGCAAGATGACGCTGTACGGGCGACGGCGCACCGCCTCGGTGAGCTGGCCGCCCTCGTCGTAGCCAACGTATCCCGGAGGGGCGCCGATGAGGCGCTGGACGCTGAACTTCTCCATGTACTCCGACATGTCGATGCGCACGAGCGCGCGCTCGTCGTCGAACAGGCACTCGGCGAGCGCCTTAGCGAGCTCGGTCTTGCCCACGCCGGTGGGGCCCAGGAAGAAGAAGCTGCCGATGGGGCGGTCGGGGTCGGCGAGGCCCGCACGGCTGCGGCGCACCGCGGCGGCCACGGCGCGCACGGCCTCGTCCTGGCCGATCACGCGACGATGCAGCTCGTCCTCGAGCGTCTTGAGCTTATCCAGCTCACCCTGCATCATCTTGGCCACGGGAACGCCGGTCCACGCGCTCACCACCTCGGCAATCTCGTCGGACGTCACCTGCTCCTTCAGCCCCTCGCCGGATTCCTTCTGCGCGTCGAGCGCCTCCTCGGCCTGCGCGCGGTCGGCCTCGAGCGACGGAATCACCGAGTAGCGCAGTTCTCCGGCGCGCTCGAAGTTGCCATCGCGCGTCGCGCGCTCCAGCTCCCCCTTCGCGTCATCGATGCGGCCCTTGAGCTCCTGGATGCGGTCGATGGCGTTCTTCTGGTTGAGCCAGCCGGCCTTCGCCACGTTGAGTTGCTCCTGCGCCGTCGCGATCTCCTGGCGCAGCGCCTCCAGGCGTTCGCGGGACGCGTCGTCGGTCTCCTTCATGAGCGCCTGCTCCTCGATCTGCATCTGCGTGAGCTGGCGCGTGATGGCGTCGATTTCGACGGGCATGGAATCGAGCTCCATGCGCAGGCGGGATGCCGCCTCGTCCACCAGGTCGATGGCCTTATCCGGCAGGAAGCGGTCGGCGATGTAGCGGCTCGACAGGTCGGCGGCCGCCACCAGGGCGCCGTCGGTGATGTGTACGCCGTGGAAGATCTCGTACTTCTCCTTGAGGCCGCGCAGGATGGAGATGGTGTCCTCTACGCTGGGCTCGCTCACCATGACCTGCTGGAAGCGACGGGCGAGGGCCGCGTCCTTCTCGATGTACTTGCGGTACTCATCGAGCGTGGTGGCGCCGATGGCATGCAGGTCGCCGCGGGCGAGCGCGGGCTTGAGGATGTTGCCGGCATCCATGGAGCCCTCGGTAGCGCCCGCGCCCACGATGGTGTGCAGCTCGTCGATGAACAGGATCACGCGGCCGTTGGCGCGCTCGACCTCCTTGAGCACGGCCTTCAGACGGTCCTCGAACTCGCCGCGGTACTTGGCGCCCGCCACCAGTGCGCTCATGTCGAGCTCGATGATGTCGCGGTCGCGCAGCGTGCTGGGCACGTCGCCCGCCACGATGCGCTGCGCGATGCCCTCGACGATGGCGGTCTTGCCCACGCCGGGCTCTCCGATAAGCACGGGGTTGTTCTTCGTGCGGCGGCTCAGCACCTGGATCGTCCGGCGAATCTCCTCGGTACGACCGATCACCGGATCGAGCTTGCCGGCACGCGCGAGATCGCACACGTTGCGGCCGTACTGCTCGAGCGCCTCGAACTGCAGCCTGTCATCCTCGCTGGTCACACGATCGTCGCCGCGCAGCTCGGTGTAGACCTCCTCGATGCGCTCGCGCGTGACGCCCGCGTCGGCCAGGATGCGACCCGCCTGGCCGCGATCCTCGGCGAGCGCCATAAGCAGGTGCTCGGTCACCACGAAGTTGTCCTCCATCTTGGAGGCGAACTTCTCGGCGCGGTCGAGCACGCGCGTGAGCTCGCCGGACAGCCCGATCTGCGCGCCTCCGCTCACCTGGGGCGCCGCCTCGATGGCTTGCTGCGTAACCAGCGCCAGGCGCTTGGGGTCTGCCCCGATGCGCTCGATGATCACGGAGATATTGCGCTCGCCGCCCGTAAGCAGCGATGCCAGCAGATGGACGGGCTCCACCGAGCCGGCGCTCGCATCGCCCGCGATAGCGATGGCGTTTTGCAACGCCTCCTTCGAGGTCATCGCCAACTTGTCGATCCTCATGTCTATCACCTCTCTATGCAGCCCATCCCCGCACCTCGAACCGCTCACCTCAGTTTAGGGACAGGCACCAATCTGAGACCGGAATATGTCCCAGGTCGGCGCCCGCCTCAGATTAGTGCCTGTCCCTAATCTGAGAGCCCTAGGCGAAAGGCCTCGTGGCAGATGCAAAGCGGGCTGCGCTCGGCCGCCCTACGGGGCGGCACACTGTTCTGTCGAGAAGTATTGTTGCCACCGCAGGCCGGTCCTATACCTAAATCTAAGTCTCCATATATAAGATTTATTAAGCGCGTATATAACAAAGGTTACCGACTTCGCAAACAAAAACGGGGCGCATCGGCTTTTCGTGCCGATGCGCCCCGAACAACGCCCTCTACCGCGAATCGCATCGCCGCGTCCCGCGCTTCCTACAGGCCGCCCCCGCCCAGCAGGCCGCGGAGGACCTGCTCGGGGTTGGCGCTGCCGTCACGGGGAGCCAGCGCGGTGATGCGCTTCTGCATCTTGAGCTCGTGCAGCTCTTCCTGCGCGCGTCGCAACTGCTCGCGCAGCTTCTCGTTCTCGCGCTCGCGCTCCTCGGCGCGCTCTTTCATATCGAGGATGCGCACCACGCCGGCGAGGTTGATGCCCTCGTCGGTGAGCTGGTTGATCAGCTCGAGGCGCTCGATATCGCTTTGCGAGTACAGGCGCGTGTTACCGCCCGACCGCTTTGGGTTCACCAGGCCCTTTGACTCGTATACGCGCAGCGTCTGCGGGTGCATGCCCGTCAGCTCGGCTGCCACGCTGATCATGTACAGCGGCTTATCGCGTCCTTCCTGGGACATTTCTCCTCACCCTTCCCCTTATCCGCGCACGATGCGCGATGCGGCGCATCCTAGTACGTGCCGTGGTAGCGATCGACCTTCTCGCGATAGTCGCGCGTGTCGGCATCGCGCAAGGCCTCGAGCTTCTCGCGCTCCTCGTCGCTCAGGCGCATGGGTACCTGCACGGCAACCTTGACCAGCAGCGCGCCCTTCTTGCCACGATGCTTCACATCGGGCGCGCCCATATCCTTGAAGCGGAACGTCTTGCCGCCCTGCGTGCCCGCGGGCACCTTCAGGCGCACCGTGGCGCCGCCGGGCGTGGGCACGTCCACCGTGCAGCCCAGCGCGGCCTCGTACATCGAGATGGGCAGCTCCATGGTGACGTCGGCGCCCTTGCGCTTGAAGAGCGGGTGCTCCTCGACGTGCGTGGTCACCACCAGGTCGCCGCGCTCGCCGCCACCGGTGCCGTACTCGCCGCGGCGCTTGTAGCGTAGCTTGCCGCCGTCGACCGCTCCCGCGGGAACCGAGACCGTGATGGTCTGCTGCTCGCCCGTCGACGGGATGCGATAGGTCACCTTATGCGTGGTGCCGCGAAACGCGTCCTCGGCGGTTACATCGACGGTCAGCGACAGGTCGCTGCCCTTACGGCTGCGCGCGCGGGCGCCCGTAGCCCCCGCCGCGCCGGCAAAGCCCTGGCCCCAGTCCGTGCCAAACGCCCCCTCGCCGCGGAAGATGCTGTCGAAGATATCGCTCCAACCCGCGCCGCCGGCACCGGCGCCCGCGTAACCGTAACCGCCCGCGCCGCCGCCCGGCATGCCGCCGAACATGAGCATCTGGTCGTATTCCTTGCGCTTCTTCGCATCGGAAAGCGTATCGTACGCCTCGCTGATCTCCTTGAACTTCGCCTCGTCGCCACCGGCATCGGGGTGATGCTTCTGGGCGAGCTTGCGAAACGCCGTCTTGATCTCTTTGTCGGAGGCGTCGCGAGATACGCCGAGGACATCATAGAACGTCTTACCCTGTGGCATCGTCTGCCTCCCTTCCTGCGCGCCTTCCGGCCCGCTTGTTCATCGTCAAACTGTCGGCGCGGACGCCATGGCGCGCCCGCGACCGCGCGCGGACCGGACGCCTCCGAAGGCACCCAGCCCAGCTGCAGCCCAATCGGCCCGCACATCCGAAGGCGGCTCCACGTCGAAGCCGCCTGCACCCGAGCCGCGGGCCGCGGGCCCTCTGGCAGCCGGCTTGCCCATGCGCACCGTCGCGACGGCCGCCCGGCGGCGCCGCGCCTTATAAACAACTCAGGGCGCGCCGACGTGCGACGCGCCCTTCACGTGCTGATTTCTACTCCTCGGAGGCCTCGTCGACTTCCTCGGACTCGGCCTCCGGCTCGGGCGCGGGGCGCTTGGCGCCACCGTACGTCACCGTGACCATGGCCGGGCGCAGCACCTTGCCGCCCATGCGGTAGCCCTTCTGGTACACGTCGTTCACGGTCTCGTCGAACTGCTCGGCGTCCTCCACGCGACCCACCGCCTGGTGGACGTTGGGATCGAACGCCTCGCCAGCCGGGTCGATGACCTCGGCGCCCTCGTGCTCGAGAACGCCCATGATCTTCACGCGAACCGCGTCCACGCCGTCCACGAACTGACCGAAGCTCTCGGAGAGCTCCTGCGTGCGGGCATGCGCCAGCGCGCGCTCCATATCGTCGATCGAAGGCAGCAGCGCCATGATGAGCTTCTCCGTGGCGCGCTCGCGCTCCTCGTTGCGCTCGCGGGCGGTGCGGCGGCGGTAGTTCTCCCAGTCCGCCTGCAGGCGCGCGTGGCGCTCGACGGCGTCCTTGGCCTTGTCCTCGGCTGCCGCCTTGGCCTCGGCTGCCTCGTCAAGCTCGCGGCGCAGACCCTCGAGCTCCTTGGCAGCCTGCTCGTACTTGAACTTGAAGTCGTTCTCGGCCGCCTCCTCGCCAGCGCGGATCGCCGCCTCGACCATTTCCTCCTCAGTCATGGCCGGAGCATCCTGCCGGGGCTCGGCGCCCTCCTCGACCTCTTCAGACGCTACGGTCTCTTCTGCGGCCTCGGCGGTCTCGACGTCCTCCGTCTCGACCTCTTCCACCGACTCAACGGGGATCTTCACGTCTTTCTCCTTACGCGGGAACATCGTTAGTTGTTGGACTCGTCGTCGACGACCTCGTAGTCGGCGTCGACCACGTCGTCATCGGAGGAGGAGCCGTCGGTGCCGGCAGCCTGCTGCGCGTCGGCATATACCATCTGGGCGAGCTCGTAGGCTACGGACTGCAGGTTCTCACCAGCGGACTTGATAGCGTCCACATCGGAGCCCTCGAGCGCCTTCTTGGCGTCGGCGATGGCCGTCTCGGCCTTGGACTTGAGGTCGCCGGAGACCTTGTCGCCCAGCTCGTTCAGCGTCTGCTCGGTGGAGTAGCACAGGGAGTCGGTCTGGTTGCGGGCCTCGACCTCTTCCTTCTGCTTCTTGTCCTCCTCGGCGTGGGACTCGGCGTCCTTGACCATGCGATCGACTTCCTCATCGGAAAGCGCGGTGGAGCCGGAGATGGTGATGGACTGCTCCTTGCCGGTGCCCTTGTCCTTAGCGGAGACCTTCACGATGCCGTTGGCGTCGATGTCGAAGGTGACCTCGATCTGCGGCACGCCGCGACGGGCGGCCGGGATGCCGGTGAGCTGGAACTTGCCGAGCGACTTGTTGTCGCGAGCAAGCTCGCGCTCGCCCTGGAGCACGTTGATCTCGACGGAGGTCTGGTTGTCCGCAGCGGTGGAGTAGACCTCGGTCTTGGAGGTCGGGATCGTGGTGTTGCGATCGATCATCTTGGTCATGATGCCGCCCATGGTCTCGACGCCCAGGGACAGCGGGGTCACGTCGAGCAGCAGGATGCCCTCGACGTCGCCGGTGAGGACGCCGCCCTGAACGGCCGCGCCGTTGGCCACGACCTCGTCGGGGTTGACGGACATGTTGGGCTGCTTGCCGGTCATGGTCTTGACGAGCTCCTGGACGGCGGGCATACGGGTGGAGCCGCCGACGAGGATCACCTCGTCGACCTCGGAGAGAGAGACGCCGGCGTCGCGCAGGGCCTTGGTGACCGGGGCCTTGCAGCGCTCGAGCAGGTCGCGCGTGATGCGCTCGAACTCGGCGCGGGTCAGCGTGTAGTTGAGGTGCTGGGGCACGCCGTCGATAGCGGTGATGAACGGCAGGTTGATGGTGGCCTGCTGGGCGGAGGAGAGCTCCTTCTTAGCGTTCTCGGCCGCCTCCTTCAGGCGCTGCAGGGCCATGGGGTCCTGGCGCAGGTCGACGCCCTGGTCGGCCTTGAACTTGTCGGCCATCCAGTCGATGACGCGCTGATCCCAGTCGTCACCGCCCAGGTGGTTGTCGCCGTTGGTGGCCAGAACCTCGAACACGCCGTCGGCGAGGTCGAGCAGCGAGACGTCGAAGGTGCCGCCACCGAGGTCGAAGACGAGGACCTTCTGCTCCTTGTCCTGCTTGTCGAGGCCGTATGCGAGCGCAGAGGCCGTGGGCTCGTTGACGATGCGCTTGACGTTGAGGCCGGCGATGCGGCCGGCGTCCTTGGTGGCCTGGCGCTGGGCGTCGTTGAAGTAGGCCGGGACGGTGATGACGGCGTCGGAGATGGTCTCGCCCAGATACTTCTCGGCGTCCTCCTTCATCTTGGCCAGGGTCATGGCGCTGATCTGCTCGGGCGTGTACTCCTTGCCCTCGATCATGACGACGCAACGGCCGTTGGCGCCCTCCTTCACCTCGTACGGCACGGTCTTGAGCTCATCCTTGACCTCGGAGAACTTGCGGCCCATGAAGCGCTTGATGGAGAAGACGGTGTTGGTGGGGTTGGTGACGGCCTGGTTCTTAGCGGCCTTGCCCACGATACGGTCGCCGTCGGCGCGGAAGCCCACGACGGACGGGGTGGTGCGGTCGCCCTCGGCGTTCACGATGGTGGTGGGGGTGCCACCCTCCAGGACTGCCATGGCGGAGTTAGTAGTACCAAGGTCAATACCAAGAATCTTGCTCATGATTGACTTCCCTTCTGCGGTGCGGGCGCTCCGTGAGTCGCTGGGAAGCGCGCCGCGTTTTTTCTTTCGGTTTGTACTATATCCCCTTATTGGCTCTGTTATACAAAATCTAAGTCATTCCATATAAGATTTCTTAACTTCCACAGCAGCAGGGAAGCTGAGTGTCCCGCGATAGGGCCTTTCAGCTGCTCGAACCGGCAGCACGGACGGCCCTGCGCCGCTAAGCACCCGCCGTCAGGAATCCGCGCAGACGGGCACTCCCATCCGAAAACCTCCCGGCAGGCGCGGCAGCATTTTTTCCGTCAGGAATCCGCGCAGACGGGCCGTCTCGTCCCAAATCCTCCCGGCAGGCCAGTCGACCGGGCCCCTCCCGTCAGGAACCCGCGCCGCAGCCCCACCGTTCGCGGCATTCCTCCCGGGAGCCAAGACATCCCGCGCTTTCCTCCCGCCAGCGCGGCCCCGAAGTGCCTCCACGCGACAGGAAACCGCGGGCGAAACCCGCTGCCGTCAGGAATCCGCGCAGACGGGCCGTCTCACCCCAAATCCTCCCGGCAGACCAGGCGGCCGGATCCCAAACGTCAGGAATCCGCGCAGGAAGGCAATCCCATCCGAAAACCTCCCGGCAGGCCAGGCGACCGGACCCCTCCCGTCAGGAATTCGCGCCGAAATCGCCTTCGCGCGAAAAACCTCCCAGCAAGGCGTCCTCACGTTCGCAGCCCGCTACTCGACCGACCGGGATCCCGCGTCCAACACATCGCCTTCTCGCCGCGGAATGCCGAACGCTTTCAGCAATCCCTCCAAATAACCAGGTTCAAATACACGCGCAAATTGAATCCTCATCACGCGATAGCCGAGCGCCGCGATGTGCGATTCACGCCGCCGCTCTTTAACCAGCTCCTGCAACGCACCTTCACGGTACTTGCCCAACCCGTCGACTTCACCAACCACCCCGCCTTCCGGCAAATCCCAAAACTGGTCGGCCCGCATCGTCTGCCCCTCGTCGATTGGGTCTTCCAGCTCCATCTGCAGCTCGTGCGGAGGCATGTATCCCAACTCGTAAATGAGCCCCCTTACCAGGGACTCGCCGCCATTTTCCGACCTGCCGTCCGCATACGCGATCGCCTGAAATGCCCGCTCTGCCCGAATCCCCCTGAAATTGCACCGATTGAGGAACCGCAACAGCTCGTCCTTCTCGACAAGGCGGTACCGCAGCGCGCAGTCAAACAGCGGCAGCGCCTCATGCAACGGCAATCGTATCGCGCAATCTATCAACGTGCTGACGATATCGGTTGCACGGCAGCCCTGCACCTCTACCGTTTGACCGGCCACGGCGGCACGAAACACCGTACGTGCAGCATCGGCATCCCCGTCCTCGGCGGCAGCGCGCCGACCTGAAAAACCAACCGATCCGCCCCCCCGGGTTCGAGCCGAAAGAATATGAATCTGGCCAAGCAGCGCATGAGAGACCCACAAGCCGTGCAGCACCGCCGCCGACACCCCGCAATACACGGTGCCCGGCCACATAAGCGCTCTCGTCTTAAGAATGCAGACCGCCCTTTTGCGCTCCTGGCCGTCCATTGTTTCCCAAAAACCCTCCCGCGCGTACATCCCCGTCCACGGACGCACCACTCGGCCGGATTGAACACGCCGCGACAGCGCCTTCAACTCCGCGTTGGATTCGGGCCACAGCAACAACCCCATCCGCTCGGCTTCCTCAAACCGCTCCTCGAGCGCCCGCTCCCGTTCCGTCATCCGCATATCGACCCCCTTCTCGGTGAAGGCGCACGATACGGCACGAAATGGATGGCCATCGTATTCTTGCTAACAAAAAGCTCCGAAAGGAGTGACCTCTTGCCCGAGTGCCGCTAACACCCCTGGCAAGCACCGTGATCATGCGACCCATCTCCGTTGACTGCGAGCTCATCCACCCAAATATTCACTGCAATATCATTTCTTTCGTCCGCACTGCCGCCGCGTGCCAGCGATCGCGGCGGCTTCTGGTTTCGAACACCGAAGCGATGCGTCCATAGCGGACGGCGCTCAAACGGGCCGCGCCCGAACAGGCGACTCCCGAGCGGACCGCGCTCAAACGGGTCGCGCCCGAACAGGCGGTTCCCGAGCGAACCACGCCCGAACAGGCGGCTCCCGAGCGGACCGTGCTCGAACAGGCGGCTCCCCAGCGGGCCGCGCGGTGGCGGGCCGCGCTCGAACGGGCGGCTCCCCAGCGGGCCGCGCGCTCAAACGAGCCGCGCCCGAACGGACCGTGCCCTCGTGGGCCATGCGCCGCGGTCTTTGTCGGCGCCCCGCGGCATAGTCGGAAAACGGTGCAGAAATGCCCGCCCAGCAGAAAAGCTCCCAGCACGCCTCGATGCAATCCCCCTTGCCGTCATACATCAGCGAACAAACCAGGCTGCACGCCGTTTTCCTCCCGCAAGCACAACAACCCCGCGCTTTTCTCTCGCCTAGGGGCCTCGTCGCCTTTGCCCGAGTCAGGATTTCGCGGGCGAAGGCACCTACCGTCACAAATCCACGCCATCCAGCCCGCATCGAACTAAAACCTCCCTGGAGGCGCGCGGCCGTTTTCCCAAACGTCAGGAATGCGCGGCAACGGCTCCCCTTCGCTAAAAACCTCCCGACAGACGCGCTGCAGCTGGGGCACGATCGGACGCGCTGCAGCTGGGGCACGATCGAACGCGCCGCGGCCGCCGTGCGCCTCGCGGTGTCTCACGACTTTTACCGTACGGGACGCGATAGCGCGGACGTATCTGGCCGTCAACCGAGGCTTACTCGGCGAATGGCATGTAAAACAGCGACCAAAGGGTTGCAAACCATGGGCGGCACGGTATATTTTTGCCGAACACCCGATGCTCATTCGCCTATTCGCATCGGGCACAACAGAGAGGAAACTACCATGGCTCATCCCGTAATTGATGCCGACGAGTGCATCGCTTGTGGCGTTTGCGTTGACGCCTGCCCCGCTGGCGTTCTCGAGCTGAACGACGTCGCCACCGTGGCCGACGAGGACTCCTGCGTGGCCTGCGGCGCCTGCCAGGACGCCTGCCCCGCCGGCGCGATCACCGAGATCGTTGACGAGTAAGCGCCCGCGCATACTCAAAAAGAAAGCCACTCGAGCTCAAACGGCTCGAGTGGCTTTTTCTTTACTCGACGGCCACCTTCCCCGGCGCCCGCCCTTCCCGGCAACCGCCTTCCCGCCGCCAGCCTTCCCCGGCGCCCGCTTTACTCGTCGCCAGCCTTCCCCGACGGCCACCTTTCCCCGGCGGTTGCTTCGCCATAGACGGTCGGGGACGCACGACGCAGATGCCCCAGACGCAGCGCCTACTCTAGATCGTCCTCGTACGGCATGACCTCGGCCAGGTAGCCGCGCTCGGCCAGCTGCAGCTCGATCTCGTCGAGGGCCTCCTCGGACTCGGCCGCGATACGGTGAAAGTGGTAGCCGCTTGTCACCGTCATAAGCGGAAAACTCTTTCCCGCGGCGATATCGGATACGTAGCGAGCCACATCCCGCCTGCTCTTGATGTCCAAGTCGGCCGTGATCTTGCCATATACGCGATGGTTGACCAGCACGTTCGTCACGACTCCACCCAAGTCCACGATGGTGTTGAGCTCGTCTGCAACCTCGTCCACCGTATGGTGCACCTTCACCAGGCGCGTCGGCAGCTCTTCGCGCGCGCCGGCGCGCAGCACGTAACCCCGCGCCGTAGCCACCACGTCATGCCCGTTCGCGCGCAACAGGGCGATATCCTGCACGATAACCTGGCGGCTCACGCCAAGCGACCGTGCCAGCGCGCTACCCGACACCGGGGCGCTCGCACCTTGCAGCTCGCCGATCAGCGCGGCACGACGCTCGCGACCCGGCATCGGCGCGGGTGCGCTCCGGCCCGGGCCCGTCGCGGCGTCACCGGCGGCGGCGTGCACCGTCATCGCCCGTCCCCCTGCGCACCCTCGTCCAGCATCCGCAGGTGTTTGAGCGACAGGTCCAGAATCCCAGCTGAATGCGTGAGCGCGCCGGACGAGATCACGTCTACGCCCAAGTCGGCCAGCTCGCGAATGCGCTCCAGGTCAACGTTGCCCGATGCCTCCACCAGGGCGCGCCCGTCGATCACCTCGATCGCCTCGGCCATCTGGTCGCGACCCATGTTGTCCAGCATGATGATGTCGGCACCCGCATCGAGCGCCTCGCGCACCATCTCGAGCGTCTCGCACTCGACCTCGACGGTGCAGGTAAACGAAGCGCGCGCGCGAGCGCCCGCAACCGCGGCGGCGATGCCGCCCGCCGCGTCGATATGGTTGTCCTTCAGCATGACCGCGCTCGACAGGTTGTACCGGTGGTTGGCGCCGCCGCCCAGCCGCACGGCCTCCTTCTCGAAGATGCGCATCCCCGGCGTGGTCTTGCGCGTGTCGGCAAGCAGCGTCCCCGTGCCCTCGAGCACATCGGCCATTCGACGCGTATACGTGGCCACGCCGCTCATACGCTGCAGATAATTGAGCGCCACCCGCTCGCCCGACAGCAGCACGCGCGCATCGCCGTACACCATGGCGAGCAGCTGCCCGGGCTCCACGCGGTCGCCGTCGGCTACACGTGCCTCGATTCGCGTGGCCGGGTCGAGCAGGGTAAACGCCCGCTCGAAGACGCCCAGGCCCGCGATCACGCCCTCCTGCTTGGCTATGAGCTGCACCTCGGCGGGACGCGCCTCGGGGCACACGGACATCGTGCTGATGTCCTCGCTCGTGATGTCTTCTTGCAACGCCCGGCGAATCGCCTCGTCAACGACTAGATTCATGGTGATAGGGTTCATACTCGCTCCTCAACGCCCCAACTGATCCCATACTCGCTTGCCCCCGCTCGGCATCCACGGCCGCGCGGAACCCGTTAGCCGCGCGCGGCGACGCACCCGCTCGCGCCGCAAAGCACGTCCATCGCGCTTTCATACGCGCCGCCGCGCCGATGCACGCCGTCGAGCGCCGGCTCGCCCACCGCGGGCACCGCAAGCGACTCGCCCGTGGCGATCCGATGCGCGGCCCGCGCCGCGAACACCAGCGCCTCCAGCAAGCTGTTACTCGCCAGGCGGTTGGCGCCGTGCACGCCGTTGCAGCTCGTCTCTCCCGCCGCATACAGCCGCGGCATGCTCGTGGCCGAATCGCGGTCCACGTGGATACCGCCCATGAAGTAGTGCTGGGTGGGCACCACGGGGATGGGCTCTTCCAGGATGTCGCGCCCCTCGTCCAAGCAGCGCTGGCGAATATTGGCGAAGTGGTCGCGCACGACCTCGGGATCGACCGGGGCGAAGGACAGCCACTCGTGATCGACGCCCTCGGCGCGCATCTCCTCGCGCATGGCCGCGGCCACCACGTCGCGCGGCTGCAGCTCATCGGTAAAGCGCTCGCCTGCATGGTTGAGCAGGATCGCGCCCTCGCCGCGGCAGCTCTCCGAGATGAGGAACGCCCGCCCGGGCTCGGGCGAATACAGGCCCGTGGGATGGATCTGCACGTAATCGAGGTGCTCGTTCTCGATGCCGTATTTCGACGACAGGTAGATGGCGTCACCCGTGAGCTGCGGGAAGTTGGTCGAATGCTGGTACACGCCGCCTATGCCGCCCGTCGCCAGGATCGTGGCGCCCGCGCGCACGTCGAAGGTGCACGCGCCGGCTTCGCCTACCAGCAGCTCGTCCACGGTCCGCTCCGACTCGGCCTCGCTCACCGCGCGCACGCGCACGCCGGCGCACGCACCGTCCTCGACCAGCAGGTCCACCATGGCCGCGTGCTCCAGGATGCGCACGTTGCCGAGCCGGCGCACCTGCGCCAGCAACGCCGTGGTGATGGCCTCGCCCGTAACATCCTGGTGGAACACGATGCGCGGGCGGGCATGCGCGCCCTCGCGCGTAAACGCCAGGCCGCCGTCGGCCTCGCGGTTGAACGCCACGCCCAGCGCCACGAGGTCGTTGATGACCGCGCGCGACGAGCGGATCATGATATCCACGCTCTCCCGGCGGTTCTCGTAGTGTCCCGCGCGCAGCGTGTCCTCGAAAAACGAGTCGTAGTCGCCAGCCTCGGGCAGCACGCAGATGCCTCCCTGCGCCAGCATGGAATCGCATTCCTCCACGGCGCCCTTCGACAACATCACCACGTTGCAATCGGCCGGCAGGCTGAGGGCGGCGTACAGGCCCGCCACCCCGCAGCCCGCGATCACCACGTCGCATGTCAGATCCCGGTATCCGCCGGCGCTTGCCGGAGCCGTGCCCCGATCCATGCGTTCCGTCGCATCCATTCGAGCCTCCTAGCGCGCCGCGTATTCGAGCATGCGGTCGAGCGTGAGCTTGGCTTGCGGAGCCGCAGCGGCGTCCACCGCCACCTCGCCCGAGCCCGTCTCCAAGCACGCCGCCACCTTCTCGAGGGTGACCATATCCATATCGCGGCACGTGGGCGGCGTCTTGGTGAAGAAGAAGCGCTTCCCGGGGCAGCGGCGCTCGAGCTCGTGCAGCACGCCGCGCACGGTGACCACGATGAACTCCTCGGCCTCGCTCGCCTCGGCGCGGGCGATGATGCCCGAGGTCGCGCCGATGTAGCTCGCCTGCTCGAGCACCGCGGCGGTGCACTCGGGGTGTGCCAGCACCTCGGCATGCGGATGCTCGGCCTTCAGTGCAAGCAGCTCGTCCAGCGAGACGTCCTCGTGCCGCGGGCAGTAGCCCTTATTCAAGATGATGTGCTTGCCGGGGACCTGCTCGGCCACATAGCGGCCCAGATTGCGATCGGGGATGAACAGCACGTGGCGCTGCGGCAACTCGGACACGATCTTCACGGCGTTCGACGAGGTCACGCAAACGTCGCTCCACGACTTGATCTCCACGGTGGAGTTGACGTAGCAGGCAACCGCCAGGTCGTCTCCGTATTCCGCGCGCGCCGCCTCGACCGTCGCCCGCTCCACCATGTGCGCCATGGGGCAGTCGGCGAGCGGCTCGGGCAGCAGGACCGTCTTGGCGGGGTTGAGCAGCTTCACGCTCTCGCCCATGAACTCCACGCCGCACAACACGATGACCTGCTGGGGGAGCGAGACGGCGAGCTTTGCGAGGTAGAACGAATCGCCCACGTAATCCGCTGCAGCCTGCACCGCGGGGTCCACATAGTAGTGCGCCAGGATCACCGCGTCGCGCTCCTGCTTCAGCCGAGCGATGCGCTCGCAGATTTCCAAGGTTTTTTGCTGGGTCATACGTTCCCTCTTCCCTGCGGCGCGCCGCGGCACAGCGCGCCCGTTTATGTTGGGGAAAGTATGGCACCAGTCTTTACAGCTGACAAGACAGGTGACGCGGCTCACGAAGAATACGGGCGGGCGTCCCTAGTACGGCGCGGCGGCGGGTTTGAGCCGCTGGAGATAATGCCACATGCGGCGCTTGTCCTCGGGATTTCCCAACGCGGCCTCGAAGCCGTCGAGCGGCAGCACGCGACGGCCCAGCACCGGCGCGATGCGCCCGGGCGTGAGCATGGCGGTATCGAAATCCTCGATCGCCGCCAGCGCGTCGGCGTACGCCTCGCGCATGAGGCCGATCGCCGTGGTGTCCAGCAGGATCACCGCCTCGGGATCGAGCGCCTCGAGCGCCTCGCGGAACAGCTCCACCGGAAGCACGCCGTCGCCGCCGCGGGCGGCATCCGCCGTCGGCTCGGACCCGGGGCTCGGGACGGCGGCCAGGCCGCAGAAGTCCTCGGGCGCGAAACCCTGGCGGGACAGCGCCGCGCGCAGGCCGTCGCCATCGCGGCCGGACAGCAGCTCGGCGCCGGCGCGCTCGCCCTCGTTGAGCTCGCCCTTCACCAGCACGACGGACGAATAGCCGTTGCCCGCCATCCATACGCCGCGCGCCGCGAGGGCGTCGAGCTCCTCGCGCGCCTGCGCCGCGAGCGCGGCCTTCCTCTGAGAACCCGATACGGTCATGCGCGTCACCCCATCGCCAACGGTTGCCAACGCCCATCATTCTACCCGCGCCTCCGTGACAATGTCACCAACCCCGGTGCAACGCCCCGCGCATCTTGGGTATAACGCTCTTCGAGAAGACAAGCCACCGCGGCGGCGCAGCAGCCGCCCTGTTCAAACGGAGGATCCCATGGCACACGTAACCGAGGTCACCATGGCCAATTTCAATAGCCTGCTCGACGAAGAGCTTCCCGTGCTCGTCGATTTCTGGGCGCCCTGGTGCGGCCCCTGCCGCACCCTCTCCCCCATCGTCGACGAAGTCGCCGGCGAGCTCGAGGGCAAGCTCAAGGTTGCCAAGTGCAACGTAGACGAGAACCAGGATCTCGCCATGAAGTACGGGGTCATGTCCATCCCCACGCTCGTCATGCTCAAGGGCGGGCAGGAGATCGCCCGTACCGTGGGCGCCATGCCCAAGGCCAAGCTCCTCGCCGAGCTCGAAAGCCACCTATAAGATTCCCGCCGCGCAGCCGCGCGGCGCACGGTATCCGCCTTCCCTCCACCCCGGCGCCCTCCCTTCGGGCGCCGGGGTTTTTCATGTCCGCACGACGCCGCGGGCGGCCCACCGTACCCGATGCTCCACCCCGCCGCTCGCAAGAGGGGTACACTTACGCTCATCTGAACCCGACGGCCAAGGAGGCGCCATGCACGACGTGGGCATGAACACGAGTCAGCTCGAAGCAAGCGTGAAGCAGGTGGACGAGGCGATCGAGCTCGCCTGCACATGGAGTCGCCGGTTGCTCGACGCGGTCGACGCCTACGGCATGGAGCGCATCGGCAGCAAGCTCGAAGACGCCGCGCGCGCTCTGGACGAGGCCCGCGCCGGCCTGCAGGGATACGAGGACGCCATCGAGGCCGACCACAACGCCGTCGGCACCGTGAAGCTGGTGTAGCGCCATGGCCCCGAACAACTCCGGCTCCAGCGAGCTCACCCGCTTCTCCATAGCCGTGCCCGAAGACCTGCTACGCGCATTCGATGCGCAGATCGCGCGGCGCGGCGACGCGGCCAACCGCTCCGAAGCCATCCGCGACCTCATCCGAGCCTCCCTCGTCAAAGAGGACGAGCGCACGCCCGACGCCGAGGTGATCGGTTCGCTCACGATGATCTACGACCACCATACCGGCGACCTCACGCGCCGCCTCGACGAGGTGCAGCACGACTACGCCCTCGAGATCGTCTCGACCATGCACGTGCACCTCGACCACCACAACTGCCTCGAGATCTTGGCCCTCAAAGGCCGTGGCGAGCGCGTGTACGAGCTCGCCGACCGCCTCCTCGGCCTGCGCGGCGTCCATCACGGCGAGCTCACCTGCGCCGCCACGGACCAGAGCCTCGACCTGTAGCGCCCCATCTCGCAATCCCATCGAGCACGCGCCCATCCGCGCGTGAATCCGCCCGCCCGCGACGCGCAGCCAAGACGGGCGCGCCGCCGCATGCGCCGCAGCTAGGAGCAGTCATGCCTCACGTGCACATCCATGTAACCGGCATCGTCCAAGGCGTCGGCATGCGCCCGTTCGTCTATCGAGAAGCGGTCGCGCACGATATCGCGGGCTGGGTGCGCAACGCCGGGGACGGCGTGCACATCGAGGCGCAGGGCACCGCCGACGCCCTCGCGTCATTCATCCGCGCGCTGCGCGCCCATGCGCCCGCCGCCGCCCGCATCGAGAACGTGGAGGTCTCCGCCCTCGATGGGATGTCCGCCGAAACGCGGTGCGCCGCGACGGGCGGGCACGGCTTCTCCATCCTCGCGTCCACCGTGGAGACGCAGCGCTCCACCCTCGTCTCGCCGGACATCGCCATCTGCGACGACTGCTTGAACGAGCTGTTCGACGAGCACGACAGGCGCTTCCACTACCCCTTCATCAACTGCACCAACTGCGGACCGCGATTCACGATCACGCGGGCGCTGCCCTACGACCGCGCCGCGACCTCCATGGCGCCGTTTCCCCTGTGCACCGTCTGCGCCGCCGAGTACGCGGACCCCGCCGACCGCCGCTTCCACGCGCAGCCCGACGCATGCTTCGCCTGCGGTCCGCACCTTACCTGGCGCGAAGCGGGCAAAACCGACACGCTGCTCGGCAGCGACCGCGCAGCGAGCGATGCCATCATCGAGCGCTGCTGCGACCTGCTCGCCGACGGGCGCGTCATGGCCATCAAGGGGCTCGGCGGCTTCCACCTGGCCTGCAACGCCGCAGACGACGAGGCCGTGCGCGCCCTGCGCCTGCGCAAACGTCGGCCGCGCAAGCCGTTCGCCATCATGGTCGCGCACCTCGACGGCGCGCGACGACTCTGCCGCGTCGACGATGCAGCCGCGAGGCTGCTCGGCGCGCCCGCACGTCCCATCGTCCTGCTGCCCCGCGCGCCCATCGCCGACCCGCGCGCCGCGCTCGCGCCCTCGGTCGCCCCCGGCCTGCTCGAACTGGGCGTCATGCTTCCCTGTACCCCGCTGCAACAGCTCCTGCTCGCCGCCTGCCATCGACGCGGTATCGATGCACTCGTCATGACAAGCGGCAACGCGGGCTCCGAGCCCATCGAGATCGACGACGAATCGGCCTGGGAGCATCTGGTCTCCACGGGCATGGCCGACGCCCTCATGGGCAATGACCGCGCCGTCCTCGTCCGCGCCGACGACTCCGTGGCCCGCGCCCGCGCCGACGGCCCCCTGCTCGTGCGCCGTGCACGCGGATATGCCCCGCTACCCCTGCCGCTCGCCGCCCCCGATGCCGCCTTTGCAGGCGCACCCGCTCCGCTGCCGGCCATCCTCGCCTGCGGCGGCCAACAGAAAGCGGTCCTCGCGCTCACCCGCGAACGCCCCGACGGGACGGCCGCGTGCTTCCTCTCCCCGCACATCGGCAACGTGGACGGCTGCGGCGCGCTCGACGCCTGGCACGGAGCTCGGATGCATCTGGAGGAGCTCTTCGACCTGCGCCCGCGAGCGCTCGCATGCGACCTGCATCCCAGCTATTCCGCCAGCCAGTGGGCTCGCGAGCAGGCTCGCGCGACGGGAGCGCCCCTGGTGGAGGTGCAGCACCATCACGCTCATATAGCCGCGGTGCTAGCCGAGCACCCAGACGTGGTACGCGCGGTCGGACTCGCCTTCGACGGAACGGGCGCGGGCACCGACGGCGCCATCTGGGGCGGCGAGGTCCTCCTCGCCACGACCGACGGCTACGCCCGCATGGGATCGCTCGCCCCCTGGCGCCTACCCGGCGGGGCCGCCGCCGTGCGCGACCCGCGCCGCAACGCGGTCGCGCTGCTCCACACCCACGGCCTGCTCAATCACCCCGGGGCCGCCGGCCTCCTCGATCGCCTTGGCCCCGATGCGTGCGCCGTCATCCTCCGCATGGTGGAACGAAGCGTCAACAGCCCCCTCACCTCCAGCGCGGGCCGCCTGCTCGACGCCGTCTCGGCACTGCTCGGCATCTGCGAGGATGCCACCTACGAGGGCGAGCCCGCCTGCGCGCTCGAAGCGGCCGCCTGGCGCGCTTGGCGCTCCGACGCCGCAGCGCATCCCCTCGACCTGCCGCCGTTTGGGCTCGCGTGGCATACGGCGCGCGCGGACACAGGCAGCACCCGCCGCAATCAAATCATCGTTGGAGAGCGCCCTGTATCGACACGCCTGGTACTCGACCCGGCACCGACCCTGCGCGGACTGCTCGATGCACGCGCAGCGGGCGCGGACGTCGACATCCTCGCCCTGGCCTTCCACCGGGCGCTCGCCCATGCGGCCTGCGAGGCGGCACGCCAGGTTGGTGGTCGAACGCGGGTGCACGACGTCGCCCTAGGCGGCGGGGTCTTCATGAACCGACTCATCCTGGACGCCGTATGCACCGGCCTCGCGGCTCGCAACCTCACCGCGCTTGTCCCGCACGCCGCCCCCGTCAACGACGGCGGCCTCGCCTACGGGCAGGCTGCGGTCGCGCGGGCACGCCTCGCCAGCGGCCCATGTGAACCCTTGTCATAGCTCCCCTCGAGCAGACGGACTAGCATCGGGCACGTTCATGCAACCACGCCGCCCGTGCCGACGGCGCCCGTCTCGATTGGTGGTCTTATGTGTCTGGCAGTTCCCGGTAAGGTCGTGTGCGTACAAGCCGGGGAGAACGCCGTCGTCGACACCCTCGGCGTTCGGCGCGACGTCTCGCTACGGCTGGTTCCCGCCGCGCGCGCGGGCGATTACGTCCTCGTCCACACGGGCTTCGCCATCCAGGTGATCGAACCCGATCAAGCCGAAGAGACCCTACAGCTCCTACGCGACCTGTCCGACTTCCTGGGCGAACACGCACCCGAAGCACCAGCGCCGACGGGTTTCGGCGCATGAGCGGCATCGACCCCGGCGCCCACCGCGACCCCGTCCTCGCCCGCCGGCTCATCGACGCCATCGGCCGGCTCGCCGAAGACCGGACCATCACCCTCATGGAGGTCTGCGGTACCCACACGATGAATATCGGCCGCTACGGGTTCCGCTCCGTCATGCCCCCGGGCGTGCACCTGCTCTCCGGGCCGGGCTGCCCGGTCTGCGTCACCCCGAACCACAACCTCGACAACGCCATCGCCCTCGCGCGAGTCGATGGCGTCACGCTCGCCACCTTCGGCGACCTGATGCGCGTCCCCGGGTCCAGCACCACGCTCGCGCGCTGCAAGGCAGACGGCTGCGATGTGCGCGTCGTCTACTCGCCGCTCGACGCCCTCGCGCTCGCCCGCTCCCTTCCGCATCGCCAGGTGGCGTTCGCGGCCGTGGGCTTCGAAACCACCGCGCCAGCCGTCGCCGCCACCATTCTTCGGGCCCGCGAGCGCGGGCTCGAGAACTTCTCGGTCCTCTGCTCCCACAAGACGACGCCTCCCGCGCTCCGCGCGATCGCCCGCGATCCCGACACGCGCATCGACGGCTTCATCCTGCCCGGCCATGTCGCCGCCATCACCGGCATCGATCCGTTCGGCTTCCTACCGCGCGAGTTCCACACGCCGGGCGTCGTCACCGGATTCGAGCCGGTCGATATCTTGGAGGGCATCGCGACGCTCATCCGCATGGTGGCGGCCGAAGCGCCCGCCATCGAGAACGCCTACCGCCGCGTCGTCGCACCCCGGGGCAACCCCGTGGCGCGCCAACTGGTCGACCAGGTCTTCGAGCCCGTCGACGCGGTCTGGCGCGGACTGGGGACCGTCTCCGCCTCGGGCCTGCGAATCCGATCGGCCTACGCCGACCTCGACGCGCAGCAGCGATTCGACATCGAAGCGGAACCCGCGCGCACCGCTCCCGGCTGCCGCTGCGGCGACGTGCTGCGCGGCGCGATTCCCCCCCGGCTCCTGCCCCCTCTTCGGCCGCTCCTGCACGCCGGAGCACCCCATCGGTCCCTGCATGGTCTCCAGCGAGGGCAGCTGCGCCGCCGCCCACCGCTTCCGTGAACCATAGGAGCCGGAACCCGGCTGCGCCCGGCGCACGCCCATCACAGCTCTTGGGCGGTCCAGCCGTACCGCCCGATACGCCGCCCCCTTCGAAAGGAGCCACCCATGTCCCACGCATCCCGCGGCGGCACCGCGCCCCGCACCGTCCAGCTCGGCCACGGGTCGGGCGGCCGGCTGATGAAACGTCTTATCGATGAGGTCTTTCTTGCCGAATTCGATGCACCCGAGCTCCATGCGGGCGACGATGCCGGCGTGGCGCCGTTCGCCTGCACCGGGCGCATCGCGATGTCGACCGACAGCTTCGTGGTCGCGCCCGCGTTCTTCCCCGGCGGCAACATCGGCCGCCTGGCCGTATGCGGCACCGTCAACGACGTCGCGACCTCGGGAGCGCGCGTGCGCTACCTTTCCTGCGGCTTCATCCTAGAGGAGGGATTTCCCCTCGACGATCTGCGCGCCATCGCGCACGCCATGATGCAGACCGCGCGCGAGGCCGGCGTCCGCATCGTCACCGGCGACACCAAGGTCGTCGAGCGCGGCGGCGCCGACGGCATCTACATCAACACCGCCGGCGTCGGCGAGCTCCCCGCTGGCGTCGAGCTCTCGGGCTCGCGTTGCCGCCCCGGCGACCTCGTCTTAGTCAGCGGCACCCTGGGCGACCACGGCATCGCCGTCGTGAGCCAGCGCGAGGGACTCGCCTTCTCGGCTCCCGTCGAATCCGACGCGGCGCCGCTCAACCGCCTCGTGGCCGACGTCCTCGCCGCCGCACCGCATACGCGCTGTTTCCGCGATCCCACGCGCGGCGGCCTCGCGAGCACGCTCAACGAGTTCGCCGAAGCATCGTGCGTCGATATCGTCGTCGACGAAGACGCCCTGCCCGTACGGCCGGTCGTGCGCGGCGCCTGCGACCTACTTGGCTACGACGTGCTGCACGTCGCAAACGAAGGCAAGATGGTGGCCGTGGTCCCCGCGCGCGAAGCCGAGGCCGCGCTGGCCGCCATGCGCGCCAACCGCTACGGCGAGTACGCGGCCATCATCGGCGAAATCCGCGAGGCGGGAACGGGGTCGACCGGCTCCGCCCCGGCCGGGCGCCCCCTGGTTCGCGTCCGATGCAGCTGGGGCGCGACGCGAATCCTCGACACGCTCGTGGGACCGCAGCTTCCTCGTATCTGCTAGCCCCTCATCAGGCGCGCTAGACGTACCTGAAAACGCGGGGGCGCCTTCCCAGGCGGACCTCCAGTCCAACCCGGGAAGGCGCCCCCGCCCCTTGGCCCCGCCATCCTTCCGATGTGCCCCTACGCCGCATCCGCGTCGATGGCCAGCCGGTTCATACCGCGGTTGAACGCGAACGAGAACACCGCAACGACGGCTCCCGCGATCACGCTGTCCGCGATACGCCAGAACGCCGCCCCGCCCATGCCGAACATCGTCTGGCCCAGCAACATGGCGCCCATCGTGTTGAACGCCTGGGTCCAATGGTACTTGCCCGAAAGTCCGCAGCACATGCCAATCACCATGCCGAACACGGCCTGGATCAGCGGCGGAGCCGCCGGGTAAACCACGCAGAACAGGCCGACGCCCACTGCGCTGAAGCCAACGCGCCACCAGATGCGGTCGCGCACGCCCGTGCCGTGCGGGGTCAGCAGGCTCGACCCCACGAGGCCCATCCACATCAAGCGCTTCACGCCCAGCACGTCGCCCGCGAAAAACGCCAGCGAGATGCCCAGCGCCGCTCGAATGTGATAGCGCGTCTTCTCGTTGCGCAGCGAGACCTCGCGCAGCGCCGTTCCGATCGTCCTATACCGGAACTCGGCGCCCGCGGCGCAGGCTTCCTGCGCCTCGGCCGTGCGGTTGCGACAGCGCCAGTACACCCCGGCGCACAGCGCGAACCCCAGCGCCATGGTCGCCAGCCGCGCGGGAACCTGTGCCGGCTCCACGGGCGCATCGTAGGCGGCGCCAACCATGAGCGCGTACCCGAAGCCGTAGGTTCCGCCGTTGCCGAAGCGCGGATCGTCGACGGCCACCACCATCACCAGCATGAGGCCCAATCCGTTGAGAACCAAGCGGGCGAACGGCCCTGCATGCTGTCCCAGCAGCGGCACGGCCGTGAGAACGGCGAACAGGACCGCCATCGCCGCCAGGTTCTGCTCCGGCGCGTAGTTGAATCCCACGAAGCGCACGCACAGGATGAAGACGAAGATGCCCACGGCGGGAATCGAGCTCTGCGGGCCGAACAGCGCCCCGAACGTCGAGATGAACGCAACCGAGCACGCCACGATCAACGCGGCGCGCACCACCAGCGCCAGGTTCACGAGCGCGTGGCAACGGCGGCATGCAACCGATGCGCGAAGCGCCTTCAAGTCCCGTACGCTGAGCTGCAGCATGGCGTAGAACGTCGGCAGCTCGCCCTCCCTATGGCCTTGATGGGTTGTATCTTGCTTTGCGCACGCATCCTGCCTGCCCTGGGGCATGCTCGCTCCTTTTCGTCATGATGTTGTTGCCAGGCCCCCGCATCATCGGCGCGCGACGCAGCGCGCATCCCGCCGGAGGCACCCGCCTCGGCAGCCGGCCGCATGAATTCGGGTGACACAGTATCGCCAAATTCGCGCATGCCGCCCACCCTTAGAGCTGCAAACGCATCAGAAGTTCAGAACTCCCCTTCGGGCGTTATGATGGAAGGGCGCGCATCCGCGCGACCGTGCGGTGCAGCCACCAGTCGGCGCGGCACCGCCTTATCCACACCGCATGCAACACGCCCCATAGCGGGCAGTAAGGGGCTCCCTTGGCTTTCACGCACGTCATCTTCGATCTAGACGGGACCATCCTCAACACCCTGGACGATCTTGCACAGGCAGGCAACCACACCTGCGAGCTGCACGGCTGGCCCACGTTTTCAACCGACCGTTATCGCTACAAGGTCGGCAACGGCATGCTCAAGCTCGTCGAGCGTTTCATGCCCGCCGAATACGCGGGCGATGGGCACATGTTCGAGGTCGCCCTTGCCGAGTTCCGCGCTTACTACGCCGAACACAGCGAGGACCATACCGCACCGTACCCGGGCATCGAAGCGATGCTCGACGAGCTACGCCGCTCCGGGGTCACGCTGGCCGTGCTCACGAACAAGGACCACGCCGCAGCGACCCCGCTCATCGAGCGCTTCTTCGGCTCCGACCGCTTCGCCCTGGCCCAAGGCCGCATCGACCGCTTCGCGCCCAAGCCCGATCCCGCTATCACGCGCTTCGTTCTGGATCAGCTCGGGGCAGAGCCCGGCAGGGCGCTCTACGTAGGCGATTCGAACGTGGACATCCTTTGCGGCCACAACGCGGGCATGCGGGCCGCAGGCGTCTCCTGGGGATTCCGGGGGCGCGACGAGCTCGCAGCCGCGAATGCCGACTACATCGTCGATACGCCCGAAGAGCTTATCCGCATCGTGCTCGATCGCGCGTAGTCCCGCACCGCGCTCACAAGAAAACGGCGCCGCGGCGCCGTTTTCCTTTTCGCCATCGTTTAGACCGCGCTGTCCGCGTTAGCCCTTAAGGGCGTCCATCAGCTCGGTGGCTGCGCTCTCATCGGCGCGCCACTCACCGTCCTCGCCCTTTGCATAGACGAGGTCGAGCGTCTTCTTTTCAGGCTCGGCTTTCGCGACGACGTCCATGAGCGTCTCGCCGCCCAGCTTGTACAGGTCGTCTTGCGTCATACCGTTCAGATCCAAGGAGTTCACCTTGTCGGTAAACGCCGTTTTGAAATCGGCCAGGATCTTCGCCATCGACTTACAGCTCATCGACACCCTGGCCGTAGCCGTGCCGGCCTCTTCGTCCACATCGACCGCATCGATCGAATAGGAATAGCCCTCGGTGTATGCCTGGGCAAACGCCTTCGCGTCAACGCCCAGGGCGTCCAGCTCCTGCCCCATATTCGCCGCGATGGCATCCGTCGACGCCGCCGCGTCCTCGCCGATCAGCTCGAGCTCGCTCGCAACGTCATCGCGAATGAGCTCGTCCGTTGACGGACCGGTGCCGCAGCCAGCCAAGCCCGCCAGGCTTCCCGTAAGCATGAGCGCCGCGACGGCGGCGGTGACGATCCTCTTCATACAAGCCTCCTCGCGCACCTGCTGAAACCCGGACATCCTTAGACGCGGGCGCCGTACTGCTCGTAATACGCGTCGATGGCGGCCTTGAGCGCGTCGTCGATCACCACGCGGCCCGCCACCTCACGGTTGTACAGGTGCTCGGTCACCTCGGCCATCGACACGATGCTCGCCACGGGGAAGCCGTACTTCGCCTCGATCTCCTTCTGGGCGGTAGTCACGCCGCCCTTGCCCACCTCCATGCGATTCAGGGAGACGATAAGGCCCTTGACCTCGACGTTTGCCGCGTCCATGAGCTTGGGATACGTCTCATCGATGGATTTGCCGGAGGTGGTCACGTCCTCGACCATCACCACACGGTCGCCGTCCTGGAGCTCATAACCCAGCATGCCGCCCTTATCCGCACCGTGATCCTTGACCTCCTTGCGGTCGGAGCAGTAGCGGACCTCCTTGCCGTACAGCTTATGCATGGCGATGGCGGTCACCACGGACAGCGGGATGCCCTTGTACGCGGGACCGAAGACGACATCGAAGTCCAGGCCGAAGTTATCGTGGATGGCGCGGGCGTAGTACTCGCCCAGACGCATGAGCTGCTCGCCCGTCACATAGGCGCCCGCGTTCATGAAGAACGGGGACTTGCGGCCGCTCTTCAGCGTGAAGTCGCCAAACTTCAGCACGTCGGACTCGACCATGAACTCGATAAACTCCTGCTTGTAAGCCTCCACGGGGCTCCCCTTTCGACGAAAGTGCATTCCGCATAAGTGTAATGCATGAACGTGTCCGCGGCGAGACGCGGCTACGCCCCGAACCTTCCCAGGAACGCGCGCGTACGCTCGTGCCTCGGAGCCCCCATAACCTGCTCGGCAGGGCCCTCCTCCACGGTCACGCCGCCATCCATGAATATCACGCGGTCGGCCACCTCGCGCGCGAACGCCATCTCGTGCGTCACCACGACCATCGTCGTATCCTCGGCCGCCAGCTGCTTCAGAACGCGCAGGACCTCGCCAGTGAGCTCTGGATCGAGCGCCGATGTCGGCTCGTCGAAATACAGCGCGCGCGGATTGAGCGCCAAGGCACGGGCGATGCTCGCGCGCTGCTGCTGGCCGCCCGAAAGCTGGCAGGGAACTTTCTCCTCGCAGCCTTCTAGGCCCATCTTGCACAGCAGCTCGTGAGCCTGGCCCTCCACTTCTGCACGCCCGCGCCTCTGCACCACCAACGGCGCGTCCATGACGTTCTGCATCACCGTCATGTGCGGAAATAAGTTGAAATTCTGAAACACCAGGCCGAATTGCTCGCGCGCCCGCGCAAGCTCCCGCTTATCCGCATACACCGCCGGAGCATCAGGGTCGTCGCCATCCGGACGCGCCACGACGATCTCCGATCCGTCTTTTGCGCTATAGGACAACGCGCCGCCGTCGAGGCGCTCCAACAGCGTCAGGCACCGCAGGAGCGTCGACTTGCCACCACCAGAAGGACCGATGATCGCCACCACCTCCCCGGGCAGCACCTCGAGCGAGATATCCTTCAACACCTGCGAGCCGCCAAAGGCCTTACGAGCATTTGAAAGCCGAACTACGGGACGCATCTCCGTTTGGATGTCGTTAGTCATGGTAGTAGTCCATCTTCTTCTCCGCGCGGCCCAAAACGAACTCGACCGCCATGTTGAATACCCAGTACATCGCCGCCGCCATCGCGAACGGCATCATGCTGCGCTGCGACGCCACCAGGGCCTTCGCCGTAGAGAACATCTCGGCCACCCCGATCGCGAACGCCAGGGAAGTGTCCTTTACCAACGTGATCACCTCGTTGCCCATCGCGGGAAGAATGCGTTTAGCAACCTGCGGCATAACGATGCGAGTAAACGTCTGGCCATGGGAATAGCCAAGCACCTCGGCCGCTTCGTATTGCCCCCGGGGAATCGATTGCAGGCCCGAACGATAGATTTCCGCGAAATACGCAGCGTAGTTGATAATGAACGCGATAATACAAGCCTGCCACTTCGACGCCGGCGATAGCTGGATTCCGAAGACATAGTACGGAGCGAAGTACACCTCGAACATCTGGAGCATGAGCGGAGTACCGCGCATCAGCGAGATATACGCGCGCGCCAGCCAGGAGAGCGGACGGAAGCGAGACACTCGCGCAAGCGCGATCGGGATACCAAGGGGAATCGCGCCCACAAGCGTCCATAGGAAGATCTGGACGCTGATCATAAAGCCGTCGCAGAGCATTTCAGCCATCGTTGCTATTGCCATACCGGGGACCTCTCTCAAAAACCCTCATCGAAAAGCGGGCAAAGACAAAAAGTGCCCTCGGCGCTCATCGGCCGAGGGCGAACATGCTATCGAACAGGCACGTTATTTGATCTGCCAGTTCTCGTAGCTCACGCCGTAGACTGCGTACTTATCGCACAGCTTCTGGACGAAACCGTCCTGCGTCATATCACGCAGCGTATCGGTCACCTGCTGTGCGCGCTGCTCATCGCCTTTCTTAAAACCGACAGCGTAGTGTTCGGTTGAAAGGGCCTCATCAAGCTGTAAGAAAGCATCCTTGCCCGCAAGCTGGTATTGAGCGATGGAAAGATCGCACGCAACCGCGTCGACGGCTCCAGCCTCAAGCTGCATGAACGCAGTATTGTACTCACCGATGGTCTCTAGCGAGGCAAAGCTGGCAGCAAGGTCGGATCGGTCATCAGCAAGAACGGCCTCCGCAGCGGAATCAGCCTGCGTGATGACGGTTTTACCTGCAAGGTCATCGAGGCTCTCGATACCGCTGTCTGCACGCACGACAACCACCTGGGCATTCAGCATATACGGCTCGGAGAAGGTGTAGTCATCCTCGCGGCCCTCCATCGTGAAGCCATTCCAGATGCAGTCGATGGCGCCAGAATTAAGCAATGTGTCTTTTGCATCCCAATCGATGGGCTCGAGCTTCAGTTCCCAGCCGTAACGGTCGGCAAGCTCGCCTGCGAGCTCCAAATCGAAACCGGTATACTCGCCATCGTCTCCAACAAAGCCATACGGAGGATATGCCTGGTCAAAGCCGACGGTAAACGCACCGTCATCGCCGGCTGTAACTCCAGGGCTCGAGCCCTGCGAAGCATCGCCACCCGGATTACCCCCACAGCCAATAAGCCCCAGCGAACCGACCAATACCACGCTGGCAACCGCAGCTTCAATAAACGACCTTCTATTCATAATTACATCCTCCCGATTCAAGTGCGCCCTTCAATATCGCGCATAATAGTCGATCTTGCAGCGTCTACTTTACTTGAGTGGAGTGTCTGAATCAAGAACTACCTTGCCTGAATCTGGCATATCGATGATTTAACAAATGAAGGCACGTGTAGGCGGCAATACGACGGCCGCGATAGGCAACGGATCCCCGCCGACCCCCCCCCTTAAACGAAGGAAGGGGCCCTCCCCCGCGGGAGGACCCCTTCCATGCACCGAAGTGCCGTCCACC